>QFXJ01000015.1 GCA_003402375.1 Candidatus Nitrotoga sp. CP45
TTGATCCGGCCTGATTTATCCGCGACTCATGTATGAGAGACACTCGTGCAAGTCAATAAATACAAGTTCTATGAGCAATTTAAACTGGGTGACTCACGGATAAATCGGGCCGAGTCTATAAAGTAGGTGGGTTGAGGCTTCGGCCGCCGCCCACTAAAAGTGGGCAAACCGTGGCGGACTCCGCTAAAACCATATTCACAGAACGTATGATGAAACTCATAGTGTTTAAAACCTTAAATGCACCAGCTAAAGCTGGTGGTTTTTACCAATTGATAGAAATAAATACGTTACACCCCAAAATTCACACTCAGGAAAAACATGATACGCACAAAACAATTCGCAATCAGTGCACTGACACTACTCATTAATCCTGCTGTATTTGCGGCAAATGAGACCCAAGCGTTATCTGTTTTGGAAGAAGTGACTGTTACCGGAACCCGCGAGCCGACGCCCCTGTCTGAAGTGTCAGAGTCAGTCGGAATAATCAAGAAAGAGACCATTGCGTTCACCGCACCGGCCCATCCGCAGCAACTGCTTGGGCAAATTCCCGGGGTGGCGGTCAATGTCACCAATGGTGAAGGGCATACCATGGGCATACGCCAAAAGATTGGTACCGACCCTGTTTACTTGTATCTGGAAGACGGCATTCCAATTCGTGCTACCGGATTTTTTAACCATAATGCGCTGTATGAGGTCAACATTCCCCAAGCAGGCGGCGTTGAAGTGGTGAAGGGAATAGGCTCGGCGCTCTATGGCTCCGATGCGATCGGCGGTACGGTAAACATCCTGACAAGCAAGCCAACTACCCAAAGTGGTGCTGGACTTTCCACAGAAATAGGCAGCTACGGCTGGTATAGAGCACTAGGTCATGTCAATACCGGGCAAAAAGAATTTGGCGCGCTACGTGCCGATGTAAATGTCTCGCATACCGATGGTTGGCGCGAGAAAACTGCATATGACCGGTTGAGCACTAATCTGCGCTGGGATTATGCGCCTAGCGGTAACACGGTATTAAAAACCATTTTGGGATATACCAAAATTGACCAAGAAACCGGCGCAAATTCGGCTCTGACACCCTTTGAATATAATAATACGCCGACCGTGAATGCACGCCCTGTTGCATTCCGCAAGGTAGACGCGTTGCGGCTTTCAACTAATATAGATCATTATATTGGTGAAAATGAACTCATCTCGATTACGCCATATTTCCGAAATAACAAAATGGACCTCAATGGTTCATATAACTTTAGTACTGGCGCGACCAGTGATCCCCGAATTGAAAAATCCGATGTTACATCGCTAGGTGTGCTTACCAAATGGCGTAAGGACTTCCCAAATGCATTGAGGGCGCGCGTAATCGTGGGTTTTGATTATGACTATAGCCCCGGGAAACGCACCGAGGATGCCATTAGTTTTGCCGCTCCAGGTTGCTCAGTCGCCGGTACGGCAGTAAGTATTCAGAAGTTTAATTGCTATACGGTAGGGCCACGCATCTATGATTACGACGTGACTTATCAAAGTGCGTCACCCTATTTTCATACTGAATTTTCCCCGGTAGAAAAGTTGCGTGTGACGGCTGCGGTGCGATATGACTCCATAAGTTACGACATGACTAACAATTTGGCGGCGGGTGATCTCGTTAATGGCACAAAACATTATTGGCAAAATGCTAGTAGCTCGCAATCATTTTCGAAGGTTAGCCCCAAATTGGGCGTGAATTTTGCATTGACTCCCGTCACCCATGTATACGCTTCTTATAAACAGGGGTTCCGTGCGCCGAGCGAGAGTAACTTATTCCGGGCAGGCCATGACTCAACGCTCGACCGGGGCCGAACCAAAGCGACCGATTTTCTGCAACTCAAACCTATCAAAGCGGACCAGTACGAAGTGGGATTGCGTGGCGATGCGAAGGGTTGGAGTTACGATTTGACCGCGTACTCGCTAAGAAAACGTGATGACATCCTTAACCAGCGCGATGCACTCAACCAGATCACGATTTCCTCGAATAACGGCAGCACCAAGCATCAGGGTGTTGAGTTGGGGATAGGTACCGCCTTTACAGAAAAGTTGCGGTTAGATCTTGCTTATAGTTATGCCAAGCATACCTACGAATCTTGGGTTACCAATCAATTTACCGGTGCAAACAATACCGGCAAGGATGTTGAATCTGCGCCTAACCAGTTTGGCAATACGCGCCTGACTTGGACCCCAGCGAAGGGTACCACCACCCAAATTGAATGGGTGAAAATGGGTTCTTACTGGCTGGATGCGGCCAACACCGGGAAATACGCAGGACACCAGTTATGGAATCTGCGGGCTAGCCATGAAATCACGAAAGGGGTGTCAGTGTCAGGACGCATCATGAATCTAGCCGATAAACGTTATGCTGACAGTGCGGGTGGAACAGGTGCCGCACCCACCCTATCGCCCGGATTGCCACGTACCGTTTTTGCTGGCGTACAGGCCGCTTGGTAGTCAGAAGACGCTTAAATTGGGAACTAGAAGATTTGGGGATGCCGACTCCCGCTGATAATGGGTATTCATGAATTTTCCCCGTGCGATGGTGGCCGCGCCGTAAATAAGGGTACCTCTAAAAATTTAGAGTTCTAAACAAGACTAGGCGCGAATAAAAAATGTTAACGCAGCATATAATTGATATGTAAGGAAACATTTTTTGTGAGCAACAACGTATTGTGACGAGACGGGTTAAGCAGGCAATCCCCGAAGGGGATGCTCGCAAATCTGAATTTTTAGAGGTGCCCATAAATTGATCAGTTTAATTACCGAATGATAACCACATCAAATAATTTACCGCGTATTCCCGCTGCGCCGAATTCCATGCAAAAGGGAATTCCGCTTAAGAACCTGCTTGGCTTAGAGTCGGTTGATTGTTTAGCGCACAATATTTTGCTGGTGTATCCCCAGTTTGATACAGAATCATTTTGTCGGGATGCATCGAATGGCCTGGAGCCACTCGGCATACTAGAGCGTGGCAAAAAACTAGCGCGAACGCTCCGCCTATACTTGCCCCGGAAATATGCAACTGCCATAGAGATCATCTTGGCTTCCCTGACTCCGCCGCTGACCCGCACTGATACGCTAGGATTGGCGGTATTTTTTTACCTGCCACATATTAGTTTTATCGCAGAGTATGGATGGGAGTTTGAAGAAAACGATGGGCATGACCCGTTCTTGGTTTCGATGCGGGCACAATATGAACTCACCAAACGATTCAGTGCAGAATTTTCCATGCGTCCATTTTTGATCAAACAACAAGAACGCACGTTATCGCAACTGCTGGAATGGACCTCTGACCCAGACCCCCATGTCCGGCGGCTTTGCTCGGAAAGTACCCGCCCCAGATTGCCTTGGGCGGCACGGATTCCCGCATTTATCGCGAATCCAACTTCTGCGCTTCCGATACTCGAAGCTTTAAAAAATGACCAAGATCTCTATGTGCGAAGAAGTGTTGCAAATCATCTTGGCGATATTGCGAAAGACCACCCTGAATTTGTATTTACAATTTGTGAGCGTTGGTTAACCGAAGCTACCAACGAGGTAAAATGGCTCATCCGCCATGCACTTCGGCATCCTGCCAAAAAAGAAAATAAAACCGCACTCCAACTTAGAGCCGCCGCAAAATAAAGGATATCAGCAGGTGCTGGCTCTCCCACATAAACTGATTTTAAGAAAAACAATCTAATATTACAGTCAAGCGGGGTACACAAAATTTATCCCCAGTGTCAGGAGTTATTATGAAAAATCGGGAAGAACCCGTAGCTGTTATGGCCGCGCAAGTTACGCCACGTCCGAAACTATCGAATTATCCAGAACCATTCGCTTCACGTATGAAGGGTCGGGAAAAGCGCGCTCTAGGAGACTTGTTTGGCCTTTCAAACTTCGGGGTAAATTTAACGCGGCTTTCGCCCGGTGCTGCTTCAGCGCTACGTCACGCCCACTCCAAGCAAGACGAATTTATCTACATTTTGCACGGGCATCCCATTTTGATTACCGATGCAGGCGAAACACAGCTTTCTCCTGGTATGTGTGCGGGATTCAAAGCCGGCACAGGAAACGCGCACCAGTTGGTGAACCGCACCAGCGACGAAGTGCATTTCCTTGAGGTAGGCGACCGCAGCCCAGGAGATTCGGCGCAATATCCAGATGATGATTTAAAGGCGCTTCTCGTCGAAGGCAAATGGCAATTTACACACAACGACGGTTCACTATATTGAAGTCCATCCAACGCCACACAACATAGAAATTGTGCGATTTTTTATCAATGAGGTTTATATGCAATACGTTTTAATCATTCACGAAGTGGCGGCTTATCCAGCATGGAAGGCTATTTTTGATCAAGCCGCAAACATTAGAAAAAATGCTGGGGAAATTAGCTACCAATTGCTGCGATACGATAATGACGCAAACAACATCGTCCATTTCTCGCAATGGTCATCGCTGGACAATGCCCGGCGTTTTTTCGAGTCCCCTGAGTTAGTGGAAATCAGAAAAAAAGCCGGTGTAAAAGTGCCCTCGTTTATCTATCTGGAAGAAATAGAACATGGGGTGCTGTAGTAAATTTAGGCTCAAGCCTGGCCGCACAAATTTGCCAGCACCATTATTGATCCAGCACGGTAAAGTATAAACCGCGTTCGGGCTGAAATTGTCGAACCCCCAGGCTCTATCAAGCTATCAAACCGACCAACGATAGGATACGCCGCTTGCCAATCCTGCTGAAACCAATAGAATCCGTCGGATCCCTGTGATTCACCGGATTATTCCCCACATACGCATACCAATTCACCCCATCCGCATACCCGATCGGATCCGTCTCCAGAAACCGACCCATCGTGGGTGAATACCACTTGACCTTGTAATAATACAATCCCAGTCCGGCGATATATTGCTGCCCTGTATAACCAAACCGGTTTGGCGCAGTGGTTCCATTCTCGCCAAACGGTCCATACCCACGTATCGCCACTACATTCCCCGCCGCAACCGCTTCGGCGATTATGCTTCCTCGGTGCTGATGCTTTAGCCGTCAGGCCAGGTGAGGTGGGTGCGGGTGCCGACGGTGTCGTAGACGTAGCTCACGATTATTTAAAAATACGTTTAAAGACGGTATCTACGTTAACCCAAGCTACGCTTACTCCAAAATGACGAATCCGCGTGGGCTACATGGCTGACCATATTTGTTCCCCTATTTATTCATCATTAGGTTGTTTGTAATGGCCTGGCCTACGCATTCAGGTTCTTCACTTCGGCAGTCACATTGCGACAAGTTTCATCAATACTGAGGTTCATTGCGCCAATTGTTTCAAAAAAATCTTCAAACATGCTTGAATCCATCTGGCTGTAAAATCTCAATGTCATTTCGACTTTCTCAATGAATTGGCGCACGGTAGCGCCCAGCACCATAGTTGGAGTGACCAAGGAATACGGAACTGAATGAAGTGGAATTTCACTCAAATATTTATCAATGCGGCGTAATTCACCAATATCACAGTGAATGAGTCTCTCTGCTACCTTGTGCACGGACTCACGATCTTTCAATTGACCTAAAATATGTCTCATTGCCTTTGCTGAATTCTTTGCAAGAACGGACAACGTTTTTGCGATGTCAACTCGCGCCGTGCGTTGTTCTGTCATGTGCAGATCAAGTGCATTTCGATGCTGTAACTTAGCTTGATGCACGGCAATCCATGCTGCTGCGACTATAGCGGCGACTGAACCGAGCGCTTGTACCCACGCGGCCCACTCAGTACTCGTAAGATTCGATACGAAACACAGCGTATTCATATCACCGCCCTAGATCATTTAACGTAAAGCAGAAATCCTAAAAACGCCTGAGAAAGCACCTTAGAGGCATGTAGTCCGGCACCCGTCTTGCAATGCTTTGTTTTTATTTGAGGTAAAAATATAGTACACCCTAATTTTTCAAATAAAACACCACGATAAAACCGCAAGAACGGGGGCAATTCTAACATTGCTACATTTTCTTTCGGTCTCCTTCAAACTTCTGCACTGCGCAACTACTGTTGGTTAGTGTACCCCGAATAGCGCTGCCCGATCTCTATCCGAACGTCGAATCCTGTACTCATCAACCACGCCTTTCCACCCGTGAAATCAGAGCACGGCGTTGGCCGGGTTATTCAGTCCGCTTCGACAGCGCCAAGATAACCGCGCCGAAATGCGGCATCCAGTTGCTGGGTATAGAAGGCGATCCAGGCATGCATGGGGGCATTTGCTTCAGGTGATGGGTGGAGTGGTTCGTTGTCCCGATGAATCATGGTACGCCATGAATGATCCAGATTGGGGTGCAATTTTTCCAATACCCGGGCGGCTTTACCGGCGTGCTCCATGTTCCTGCAGCGTTCGTCGAATGAGACGGCATGTCGGTGTACCGCCGTGGCGCCCGCGACGAACTGGGAATATCCGCCGCTGGCCACCCAACGTACGCCGAATTCAAAGTCGTCCCAGGCATCGGTTAAAAACCGTTCATCAAAACCGCCGAGCGACTGGAATTTGGCTTTCCTGATTGAGGCATTGCCGGCATAGAAAAATGTCTTGGGCCAGACCGCCAAAATACGACGCATGGGAACGCCAAATATTTTGCCCGAGTCTTCCAGCCAGCGCGCGAAGAGGTCTTTTCGGCAGTCATCAGGAAATAGCCCCGGGCCTATGCCCACAGCGTTAAGATCAGGGTTCAGTGTGTGGTATTCCGCGTAAGCGGCAATTAGGCCGGGGGAAGGGTCGAAGTCGTCCGCGAGAAATACCAGCAGGTCACCATCGGCCTGAGCGGCAGCCATGTTGTTTTGGGTCGCCCGTGCCGGACTTGGACAGTTGAGTAATGACGCCGAGATCGCTGGATGCTGTTGGCGAAATTCAGCGAATGCCCGCGATGTAGAAGCATTGGCCTGTCCATCGACGAAGATAAACTCGAACGCATCATGCGGGTAGGTTTGGGCTGCTACTGATGCGAAGAAATTCTGCTGTTTGTGTTTAAAAAAATCGGGTTCGGACGCCACGATTAAAGAAACTCGCATGATACTTCTCCAATCCGATTTGAGGGAGTTAGCGAAAGGGGAGCCTGAAGCGCCTGCTCGATTAACTCAATCGGCAAGTGTTGCAATGCATCGGTTGCGCCAAGCAGGGCAATAAACTCATCGCCCCAGTTGGCAAACGTTGGCGCAAAAGGATTTGGCCAAGTGGGTTGGTTTTGCACGAGGCTGACGAAAGCAGCCATGACCTTGCCGTGTTCCATGCGCGGATTACCGGCGGCTTCGGTGATGGTATTGTGGTCATGGATACGGTACTCGTATAGCGGGTGCGGCACCAATACCGGCTCGCACTGCAGCGTTGCACGCAAGCAAAAATCCCAATCATGGTTATAGCGATAGTCGCGAAACCCACCCAAGGTTTCCCAGAGACGTTTGCGGAACAGTAGGTTGCCGCTGGAAATGGCCGAGTTCGCGCGCAGCATCGCCAAACCCAGTGTGCAAGACATAACCGTTGCATTCTGGGCTGCCATCAATGCGGCGACGCGGACATCGGCAAGGTGGCCAAGGGGTTGGCCGTGTGTATCCATATATGAAACACGTGCGTAACCCCAATCGGCATTGCTTTCCAGCAAAATGGGCAGCATCGTCGCTATGCGCTCTGCCGGCAGTCGGTCGTCGGAATTGAGCAGCTGGATAAAATCACCTTTGGCTAATGCAATACCCTGGTTCAGGGTAGCTGCAGCGCCCCGATTTTCGCGGGCGATGAACGTTACCGGAAATGGAGCCGCAACAAGCGCAGCACGACAGTGTGCAACTGTGTCATCGATGGAACCGTCGTCAATCACGATTAGCTCCAACGGATATTGTGTCTGGGCGAACACTGAAATGATCGCCTCGGCGACATATCTTGCGTGCATGTAAGCCGGCATCACAACCGACACGGTCGGAAGTTTTTTCGGATGAGGTATCTGGCTGCGCCGGTCTTGGTTCGCTTTGGCGCCTGTTAATGCCGGGTGCATGCGTCGATATTCGACGAGTTTATTTTGCAAAAACGAAGACAGATGATCCGGGCAGACAGATGCCAATAGCAAGCCGAGATTGGACCAGAAACCGGGAAAATGCACGGCGGAGGTGGATAACAACGCGGCAAAAGCCGCGCGCGATTCATCCATGAGACCGAGCTGGTAGAGCGTGACAGCTCTCATGTGAGCGACTTCCCAATCTTCGCCCTGTTCCCGGAGGACGGCATCATAAGCCTCAATAGCCTGAAAAAACCTGCCGCCTCGTTGCAAGTCGAGCCCCGCCTGACGATTGCGCTCGTATCTCGCCGCCGCAGTTGATGCGTTAGTATTCAACAAACCACAGCAGTGCTTGTAGCGCAGCCCACTTTTGCATGGGCAAGGTGCGTTCCGCGACGAGACATCGATTCCGTTTTGATGGCGTATTAATGGCATATGATGAGAATGGCCAAGCAGACTTACAATTTCTGAATGGGAAATATTTTCGGGCTGGATATGCACGATATCTTAATGATTATACGCGACCGATCGCCGAACATATGTTGAGCATGCGTGAATAAAACGCAATGTGACAAGTGTTTGCTCGTGTTCTTTGACGCTATGTTCGACGGCGTACAGACTCGAAAATCATTTCGATGAAATGCTTATCATGTAAAGACACGTGTGAATAAAGCAATACAGTCAGCAGCTTCGTTTATTCAAATCAAATAATCAGTGCTAGGCTCTTAAGCTGCATTGTGTGCCAGAACTAATGGCAATGATGCCGACAGGCTTGCTCCTCTTCCACGATAAAAACGCAATTTGATGGACATGGCAAAGAGAAAAGAGAAAATTGAGATGGACGGGACTAAAAGTGGCGCGGTGCAGTCTGATGCGTTAGTGTTATTCGGTGTGACGGGCGACCTCGTTTACAAAAAGATATTCCCGGCGCTCTATGCGATGGTAAAGCGCGGCGTCCTTAATGTACCGGTGGTCGGCGTCGCTTCCTCGCAATGGAGTCTGGCACAGCTTCGAAAACGGGCGACGGACGGTATAAAAAAATCTGGCAAGATCGATGACAAGCAGGCCCTGAGTCATCTTCTCTCCCTGCTCCGGTACGTGGCGGGCGACTATAACGATCCGGCTACATACAAAGCAATCAAGGAGGCGCTGGGGGTTGCACAACACCCAGCGCATTATCTTGCCATCCCGCCCGCGCTTTTCGAGATAGTCATAAAAGGACTCGGCACAGCTGGTTTGGCTGAGAATGCGCGCGTTATCGTGGAAAAGCCGTTCGGGCGTGATCTGGCATCCGCGCGTGAGCTTAACGTCATTGCAAAATCGGTATTCCCGGAAAACTCCATCTTTCGTATCGACCACTACCTTGGAAAGGAGGCGATCATGAATATTCTTTATTTTCGCTTCGCCAATTCGTTCCTGGAGCCGATCTGGAACCGCAACTGCGTGGCGAGTGTCCAGATAACGCTAGCCGAAAATTTCGGCGTGGAGGGTCGCGGTGCATTTTACGAAAGCGCTGGCTGTCTGCGCGATGTCATTCAGAACCACCTGTTCCAGCTCGTAGCGCTGCTTGCCATGGAGCCGCCGGCCTACCAGGGCTATGAAGCCGTACACATCGAGAAAGCAAAAGTCTTTAAAGCCATGCGTCCTCTGCATCCTGACGACTTGGTGCGCGGCCAGTATGTTGGTTACCGGAAGGAGCCACACGTGGCGAAGGGCTCCGACGTTGAAACTTTCTGCGCTCTGCGGTTATTCATCGACTCGTGGCGCTGGGCAGGCGTACCTTGGTATTTGCGTTCTGGCAAATTTTTGGCTACAACAGCGGCAGAAGTGCTGATTCAGCTGAAACCGCCGCCGCAAAGGCTGTTCGACGATTCAGCTCCGGCGAATGGTCGAGCCAACTATCTGCGCTTTCGACTCTCCCCCGGTTTCGTAATAGCCCTCGCTGCCCGCGTTAAACGCGTAGGCAAGGAGTTCGTCGGCGATCAGCAAGAACTTGATTTGTTTTATAAACAACCGAAAGAGGAAACACCCTATGCGCGGCTCCTGACTGACGTTATGGCCGGCAACGGCATGCTGTTTACCCGTGAGGATGCGATTGAGGCTGCCTGGGCGGTGGTCGAGCC
This sequence comes from Candidatus Nitrotoga sp. CP45, assembly GCA_003402375.1. Classification (GTDB taxonomy): domain Bacteria; phylum Pseudomonadota; class Gammaproteobacteria; order Burkholderiales; family Gallionellaceae; genus Nitrotoga. Next base: position 10,144 of record QFXJ01000015.1, read on the forward strand.
CGTTCTTAAAACCCATCATTCCGCACTCCCCTACCAACCTGGCAGTTGGGGACCGGAAATATCAGATGCGCTGATCGCAGCAGACGGAGGTTGGTTTAATCCCATAACGGAGCAGACAGCAACATGATATCTATCCATCCGCTGAAACAATGATGCAGCGCATTGGCGATCTGATCAATTTCGATTTGCCCGCATTGCTCGGTATTATCAAAGCCACCCATGCATAACAGGAGAAACCATGAAGCCCACACAACAACTGCATAATCTCGGTCAGACACTCTGGCTTGACAACATCACACGCGAGCTTCTGACCAGCGGCACATTACGCCGCTACATTGACGAATTATCAGTAACGGGGCTCACTTCTAACCCCACGATTTTCGATAATGCCATTAATAGGGGGGCTTTCTATGACGAGTCTATCCGTCAAAAAACGCTAGCGGGTAAATCCGGCGAAGCACTGTTCTTTGAGCTGGCCCTGGAAGATTTAACTCAGGCGGCCGACCTCTTTCGTTCGATTCATGATGCCACTGGCGGGGTTGATGGCTGGGTATCGCTGGAAGTGTCGCCTTTGCTGGCTGACGATACGGCCGGCACCATTAAAGCGGCGATACAACTTCATGCGCAAGCAAACCGTCCCAATCTTTTCATCAAAATTCCAGGCACTCGTGCAGGTATTCCTGCAATTGAAGAGGCCATTTTTGCGGGCGTGCCGGTGAATGTCACGTTGCTGTTCTCGCGCGAACATTACATCGCAGCAGCCGAAGCGTATATACGCGGAATAGAAAGACGCATCGCCAGCGGCCTTGATCCTGTCGTTAATTCCGTAGCATCGATTTTTGTCAGCCGCTGGGATGCGGCTATCAAAGAAAAAATTCAACCTGGTCTAAGCAATCGTCTAGGCATTGCAATCGCCATGCGCACTTACAAAGCTTATCGCGAGTTGCTCGCATCACAGCGTTGGCAGAAGCTGGCCAATTCTGGAGCCCGGACGCAACGTCTGCTTTGGGCCAGCACAGGCACCAAGGATCCTGATGCCTCAGACATTCTTTACGTCGAAGCGCTCATGGCACCCGATACCGTCAACACCATGCCTGAGAAGACGTTGCTAGCTTTTGCCGATCATGGCGAAGTGAATGGCTCCCTGCCGGTTGATGGCGGCTATGCAGAAAGCGTACTCGCCGAATTCACGGAAGAAGGTATTAACGATGAAACGCTAGCCGCCGACCTTCAACGCGAAGGCACCGAAGCTTTTGCCAAGTCCTGGATCGACCTGATGGCTTGTATCAAATCAAAGAGTGACAAATTGACGAAAGGTAATTAAACATACCTGCACGTTGCCCTGCGCGATAAAGTTAAAGAAGGCTTTTCAAGAACTAGCCTGTAATTCAATGTTGGACAATTTTGCTCATTGCGCCAGAACGCCGCGAGGAACAATGGAAAGGGAGTAAGCCATGACCGACCAAACTCAACTCGACCAGCTTTGCATTGGCCCCAAAGAAGTGCGACTGGCGAAGGAGTTTTTCGGCTGGGATCCAGACTCGCAATTTTATGTGCCGGAAGGCGTTTCGGCTCACTTCAAGGCCCAGCTTGGCAGTCGCGGAACAACCGAGCATGCCGCTTGGGAACAATTGTTTGCAGCATATCACTCGCAATATCCGGATCAGGCCAAACAGATCGACTGCATGCAATTGCGTGGCCTACCGGAAAACTGGGATAGCGCGCTACCGACGTTTGCGGCAGACCAGAAGGGTATCGCAACGCGCGATTCATCTGGGAAGGTGCTAAATGCGATTGCCGGACAAAGGCCTTGGTTGCTTGGCGGCGCAGCAGATCTTGCACCCTTGACAAAAACAGAATTAAAAGAAGATGTGTTTTATGGCAATTCTCAGGCACCCAGGCAGGATGACAACGAAGGTGGCAATTTTGGCGGACCCAATGTCCATTTCGGCGTGCGCTAGCATGCGATGTGCGACAGCCAAACCACTCAAAATCATTAACAGTCAGACCAGGATTTAACTACATCAAATCAATGAATCAACTACCATTTTTTTCATTGCTGACCCAAGTAAGGTTTTCGACAGGGAGTGTACGCTCGGTATAGGTAAAATAAGAAGGTTTACCTTTTCCACCCGTATCCCTGAAAACAAAGTTAATCGGCTTTTTTTCTTCCTGCGACGTTTTAAGTACTGAATAAAACGAATCTAACGACTCTATCTTCTTTCCATTGACGGAACTCAATATATCCATTTTTTCAATTTCATTGAAGTCCCCCACTGAGCCTGATTCGACGAAATTAACAGCAATCTTGCCAGGATTGAAATCATCTTGTCCCATATAAGGCGGAGTCTCGCAAAGAAGTACGCCAGAAAACATAATACAAGTTTTGTCGTTAACTTTTTTTGTGGGTTCCAGTTTTCCATTAATTACAAGTTCTTGCCCCTCCCGCTTGATTCGTAAAGCAACATTGCCGAGCCTTCCACGGAGGGCATGAATAAGTTGGGTTTCGTTATCGACGGACTCCACCACACCGGGCACACCGAGGATTTCGTCGCCTGCTCGAAAATCGAATTTGACTGGGTCAATCAGGCTACGGGCAATTTTGAGCTGCATTCGTTCGTTGGGTGCCTTGAAAAAAGCCAGTGGCAAATCAGGGGGCGAGGGATCTTTCCCTTCGCGCAACAGTTCTAGCACGCGGCAAGCATATTGCATTGGCACAGCAAAATTACTATTTTGGGAATCGTTCATACTGGAAGTATTGATCCCAACAATACGACCCGAAGACAGGCTGATCAACGGCCCTCCCGAATTTCCGGGGTTGATTGGAGCATCGGTTTGCAGCATTTCCGATTCATACTTGGCTGTATGCCCGGATATGATGCCGCGCGTCCCAGTGAATTTCAGGCCGTTGGGGTGGCCGAAAGTGCCCACCGTACGGCCAACTCCGGGCAGATTTGTGCACTCTAATTCGGGTAAGGCTGCTGTAGCGTTTTGCATCTCTTCATTAATACTAATAATGGCCAGATCAAGGAAAGGATCAACATAAATCTTTTTTGCTGGCACGAATTTCCTGCCAAAAAATGCAACTTCCAATCGCGCTGGTGAGCGTGACACTACGTGAGCGTTGGTCATAATCCAGCCACGCTTTGTGTCCACCACGAAGCCGGCTCCGAACGCGGTACCTTTTTTATCGTTTCCAAATGGAATGGAAACGGCCTTCCTGATTTGAACTGTGTAGTGCTGTGCCTTTGAAAAGACATCTTCGTCATTCTCAGCATGAGCAAAAATTACGCTGGTTAAAAGAAGACTGGCTATTATTCCAGTTAAGGTAAGTTTCATTTTTGTCTCGATAATAATAAATATGATCCCATTTATACTGGGAATATAAAGTTATTTAGTTTCGCGGACTATATCTACAATCACTTAAATGAATAATCCAGCGGCATGTGGGTAGTACGAAAAGTTTGTTCTTGCATTTGATCCCGTCCATATTGTTTTTCGTCAAGCTGTAACAATACTTTAGAGCATTTAAAATGAAAAAATGACAGTGTCTTTAATAAGATGGTATGGCAAGTAAACTGCTTGAAGACGGCGATAACATGTAAGTATCGGGGGGCAGGGGGAGTCGTGTCCCACCACCAGGAGGAGGCATGGTAGGGCCGACAGATGGTGCGATAGAGAGCCAAGTAAGGTGGGCACGTCTTTGCCTCGTAGAGGCAAAGACGTGCCCACCTTACTTGGCTATTGTCCGGTTAATTTAAATCTTGCCAACGTAACGCCCAGTATTAGCAACGGTTGCAGGGGAAATATTTTGGTGCCGATTTGTAAAATCACTCATCGTTTTGAGGTTCTTATAGGTCAGTAAGTTACATTGTTTTTATTGGCGATTTTTAATTTAAACGGACAGTAGTGTTGCAACATCCGGTAGAAGCTATACATAAGGTTGATTCGCCTAAGCCTCATAGTTTAAATGGCGTTTGAATAATATGCGCGCCATCCGCTGTCACCCTGGACTTTGGCTTCCACGCATGGCCATAAATCACTTCGAAAGTCGCGGGCAGCTTGCCGTTTTGCCGGAATCGTTCGTAATTCTCTTGCAGCGCCAGCCATGCAGCCTTACCCATCATGCCGTGCCCACGTCCAGCAGTGGCATTGTGCGCGCCTATGCTGCGCAAATCCTGCATCACCGCCTTCAGATTATCGTAAGTCAGCGTGATAATTTCCATGTCCATTACAGGCGCGGCAAAACCGCTGGCCTTGAGCATGTCGCCAATGTCGTGCATGTCCGCGAAACGATTAACATGCCTGTGATCATCCACAACACGGAAAGCGCTGCGTAGTTCCTTGAGCGTATCCGGGCCGAAGGTACTGAACATCACCAAGCCCTCCACTTTCAATACGCGGTGTAATTCACTGAAGGTGGCGGGCAGATCGTTGCACCATTGCAGGGTCAAATTCGACCATGCCAGCTCGATACTGTTGGCTGCCAACGGCAAGGCTTCGACATCGGCGCATACGTAGCTGTGCTTGCCACTGTCGAATAACTTGCGCCACCAGCTTAACCTGCTGCGCGATACATTGAGCATACGAATTGCCATGTCGAGCGCCAGCAGATGCGCCGCCGGATAGCGCTGCGACAGCTGGCGCGTGCCCCAGCCAGTACCACTGCCAACATCCAGTACAGACGTTGGCTTCTGCTTTATATAATCCAGCCGTTCCAGCATGCGGCTGCATACCTCACGCTGCAACACCGCAGCGGTATCGTATCCATTGGCCGCGCGATTGAAAGCCATCCGCACCTGGCGTTTGTCGATTAGGAAATCATCCATTTAAAAATGCCTCGATCCGTTGCACAAAAATATCCGGGTGGGATAAAAACGGCGCATGTGAGGCGCCCTGTATATTGAACAATTGCGCATTGGGCAATTGCTGCGCGAGATAGCCTGATGCTGCGGGTGAAGCCAACACATCGCGCTCGCCCGCAATGACCAAAGCAGCTTGAGTAATTTGCGGCAACACCGCACGCAAATCGGTATTGCGCAGTATTTCCAAGCCCCCGCGCAATGCCGCAATATTCGGTTCACCGCGACTGAATAGACGGGCACGCAAATCCGCCAGCAACTCGCGTTCGTGTTCGCTGCCACGCACCTGCAAAGCAATAAACCGCTTCAACGTCAGCGCATGATTTTCCAGCAACGCGACAGAAAATTCATGCAATGTATTCGCTGCCATAGCACATTCCCAGCCGCTACGCTGCACAAAACTGGGCGTGGTGGCAACCAGCACGAGCTTGTCGATCTGGTGCGGCGCATAGTGCGCCCAGCACAACGCAATCTGACCGCCGAGCGACCAGCCACATAGCGCCAGCGGCTCATCGTCATGTTCAGTTTGCCAATACTCAGATAGCCGCTGTACCAACCCATCCAAATCATATTGCGCGATGATCGAGCTGGCACCGTATCCCGGCAAATCCACGCAGTGCACGCGGAAGTGTTGCGCAAGTTGCGCCACCACATTGCCCCAGATGCCGCCATGCATCCCCCAACCGTGTATCAATAACAGCGGCGCGCCGGCACCGCGACTTTCAATGTGCAAGCTCATGCAAGGCTGAAATCAATTGCGCCACATCCTGCTCGCTATGCGCCGCAGAGAGCGAAATGCGTAGTCGCGCTGTTCCCTGCGGAACGGTTGGTGGGCGGATGGCTGGCACCCAGATGCCACGTGTGCGCAGACCTTCGCTCAAGGCTACCGCAACATTATTGTTGCCAACCAGCAGCGGCTGAATAGGGGTATCGGAGTACATCAACTCCCACGGGAGTCCGGCCAGACCAGCGCGCAACTGCGCAACTAATTTCCATAATTGTGTACGCCGCCACTCTTCTTTCTGTAATAAGCGCAAACTGGCCAGCACCGCGCAGGACAGCGCAGGCGGGCTGGCTGTTGTGTAGATGTAGCTGCGCGCATTCTGTACCAGCGTATCAATCACCACCTGTTCCGCTGCAATGAAGGCGCCGGATACGCCCGCCGCCTTGCCCAGCGTCGCCATGTAGATGATGCGCGGCGAGGCTAGGCCAGATGAATCTCTATGGTGAAATAATGAGCCGCGCCCCTGTTCACCCAATATGCCAAACCCGTGCGCATCATCCACCAGTAACCAGGCGTCATGCTGCTCACACAACGCCAGCAGTTCCGGCAGCAGCGCAAGGTCGCCATCCATGCTGAATACCGCATCGGTAATAACAAGTTTACGGCCGCTGTTTGGTTGCCGCAATAATTGCGCGAGATGCGCCATGTCATTGTGGCGATAGCGATGCACCTGCGCCCGTGACAACAACATGGCGTCATTAAGTGATGCGTGATTCAGCTTGTCGGCAAAGATTCTATCGTTCCTGCCGACCAGCGCTTGCACCGCGCCGAGATTAGCCAGATAACCAGAGGAAAATAACAGCGCTGCGGGCTTGCCGACAAATTCAGCAAGCGCATGTTCCAGCTCGTCGTGTACGCTGAAATGGCCGCTGACCAAATGGGATGCACCCGCACCCAATCCAACCTGTTGCGTTCCCGTCTGCAAAGCGGCAATCAACTGCGGGTGATTCGCTAAACCGAGGTAATCGTTGCTGGAAAAAGACAAAATCGATTTGCCCTCTACCGTGACGCACGTGCCTTGCGCACCCTGCAATTCGCGGCGATAGCGCAAGAGCCCTTGGGCTGCGCGGGTGTTGAGTTCGTCCTGCAGTACTTCAAAAAGCATTGAAATTTTCCATCACAAGCAAGGTAGTTTGGTCAATGCACTTTAACTTTTTGCCGCAAGCGGATACATACCCAATTTATCGAGTAGCGCGCGGTCGCGCTCCACCTCTGGATTACCGGTAGTCAGCAACTGGTCGCCATAAAATATTGAGTTAGCGCCTGCGAGAAAACATAAAGCCTGCACCGCTTCGCTCATTTGTTGCCGCCCGGCAGACAATCGCACTCGCGCCTTGGGCATGGTGATGCGCGCCACCGCGATGGTCCGAACAAAATCCAGCGGATCCAGCGCTTTGGTGTCGGCCAACGGCGTGCCTTCTACCTGTACCAACAGATTGATGGGTACGCTTTCAGGATAGGGGTCAAGGTTAGCCAGTTGCGCGACCAAGCCGGCGCGTTGAGTAAGGCTTTCGCCCAGGCCCACGATACCGCCACAGCATACATTCAAGTTAGCATTGCGGACGCGCTCCAGCGTGTCTAGCCTGTCCTGATAATCACGCGTGGTAATGATTTCGTCGTAGAACTCAGGTGCGGTGTCCAGATTGTGATTGTAGTAATCCAGCCCGGCGTCTTTTAGCTGCTCGGCCTGGCCGTCTTTCAACATGCCCAACGTGGCGCAGGTTTCCAGCCCCAGCGCTTTGACTTCGCGCACCATTGTCAGCACCGATTCCAGATCGCGCTGCTTAGGACCGCGCCAGGCAGCGCCCATGCAAAAACGGGTCGCGCCAGCGGCCTTGGCCACGCTGGCAGCTGCCAGCACGTCGTCAAGCTCCATCAATGCCTGGCTTTTCACGCCGGTATCATAGCGTGCAGCTTGCGGACAATAGCCGCAGTCTTCCGAACAGCCGCCTGTCTTAATGGACAGCAACGTGGACAGCTGTACCGCGTTGGCATCGAAATGCTCACGATGTACCTGCTGTGCGCGATAGAGCAAATCGGCAAACGGCAGCCTGAAAAGCGCCTCAACTTGAGCGAGGCTCCAGCACTGCGCTTCGCTTGATTGCTGAGAGGGTGCCGAGGGTTTGGAGGGGCGGGTAAATTGCACGGTGTGAGTCGTCATGGCTTGCAGTCTAATGAATTACAATGATCCGGCATCATCCATGAAAGGGCGCAATCTTGTCAATTTTGACTCGTCATTTTTTGAACATCCGCACAAAATTGTGGCAAGCCCTGCCCGCGCAACCCTGTTTTCTGTGCGGCATAGCCAGCCGCAATGGCGTATTGTGCGCCGCGTGTGATGCTGATTTGCCCTATTTGACTGCGGCATGCTGCCCGATGTGTGCCTTGCCTACGCACGATGGCGCGACCTGTGGCCATTGCTTGCAACAAGCACCGCATTTCGACCGTACAGTGGCCGTGTTCGCCTACGCTTTCCCGCTCAATAAGCTAATACAGGCGCTGAAGCATCATGAAAAATTAATATTGGCGAACAGCCTTGCGGACAAACTGACGCAGCGTATTGCGGTACGTCCTGATTGCCTTGTTGCAATGCCATTGCATCCGGTGCGTTTACGTGCGCGCGGTTTCAATCAGTCGTTTGAGCTGGCACGGCATATTGGACGGCAGATGGATATTCCAGTACTGTTGAACGCCTGCCAGCGCAGCCGCGATACGCCGCCACAAACAGCGTTATCACGAAAAGAAAGAGACCAGAACGTGCGTCAGGCATTCATCTGCACGCATGATTTTTCTGGCAAGCATGTCGCCATAATGGATGATGTAATGACTAGCGGTGCATCGCTGAACGAAGTGGCACACACCTTACGCAAAGCAGGCGCGCGTGAAATCAGTGCTTGGGTCATTGCGCGGACATTACCCCATTCTGCTTCGTAAACTTATTTCCACACCACTTTGTCACATGTGTTCTAGCCCGTATCAGCCAATACCACCATCATTGCAAGCGAAAGTGAGATGCATATCCATTCAAATCAGAGGCTCCAATAATGTTTAATGTGATCCTCTTCCAGCCCGAGATTCCGCCTAATACCGGGAACGTCATTCGCCTGTGCGCCAACACCGGGGCGCAACTGCATTTGATCCGGCCGCTCGGATTTTCGCTGGATGATAAACAGTTGCGGCGCGCCGGGCTGGATTATCACGAGTACGCCGATCTACGTGTACACGACGATCTCACTGCCTGCCTGCAAACCCTGCCGGGTGCGCGTCTGTTTGCATACACGACCAAAGGCAAGCAGCCTTATCACGAGGTAAGTTATCAGGCAGGTGATGCGTTGCTGTTCGGGCCAGAGACTCGTGGCTTGCCTGCGGATATATTGGCATCGTTATCACCGGAGCAGTGCCTACGCATGCCTATGCTACCGAATAATCGCAGCCTGAATTTATCCAACACAGTCGCGGTAGCGGTGTTTGAAGCGTGGCGTCAATGCGGGTTTGCGGGGACGACGTGGCCTGGTGGCTCAAATTAAATGCGATGCTGACCCTTTTCTCCCCTTTGACTTTTGCTCTTTTATTTTTGACTGGGCCCATTTGGGATATCTGTCTCCTGTAGCATTTGAGCGCCAATTCTATGAAAATAGATTGGCGGCATGAACCCGTTGGTGTCCATTATTGACAACCACCCTCAGTGTTGACATAACCGTGAATAAAAGAAATGAGTAGGTTATCCTACGACGAAATGCGCTTTGCTTTCCCGTCCTTTGCGGATAAGTTAATTCAATGCAGCGATGGTTGTAACCGGGATACAATACGATACAAAAGCAACATAACATTCTGAATTTAGAAACATCATTCAAGGAAAATCATGCAACAAAAAAATACCAACCAACGTTATAAACCTATGACATCCATCTTGTTTGGCAGCCGCTGGCTACAATTGCCACTGTATCTTGGATTAATCATTGCTCAATGCGTTTACGTATTTCACTTTATGGTGGAGCTCACACACTTGGTCGAGAAAGTACCGCACCTTGGTGAATCCGACATCATGTTAATCGTGCTCGGCTTGATCGACGTAGTGATGATTTCCAATCTTCTAATCATGGTGATCATAGGTGGCTACGAAACTTTCGTTTCCCGCTTAAATTTAGATGGTCACCCAGATCAACCGGACTGGCTATCGCACGTCAATGCAAACCTACTTAAGATAAAACTGGCCACTGCCATTATCGGCATCTCGTCCATCCACCTGCTAAAGACATTTATCAATGCCCCCAATCTGGCCGAAAAAACCATGTTGTGGCAAACCCTGATCCACATGGCCTTCGTAGCTTCAGCGGTTGCAATGGCTTACATTGACCGCCTCATGTCGCCACCTCATGTCGCAACGAAGAACATCAGTGAGCACTGACGAATAATTATTCGTTGGAACACATTAATGTATGGCAGTGAATACGGCCATACTCAAAAAAATTCTGACTCAAACCAAATTAAAGGGTTCAGCATCGCATTAAGTTTTAACATTTCATCTCTCCTGTTAAAAATCCAAAATCACTTTGATCTTCAACCGATCACTCTGTTTCGTGCTTTATCTTAGGCCAGCCCGGCTTTCTTTGCGTACGCCTTATACCGACTGCCGCGCACATGATCTCGCTGAACCGCTCACTCCCATGCAGCTGGCCCTGTGCCAAGGCGAGCCGGATGTCTGCCAGAGCATCACCATCCAGTTCACTTCGAAACAGCCCACGATATTCAACAAGCTGACCTTCCTCGTCTTTCCAGCGACAGATACAGCGGGTGCGGCGTGATGCGTTCTCTGCTTGCCCCAGGCCGTTCTGTCGATAGCTCGACCAGCGATATTGGGCCGGGTCGTTCACCCTATTTGCGCGCACTGGATTCAGTTCGATGTAGCGTATACAGGTCAGCAAGTATTCTTCTACCTGCACCAAACTGGACTTGAATCTCCCTTCCCACAGGCTGCCGGTGCGGTGATAGCTGCGGTTGATGTATTGCACATAGCGCCTCCCGATGGATTGCATCATCTTAGCCATACCCTCCGGCTTTTCCGATGTCGCCAGCAAATGTACATGATTGGTCATGAGTACATAACCATGTATGTCGCAGTGCCAATCGGCATCCGATTTCCGTAGTCAATGGAAGTAGCAGTGATAATCCTCCTCGGCCAAGAAACATGGCTCGCGATTGATTACACGCTGCACGACGTTGCGGTATATCAGCTAGCTTAATGCGTGGGCGACATGGCATGGTGGCTCAAAATTAAATACGATGCTGGCCACTTTGACCCCGTTGACTTTGCGCGTTGCGGATTTCAGGTGTCATTCCTCAGCGCCAGCAGCGCCTCCATCACTTCAGGTTCGTCCCACGGGGCGTCAATGCGGAAGTCCCGCAGATATCGGCTTTTCGGATCGCGAAGCCACTCCTGTGGAAAATGGGTGATCAAATGCTCTTCGCCCGGATCGAGATCGCGACGGCCCGACTGCGGCTGGCCGTTGACAGCGCTATACAGCGCGGCGCAGAGATCAATGTCTATCATTCCCCCCAGATGCGTTGCGGGCGTGGCACGCCGATTGATCTCGAGGAGGTAAGCTTCGCCAGTGTCGGCGTCGACGATGTATTCGAGGCCAAAAAAACCGCTCATACCGAGGCCGATTGCAAGCTGATCCGAGAATCGGCGGATCTCGGGCATCCGCACGCAGCGAGCTACGGTTGCGGGTCCCAGCGGCGAATGCGTGACCAGCTTCTCGCGGACAAATCCGGCCAAGACTGCTCCCTGCCAAGCCGTCATCGCTTGCGCGAAGACTTTTCCCACGACATGAGCTTGCACCAGTATGCTCGCGTCGCCCCCCCCCTCAAAATCGATGGTCTTTGCTGCCGCAAATCGCGCGTAAGTACGCGCAAGCTCGATGGGGTCTGAAACGATTGCCACCCATTCGCCAGCCGCACCGTGGCTTCGTTTGAGCACAACGGGGTATCCGCGAATTGCAGCAAACGCTTGAGCCTCATCGACGCTGGCAGCAATAGCGTATGGCGGAACCCGCACACCCAAGGCTTCGGCAGCCGCAGGCAGCCGCGCTTTATCGACACTTGTACAAAAGTATTCGGGGTTGCCCAGCGACTCACGCACTAACGCGCAGAGCTCACGGTAAATCCCCGGCTTGATTTCTGGCGGCGGCGATAGGGCTAACATATGCAGCAGTCGGACCGCAGTGTCGTCGCACGGAACGACCAGACATGGTGACGTGGCTTTGACCATAGCCGCGAACGCGAACACCCAGTCAAGTGTCGTCGCATTGGCGGCGAGGTACCCGATCTTGGCAAGGTAGCGGCTCTTTTCCGCCAGCGAACCGCGCGGCGCGAGCAGCGCGACTTCGAATCCCGCCCGACTTAGCGCACTTGGCATCCGTGCCGCTGATACCCACTTTGTTGCGGTCGAGACCAACAATACGAATTTTCCCGTCATCGATCGTCTACGGGATGGTTATCTGGTTGCATCGTGACTCTCCATATCTTTGAATATTGTCTCGTGGCGGTGCTCCCGCTCGCAGGACTCAAGCTTAGCACCAGCCTGATGTCTTATATATGCACTTTTTGGCTATTTGTTCGCCCGCAAAATACGTTTTGCAGCCGTCACACCGATGAGGACAGCCGCACCAACTACTATTCCAGTCAGGATATTTAGCAGCACCGGTGCCCCAATATTTACTATCGAATTAATAATGCCGCTGTCGTAATGTGCCAAATTGTGGATCAAATCAGATTCACCAAATATGCCATGGATGAGAATACCCCCACCTACCATGAACATGGCAACCGTGCCAACGATGGATAGGCTCTTCATCAGGTAAGGGGCAATTTTCAAAATAGCTCTGCCAATGCAACGCTGAATTTTGCGTAATAGGTTCGCACCGCTTTTTTGGCTAAGGTAAATCCCACCATCATCCAGCTTAACGATACCAGCCACCAAGCCGTAGACACCGACAGTCATAATTATGGCTATTGTCGTAAGTACCGCAACCTGCTTCCAAAACGATTCCATCGCAACCGTTCCTAGCGTAATCACAATAATTTCAGCTGACAGAATAAAGTCGGTACGAATCGCTCCTCGAATCTTGTCTTTCTCGAAAGCGGCCATATCGATACCACGATTGGCGAGCGCCTCCACATGCTCAATGTGATGCACATTGATTTCTGTTTTGCTTTCCATAAACTTATGTGCAAGTTTTTCAAATCCTTCGTAACAAAGGAAGGCTCCACCCAACATTAACAATGGCGTCACAGCCCATGGGATAAAAGTACTAATAGCAATTGCAGCAGGCACCAAAATGAATTTGTTTTTGAATGATCCTATTGCAACCGCCCAGACAACGGGTAATTCGCGGTCAGCTGTGACGCCTGTCACCTGTTGAGCATTAAGCGCTAGATCATCCCCGAGTACCCCTGCAGTTTTTTTAGCTGCAACTTTGCTCATTACAGCAACATCGTCCAGAATCGATGCAATATCATCGATTAGGGTTAAAAGGCTGGTTCCCGCCATGTTAAAAATCCCGGTTTAATTAACTGATGCATAGACTGACATAAATGTTATGCCAGTAAGAAAGGGCGTAAATCACGTCAATTACGGTGTTTATCACCATATTTTAACCGACGCCGTCCCCATTACTTATCGCAATTAAAGCGCAATTCAAAGGGGTCCGCATCACATTAAGTTTTAACATTTCATCTCTCCTGTTCAAAATCCAAAATCACTTTGATCTTCAATCCGGCAGCCGATTTCTATAGCCCATGGAGGTAGCAGTGATAATCCTCCTCAGCAAAGAAACACGGCTCGCGATTGATTCCGCGCTGCACAACGTGCAGCGGTATATCAGCTAGCTTAATGCGTGGGCGGCATGGCATGGTGGCTCAAAATCAAATGCGATGCAGACCTCTTTTGACTTGTTCTTTTGACTTGGGAATGCCGGGTTCGACCTTAACCTCACACTTTATTGTAAAGCAGCACACCCCGCAAACCTGCTGCAATCAGCAGGTTTGGTCCAACTCACCCTAAAAACGTCTAAAAACGGATAAAACAGCCACTTTTGGTACTGACATTGGCGGTGTTTTTATGTTGAAAGTGGCTTTTTAAAAGACTCTGGGCATCTCAGCTCTTCGATGCGAGGTCGGATTTGGGAGATATTTGCATAGCGTTTGTGAGCCTTAGCCGGGCTCGTCCAACAAACGGTTCAGATCGTGGCTCGTTTCGCGATCACGATCTAACCTTAATCGTTAGGCTCCACTCGCCGCAACCTAAAACGGCAAACGTTGGGGAAGGACTTGCATCGGGAACTCGCCCTCGCTCTGTACTCTAGTCTTCTCAGATTCCCGGAGAAACGCGAACAACCGTTCGGTCTCTGTCGGGCTCGTGAGGCTAGCAAACCCTCGGCGGCCTACAAACCGAAGCCGCTTCGAACTCCGTGCGTGCCGGTAGATTACTGGAAAGTTGGGGCTAACGAATCCAGGACACTCGAAGTACTGCCATTCACAATAGTACTCACTGATTGGTGACTCGGGGAGTTCTTGCCTACAGATGGACAACCACTCAGATGGCGTTCTCATGCCTCCGGCAACAGGAAGGATGACGTGTCGGAGGGCTTCGCGGCCACCATGGGTCGAGAAGTCGTAGACCATGGCATCTTGAACATGTGTGACTCTCGCTACCGGGTCAAGTACACGAGTTGAGTGGTGCTTGCCTTCCCTGGTCATCGTGTGCGTAAGTGCGAAGAACAGTGTGCTTGGAAGATGCTGGAATCGACGTTGATCATCAAGCTGAGCTCCTTCGTAGGCCACGCCGTGCCCCAGATTGACACTTGGCTGTATGTGAAGCTCAGGGCGCATCAAGTCGCCGACAATTCTGACTAGCACAGCTCCGTCATCGAACCCATCCAGGTCCATCTGGTCGGCCGCCGGAAGGTTGGCGTAAAGGGAGCTAAGAACTTGGTTCTCTCCTGTACCGTCGACGAAGGGCTCTCCTTCGCTAACGAAGATCTCTTGATGCCAAGTGCTGTTCCAGCGGAAGCAGATTTCCTCAGTGTCCGTAACGAGCCATCCAACGAGAACTACCTGAAGCGAAGCAAGATCGGTGTGAAGTTCGTCCGAGGTCAGAATTCGTGTCAGCGTGGCTAGAGAAGTGTCGGCATTCTCGCGTAGACGCAGTAGTCGTTCGATAGCTAGGGTGGCAGCTACTCTGCTGCCAGTCCATGCAACAACGAGTCGAGGATTGACGATCAGTAGTTTCCGGCGGAGTGCCGAAGGCCGCATTCCACGCGTAACCAGGACGTCGCCAACTATCGAAGGCCTACCTCTGACTCGAAAGCACGCGATGGCTGTCATGATGCTGATCGTGGAGCCTAACCTATGTACGTAATTGAGTTAAGCGGCATCACGCATAACGAATCGTTGCGCTTCGCTGCTCTTTAAGGCGTGATGTCCGCTTGAACGAGGGGTTCAACTGGAGAGGGTGGGGCTTGAATGTGGCAAAAGCAGCAAAGCGTTCATAACCATCTCCCTTCAAGAAAATTCCGTGATGATTTTATTCGAGGCTGCGAAGCGTTGTGTCGGCTTGTTCGCATCAAAGCTCGCTTTATGCGACAGCGCGAAAAACACTTCGCACATTATCATAAACCCCCGATGTTCATAAAGCGCGGCAGTCTGTGTTACCGACACTGCGCAGTTATTTCCTTCGCTCTGCGCCGCAACCTATATCAGTTGAACGTAATATAGAAAACATTTTCATAAGCGAGTAGTGCTGCCTATATTGGTACACATTATCAAGCATAACTAACTCCCCAATACTTTTCATTACCTTAGTCGTTGCATTTGGCTAAATTTTTATTATAGAGCAGCCTAAAATTCTGTAGATGGAAGTTCAAGCTGTTTCTCTGGATTCTCGCAAATTACTCGATTGGTCACACTCTTAAACTCAATGCATTATTGTCTTGAATACGGGGACCATTATAGTTTTCATTATTTCATGTCTGAGAATGCTGCTTTAGTTTAAGCTGGCTTCGTCGTCCAACCGATAAAGATTGTAACGCGCCTTGTAGAAACTCGGATCGAGTTGCAGTGCAGTAGCAAATTCGCGCCGCGCTTCATCATTGCGGTGGGCTAGCATGTATGCATAACCAAGGTTGTTGTGTACACGCGCCTTGCCAGGCGACTTTATCGCGGTATCTTCCCACAAACGAATCTCGCTAGCGTAATCCTGGTTTCGCAGAACGGTAAGGGAAGCCAAGCCTAGCAACAGTAGCGCAACGCAAGCCTGAGTTCTCGTTCCGTCCGTCCACAGCCTTAGCTCGATACACAAAGCAAGAGAGAGTGGCCATCCGGCCAGATACATCTGACGGTCGTTGGCGATATCGATACGCGGCAGAAACAGATGCAACGGGATTAGCTGCAACATCACCCACGCCAAGGCGAAACTGATCCACGGGCGTTCACGCCAGCAGGCTACCATGATCACGAATAACGCAAGGAAGAAGACCAGTGGCAACAAAATTGCGGAAAAATCGTTTTGCAACGGCAGGCTCGGATCAATGTTCAGCCATAACGGTAAAGCCCATTGCCGCATCAGATAGGAAAAGGCAGCAATTTGATTTGCCATATTGCCTTGCAGGGAGTTAAGCTGGGCACTGCGTTCCATATGCGACAGGTAGCTGTCGTTGAACAGAAAAATCAGTGCGCCCAGAATCAGCACCAGCCAGCTCGGCCATTGCGGCGTCAGGGCACGTTTCCATTTGCCGCCACAAGCATATTCCCACAACAACAGCGCCAGCGGAAACGTCACGGCGGTTTCTTTGACGCCCAGGGCTATGACGAAGAGTAGCGGAGTCAGCCCATGCACTTTGACGCTGCTTTGCTGCGTGCGTCCGCTGATGTAAGCGAGCAGCCCTGCCAGATAGAACAGCGTCATCAATGAGGTGGAACGGCCGCATATATAGGTGACGGCCTCGGTATAGACGGGGTGGGCGGCGAACAGCAATGCGACAAAAATGGGAACTTGCCGGAG
This sequence comes from Candidatus Nitrotoga sp. CP45, assembly GCA_003402375.1. Taxonomy (GTDB): domain Bacteria; phylum Pseudomonadota; class Gammaproteobacteria; order Burkholderiales; family Gallionellaceae; genus Nitrotoga. The sequence continues at coordinate 26,852 of QFXJ01000015.1, forward strand.
TTTATCCCACTGCCATTGTTGCTGCACAAAAGCCTGCGTTAACCTATAGACCAGGTAAGCATTTGTCAAATGGATAAGCAGGTTGGTGAAATGAAAGCCGATTACACCCGTGCCCATTGTCCAGTTGAGTGTGTAGCTGAACTTGAGCAAGGGACGGATGCCGGTGGGCAAGCCTTCTGCCCAGCCTGCCCAGGAGTGTACGCTTGAATTGTTGACGATGACGTTGTAGTCATCGAACTGGAATGTGCCGTTAAGTGCATTCGCATAGCAGATTAATACTGCCAGCATGAGGCACAGCAGTACGCCGAAATCCGTTTCAGGGAGCCGCGCGGGCATGATCGAAAGCGAGATCAAGAATGTCTACAGCGTCCCACCAACGGTCTTTGCCGTGCAACATCACGAGCAGTATTTCGTGACCACTCCGTTTAGCAAAAGCTACAAGACACTTGCCGGCATTGGGTGTGTAACCCGTCTTGAGGCCGAGTGCGCCATCGTAGCGACCGATCAGCGCATTCTTGTTTGCCAGCGTGTAAAGCTTCTTGCCGTCTAATGTGGCGATCTGCAAGTTTTTTTGCGAGGTAATCTCGAGCAATGAGGGGTATTTGAGTAGCTCATGCGCCAACCGCGCAAGATCATGTGCGCTGGAATAATGTTGGGTGGCATCGTGCCCGCAGGCGTTGGCGAAATGTGTGTCGCGCATACCAAGCTCTTTTGCGCGGCGATTCATTCGAGCCACGAAACCTGATTCACTTCCACTCAAGTGATCGGCCAGCGCATGGCAAGCGTCATTGGACGACGCGATCATTGTAGCGGCGAGCAGGTCTTGCACACGGAAGCGTTCGCCAGCCTTAAGCGCGATGCGCGAGCCCGTCTCAAGTGTAGATGCCAGACTGACCGATGCTACTTCTTGTAACTGTCCTTGTTCAAGGACCAGCAGCGCGGTCATCAACTTGGTCAGGCTGGCAGGCGACAAGCGGTCATTGGGACGATGTTCCCAAATGGATACACCATCCACTTTGACGAGATAGGCGTTAGCGGCCTGTGGAAAAGGATCGGGCTGCGCCTGTGCAGCCATGATGTGGCACCACAGGAACAGCCCGACCAAATACTTCATGCTTTAAAAGCCGAACATACCCTTCAGTTTTTTGATACCTTCCAACATACCGTTGGCTGGGTTATTTGCGGAAGGCTTGTCGTTGTCTGGATTGTTCGCAGAGAACTTGCCCGATTCATGGGAAACATCCGCTTCACTTGGCTTATTGTCATCCACAACGTCTTTCATGCCGCCCATGCATAGTTGAAAGCTCTCGGCGCTAGTCTTGCCTGTGTAGCTGCGGCCCTCGCATGCTTTACGGCGTCTTTCTTCACGATAAACCTTGGCTTCTGCCGGACAATATGCAGATAGCTGCTGATAATTATTACCATTGAGTCCCTTGCAAATAGTCTTGGTGGTGGCGGCCATATCCAGCTTGCACTCTTTGGCGATGGAAGCGTTTTTTGATTGTTGATCATGCTGAAGCAGCATGGCATAGGTTTGCACATCTTTAGAGGCATCCTTACGCACAATATCGCACAACTTTTTGCGCTGGTCGGCACAGTTGGTAAAGATGTGATCAGCACTCATGATCCAGACAGACGTGCTGTCGTACCCTGAGGTGTCACACATTTGCGCTTTTGCTTTAGCAAGCATCTCTTCCGAATCACAAGCTCCTCCAATGCGCTTGCCGCTAAAAGCCATATTCATGTCAATGTCTCGACCGCCTGATTTGCCTGATAGCTGCATCTTGCCTGCATAGCTGTTGGAGGTAGCAGTTTGCTCGCCAATGCCTGTCATTATCTCCCCGTTATGGTCGCAACGTGCTTTCCACGAGACTTTATTGCCGACGGTTTTGATATCAGACATCTGGCAGTTCTTGTCGCCGGAAGTCTTTCTGGGATCGCTTTCCCCGCCTTTAGCTATGCACACCTTCGTCGTAGTGGCGGGCATCGCGAAAGGCATGCCAGGAATTTCCATCTTGGAAGAGATTTCCCAGTATTCACCAGGTGCGGCATAGGCTACAGCACCTAACATACTGATCATCATGACTAGAATGGCGGTAAAGTATTTGTTCATGATCGTTCCATAAAATTGATTGGTTGCTGAAAGATTATAAATCTAAGCCTAGCTACACGTTGAATTTTACCCGCCCTCAACTTACCCTATGCGTCCAAGTTCAAAGTACAACGGCTAAAGGAAGCTTACTATAGCGCATAGCTTTTCCGAGGAATACTTTTTCTATTTGCAAAAATAGGGCTTCCAGGGGAGAAAGTCCATGAGTTGAACAAACAGCGTTTTGCCGATGTTCATTCATGGCAGCCTCCGGCAGAAAAACAGGGATACGACTAGAACCGCTCTTTGCCAACACCCTTCATTGCTTGGAATTCTGAATCCATCATGGCTTTCAGCGATTCGCCCTTTCGTTTAACCGGACAGCAGCGAGTTAAATTCGGAGTTGGGCGCACGATTGAGCAATGCCTCGACCGCGCTCGCTGCCGGAACCTGCTCATATAGTACGCTGTAAACCGCAGCACAGATCGGCATGTCTACGCCCAGGCGTTGCGCCAGATGATGCACTTCGCGAACTGTATAAACCCCCTCCGCCACGTGGCCCAATTGGCTCAGGATGTCCGGCAACGCCTGTTGTTGTGCCAGCAAAATGCCTACTTGTCGGTTACGTGACAGGTCACCGGTGCAAGTCAGGATCAAATCGCCGGCGCCAGATAACCCACTCAAGGTTTCCGCACGCACACCCATTTTCAATCCCAGCCTCGTCATTTCTGCCAACCCGCGCGTAATCAGCCCGGCGCGTGCATTTTGCCCATAACCCATGCCTTCGGCGATGCCAGCGGCAATAGCCAGTACATTCTTGACAGCGCCGCCCACCTCAACACCCATCACATCGGTGCTGGAGTAGATACGCAAGGAGGAGTGATGCAACGATTGCGCCATCTGTTTGGCAAATTTGCCATCGATAGATGCCAAAATCATGGCCGTGGGGAGACCGCGCGCCACTTCCAGAGCGAAGCTTGGCCCGGACAGCACGCCGCAGGTAAAATTCGGTAAGGTTTCTGCGGCCACTTGATGCGGCAGCTGTGTGGTACCCGCCTCAAAGCCCTTGCACGCCCAGATTACCGGAATCGGTATCGGAATTGCCGCAATCTGCTGTAGCGTGGCACGCAGGGCGGCAATTGGCACCGCTACCAATATTAGTTCCGCGCTAGTGAATGCGGCGTGCAAATCGGCAGTAAGATTTAGATCCGGCGGTAATGGAATTTCCGGCAGGTAACGCTGATTGTAGCCGGTGGCACGCATTGCTTCGATTTGCGCCGCGTCGTACGCCCACAAGGTAACGTGATGACGCGCAGACAGATTGATAGCCAGCGCGCTACCCCATGCGCCAGCACCCAGTATAGTAATGTTCATCTTATTATTTAAAGAGGCGGTGGCTAATCGCCCCACACTTCGGTCGCCCTTACATAGCCCGTCATGCCATCCAAATGGCGTACTTTGACCCAACCATTATCAGAGCTCTCCAACCACTCCAACGCAACTTGCTGACGCGTATTGAATGCTATCGGCGCACCCGCATCTGCCGCCTGATGTACCGCAGCAAGCGGTATCATCACTGCCACAAAGCGCTTGCCGCTTAAGGCGCGTTTTTCTATCCAAGCCAAGCCACCCGAGCTGTCACGTACTTTAACCCAATCATCCAGGCTAACAACCTGCTCCAACGGCAAGTAACGGTTTACCACAAATAATTTTTTTGCTTTAAGCGAAGGGGCATCATAAAGAATGGCGGAACTATCCACGACAGACACGTAGTCCAGCGCACGCGCGAAACCTGTCGCTGTAACTAAAGCAATCAACAGGGATAGGGCGACCAGCGATTTCATTTTTAATGCTGGGTATTTGTTGCGGCCTGTGCCTGTGCCTGCTGCTGTTTCTGCTGATGGTATAACACCTCAAAATTGATCGGGCTAAGAAACACGGGAGCAAACCCGGCGTGAATCGCCATATTCGATACCACCTCCCGGAGATAGGGATAAAGGATATTAGGGCAGACAATCGCCAATACCGACTCCAGCTCTTCCGCCGGTAGATTGCGCACTTGGAAAATACCGGCCTGTTTAGCCTCGATCAGGAACATCACCTTATCTTTTTCCGACAGCTTGGCGGTCACTGTAACAGTGACGGTTACTTCATATAAACCCTCTTCCATAACATGGCTCTGAGTATTTAATTGCAGATCAATTTTCGGATTTTCGCGTTCCAAAAAAATGCTCGGCGCATTAGGGCTTTCCAGCGACAGGTCTTTCACATACAACTTCTCGATATTGAATAGGGGTTGTTGCTGTTCAGATGCGGCTGCGGGTGCTGATGCTTCACTCATTATATTTACCCTTCATTTTAAAATTAACTATTCAATAACTGACTTAATTCACCACTATGTTCCAACGCCACCAAATTATCGTAGGTACCGACAAGGCGTGTACCTATGTAAATTTGCGGCACGGTGCGTGCCCCGGTAATTTCCATCATTAGCCGGCGCTGCTCCGGTTGCAGATCCACACGTATTTTTTCAATTTCCGTTACACCTCGGGCGCGCAACAGACGCTCTGCCAGCACGCAATACGGACATACTGCGGTGCAATACATTAATACCTTGGACATCGCTATTTTTTCAATGGCAGGCCAGCCTTTTGCCAAGCAGACACGCCACCCACCAAATTATACGCCAACTCAAATCCATGCTTGTTCAGCAACACACAGGCCGCAGACGAACGTAGACCACTGCTGTCCATCACTACGATAGGTTGCGTACGATAGCGTTCTAATTCTCCAATACTCTCATCAAGCTTGCCAAACGGAATTTGTTTCGCATTCAGGACGTGCCCGGCATTAAATTCTGCCACTTCGCGCACATCCAGGACTAATGCATTCTTGTAGTTGATCAGTTGCAGAGCGGCAGCACTGCTTACTTCTTTGACCCCACGTATGCTGTTGCCAACAAACGACCATAGCAACATCAAACCGCTACTCACTGCCACTAAAATCATCCAGATATTATCTTGCATGAACTGCATGCTGCCGCTCCTCGTATTTTTGGAGGGCAAATTCTAGCAGAGCAGCGAAGTTCCCGGGGTTTTTCTGTGCCAACACACTTAACTCTCTATGCGCCACCTGAAAATCATTGGGATACGACCAGATGGCACGTTCCATCTGCAATTGTGCCGCAGCCTGCTCACCGGACAGCGCCAACAGCAGAGCCTCGCGGTACACCACTACACCAATCGGCGCAAACGACATCACTCTCTCATTCAATATGCGCTTGTCAGCGAGATAGTCGACGCCCACCTTTATCTTGCCACTCATGAACAAATCAAAGTAAGGCCGCAGCGGGACTGGCGCATGTGCTGCCATCAGGTCCTCACGCCAGGAATAACCGTCTTTGCTTACCGCCTGACGCAGCCCCATTAACATTTCCAGATTACGGTAATTCTGCAACATTTGCCCCAAGGACATCATCCCAAACAACAGTATGGTCGCCAGCGCCAGACGTCCCATAGAGCGTAATTTCAAGCGATAAATGGTAGTATCTAACATGCCTAGAGTAAGCGCTGCCACCCCCAAAAAATAGGCATACCATAACGGATATTCCAACAGACTGTGTATAGCCAGCACGCCCAGCAAGGCGTATCCCCACCAATGGTAAACGGTACGCTGTACGCGACTACATTGAATTAGCCACATCGCCAACGTACCCAATAAAATGAGCAAGCCAGCCAAACCCATTTCTGCGGCAATCTGCGTTACCAATGAATGCGCATTGTTATACAGGCCGACAATATCTGTGTTCCGCAAAACAGGGCCGAGTTGAAAATGCTGCCATGCGAACTGGCCAAAACCTGCGCCCAGCAGAGGAAACTGGGTAAATATCTGCCATCCTTCTCGCCACAAATACAACCGGATGCTACCGCTAGCCCCTTCGCCAAACAGACGCCGCATTGTGGTAACACTGCCGGAGGCCCCTTCCAGCCAAGGAATCTGCACCACTGCATGCATCAAACCGAAACCCAGCAACAACAACACGGTATAACGCAAAAGGGGCAAACAAGATTTATCGCTACGCTGCCACCACCAAGCCATTCCTGCCATGAACAGCAAATACAACCAGACGCTACGCGAGCCGCTCAATACCAGAACAAAAAGCAGCGGCATGGTCAACAGCGCAACGTACCATGCACGTAGCAGGCTGCGCATATACAACAAGCCCAACGAGATTAACCCCAGCGTAATGTAATTGGCGAAATGGTTGGGCTGAGCCACATTGCCATAAACGGCCACGGAAATCTTGGCGGTAACCACAGCATCCAAAAAAGTATGCCAGCGATAATTTTGCAATATACCAGCCAAGGCATTGAGTTCAGCCCCCACCAGCAGAAATATAGCCAACACTGTAGTCAATGCAGGCAAACCGAATTCCTCGCGCAGGCGTTGACCGAGCATCATTAATAGCGCTGCCCATAGCGAGTACAGGGCGAGCAACAAAATCTGATCAAAATAGCCCACCCTGCCCAGCACAAACTGCATCATGCCTAGCAGTAGCAGTCCAATGGGCAACAGAACGATGAGCGGAATTTCCGGTTGCAGCCAATAACGTTTTGTCACCAGCAGAGGCATGGCGGATAGCCCCAGAAAAGCGGCACCCCATTCTTGGTAGAAGGTGGTGAGCGGATAGGCATGGTAATAATACAGAAACGGCAAAACCCACATTAATCCGACGAATGTCAAGCTAATGTGGGCGATACTAGGCAAACGATTTCCTCATTCTCTAATAAGTGGTACAGAATATAAAAAGGCGCTAAGGTTTGATGCGATAAAATCGCGCCACCAGCGTTTTCCCTTTTACATCTTCTAAGCGGTCATTCATGACAAGCCCCAATTTTTCTAAGCGGTCATCTGGATGGGGATGTGTTTTGAACAGCAGTGCCACGCTGCCGTCATCGTTAGCAAAATGACCTATTTTCTGTAGCACTTCGGGCAACGCAAAGGCATCATAACCGGCACGCGCGGCAAGCACCACCGCGATGCGGTCAGCCTCAAACTCGGCGTTTTTATCGAGCGAACGTGCCACAATTTCCGCACCGTTACCAATTAATTTTTGTACTTTGTCATTGCCACCGATCCGCTTGGAAATTAATTTTCCGCCCAAATCCACCAAACTGCTTTGCTGTAAAATTTTTAAATGATGCTTGCGGATGACATGGCCTATTTCGTGCCCCAGCACCCCGGCCAGTTCTGCCTCGTTTTGCAATAAGCTATACAGCCCACGAGTCAGGAAAATATAACCTCCCGGTGCGGCGAAAGCATTAACATCGCTCGATTCAATCACACCGAAATGCCAAGCCAAATCGGGACGCTCGCTTTGACTTGCCACCCAACGCCCGACATTATTGACATAACTTTGCAACCCCTGGTCTTTGACAAGCGCGGATGCACCCAGCAAGTTACCCGCAATTTGTCGGCCTATTGTAAATTCCTCTTCCTGCGAAATCCCGACAAGCCCTAACAAGGCACTACTTGTTGCGGCGTCAGATTTTTCTTCAATCTTTTTTTGCACGCCATCCTTGAGGACTTTCTTGAATTCCTCCTCGAAATCAAAGCTCCAAGCAGCACTACAAAGAAGCGTCAATACCGTAACCGACAAGTACTTCATTATCGCTTTCATCAGAGCGATCCTTTATTCTGGCGAGACATCCGGGGAAGGAAGGTAATCGAATTTACGCGCAACAAGCTTTCCTTGAGTGGCGAACACCTGGGCTTCGGCTCGGTTTATAGTATAAGATTCAACCAGATTTAGTTCAGTCTCATTATATTTAGCGGACTGCAATTCTACTTCGTCGAGTCCGCGGATACCTGTAGTGGCAACTATTTTTCTTGTGCCTGCACGCCCCGACGCCATGCCCAAGAGTCCGCCTAGATCACCAGAATCCTTGCGCATATCGCCTTTACGAACATTCAACATATGTACCCAGCCCTTACCCTTTGGACTTTTTATTTGTAGCCAACCGCCATTTTTTTTAACAATTTCCACTTTATCGCCAACCGATAGCGTAGCTATTGTTTTAGCGTCCCGGAACGGCTCGACCTTGATTCCATCGGCCCTGATTACGCTTCCTGTTTCAGCGGCAAATGCAGGCATCACCAGCAATGCGAATAGGACAGTCCCTAGCTTGATTAAATTCATAGCACCTTTTTTTGTTGTTCATTCCAGCGCATCAACGCTTCAGCAAACATTACACGCCAGCAATCGCGTGTCCCTTTGCCACCTAAAAATTCCCCTTGGTGAACAAACCAGCTAACTACAATATCAGGATTAATTATACATTTGCTTAATAACTGCGGAAATGCAGTGATAACCATGGCAACATCATCAGCCACGCGTACAGCCCCATCCGTATCGCCTTCATCCACTATCCAGGAAATTGAAAACGTTTTTTCAAATAAATCCCACAAGCCTTTTTGGTCGCCTCTCAATACATCTACACTTTTTTGTTCCACCCCAGTATTCTCAAGCTGGTAGCGGATTTGATCCAACATAGCGTCCGTCAGTAATTTTGGGTCACCATCAAGACGTATTAACAGCAATGTGGCATGTAATTTACCCTCTCGCTTAAAAGAATCACACACCATGCTTCGTTCCAATATCTTGTTAGTGGCGACAGAATATATACGTGCGATGGTAAAAAAGGCCAGTCCCATTGTCACTGGCCCGGTGATATTAATATAAGTGTCAGTGAAGTTAATACTGGCATAAGAAATTCCAATCAATACAAATTGGGATGCGCCAAATAACAGGTCTATTTTATTACGCCCGAAATTACGATAGAAGGCCCAGGCGGTAGCCCAAATAATACACAGGGTAAGTACAAGATAAGCCACGCTTGCTTCAGGAAAGCGGAGGTAATCATTATGTTTAAAGTTATCTATGGCGGTAGCAAGAATTTCCACGCCTGGATGCATTTGGCTCATGGGCGTAGGCTTGATATCGAATAAACTGGGTGCAGTGGAGCCAACAATAACGATTTTATTTTTAAATTCGTCTTGCGGACGTTTTTTTTCCTTGCTGCCCAAGTCCGTGAATACGTCATAAAAACTAACGTACTGGTAAGAAAATGGCGGGCCGCGCCAATTGAGTAGAACACGCTGTGCAGCAGGTTCAGGCCAGCCAAGATCACGCGCCACTCGGTCTGGCAATGACGGTAATTTCCATCCAAAATCGTCACGGTAGACAACATATTGACGCACAATGCCATCAGCATCGGGATAAATATTATGCAACCCAAGACGCCCATTTTTAAGTATCGCCGGAAAATGTGGCAGTACCACAGCAACGGTAGCCTCTGGCCGAGCATCATTGCGTAGTGGCACAACACCAGGAATCATGGCGGGCTTCACCAGGCTCAAAGGATCACTCGACGGATCAAGACGCAGTAAAGGAAAGTAAGTATTGTTGGTGGCGGCAATGGCGGAATCGAAATAAGCATCGCTGTCCGGGTTGTAAATATCAGAATCGCTAAACAATATGTCAAACACAATTGCTTTAGGTTGCTGTTTTTCAACCTGTTCGAGAAATTCCCCCAGCACTTGGCGCGGCCAAGGCCAACGCCCGTAGTCCTTGGCCATAGCGGCAAGACTAGCCTCATTGATGTCCACGATTACAATATCACTATCAGGCTTAGGCACAACAATGCGGTGGCGCACCATCGCGTCGAAAGCCTCCTGACGCATACCAGAAATGATATGCAATTGCACGGCATCCAACACGGCAAACAACGAAAACAGTGCCGCCAGATAAAGATAGAATCTTGTTTCCCAAAACTTGGCGAGCAGCGCAGAGAACTTGGAATAAGCCAAACGCAACCGGTTAGCGAAATAAATATTAAGGCCCATTATAAAAAACCAATATTTATGTCATGTTGCCCTGTTTTATTTACGAATTTTGAATAGCGCATGTGACTTAACTTAATGAAAGATGACAGACAGTATGCCGTTGCACTCCAAAAAATACTGTCGTCCAGACGCACATATGAAACTAGCCGGTACAAGATACGTCAGCTACACCGCAAATCATTCCTGTCAGCTAAATAATGAGCGGGTCGCCAACACGATAATACAACGCGGCTTGCAGAATATTGTCATCCTTGTTATTTAAATCCATTGCCCAAATTTTTGGCCATTGTTCTTTAAATTTGGCTTCGTGCGAAGCCCACAACGTTTGGCAATCCAGAAATCAGTTAAAATAGTACCCTGAACAAGCAATCCATTAATATTTTTAACTTCCCATAAGTCTTGTATGAAAACCACCCCTGTCCTCCTACTCATCCTCGACGGCTTCGGCTACAGTGAAGAAACTGACCATAACGCCATTGCCCATGCACACAAGCCAAACTGGGACAAACTATGGCGTGATTATCCTCACACGCTAATCCGTACGTCCGAATTATCGGTAGGCCTTCCGCAAGGCCAAATGGGTAACTCTGAAGTTGGCCATCTCAATATCGGCGCAGGCCGCGTGGTGTATCAGGAGCTCACGCGGGTGGATGCATCCATTCAGGACGGGAGCTTTTACAGCAATCCGGCGTTCGTGCAAGCTATTAAACATGTCCAGCAACATAACACTGCGCTGCATATCATGGGGCTGCTGTCGCCCGGCGGGGTGCATAGCCATGAAGATCATATCCACGCCATGCTGGAACTGGCAGCGCGCGCTGGACTGCGCAAGATATTTATCCATGCTTTTCTCGATGGCCGTGACACACCGCCGAGAAGCGCCGCACATTCACTACAGCGGCTAGAGGAAAAATGTGTTGCCTTGGGCGTTGGACGTATTGCTTCCATCGTCGGCCGCTATTATGCAATGGATCGGGATAACCGATGGGAACGAGTACAGGAAGCCTATGACTTATTGACGCAAGGCAAGGCTGAATTCCGCTCATCTAATGCCCAGGATGGATTGCAGCAAGCCTATGCGCGTGGGGAAAACGACGAGTTCGTTAAAGCAACCATCATCGCGTCACCCACCGAACCACCCATTATCATGCAGGATGGAGACGTCGCGGTGTTCATGAACTACCGCGCCGACCGCGCGCGCGAACTGACCCGCGCACTAACCGATCCGACGTTTGATGGCTTTACGCGTGCATATTTTCCCAAGCTGGCGGGCTTTGTCACACTGAGCAGCTATGGTGAGGACTTCCATCTCCCGGCGGCATTCATGCCCACAGCCATCCACAATTGTTTTGGTGAGTACCTTTCCGGCTTGGGGCTGAAACAATTACGCATCGCAGAAACAGAAAAATACGCCCATGTCACCTATTTCTTCAATGGCGGCAAGGAACAACCTTACCCCGGCGAAGACCGTATCCTGGTGCCATCTCCCAAAGTAGCAACCTATGACCTGAAACCAGAAATGAGTGCTTTTGAAGTCACTGACAAACTGGAAGCGGCGATCCGTAGCGGGCAGTATCAAGCCCTGATCTGTAATTATGCCAACGGCGACATGGTAGGCCATAGTGGCATTATGGAAGCGGCGGTCAAAGCCATTGAAGCCCTAGATGTGTGTATCGGTAGGGTAGTAAACGCAATGCTGGAATGCGGTGGCGAGGTGTTGATTACCGCTGATCACGGCAATGCCGAACAGATGCTGGATCGCACCACGCAACAAGCCCATACCGCACATACACTTAACCTGGTTCCGTTGTTGTATGTCGGCCGTAAAGCGCAAATGGCTGACAGTGGCTCGCTGCAGGATGTCACCCCAACCTTGCTCACTATGATGGGTCTGCCACAACCGCCAGAAATGACGGGGCGGCCACTTATTTCTTTCCGGTGACCACACTCTCCCGCCACGCGTTACTGCTATGTATCTGCTTGACAGCAGGCATAAACAGCACCCATGCCTTACAGCAAGAAGAGCTGGACAACCTGCGCAAACACATCTCCGTGTTACAGAAGGAACTGGAAAAAACCAGTGAATCCCAATCCGAAGCAACAGACGAGCTACGGGAATCAGAACGGGCCATCAGCAATAGCAAGCGCAAACTGGCCGAGCTGTCATTACAACATCGTGCCGCAGACCAAACCTTGGAGAAGCTGAGACAACAAGCACAGCAACTGGAAAAAAACATACAGAATCAGCAGGCAATGCTCAGCAAATTGCTCCATCAGCAATATGTGGGTGGTAAACAAGAATACTTCAAGCTGTTACTCAACAATCATGATCCTGATCAAGCCGCACGTGAAATGCGCTATTACGAATACATCGCGCGCAGCCGTTCGGCTTGGCTCAGTATGCTACGCGTCAATCTTTCGCAGCTAAACGAGGTCGTCCAACAAACCCAGCAAAAGAGCGGGGAAATTACGGCGTTGCAAGCAGAAGAGAATGCGCAACAGAAAATCTTGGAAAAAGACAAGCGTGCGCGTCAGCAAGTAATCAGTCAATTTGCCCAGCAACTCAAACAGCAACGCCACGAAATTGGCCGTCTACAACGCGACGAAAACCGCTTATCGCAACTGATAGCCAAGCTTTCAAAAATGTTGACACGGCAAAAAGACAAAGGGGTATTCAACAATGACAAATTGCCTGATAATCGCTTCGACGGCAAACCGTTCGAACAACTTAAAGGCAAGCTGACGCTGCCGGTCATGGGTGAAGTGGTCAATAAATTCGGCAGCGCGCGGCCGGACAGCACCGTACTTTGGAGAGGTTTAATGTTACGCGCAGCAAACGGTCAGCCAGTAAAATCGGTAGCGGCCGGACGTGTAGTATTTGCCGATTGGTTGCGCGGCTTCGGGAACTTATTGATCATTGATCATGGCAAAGGCTACATGAGCTTGTATGGCAACAATGAAACGCTGTACAAGCAAGTAGGTGACATCTTGCGCGGGGGCGACACCGTAGCGGCCGTTGGCAACAGCGGCGGAAATGAAGATTCCGGTGTATACTTTGAATTGCGCCATAGGGGCGAACCTATAGACCCCCTAAAGTGGATAGCCCGATGAAATTACTCGTGAAGAAATACATTGCAACAAAACAACTTTAAAGGTCAGACATGCGTAGTCGTATTGAAAAAATTGGATTGATCGGACTTGGGCTAATCGCAGGTGTGTTGATTAGCCTGCAATTGTCTGCCATCGCAGATAAGGACAGCGCCGAGCCGCTGCCGATTGAAGAGCTGCGTGCCTTCTCAGAGGTGTTTGGCCGCATCAAGAGTGACTATGTAGAGCCGGTCACTGACAAAAAATTAATCACCGAAGCCATCACAGGCATGTTGACCGGCCTGGATCCGCACTCCGCCTATCTGGATGCCGACGCATTCAAGGAATTGCAAATCGGCACGCAGGGCGAATTCGGTGGTTTGGGTATTGAAGTAGGAATGGAAGACGGCCTGGTGAAAGTAATTTCGCCAATTGAAGATTCCCCCGCCTATCATGCTGGCATGAAAAGCGGCGATCTGATCATCAAACTCGATGACGTGATGGTGAAGAGCCTAACGCTAAGTGATGCGGTTAAACGTATGCGCGGCAAGCCAGGCAGTAAAATTGTCTTGACCGTGATTCGCAAAGAAGCGCCCAAACCGTTGACCTTTACTTTAACTCGCGCCGTTATTAAAGTACAAAGTGTGAAGTCAAAACTGGTCGAACCTGGATATGCTTTTATTCGCATCACCCAATTTCAGGAACACACTGGCGAAAATCTCGCGACTGCTCTCAATAATCTATTCAAACAAAACCAAGGCACTATGAAAGGCTTGGTGCTGGATCTGCGTAACGACCCAGGTGGCTTGCTCAATAGTTCGGTAGCGGCATCTGCCGCCTTCCTGCCCAAGGACACACTAGTGGTGTATACCGAAGGACGCAATTCAGATGCCAAGATGCGCCTGACTGCGGTTCCTAATGACTATCTGCGCAACAACGAAAAAGATTACCTGAAAAATCTGCCTGCGGCAGTCAAGACCGTGCCTATGATAGTGCTGGTGAACGGTGGCTCTGCATCCGCTTCAGAAATTGTCGCAGGTGCATTACAGGATCATAAACGCGCCGTCATTATGGGCACCCAAACTTTCGGAAAAGGCTCGGTGCAGTCCGTTCTGCCACTAGGCAACAATACCGCAATCAAGCTCACTACAGCGCGTTATTTCACGCCTGGAGGCCGCTCTATTCAAGCCAAAGGTATTGTCCCTGACATCGTTGTGGAAGACCCGGCGACTATCGATCAAGACCAAACTTTCCGCATGCGCGAGGCTGACTTGGAGCGTCACTTGAGCAACAGTCAAGAGCTTGATACAAAGACAGGCACTACCACCATAAAGCCCGCCGCTCCGGCAGCACCCGCTAAGCCTTCTAGCAAACGCGAGGAAGGGGATACAACAAAACCTAAAATGCTCGAGTTCGGATCAAAAGATGATTACCAATTACATCAAGCTTTAAACTTGCTAAAAGGTATGAATATATTGCAAGGGAAGTAAGCCAGAGTACCTATAACTTTCTCCTCTTCCATACCGCATGAATGACGAACAGTTACTGCGCTATAGCCGCCACATTCTGTTGCCTGACATTGGCATCGAAGGGCAACAGAAATTACGGGATGCGCATGCACTGATAATAGGTGCTGGCGGGCTGGGTTCTCCTGCTGCCATGTATCTCGCTTCTAGCGGCGTTGGCACCCTCACACTATGTGATGGTGACACTGTAGACCTGACTAATCTGCAACGCCAAATCGTACATCACACTTCCAGCATCGGAATGGCTAAAGTGGATTCTGCGCGTACTTCACTTGCTGAAATCAATCCGGATGTAAACGTCATAGCCCTGAATGAACGCGTAGATCAAACCCGTTTATTGGAACTGGTTAGCCAAGTCGATGTAGTGCTGGATTGCAGTGATAACTTCGCTACGCGCTACGCGCTTAACCAAGCTTGCGTGCAATTAAAAAAGCCTTTCGTATCCGGCGCAGCTACCCGCTTTGACGGCCAAGTAGCCGTGTTTGATATGCGCCATCCACACAGCCCTTGCTATCACTGCCTGTATCCAGAACAGCCTGACGCTTTAGAAACACGTTGCGCGGTAATGGGTGTATTTGCCCCACTAGTTGGGATTATCGGTAGCATACAAGCCGCTGAAGCACTCAAACTATTG
Organism: Candidatus Nitrotoga sp. CP45; assembly: GCA_003402375.1. GTDB lineage: Bacteria > Pseudomonadota > Gammaproteobacteria > Burkholderiales > Gallionellaceae > Nitrotoga. The sequence goes on from QFXJ01000015.1 coordinate 42,093, forward strand.
ATGGGAATAGGCACATTGCTATGTAACAGATTGCTGATAACAGATTTACTGCACATGGAACTACGCACCGTTAAATTAAACAAGGATCCAACTTGCTTAATTTGCGGAACACCATGTACATAATGTCTGGCAGAAAATCCATCTGGGACAAGCAGACACCCTAATTGTCAACATCAGACTCTTTAACAGCTTACTCAAGCTAGTCCACTTGTATAAAACAACCACGACTCGTGGTTGCTCATATAGCCGTAAGATTATGACCGATGCGGCGAATATCTTCGCCACCATGGTCAATGCAACAACAGCCCCTTTGATCCAAAAATACCATCACTTGGGTACATTACATTTAGATCAATACGTATCCGGGCTAGCACAGAGTAAATGGCCATCCCGGATAAATTGTTACAGATTTTGTCTGTAATATGAACTAATCAATTATTGAAAAGCATTTATGCGAATTGCTAACAATGCAGAAGCTACGCAATAACCATTATGGCTTATTAAAAAGTTTACCAATTTCTTGGTGAGCAAGCTGTTCCATGTTTTGTGGAAATGAACCGCGGGCTGAAAGCGCCCTAAGAACTAAATGTGCCGGAAGTCTGGACAAAGTCATCGGTGGACGCACAGGATCTTGACCACCGGTCGTACCTTCATCCTCTATTCCTGCGACGATACCAACATTACCTACTACTTTTGTTACTGCGTGATAATCTTTTTGGTCTTTTAATGCATGGATAATTGCAACTTGAGTGTTAACAATACCAATCAATAATTCGGTCAGATCTTTTTCAGTTATTGAAGCCATAATGAATCCCTTAAAATTAAATGTTAAATAAAAGTGTTAAAGTAGACTAGTATCCATCGATCACAAAGGAACTGTATATTTTACATATTGGATTACTTCAGTGCACTATTTCGTAGAAGAAATAATCTAAAAATCATAGCCCCACATATTTCAGTAATTGAAGAAATTGTCCCGCATCCTGATATCCGATTATACGGCGACTGCCCTGCTCGCGCCCTTGCGCATCAAAAAACAGGATGGCGGGCGGCCCGAATAACTCAAAACGTTTTAGCACGGCTTTATCTTCATTGCTATTGGCCGTAACGTCGACTTGTAGCAACACAGCGTTTTTTAATTTAGCCTGAACCTGAGCATCGGTGAACGTGTAACGCTCCATTTCCTTGCACGATATACACCAGTCCGCGTAGAAATCAAGCATCACAGTCTTGCCATTCGCTTGTGCAATGTGGGCATCCAGTTCAGCCACATTCTTTACCCGCACAAATTGCAGAGTCGAGGCCGCTGCTGCCTGGCCATTGCCAAGCGCTGCCAGCGGACGCAGGATGTCGCGTGCGCCGGAGAGTGCACCGATCAAATAGGCGCTGCCCAGCAAAAGCGCAAGAATGCCGATGCCTTTCCATAGTTTCTGCCAACCTGAAGCATTGTTTGGCAGCGCATCCAGCGCGTGCATATAGATAGCAGAAAGCACTAGCAGTGTCGCCCACAACAACATTTGTATACTAAGTGGAATAAGCGTTGAAATGAGCCAGATCGCGAGCGCCAGCATTAACACGCCAAAGAAGCGCTTGACCGCTTCCATCCATGCGCCCGCCTTAGGCAATAACGCTCCAGCTGATGCGCCGATCAATAACAATGGCAAGCCCATGCCCATTGCTAGTGCGAACAACGCTGTTCCGCCCAACCAGGCGTCATGTGTCTGCCCGATATACAGCAGGGCAGCCGCCATGGGCGCGGCGACGCATGGACTGACGATAACGGCAGATAACGCGCCCATCACGAACACGCCACTCAGATGGCCGCCATGCAGGCGGTTGCTGGTATTGGTCAATTTACTTTGCAGGGCGGAGGGAAGTTGTAGCTCGTAAAAACCGAACATCGATAAAGACAGCAACACGAACACGGCAGCGAAGCTGCCCAACGCCCAGGGCGTTTGCAGTGCGCTGGATAATAGCGTGCCCGACAGACCAGCGGCCACGCCGATCGCTGCATAAGCTAAAGCCATGCCAAGCACATAGGCAAGCGACAAAAGAAAACCGTGCATTTTGGTGGGATGTGAACTGCGGCCCACGATGATGCCTGAAAGGATAGGAATCATCGGCAGCACGCAGGGGGTGAAAGCAAGCAGCAACCCGGCACCAAAGAAAAATGTCACGATCAGCCAAAAGCTACCTTGCTTAAATAGTTTAGCGAGCTGCGTACTTTCGGAATCATCAGGCATTGCAACGCCTTGCACCGACTGCGGTGAGGCTTGCGTCTGTGGCGTTGTTGTTGCAAGACTGGCCTTGGGTAGCATGATACTGAACTGCTTATCTATCGGCGCGTAGCAAAGATCGTTTTCTTTGCACCCCTGATAATTGGCTGCCAGCGTAATATCCTGAGCCGTATTGGTGTTGCGTTCCAGCGTAATCACCGCTTGGAAGGGCTGATGAAATACCGCCATGTCACCGAAGTTGGGGTCAGATTTCATTTCCCCTTTTGGCATGGACACATTCGTAATTTTTACGCCTGCAACTTTTGCGGAATCACCCGATAGTGTGAAGCGAACCTTGTCGCGATATAAATAGTAGCCGGGCGTGATCTTGAAGTTGGCAAGCAAGGTGGATGTATCGCGCACGCTGACTTCCAGCCCGAAGGCCTTATCCGGTGACAAAATGACAGTTTGCTTCGCGCCACCTAGCAACGGCAAGCGATCCAGAAAACTTTCCGCATGTGATAGCGGAACCAAGCACAATAATATCAACAGTAAGAGACGCATCGCTTTCAAAACCTTGATGGATATAACCTATAAAAATATATGCTTATGGACTGTTCTGATTTTTAAATAGCTATAAGGTAAACAATCACATTGATAGACAGCCTCCACTTCATACTCCTTTCGGCCTCACATTGTCAGGGAAGGCTGGCAGAGGTTAAAGATGTTTCTTGCACGATCCATTGTAGATAGCCGGGCAATCCCACGTTAACCGAGACAGCAATGATCTCGGGAAGTTCATAAGGATGATGTGCACGGATGATGACCTCAAGGTGCGGGTAGGCGGCGCGGGTAGTTTTGATCAGCAGTGGCACCTCACTAGCCGTCTCTATTTTTCCCTGCCAGCGATAGACCGAAGTGCATTCCGCCAGCATGTTAATGCAAGCGGCGGCCCGACTTTCAATCAAAGCATTAGCCATGCGCTGGGCGCTCTCACGATTAGGCAAGTTGGTTAGAACTAAAAGAATTTCGTCCATCAACTTTATGCCGCTTTCGCATTAGCGCAGCGAACCCCCAATTGCAGCAACTCATCCCATACATTGCCACGGCGCAAGCCCTTAACCACCTTGTCCACGTGCGCGGCCTGGCGCAAGGCGCGCTCGGCTATAGTTGGGGTGAAACGCCGTACAGCGCGCTCCACGAACTTTTGGCGTGCGCCCCATACACGCGCATCGCGTAGCGCAGAAGACAAATTGCCGCCGTGCTGCATGGCGCTTAACACCTTGCCCAGCGTGCGGATATCTTCGGCCAGCGCCCACAGTATCAGCACAGTAGCCGTACCTTCCGCACGCAGACCATCGAGGATGTGCGCATACCGCGCCACATCACCCACCAGCATGGCCTCGGACAGCTTGAAAACGTCGTAACGCGCCACATCCATTACGGAGTCCTTCACCTGTTCGAAAGATAATGGCCCGGCGGGGAATAGCAGGGCAAGCTTTTGAATTTCCTGATAAGCCGCCAACAAATTACCTTCCACCCGTTCCGCGAGAAACACTAAAGTGTCCGCATCAGCGGATTGATTCTGCCGCTTCAATCGGCTCGCAATCCAGGCCGGCAGCGCATTCAGTGCAATTTCCTCGGTGGCGATTACCACTCCCTGCGCTGACAGCGCAGTGAACCACTTGCTGCCCAAGGCAGTCTTATCCAATCGTGGCAGTGATACCAGCGTGACTGTATCGGCGTTCAATTTCTGGCAATAATCCTGCAAGGCCTGCGCACCTTCGATACCCGGTTTGCCGGATGGAATGCGCAAATCTACTAGTTTACGCGTGGAGAAAAGCGATAAACTTTGCGCGCTGTTGCGCAACTCTGTCCACTTAAAACCCGGCTCTGCGATTAGCACTTCACGTTCGGTATAACCTGCCGTACGTACTGCAGCGCGGATGGCATCAGCAGCCTCGATAGCCAGCAGCAACGCCTCGCCGTGAATGACGTACAGCGGCGCAAGCCCTTGGGCAAGATGGTGCGACAGATCCTCCCCAGAAATTTTCATTGTAAGCCAGCTAGCTTCATTGCGGTGATTGCGGCGGCTTGGAAAGACTCAAACGGCGCAATATCTGTTGAATCGCATCCGTGCGCATGTCCTGATAGAGAACCGTTTCCTCCATTTCCTTAGCAAGAATCTGTGTGTTATCAAAAGACAAATAACGCTGCAGCACGATCTCATCTGCGGGAATCCATTCATCCAGTTTGCTATCGTAAGCACGCAACGAAACACGGTAATTCAACTGATATTCGCGCACACGACCGGCATCACTTAAAGAAAGTATCTGCTTACTCATCGTTTCGGAAACGATATGCAGGGTCAATTGCGCGTTTTCGGACGTATCAACGAGCTTTACGCCGTATAACTGCACTGTGCGTTTTAAATCGAGAATGAAAGGCGCATTGGCATTCGGTGCCTGTATGAATAATGTCTGGAATGGGAATGTAAACCCCCCCTGTCCACGCAAATGGAAACCGCACGCACTTAACAGCAGTGTAAGAATCAGCAGCGGTACTATCAGAAAATTTGTGCGCATTAGCACCTTTCCATTAAGTTTAAATTACTACGTTGATCAAGCGCCCAGGAACCACTATGATTTTTTTGGCAGCTTGGCCGGCTAATAATTTTTCAACGGACGGATAAGCTAAAGCCAACTGTTCAAGCATGGCATGATCAGCATCCTTCGCTACGCGTAACTTACCGCGCAACTTCCCATTGACTTGAATTATTAAGTCGATTTCATCTTGTACTAGTGCAGCTTCCTCCACTTCTGGCCAAGGAGCAGACAGAATATCATCGCCGTAACCCAACTCTTGCCAGAGTGTTTGCGTGATATGTGGTGCAATAGGGGAAAGCAGGCGCAACAGGATACTGAATCCATTTGTGATGGCAACTGCTTTTGTATTCATATCAGACGTAACAATGACCATTTGTTGCTCTAACGCTTTCAAAATTTTCATGCAAGCTGACGCCACAGTATTGAATTGCAAACGCTGCAGGTCAAAATTTGCTTGTTTAAGTGCTACATGCATCTCTCTATAAACATCCCTTTGTTCATTATTTAATCCCTTCAAGCAATATTCATCGGACTCTTGTTTACCGCGGCTTCGGTAAACCCCAATCTCATTTTTATTTGAATAAGCGAAATTCCATACCCGCCTCAGAAAACGGAACGCACCTTCCACACCAGCGTCAGACCACTCCAGTGTTTGTTCCGGCGGCGCTGCAAATATTATAAAAAAACGCGCAGTGTCGGCGCCATATTGGTCAATGATGACCTGTGGATCTACGCCGTTATTTTTGGATTTAGACATTTTCTCTGTGCCACCAATAACAACCGGCTGGCCGTCAGAGCGCAACTTGGCGCCGATCGGGCGTCCGCGCGAGTCTGTCTCTATATCCACCTCGGCAGGATTGATCCACAATTTTTTTCCCGCCGCGCCTTCACGGAAAAAAGTCGGCGCGATCACCATGCCTTGCGTGAGTAGGTTGGTAAACGGTTCATCAACGGATTTTGGCCGCAGCGTTCGCTCTTCTTTTCCCTGTAATACTGAGGTAAGGGCAGTCTCGCCGAACAACCCCTCATCGCGCATCAACTTGTTAAAAAAACGTGCATACAGCAAATGTAGGATGGCGTGCTCAATGCCGCCGACGTATTGATCAACGGGCAACCAATACTGGGCGCGTTCATCTACCAAGCCAGTGGCGCAACCGGGGCTGGTGTAGCGCGCGTAATACCAGGACGATTCGACGAAAGTGTCCATCGTGTCGGTCTCGCGCTTCGCCGTGCCACCGCATTGCGGGCAAATGGTCTCGTAAAACGCTGGCATCTTCGCCAACGGCGAGCCCGCGCCGGTAATGGTTACGTTCTCTGGCAATACAACAGGCAATTGCTCATCCGGCACCGGAACATCACCGCAATGTGGGCAATGGATGATCGGGATCGGGCAACCCCAGTAACGCTGGCGCGAGATGCCCCAGTCGCGCAGGCGGAACTGCACCTTCTTTTCGCCCAGACCTTTGACGGCAAGATCGGCGGCGATGGAGTCCACGGCTGAGGTATAACCAAGGCCGTCATACTTTCCTGAGTTGATACAAACACCCACCACTTTGCTTCCGTACCATTCTTGCCATCGAACAATAGTGAATGGAGTATCAATACCACCACTACCCGTTCCGCTACCATCTTCAGACCCAGCCCCTGAAGCTGTGCCATCGCCATACCCGCTACCGTCACCAAAACCATTGTCACGGCCTTTGGCAATCACTTGTTTGATCGGCAAGCCATATTTCTTGGCAAAGCCAAAATCGCGTTCGTCATGCGCAGGCACTGCCATCACCGCGCCTTCACCGTAGCCCATCAGTACATAGTTGCCTATCCATACCGGTACTTGTTCGCCGGTGAGCGGATGGGCAACCTTCAAGCCAGTATCCATACCCTTCTTTTCCATCGTCGCGATATCAGCTTCCGCCACGCCGCCATGCTTGCATTCTTCAATAAATGCAGTAAGCGCGGGATTGCCTTGTGCAGCGCGGGTTGCCAGAGGATGCTCAGCAGCGACCGCAACGAAAGTAACACCCATGATGGTGTCGGCACGTGTGGTATATACCCACAACTTGTCCTGCTTGCCATCCAGTTGATAAGGGAAAGCAAAGCGCACACCGTAGCTCTTGCCGATCCAGTTGCGCTGCATAGTCTTGACCTGTTCCGGCCAACCTTCCAACTGATCCAGGTCGGCAAGCAACTCTTCGGCATATTGAGTAATGCGCATGAAATACATCGGGATATCGCGTTTTTCCACCAGCGCGCCGGAACGCCAGCCGCGCCCATCGATCACCTGCTCATTGGCCAGCACGGTGTGATCGACCGGATCCCAGTTCACCGAAGACGTCTTCTTGTAAATCAGCCCTTCCTGAAACAGGCGTGTGAACAACCATTGCTCCCAGCGGTAATAATCCGGTTTGCAAGTCGTCACTTCGCGCGACCAGTCGACGCCAAGTCCCAGGCTCTGTAGCTGCGTGCGCATGACGTCAATATTGGAATAAGTCCACGCGGCGGGCGGTACGTTGTTGGCCAAAGCGGCGTTTTCAGCGGGTAGGCCGAAGGCATCCCAGCCCATCGGCTGCATCACGTTAAAGCCCTTCATGCGGTGATAACGCGATAGCACATCACCGATGGTATAGTTGCGCACATGCCCCATGTGCAGCTTGCCGGAGGGGTAAGGAAACATCGACAGACAATAATATTTGGGCTTTTCAGATTGATCCTCCGCGCGGAAGGCCAACTTCTCCTTCCAATATTGTTGCGCGACCACTTCGATATTTTTCGGTTTATAATCCTGTTGCATTTTAATTTCTGCGTTAGTTCGTCCAGTCGACATTATACCGTCATAATCCCGCCCAAGCTGCGCGCGAACTGAGAGACGCGAACTAACAAAAGACTGCCCATATCGGTACGTTAAGATGCCTCGGGATGCGAGGTTCTGCTAGAATGCCGCCGAAATAATTTTTTTAATATCCTTCAGGAGAGTTTTACTATGTCCCGCAAGCACCCCGTGATTGCTGTGACCGGTTCATCGGGCGCCGGCACTACTACCGCCAAGCGCGCTTTTGAAAATATTTTCCGCCGTGAGCACATAAATGCCGCCGTGATTGAAGGTGACAGCCTGCACAGCCTGGATCGCATGGAGTTCCGGGCGGCCGTGGCTGAAGCTGGCAAGACAGGCAATCATTCGTTTAGCCACTTTGGACCCGAAGCCAACCATTTCGACAAGATCGAAGAAACTTTCAAGTCATATGGGGAAACCGGTTCTTGTAAGCGCCGTTATTACATTCATAGCGATGCTGAAGCGAAGGAGCTGAATGCGCGCTTGAACACCAGCTTGAATCCTGGCCAGTTTACACCGTGGGAAGATATTGCCGCCGGTTCCGACCTGCTGTTTTACGAAGGTTTGCACGGCATGGTGAAGACCGATACCGTAGATGCAGCCAAACATGTTGATTTGAGCATCGGCGTGGTTCCCATCGTCAATCTGGAGTGGATACAGAAAATCCATCGTGATCAAGCTGAGCGTGGCTATTCCGCTGAAGCGACGGTAGATACCATCCTGCGCCGCATGCCGGACTATATTAATTTCATTACACCCCAATTTTCACGTACTGATATTAACTTTCAGCGCGTGTCTACGGTGGACACTTCCAACCCTTTCATTGCACGTGATATCCCGACACCGGACGAAAGTTTTGTAGTGATTCGTTTCCGCGATCCCACGGGCGTGGATTTTTCATATCTTCTTGACATGATTCAATGTTCATTCATGTCACGCTCGAATACCATTGTGGTTCCCGGTGGCAAAATGAGCTTTGCGATGGAAGTGATTCTGGCTCCAATCATGCATGAAATGCTGCAAAACAGAAATAAATAACTTTTTATAATTTGATGTTGGCGGGGAATCAGGCATAGTTTCTGGTTCCCCGTTTTGTTTACGGATATCCCTAATGGATTTTCTTTCCGGCCTTAATCCTGAACAGCGCGCTGCCGTTACCCTGCCGGAACAGTCGGCGCTGATCCTGGCCGGTGCGGGCAGCGGCAAAACACGCGTGCTGACCACACGTATCGCCTGGCTGATCAGCACCGGGCAAGTCAGCCCGCATGGCATTCTGGCAGTCACCTTCACCAACAAGGCAGCAAGGGAGATGCTCTTGCGCTTGTCAGCCATGCTGCCGATCAACATACGCGGGCTATGGATGGGCACTTTTCATGGGCTGTGTAACCGCATGTTGCGTGCCCATCATCGCGAAGCCATGTTGCCGCAGACTTTCCAGATTCTGGACAGCGCCGACCAACTTGCTTCCATCAAGCGGTTAATGAAAGTGCTGAATGTGGATGACGAAAAATACCCACCGCGCGAAATTCAGAACTTTATCAGCGGCAACAAAGAACAAGGCCTGCGCGCGCATGAGGTGGAAGCCTTTGATCCCTACACCCGCCGTAAGGTGGAAATTTTTGCTGCTTATGATGAACAGTGCCAGCGCGAAGGCGTAGTGGATTTTTCCGAGTTGCTATTGCGTTGCTACGAATTACTGGCGCGCAATCAACCATTACGGGAGCATTATCAGGCTCGCTTCCGCCACATTTTGGTGGATGAATTTCAGGACACCAACCGCTTGCAATATCAATGGCTAAAATTATTGGCCGGGCAACACAATGCCTTGTTTGCGGTGGGCGACGACGACCAATCTATTTATGCTTTTCGTGGCGCGAATGTTGGCAACATGCAGGAACTGACGCGCGATTTTCATGTACAGAGTGTGATCAAACTGGAGCAAAACTATCGCTCACACGGCAACATCCTTGATGCCGCCAATGCACTAATCAAAAATAATCGCAGCCGTCTTGGCAAGAATTTATGGACTTCGGAAAACAAAGGTGAGCCATTACGTGTGTACGAGGCGCCCACCGATGCCGAAGAAGCCAGATTCATCGTAGATGAGGCGCGTCAACTGAACCGAGAAGGCGTTCATCTTGCCGAGATGGCCGTTTTATACCGTTCCAATGCCCAGTCGCGCGTCATCGAACACGCACTGGTATCAGCTGGCGTGGCCTATCGCGTATATGGCGGACTGAGGTTTTTTGAAAGACAGGAAATCAAGCATGCGCTGGCATATCTACGCCTGATACAAAACTCGGGTGACGATAACGCACTGCTGCGCATCATCAACTTTCCCACACGCGGCATCGGCGCGCGCACTATTGAACAATTACAGGAAGCGGCGCGCGCGCAAAATGTCAGCCTGTGGCAGGTGGCAAAACAGGCAAGCGGCAAGGTGGCGACGTTTGTAACTTTAATCGAAATGATGACCGATGCCACGCGTGAACTGCCGTTGCCGGAAGTCATAGACCATATACTTCTGCACAGCGGGTTGCTTGCACATTATCAAAACGAAACGGGAGTCAAACAGCGCGAGGCTCAGGAACGGCTGGAAAACCTCAATGAGCTGATCAATGCCGCGACACTGTTTGTGCATGAGAACGAGGACGACAGCCTTACTTCCTTCCTCACTCATGCCGCGCTTGAATCAGGTGAAAGTCAGGCAGAAGCTGACGCGGATGCACTACATCTAATGACGGTACACTCATCAAAAGGTTTGGAATTTCATACTGTGTTCATGAGCGGGCTGGAAGAGGGTTTATTCCCGCACCAGAACAGCCGCATGGCGGATGCCGGTGTGGATGAAGAACGCCGCCTGATGTATGTAGCTATCACACGCGCACGGCGCAGGCTGTATCTCTCCTTTGCACAGAGCCGCATGTTGCATGGGCAGGTGAACTACAACTTGATGTCCAGCTTTTTGCGCGAGCTGCCGGAGGAGTTGTTGCATTGGATAACGCCGCGCATAACGGCAGGCAATAACTTTAGCTCTTCTGGATATTCAACCTCTTTCATCCCCGAGCCCACTCCCATGAGCATGAGAGGGTTTGGGGGAGAAAAGAGCGTTAGTGCACAAAATTCTCCGTGGCATATTAGCCAGGCAGTACATCACGCCAAGTTTGGCGAAGGGGTCATAGTCAACACTGAAGGTGGTGGTTCAGATATGCGCGTACAAGTGAATTTTCGCACAGCCGGTACGAAGTGGCTGTCGCTGGAATACGCGAAGCTCACTCCACTTTAATAACGGCCAGTATCCATATCTCCGGCCTGGTTAATATACGGGGTGGACGTCATATTCTCTATCCATGCAGAATGGCCAGATGCACAAGGGGTGCAGTCATTCAATACACCGCATCGTGGTCGCCCACGTTCACAGGGATAATCTGCCCATCCTGAATCAACAGCTCCAGCGTAATACGGTAAGAAAGATTGATGGAAACCGAATGCAGGGCTTGCAGCTTTCCACTCAAGGGATGCAAGCGCAATGAAGGGTGATGGGGATTCAGCTCAAGGAGTTGCAGGGTTTTAAGATACTGCTTCTCCAGATCGGGATGCCGCTTGAGAAAACGCGCCGCGCGTCTTGTATATTGCTCGGTAAAAACCAAGCGATAGCTCATGCCGCGGATTTCACCCGTGCCACATGCTCCTCTGGCGACTCCTGCACAAATCGTCCCGCTGCCAGATCAGCGCGGGCTTCAGCCAGCGCCACCTCCAACTCGCACTCGCGCAAATAGTGATATTGCGCAATATCCATCACCACGAAGCGCTCCTTGCCACGCACCGAAACAATCGCCTCAGAATGCTCGGCCAGCACAGACTCGATAGCGGCCACCCCTTTTGTTTTTAGATCATTAGCCGTCAGATGCGACATAGCTTATCTCCTTAGGAAGTTGTTTTTCAATGCGACAAATAGTGCGCTATATCGTACGATTAATCAATCTGAGCACGTTACTGTCTTCCTTGAACAACAGGTAGACTTCAATCGATGGCTGCGGCCTGAATCGGCACTGCCGCGCCGGACTTACGCCGACATAGTTACGTGATGACCGGCACACCCATAAAAATAACCGGCGCTGCGGGGAATTTTCGCTTAGCGTATCGTTAACGTCCGAGTTGGACGGTTTTCGATTCTTCGCCGATAAGCAAACGTCTTCTGAGCTCTTCAACCGGCATTGCATTTAACATGTCTGCGTGGATTATTAGATGACAGTTGGCACATACGACAGCGACATCTTCAATACCATTTACTTTCGGCTCATCCGCAAGTGAAAGCTGCTGACGGTGGTGCACCTGAAGAACTCGCTTGCCCAAACCTCCCAAAAGACCGGAATAGTCAGTACCGCAGGCTTCGCACACCCCTTTGGCCTTTTCTAATGCCGCACGTCGGAGTAGATCACTTCGACTCCGTGTTGTAACCGTGATTTCCCGCGCAATCCCCTCGACAGCCTGCGCAACTTCCCTGGCTGAAGCTATGCTGTCGAATTCATTAGTTGCGCTTTGGCTGGCGGCGTATGAGATTGTTTTCGTGCGAATGGTAGTTGGTGGCTGATCGAGACAGTGAACGCAAGGGATGACAGCAATGCCTTCCATATCAGCCCATGAAAGCAATTCGACTTGATAGTTGGAGCAAACCTTCCGTTTCTTGGTTAAGGAACTGGGCGGTTCAGTGCCGCCTGTACCGAAAAAGCCATCCCAATTCCCACCGCCACCAGATCTACTTCGGCAATGCGAAGAGTGAAGCGACGCATGGCGCTTGTCTTTGAACACGAGAAAAAATCCGTCATCAAAGTGTGCGATTCTCCACTCCTTAAATTCATCGTGAAGTTTTTGACCCTTCTTATCGTGAAACTCAAAGATCATTATCTGGATTCCCTCTTGTGACGCAAAGCGCAAAAAATGAGGACGCTACCATTTAATTTCCATCTTCAGCACACACAAATGGCAGCGTCCTCTTTATGTTTCCATAAAGTTACAATATCGAATAATTGAATCCACTACAGATTTGAGCGAGAAATTCAACCATTAATTGCCTGCTCCACTGCCACGATCCGTGCTTCACGCACCTTGTCAGCAATAGCATTTTTATCCTCACACTGCTGCGCAATCTCCCCTGCATTCACCGTTTGAGTCGCCCGTAACATTTGCAGCAGATACTCCGCCTGCGGATAAGCATCCTGCTCATGTCCGGTCCGCCCCCGCGCATCTGAAGCACATGCCTGCAACAGGAGCGCGAAGCGTTCCGGCCTGCGCCACGCATCGCAACTCTGCAATATGGTCACAATGGTATCGGGGCGCAGCTCGGGGGCACGATGCACATTACCGTGATAGCGTGCCACCAGTAAGCTGAGGTCGCGGCATTCGTTTGTTACGCGCAGACGCACACACAAGGTACGCAACAAGTCGACACTGCGTACCTCGTGGCCGATATGGCGCGGTAAAATATCCGTTGGCGTGTTCCCCTTGCCGAGGTCGTGAGTGAGCGCAGAAAAACGCACCTCCAACGGGTAATCATGTTGAGCCGCATCGTCCAGCACCAGCATGGTGTGTATGCCGCAATCGATTTCCGGGTGATATTTAGGCGGCTGTGGCACGCCGAACAGCGCGTCTACTTCCGGCAGGATTTTCTCGAGCGCACCGCAATCACGTAGCGTGAAAAAAAAACGTGACGGCACTTTTTCCATCAGGCCACGCGCCAACTCTTGCCACACACGTTCCGGCACCAGCGCATCCACTTCACCATTTTCCACCATTGCGCGCATCAGTGACAACGTCTCCGGCGCTATATTGAAACCGAAACGCGCCACGAAGCGCGCTGCGCGCAGAATCCTTACCGGGTCTTCGCTGAACGCCGAACTAACATGGCGCAAAATTCCGGCTCGCAAGTCGGCGATACCGTTGTAGGGGTCAATTAACTTGCCGTCTTGGTCGCGTGCAATGGCGTTAATGGTAAAGTCGCGGCGCAACAAGTCTTGCTCCAGCGTCACGTCCGGCGCGGCATGAATGGCAAAACCCCTATAGCCGGGCGCAGTTTTACGCTCGGTGCGTGCCAACGCATATTCCTCGTGTTTGTGTGGATGCAAGAACACCGGAAAATCCTTGCCCACCGGCATATAGCCACGTGCCACCATGTCTTCCGGCGTACTCCCCACCACCACCCAATCGTGGTCGTTCACTGGCAGGCCGAGCAGTTCGTCGCGTACAGCGCCGCCCACACTGTAAATTTCCAGGCCGTTATCTTTCATCAGGGATAGCCAGCTGGTTAACTCCATTCTTTGCCGTAATAACACCCAAGCGTTGCTTGAGAGAACGCGGCGGCTGGCCAAAAAGCTGGGAGTAATACATGGTATTGCTCATCACCTTTTTTACGTAATTGCGGGTTTCATCAAAGGGAATGTTTTCGGCGTAAATGGCTCCTTCCAATGCACTTTCCCCCCGCCATTTGCGGGCGCGTGCAGGTCCGGCGTTATACGCAGCAGAAGCCAGCACTGGACTATTGTCGAGTGACGATAGCACCGTTTTCATGTAATACGTGCCAAGCTTAAAATGAGTATCCAGTTGACTCACAAGTGCCTGGCGATAACTCTTCATCCCTATTTTTTGCGCTATCCAACGCGCTGTAGCAGGCATGATCTGCATAAGGCCTGTCGCACCAACTGGTGATTTAGCTTGATAGACGAAACGGCTCTCTTGCCGTATTAAGCCATATACCCAGGCTTCTTCCAGCTCATACTTGCGAACATAACCCTGCAATACCTCCCGGTAGGGCGCAAGATAACGCAGGCTGAAGTCATGTATCTGCACGGTACGATCGGCGGTGTTAATAGCATGGTCATACATCCCGTTGCGGCGCGCAATTTCAGCTGCCACCAACAGCTGTTGATCGTCAAGCTTGCGCGCTGCCCATGCCCATTCTCTGGCCGCATCAGTGCGTAAATCCATACGGTATAACGCCAGTGTACGCTGGACGGCGGGTTGCGCCAGCATTGCATTGATTGTCGCTTTGCTTGGCTGATAACTGGCCGGAATTGTTGCGGCAGGAGCAACTCCAATTTCTTCAGCGGAAAGTTGCCCGTAAAAATTATGTTCGGTGCTCAATTCAGTAAACAGCACATTCGCTTCCGGCAAACTTCCCCATGCTTTCAGAGCACGCGCCTTCCAATAGCGCCAGACGCCTTCGCGCTGTTGTTGCGGCGTCATGGCATTAATACTCGCCCAAACTTCATGCCAGTTCTGCGTAAGCAACGCCGCTCGGGCACGCCACGCCAATTGCGGCCCGGTCAAGGGTGCCTCACCCGCCGCCTTGTACCATTCCAGCGCGCGCGTATCTCGCTTGCGTGCCGCTTCGTAACCTAACCACCCATAAAAATAATACTGCTCATCCGCAGTAAAATATGCCGCTTTTTTTTCCCACTGTGAATAAGCTAATTGCGGCGACTGCTTGGCAAGCCGTAGCAAGGCAAACATCGCCACCACGCGCTGCGCTTCGGAGGCATTATCCAGCTTGGCCGTGGCAAGATAACGCACCTGATCAGTGGCGGCACTATCCAGTTCGGATGAAGAAAGGGCACGCTTGGCGGGCAACCTCTCCGAAAGCTGTTTAGCCAGCGTCAAATTGCCTGCTTCCAATGCCAGGCGCAAGCGTAGCCATATATCCGTCGCATTAATGATACCGCTGGCAATTGCCGCATCGAACAATGGAGCACAGCTTTCCGGCGTTTCCGCGCTGTTAGTTAGCCACAGGTTGCGGGCCTCATGCAGCACTTGTTCTTCTTGCAGACGTTGACGCGATCGCAGGGCATAGCAGATCAGATCAACCTCTCCGCCCACCAAATTAGGATATTGCCCCGCAAACTCTTCCCATTGCTGCCTTTTCCCCAACAATCTCAACCATTCCGCACGCAGATGGTTAATCACCGGGGTATCATCAGGACGCGCCAGAAATGCCTGAATATCGGCGACGCTCGCCGTTTCTAGCCGCATACGCAACTGGTAATAAGCGAGATAGGGTTCTAGCGGAGAGTGCTTTAAACGCACGGACATGCGATCAAGCTTCACCAAATCACCCATACGGAATGCATCGCGCGCGGCAAGAAAATCCGCATCCTGATTTGCTACCGCCAAAGCAGGAATAAAAAGCAATGCAAACACAAAAAACTTTGGAAAACGCATGGAAGGTGCCCTTATAAAATTCCGCTTAGCCGCCACATTCCCGACTGATTTTGAAATTTTTGCATAGCAGGCGATTTCCTATTTATATTGCAGTGAATGCACCTCTTCTACTATCGGTGGACAGTGCCCGAAACTTGAACTTGACGCGACTTGTTGTCCGCATTGACACACGATCAACACGTTCTTCAACCATATACGGGTCGAATATTTTAGCAGATAAGCAAAATATTTCTGTGCATGTATAGCTGAGATACTGTTTTTTAAAAAAGGTTTACATTAATGATAATTTAACCAACATATACCAATAATAAAGGAGGTACATATTACCTGTTTATTATTATTGTAAATGCAAAGCTAAGCATCCCCCCATATAGGCATGGAGAGGGAATGCAAAAACCTGTAAAATCCTGAAACTGAAAAATTCTATTAATTAAAGCAAGGAAAACACATGAGCAAGAACCTGGTGCAATTTATTATCGAAGAACAAAGACAATTACCAAGTGCAACCGGTGACTTCACTGGGTTGCTCAGTGACATCATTGTGGCCTGCAAACAAATTTCACATAGTGTAAATAAAGGTGCATTGATCGGCGTACTTGGAAGTGCAGGTAGCGAAAACATCCAGGGTGAAACACAAAAAAAGCTAGATGTCATAACCAATGACATTTTTATTGAAGCAAACCAATGGAGCGGCCATCTTGCCGCTATGGCATCTGAAGAAATGGATGACATCTACCCAATTCCTGCGCAATATCCAAAAGGTAAGTACTTGCTGACATTTGACCCGCTGGATGGTTCGTCCAACATTGACGTAAATATTTCCGTTGGCACTATTTTCTCGATTCTACGTTGCCCCGAAGGAGTGACAAACCCCACCGCAGAGGATTTTCTGCAACCGGGCACTAAACAGGTCTGCGCTGGTTATGCGTTATATGGCCCCTCTACAATGTTAGTACTCACCACTGGACATGGCGTAAATGGCTTCACGCTAAATAATGACATTGGAGAATTCATGCTAACTCATCCGAATATGACCATTCCGACCGATACCCAAGAATTCGCCATCAACATGTCCAACCAGCGTTTCTGGGAAGCTCCGGTGCAACGTTATGTAGATGAATGCGTAAAGGGTAAAACCCCAGGAGGACGGGAAAAAAACTTCAACATGCGCTGGGTGGCTTCGATGGTTGCGGAGGTGCATCGCATCCTGATTCGCGGCGGCATCTTTATGTATCCATTCGACAACAAGGAAGTAGGCAAGGCAGGAAAATTGCGTTTACTATATGAAGCCAATCCCATGTCTTTCATCGTGGAACAAGCAGGAGGGGTATGCTCCACAGGTCGCGAACGTATTATGGAACTCAAGCCAACGGGCTTGCATCAACGTGTGCCGGTGATTCTTGGCTCGAAGAATGAAGTAGAGCGTGTAGCGGGTTACCACAAAGAAGCGTGACACAATTAAATAAAAACCGCTGCTGGCCTACACAATCAAAACCAAACGGGCAAGATAGCCCGCTTGGTTTTGAAGCGGTTTTATTTAACTGGCAGGGCGACTCTAATTAAAATAATCAGCACTTCCTTATTTTGAAGGCACTACGCTAATTAACCTTAAACGTTCCTGAAAGTTTCATTTTTAAATACTCCCTAAATCAATAGAAGAGTTGTTCAATCCAAATACTCTACCTAGCCGCGAATAAAATACAAAACAATTATCCCGAATAAAATTAACGCGACTAATATAACCAGTTGGTTTATTTGTTTTTGTTGGGCCACTAATTCGCGCAATACGTTTGCAATTTGCAATCCGGGTTTTTCATTCAAAGTTTGGTACAACAAACGCGGTAGTTGCGGCAATAGAATGGCGTAGTGTGGCGCCTCTATTTTTAGCGCATTAAGAAAACCGCGCCAGCCAATTTGCTCGCTCATCCAACGTTCCAGCCAGGGCTTGGCAGTCTTCCACAGATCCAACTCGGGATCAAGTTGCAGACCCAGTCCCTCAATATTAAGCAAAGTTTTTTGCAACAGCACGAGCTGTGGCTGCACTTCAATGCCGAATTGGCGCGAGGTCTGAAACAAGCGCAGCAAGACACGTCCGAAAGAAACTTCACGCAAGGGCCGGTCAAAGATTGGCTCGCACACGGCTCGAATCGCTGCCTCCAGCTCATCCACTCGTGTAGCCGCAGGTGCCCAGCCAGATTCTATGTGTACTTCCGCTACGCGTTTATAGTCGCGCCGAAAGAAAGCAATAAAGTTCTGTGCGAGATAATGTTTGTCGGTATCTGTGAGGGTGCCCATGATGCCGAAATCCAGTGCAATGTAGCGGCCATCCGCTGCCACCTGCACATTACCGGGATGCATGTCGGCATGGAAAAAACCATCGCGAAAAACCTGGGTGTAGAAAATTTCTACGCCATTGGCAGCCAGCGTAGGGAGGTCGACGCCGGCCGCGCGTAGCGCCTCCACGCGATTGACGGGAAGGCCATACATACGCTCCATCACCATCACTTCATCCGTACACCAATCCCAATAAATTTCCGGAACCAGCAACAATTTGGAATTGGCAAAGTTGCGTTTCAATTGGCTGGCACTGGAAGCTTCCCGCATCAGGTCAAGTTCGTTATGCAGATGCTTCTCGAATTCCTCGACCACTTTGCGCGGCTTGAGCCGCCTTCCGTCTTCCCACCAGCGCTCAATTAAACTCGCGCAGATATCAAGCAGTGCGATGTCGTGCGCGATAACGCGTGCGATGCCTGGACGCAGGATTTTTATTGCGACTTCGCGCCCATTAGGCAGCACGGCGAAATGCACTTGAGCCACTGAGGCACTGGCAACGGGGTTTTCCTCAAAACTTTTAAATACTTCATTGAGTTTTTTATTGTAGGCGGCCTCCAGCAAAACCACAGCTTGCGCGGAAGGAAAGGGCGGCACCTGATCTTGTAGTTTGGCCAGCTCGTCAGCGATGTCGACAGGCATCAGATCGCGGCGGGTAGAAAGCATTTGTCCGAACTTTACGAAGATCGGACCCAAGCTTTCCAATGCATGGCGCAATCTCACTGCACGCGGTGCAGAGGTGTCACGTGCGAATAGCAGTAAGTTAATCGATATCCGCAGCCAGCGCATACGTGAATGCACCAGCAAAAACTCATCCAAGCCGAAGCGCAATACGACAAAAATTATTTTTAACAGGCGTAACAGGCGCATGAAAATTTTACGAATAACGGTGAGCGGCGCTAAGCGCTCCGCCATTATTATGAACGGCGGTACGGGTCAGGAAGCGACTCAACACCCAGCATTCCGCGTGCTGGGCAATCTGAAAACAGCTATCAGTGAAACCTACCATGCTTTTGATTCCCGTAAGTAAATACGCAGACCATTATTTGGCCGAAGTTCAGTACCGCTTTAACCACCGCTTCGATCTTGGCATCATCCCAAGCGCCTCGTTTCAGGTTTAATATTGAGCGTGAGCGAAGTTATCAAAACGCGTAAATTCACCCCGGAAAGTCAACTCAACCTTGCCTATCGGGCCATTACGCTGCTTACCGATGATAATTTCCGCCTTACCCTTATCAGGTGAATCGGGGTTGTATACTTCGTCACGATAGATAAACAGGATCAAATCAGCATCCTGTTCAATAGCACCAGATTCGCGCAAATCGGACATCATCGGGCGTTTGTTTGGGCGTTGCTCCAAGCTTCGGTTAAGCTGCGACAGCGCCATCACGGGCACTTGCAACTCCTTGGCTAGCCCTTTCAGAGAACGTGAAATTTCGGAAATCTCGGTAGCGCGATTCTCACTTGCCTTACTGGAAGGAGAGGACATCAATTGCAAGTAATCGATGATAATCAACCCTAAGCCATTATTTTGGCGATGTAGCCTGCGTGCACGCGAGCGTAATTCAAGCGAATTTAACGCGGCGGTTTCGTCGATAAAAATAGCTGCATCATTCAACCGTCCCAGCGCATGGGTCAGGCGCGGCCAGTCATCTTCCTGCAAACGTCCAGTGCGCAAATCATGCTGGTTGAGTTTGCCTACTGAACCTATCATACGCATGGCTAGTTGGATACCACCCATTTCCATGCTAAAGATTGCCACTGGCTTACAGCCTTCCAGCGCTACATGCTCGGCGATATTGATGGCAAAAGCAGTCTTACCCATGCTCGGACGCCCGGCAACAATAATCAGTTCACCTGGCTGCAAGCCAGAAGTCATGCTATCCAAGTCGGTAAACCCGCTCGCCACACCGGTTACATCGCTAGAATTATCGCGGCCATAAAGTGTCTCAATCCGCTCCACCACTTTCGTAAGTAGCGGGGGAAGAGGACTGAAACCCTGGCGGCCGCGCTCACCCGCCTCAGCGATCTCAAACACACGACTTTCAGCTTCATCCAGCAACTGATCCGCATCGCGGCCGGCCGGGTTATAAGCGCTGGTAGAAATTTCGCTGCCAACCTCGGCCAATTTCCGCATGACAGCACGTTCGCGCACGATTTCAGCATAACGCCGGATATTGGCTGCGGATGGTACGTTTTGCGCCAAGGAGCCGAGATAAGCCAATCCACCGGCTTTGTCGAGTTCAGCATTACTTTCCAGCGATTCCGCCACGGTGATAACATCCACCGGTTTGGCATGCTCGGTCAAACGCGCGATATGCCGGTAAATCAGTCGGTGCTCAAAGCGGTAGAAATCTTGTTCGCTAATCAGGTCGGAAATTTTGTCCCACGCGGTGGAGTCCAAAAAGATACCGCCCAATACCGATTGCTCGGCTTCCACCGAATGAGGCGGAAGTTTTAGCGCCTCAAGCTGAGAATCTGTGGGAGTAATATGATGATTATGCATAGTTGCTAAGGGCACCTCTAAAAATTAAGAGTTCTAAACAAGACTAGGCGCGAATAAAAAATGTTGACGCAGCATATAATTGATATGTAAGGAAACATTTTTTTTGAGCAACAACGTATTGTGACGAAACGGGTTAAGCAGGCAATCCCCGAAGGGGATGCTCGCAAATCTGAATTTTTAGAGGTGCCCCTAAGTTGTTGCCCCAAAGCTGGCTGTAGCATTCTATCACTGAGAAAATATTGCCAGCAGAAATAAAATAGAGCTGTTACCAGCTCTATTTTATTTACAATAATGCATAGAAAACTACGGCTTATGTTCGCCCAGCACTGAGATTGTGATATTAGCTGTCACATCGGTGTGCAACACAATGCTCACTGGGTAATCACCAATTTGCTTGATATGCCCTGCCGACATGCGCACTTGAGTTTTTTCCGCAGTAAAACCTTGCAGTGCCAGTGCCGCAACGATATCGGCGTTAGTCACGGAACCAAACAACTTGCCATCAACACCAGCCTTTTGTACGATTTGCACAGTCAATCCATTGTATTTCTCAGCGCGTGCCTGAGCTTCCGCCACCTTAGCTTGCTCTGCGGCTTCCAGTTCAAGACGACGAACTGCAAATTCCGCCTTATTACCTTCAGTCGCACGCTTAGCCTTGCCTTGCGGAATCAAAAAATTACGTGCATAGCCATTTTTGACATTGACTACGTCTCCCAATTGGCCAAGGTTTACCATTTTTTCCATAAGTATCACTTGCATGTTCTACTCCTTAATGCAAATCTGTGTAAGGCAGCAACGCCAAGAATCTTGCACGCTTGATTGCAATGCCCAATTGGCGCTGGAAGCGCGATTTAGTACCAGTAATACGCGCCGGAATAACCTTGCCATTCTCGGCAATAAATTCCTTGAGAATATTCAAATCCTTGTAATCCACTTCTGCAATCTTATCTGCGGTGAAGCGGCAAAATTTGCGGCGTTTAAACAGTTGACGCGAAGAGTTACTCTTCTTGTCATCTTTTTTCTTAAAAACACGAGCCATGCTGTGCCCCTTATACTAATATAATGTTATCAATGTGCAGCACAAGTTGTGTGATACGTAAACTGCGCTGAGCCAAAAATCCTTCTGCCTTTACCCGCTGTCCAAGTTGCAAACTATTAGCCTGCTGGGCAGCTGCACCAAGAGCCAAAGCTGGAATATCGCACTGTACTTGACGCGCAATGCCAGCCTCTAATTGCGTTGAGGCATGACGAATTTTTAATGCGATTCGCGCTATCCCTGCCGGGGTGTATCGCAAACCATCTAATTCGACAAGTTCTCCGTCAATAGAGAGCCAGTTACAAGCTACATTCAATCAAGCCGCAACTTCAGCTGGCGCAACGGGTTCAATCTGAGGAGCTTGTCCTTGGCCTGCCGCAGGGGCAGTCAGCGAACGCGATTTTTCCTCCCTCATCATTGCCGAAGGAATTGTGACCGCAGATTTGGTTTTAATAGTCAAATGGCGCAGCACAGCATCGTTAAACTTGAATGCATGTTCCATTTCATCCAAAACTTCCTGGCTGCACTCAATATTCATCAGCACATAATGCGCTTTGTGAATTTTTTGGATCGGATAAGCCAATTGACGGCGACCCCAATCTTCCAAACGATGGATCAAGCCATTCTTGGCCGTCACCAGAGTACGGTAACGCTCAATCATAGCGGGCACCTGCTCGCTCTGGTCGGGATGCACGATAAATATAATTTCGTAATGTCGCATTAACACTCCTTTTGGATATAAAGCCCCCCGCCATGCGTAACGGTGGAGCAAGGGTTTGAGGGAACGTGATTATAGCGAAAAATCCAGTCAGGTCAAGCAAACGCTTGGCCCACAGCCTTACTGCATCTATCCCAAATCCTTTAAAAAACCACATTACTACCCCATTTAAGATGATAGAAATGTATCTATTAAACCGGGTAAATCACCGCACAAGGTTGACACCTATATAAAACTACATCCGCGTAAAAAAACGGCCACTCATTTCTTCCAGCCCCAAAGTTTGCAGTATTCCCCCCAACCTTTCAGCCGGGCGGTTACATGGCAAATTTTTAAAATTTGCGATGATAAGTTCATTTTTCATCGAATGCTCCCAACCCACTAGCTCGGTCACTGTAACCTGGTAGCCATGGGCTTCTAATTGCAAACAGCGCAGCACGTTGGTAATGTGGCTGCCAAATTCACGGGTATGGATAGGATGACGCCATAATTCAGTCAAAATATTTTTAGCCAGATCTTTACCTTTATTTTTTCTTAGAACCGCCGCCACTTCGGCTTGGCAACAAGGTACCAAGACAACAAATTGAGCATTTTTTTTCAACGCAAAACGTATGGCATCGTCAGTAGCGGTATTACAAGCATGAAGCGCTGTGACCATATTGACCTTGGCAGGCAAAATCTCCGACTCAATAGACTGCCCTACCGATAAATTGAGAAATGACATGCCTGAAAAATTCAGCCGTGACGCCAACTGCTGTGAATGTGTGACCAAATCATCACGGGTTTCAATGCCGTAAATACGCGACGCATCGTTTAACGTCTTGAAAAATAAATCATAAAGGATAAAACCCAGATACGACTTGCCTGCCCCATGATCTACCAGTTGAATGCTATGGTGGTCTTGCTTAATTTCTTGCAGCAATGGCTCAATAAATTGATAGAGATGATAGACTTGCTTGAGCTTGCGTCGGGAATCTTGATTCATCTTCCCATCCCGAGTGAGAATATATAGCTCTTTAAGTAAATCAATTGACTGGCCTGATTTTATTTCATGCATACCGCTCCCAATAGACCCCGCCGTAATAAATTTCGTCTTATATATTAACCTTATTAAACAACACCAGGAATAAAACGATATTTAACTTTCTGGCAATATTGATCGTACGCATCATCCACACTACGCAGATGATCTTCCTCGGTCAGCGCTCGCATGTAGTAAATGACCGACCAGCCAAACATGGAGCCAAACGTCATCAAAGTAGACGTCAATGAAGTCTGTATAGCCAAAATTAGCGCCGGCCCCAGACCAATCCACCAAGCCAAATTTTTACAAACATATGCCGGATGGCGGATAAAACGATATGGGCCACTCGCAATAATGCCGCGATGGGTAAGATTACTGGCTTTGAAATTGAGTGCAATGGAAGCTGATGTATAGATCGCCATTAATCCCAGTAACAATGTATTGGCGGCCACATGGAAAACTGGATGACCGAACTGCGGAAAGTCGGCGGAATACCCGCCGCCAAATATTTTGCTGGTCAGGTCGTTGAATGGAGGATAACAGGCCAGTGCGACAGTCCAGCCCAAAAGGGTAGGATCAACCGAGCGAATTTCGTTTTTCAACGCCGGTAGTTCGATCAGATAACCAATGGTAAAGAAAACCACATCCAAAAACAAAATTAGTTTGAACAGGAACCAGAACCCATGATCGTTGAACAACGACAACCAATTCGTCTCGGGTTTCCCCCAGGCTGCCAGTAATTCACTCCCGTTGCTCAACATGAGGGCCGTGTGGTCAAACAGCCAGACCACCATTAGTGGAGCAAAAAAAGCTTTCAGCAAGACACTGAGCAACCCCAACCGTTCGTCTGCGGGCAAGCCCGCTCGCCAAGTAACCTGCGGTGAAGATACCAACCGCCTCAGCGCTCGCAGACAGAGAATGGACTTGGAAATGCCGGGGGATTTTTCGCTTAGGTAAAAGATTATTAACAAGAACATATAACCCAAGGTAACTGTCAGTAGTACTTGCCACCGAGTAAAATCTTCAGCAAAGATGCGCGTGTGACCTGAAAAATAGCGCCGAAAGTACGGGGTGGCGGCGTAAAAAACACCAACGGTCACGATCAGTAGCAATGAAACAGACAGGTTTTTCAGCCGCTGGATAAAAATGGGAGTGTTGATAATGGTCATGCTGGAATAATCAAGTTCATGGCAGGCCATGCTACCTGACCAGCCATAAAAAAAACGCGCTTTCGCGCGCTTTTTTTAGTTATATAACATTATTTTTGCCGACGACGGCGCTGACGAATTAGCAATCCTTGACCCAGCAATCCAGCAGTCAATAGCGCCAGCATTCCCGGCTCTGGAATAGAGTTTCCGCTGCTGGCCTGGCCACTTGTGCCGCTGGAACTACTGGTGCTTGTCACAATTTTCAGGCTGCCCTCACCGTTGGCACCGGTTCGCTGCATCCGAAGAATCGAGTCACTGTCAATGCTACTGAGTGACCACTGACTAGGATTGGTAATCGTGAGAATCAGCGTCGCGATATCGGGTACCACATTGCTAAAATTTGTAGCCACGCCTGAATTGTAGATTCCGCCATTAATGCCATTGGTGGTTGTGAACGCAAGTTCAAATACAGTATTACCTGGCGTAATATTGTTATCTACGTTGAGATCCACCGTCCAACCTGTAATATTAGTGTTGTTTCCATCCTTAAAACTTAATACAGAAGCTGCCAGGATATTAGTAGTAACATTGAAAACAATCCCTGTAATCGCGCCATTCCAACTGCTCGAGGTATTATTGAACGTAAGCCTTAGTTGATTCGATCCCAAATCATCGTCATATGTAACGATGCCGCCCTCCACTCCACTGACGAAGGTTTGGGAAATGAGGGTTGCGTTGGCAACGCCGGAGCCAGCCAAGGCCAAGGCGGCCACCACGAGGGAAAGATGCAGGGCTTTTCCGCAAACCATTTTTATTTTTGTCTTCATGTTTATCTCCTAGAGAATTGTATGGAGTTTATTTTTGCACTCACCACCAATCAAAAGCAAACTTCATGCCAGAAATTGAAAACCACATGCAATAAAGTTTAACGACATGAAAATATTGAGTAATTAATTAATCAAAAAATAATTTGTATAGCACTCAAAAACAAGACTGTAAACAATCCCGACAATAAAATCTCTCTGAGGGGTGCCTGAAACCTGCAAAGGCTTGCCGCAAGATTTATCCTATAGACTCGGCCCGATTTATCCGTGAGTCACCCAGTTTAAATTGCTCATAGAACTTGTATTTATTGACTTGCACGAGTGTCTCTCATACATGAGTCGCGGATAAATCAGGCCGGATCAATAGGAGACTGTCGGACTTTGTGTTTTTAGGAGACCTAGCTTATTGATTATTATAGATTTATTCATTTGCTTAAATAATAGGCACATCAATTAAATCAATAAGTTACGAGAGAAGCCCGACTGGCTCCTAGCGCCTGCTCGATCTGCGCACGGAATCGTTAAGACTATGTGCCCAAGCATCCTGCCTTGCTCAATGAAATCATTAGTGTAAAAATTTTCGAAAAAAAGCGCCCCGAAGGGCGCCTGAAAAATCCACAAAAACTTGCTATCTATTTATAAACCGTTACGGTCTTGCTGGCTATGTTATTCGCAGCATCATACGCTTGCACAGTTACACTATGCGCACCTTTGGTTATGTTGCGTGTATTCCAGTTGTAATTCAAAGAGCTGCCATAGGTGACGGCGACTTGCTTGCCGTCGATGCTCAGCACGATTTTGGCGACACTCTGGTTATCGGTAGCCGTTACTTTAACAGTCTGCTTATTGGAGACTGTCATGCCATCCGCCAAGTTGAAGCTACTGATTACGGGAGCAACGGTGTCACTGCCAATGGTTACCAAAACGGTGGGTGAAACGCCCGCGTTGCCTGCTGCGTCATAGGCATAAGCTACAAGGGTGTAAGCACCACCCATGAGTGTTGAAGTATCCCAGGCAAAAGCAAACGGCGCAATGTCATCAGTAGCAAACTTTTGGCCGTTAACATATAGCTCGACACGGGTTACTCCAATATTGTCGGAATATTTTACATCGACCGGAACACTACCGGATACCTTGCTGCCCACCGGTGAGGTGATGAGAATATCTGGCGCTTGGGTATCCAGACTGATTGCTGTTTTAATGATTGATCGAGCGGCTATCACGGCTTTGGCTGCATCAACCCGGCCCGCACCATAGTAAATATCAAAGCCAGCTGCACCCAAATCAAGTGCGGTAGATTTGAGAATCTGGTCAATATCAGCAGGACTGATGTTATTGTTGGCCGATATCATCAGCGCGGCTGTCGCTGCCACAATGGGGCTGGCAAAGGAAGTGCCCCAGTTACTGGAATAACCGCCGCCCATGGAAGGAGCGTAAATACTTACTCCGGGAGCTGCAAGGTCAATATAGTTACCATAACTCGAAAAACTGGCGCGCTGGTCGTTGCTATCGGTGGCAGCCACGCTCAGCATGGAATCGTTTGCAGCAATATCTACAAGTCCGCTGCTGTTACCCGCTGCGACCACTACAACGCCGCCTTTGCTGCGCATATATTGCGCGGCAGACTGGATGGTGGAACTGCCAGAGAGATTATCAAAGCTGCAATTGGCAACCTTGGCGCCGTGATCTGCGGCCCAATTGATGCCCTGCGCTATGGTACTCCAGTATGCAAAACCTTCGGGCGAACCGATGCGCACCGGCATAATTTTCGCGCCCCAGGCGACGCCTGCGCTGCCCGTGCCATTGTTGGCCGCCATCGCCGCAGTGCCGGCCACCTTGGTACCATGTCCTGTGACATCACTCGTATTGGAATTGTTATCGTAAAAGTTCCAACCTGGCACTATATTAGGAGCCAGTTCAGGGTGGGTGGCATCAATGCCTGAATCCAGAATGGCAATAATCACCCCGCTACCGTTAGCACTATCCCAAGCGGTGGGTGCTTGAATTTTTGGCAGTGCCCAGCTACTACTATAGGAGGGATCGGTCACGGCTGCTGCATGGGTAACTGCCATATCCAATTCTACAAATTTTAGTCTAGGGTCATTTTTCAGCTCGCGCATAACCTCCACTTCATCGGCGCCTTCCGGCAGTTCGACTATATGTGCATTAAGTTTTTTGAGATGGATTCTGGATTTACCGTTGTGGGGCTTCAATGCATTCTCAAATTCACCAGCGGTTAAACCAGCGCGTGGTGCAATCAGCAAACGGCCTTTTGCCCAGCCAGCAAAGGCTTGTTTGCCGATAGGCCCGGCATCTTGTGCAACTGCCAGCCCCGCTCCCTGAGCCGAAGCAGATGGCGCAGCATGGGTCAAACCGGCACATCCTGCCAGAATGGCAGCCAGAAGAAGCGAACGTGCGAAACTGGGCGTGGCACTGGAATAATCAAAACGATTGTTGTCAGACAATTGAACAGGAAATTGATGTTGGCGTGGCATGTTCAGGCTCCTTAGTTAATTAATGGTCTGCTGATAAAGCAAATGAACACACCAAGGATTTAAAGCCTGAGCATTCTGGTAACTCCGCTATCATTTTCAAGACCGGAAGCTTTGCGTCCCCACCTCGCGATGGGTTTGCCTTTTTCAGCTATTTGAACAAATCGACAATATTTTAATAAACTTTAGGGTATCAATAAAAAATTGTCATAAAATTTACCTGGGCTAGAGTCTTTTTAAGTTTGCATGATGCAAACTCAAACTATTACCTTAGGCAACGTCACCGGCATAGAAATTTCGTCAGCCTTTATTGATCCGGCCTGATTTATCCGCGACTCATGTATGAGAGACACTCGTGCAAGTCAATAAATACAAGTTCTATGAGCAATTTAAACTGGGTGACTCACGGATAAATCGGGCCGAGTCTATAGG
>QFXJ01000016.1 GCA_003402375.1 Candidatus Nitrotoga sp. CP45
GGCGTGCTGCCAAAACCCAATTCGCCATTCTGTTCGGTGAACGCTTCACGGATTCAGTTTGAGGATGCCGTGAAATTTAACCGTGACTTCAGACACACAAAATTCCTGACACTACCGGGGCACTTCGAAATAACGTATTACTTTTTATGTTTCTTCATCCACTCACTAGCCCGTCGCTGAGCCTCGGCAATTTCGGCTGGCGTCATGAATGATTCCACAATCCCAAGTCCGCTTCCTATATCTGCATCATCGCCCATGCCAGCAATATTATTGACCCATTCACCAGCAACTTTAAACCACTTGCCACCTGCACCAGCAATATTGAACCACTTATGGGCTTCGATGTAATCTTGGGGAACGCCCAAGCCCATGTCATACATGACACCAAGATTATTTTGGGCCTCCACATCGCCTTGTTCTGCTGCCTTATTCCACCAAAACACAGCTTGTTGGGTATCCTGAGGCACACCTATGCCGTTGTCATACATGAATCCCAGTTTAAATTGCGCGTGTACGACTCCCTGTTCAGCTGCCTTGCTATACCAGAACACAGCCTGCTCGTCGTCCTGAACAACGCCGTTGCCCTCTTCATACATAACGCCCAGCTTGTATTGGGCCTGCGCAATCCCCTGCTCTGCGGCCTTGCCATACCAAGATACAGCCTGTTTGTAATCCTGCGTAACGCCTTGGCCTTTTTCATACATGAGACCTAGCGTGTATTGCGCCAGTGCGTCTCCTTTCTCCACCGCCTTGTTATACCAATGCACAGCCTGCTCGTAATCTTGTGTAACGCCCTGACCTTTGTAATACATAACTCCCAAATTAAATTGGGCTTCCGCAAAACCTTGATCTGCGACCTTACGATACCAATGCATAGCCTGTTGGTAGTCTTTTTTAATCCCTTGCCCATCAGCATACATACCTGCCAAATAAAACTGCGCTTCCACATGTCCATGCTCTGCAGCTTTTTTTAATGATTCAGCAGCTTTTATATAGTCCTTGCGGTCGACAAATTTCATCCCTTCCTCGAAGTTTTTTGAAACATCTTGAGGTGTCAATGCCACCATAAAAATCATCCTTCCTATAAAATAACCGCCTGTATTCGCCTACTGCCAATTTTACCCCAGAACAACTCCAATTTCCTCTTACTGCCGACTATACGATTCACGCCAAAGAAAGTATGCCGCCAACCTCCCCAAGGTTTGCGATTAATTTGAGTACACCAAGATAAAATTTTTAACCGTCTATACTCACATATTAACCATTGGTCGGTATCTGACCGATAGGTTTTGAAGAATGACCGACTTCTGGTAGAGTTGCACGCTATTCAAAAAATAATGCCCGCAACCTTGAGATATTGAAGGTGGTAGCTAGGAGATGTAAATAAATGCTAAACCCAAACACCCTGACACAAGAAAAAAAAATAAAGCTGCGTTGGATTGTTGCTTTATCCAGCCTACCCTTGCTTGGCGTGGTGACTGCATTTGGAATTGTACCGCAGCCTGACACTCCCAATACATCCCTTACAATGGTCGCGGAAGAAATCGTCCTGCCCCACGATACGCCAACTGTTACTGGCGTCACCAATTCCAAAGCCGCCACATACTGGCGCAATGAACGCGTACAACGTGGCGATACGGTAACTGAACTACTGCGCCGTATGCAGGTAGATGACCCCGCCGCAAGCGAATATCTGCGTCGCGACCAAGCTGCAACTTCCTTCCGTCAACTTGCTACAGGTAAATTCGTGCAAGCTGAAACCAATGCAGATGGTAATCTTCTAGCGTTGCGTTACCTGGATAACAACGGTAGCCAGATTCTTATTGAGAAAAGGGTTGGCGACTTCAAGACCAGCATACAGCCACCCCTGCTTGAACAACGTTTGCTCATGCGTACTGGAGAGATTAGCAGCACACTCTTTGCCGCGACTGATGCAATTGGCCTGCCGGAATCTACCGCTAACCAATTGGCTGAAATTTTTGGTAGTAATATCGACTTCCATCGTGACCTACGCAAAGGAGACAAATTCAGCGTAGTTTACGAAATGGATTATAACAACGGCGAACCGGTTCGTGCCGGACGCATTCGGGCGGCCGAGTTCGTCAATCAAGGCAAGAGCTATCGTGTAGTGTACTTCAAAACTGACAACAGTCACGGCGATTATTACACGCCGGATGGTAAGAGCATACGAAAGGCTTTTTTACGCTCACCACTTGAATTTTCACGCATTAGCTCCGGTTTCAGTCTATCGCGCTTTCACCCAGTACTGAATACATGGCGTGCGCATAAAGGTGTGGACTATGCCGCAGCGCTGGGCACCAAGGTTAAAGTCACTGCCGATGGGACAGTATCCTTTGTCGGCAAACAAGGCGGTTATGGCAATGTTGTAATAGTGGAACATCAAAGCCGCCATACCACCGTGTATGGGCACCTATCACGTTTTGCTAGCGGCTTGCGCCGCGGCCAGCGTGTGGGGCAAGGGGACATTATTGGCTTTGTCGGTATGACTGGCTTGGCTACGGGTCCACACTTGCATTATGAATTCATGGTTAATGCTCAACATCGCGACCCCTTGCGTGCCGCATTGCCAGATGCCGCCCCATTAGACAATACGCAGAAGCTTGCCTTCCAAGAAACTACCCGCAGCCTGACCGCCCGCTTGGGCGTGTTGCGCGATACTAACTTGGCTAAACTTGACTGAACAAAATCGCGCTGAGCAGACCCAAATAGCTCAGAACCATTCTGAATTTTATATAGGCATCATGTCCGGCACTAGCTTGGACGGCATTGATGTTGTCTTGGTTGATTTCTCTACCAGCTACCCCAAGTTGCTCGCTACCTACTTCCAAGCTTACGGAAGAAAGCTAAAGGACACGCTGCTAACCTTACATCACCCGGCAAATGATGAGCTGCATCAGATGCAGTTAATCAGTAATGAATTGGCGAGCTTGTATGCGGCAGCAACGGCAACCTTACTGCGCACAACCAACATCACGCTCGATCAAATACGCGCTATTGGCTGCCACGGACAGACTATACGTCACCGCCCTAGCGAAGGTTATACTCTGCAACTCGGTAATGCGGCCTTGCTGGCCGAATTGAGCTGCATTACTGTAGTTAGTGACTTCCGCAGCCGCGACATCGCCGCAGGAGGACAGGGCGCTCCGCTCGTTCCTGCTTTCCACGACAAAGTATTGCGCCACCCAAGCATTCATCGCGTTATTGTCAACATCGGTGGCATAAGTAACCTGACTAACCTACCACCCAAGCGTCATACGGTAGGCTTCGATTGCGGCCCGGGCAACATGTTGATGGATGCATGGATTGCCCTACAGTGCGGAGAATCTTACGATCGAGACGGTGCGTGGGCCGCCAGCGGACAGATTATTCCAGCGCTGCTACATAAGTTGCTGGATGAATCTTTTTTGCATGCCGTACCACCGAAAAGCAGTGGGCGTGATTTGTTTAACCTAGCTTGGCTAAACAGTAAGCTACGCGGTGACGAATTACCTGTCGACGTACAGGCCACTTTGCTTGCATTTAGCAGCCGCGTTATTTCAGACTCGATCCATCGTTTTTGTGTTGGCGCGCAAGAAATTTATTTGTGTGGTGGTGGTGCGCGTAATCAAGCTTTAGTGCGAAGCTTGGACATCTCCTTGCCAGATTGCCGTATTCAAACCACTGACACATTAGGCATAGGAGCTGATTGGCTGGAGGCCATCGCTTTCGCCTGGCTGGCACAGCAACGTTTATATGGTTATAGCGTCAATTTGGTCACGGTTACTGGCGCACGTCACCCCTGCATACTAGGAGCGATTTATTCGGCTTAATTTTA
This sequence comes from Candidatus Nitrotoga sp. CP45, assembly GCA_003402375.1. Taxonomy (GTDB): domain Bacteria; phylum Pseudomonadota; class Gammaproteobacteria; order Burkholderiales; family Gallionellaceae; genus Nitrotoga. The sequence continues at coordinate 3,836 of QFXJ01000016.1, forward strand.
ATTTCATTTGTGATGAAATAGGCAATAGTGAAATCCGCGAGTTACGCAAGTTATTATCCCTTTGAAGCCAACAACCGCACCGTCTGCTCCAAGCTAGTCCTTACAGCGAATGATTGGGTTGCAATTGGATACCTTCCGGTCACAGCAGGGTGCGAAAAAATTTCTTGCGCCTATAAATTAAACGGAGTCCAATTTAGTAGACGGGCAAGTCATCTGAATTGTGCTGCAAAATTTACCTGCTGGCGTAAATTGGTGAGTGAAATAAACGAGTACTTGATTGCTCATTTTCACATGACATCGGATACGGTTATAAAACACCCCGATGTATTCAAAGCCCCCCTGCCTAGCCAGCTTATCTCGAATCTTCTTTGGTCATACGTGCCTCGACTCCTTTAATACACGGCCTTGATTGCGATTAAAAAACGCATATCTTCAAACTTGCGTGGCGACACATTTTACCTAGGCTCCATGCCTGATAATCACTCTTGGCAGCATCCAGCAATTGTCCGTAATAATTCGCCCCAGGGTCTTTGTAATCAATGCCAAGCCACATGGCTTTGTAAACTATAGACTCGGCCCGATTTATCCGTGAGTCACCCAGTTTAAATTGCTCATAGAACTTGTATTTATTGACTTGCATGAGTGTCTCTCATACATGAGTCGCGGATAAATCAGGCCGGATCAATAGACAGCAATTTTGCGTACTGTCGCCGTCATCGCTGCCATCCGTAAAGCGACACCAACCCAATTACTGACTTTACGGTCAATTTATAGAAGGGAACGTTGAATGATAATTGTAACGGTTTAGTTTCGACAGTATTTCCCAAAAGACATGGGATTATTGATGCGGCCTGATGAAGCATCAACTTCCGTTCGGCCTAATACCGCCTAACGCATTGAATTAATTTACATTACGACAATCTCAATGCGAACGGACTTTATATATAATCAGGCCACATCAATAGCTAACGTTACCGAGGAACAAGTGAAGCAGTCGATAACACAACTCAACCACCAGCCACGCAAAGTCCCGAGAGTTAAATCACCGCATTAAATATTATTAGCTTTACATCAAACCAACATGAACTGTCGCATTTCGAATTTAAATCTGCCCTGTGGCACGTACATTACGTGACACGACTATAATACGTCTATTAATTTTCCTCACATCATCATGCGCCCCCGTCCTGCTTCCTCTTCCCCTGCGCCTCATGGCGATTGGAATATCATTCGCACCCTTCTGCCTTACCTGATGGAATTCAAAGGTCGTGTTGTGCTGGCGTTGTTGCTACTGGTGCTGGCCAAACTGGCTAACGTGACGGTGCCACTGTTGCTCAAGGAAATCGTGGATACTCTGGGTAAGCCAAAGGCAATGTTGTTGGTGCCGGTGTCTCTCGTGGTTGGCTATGGTTTATTGCGGCTCTTCAGCACACTGTTTGGCGAGTTGCGCGACGCGGTATTTGCCAAAGTAACCCAGCGTGCCATACGGCGCGTAGCCCTCAAACTATTCGTTCATCTGCATAGCTTAAGTCTGCGCTTCCATCTGGAGCGACAGACTGGTGGCGTATCACGTGATATTGAGCGTGGTACGAAAGGTATCAGCTTTTTACTCAATTTTATGCTGTTCAGCATTCTGCCGACGCTGCTGGAAATTGGCCTGGTTGCAGGAATTTTGCTTTATAAATACAACGCGTGGTTTGCGGTTATCACTTTCATCACGCTGATTGTGTATATCCTCTTTACCTTATTCATTACCGAGTGGCGCATGATATTTCGCCGTACCATGAATGATATGGATTCAAAGGCAAACACGCGCGCCATAGACAGCCTGCTTAACTATGAAACGGTAAAATATTTTGGTAACGAGGACTATGAAGCGCGACGCTACGATGAACACATGAGCAAGTGGGAAACATCGGCGGTGCAGAATCAAACTTCGCTGGCAGCGTTGAATTCCGGGCAGAGCGCTATTATTGCCATCGGCATGACCGCGCTGATGCTGCTGGCATCGAACGGTGTGGTAAAAGGAGAGCTGACCATAGGCGACTTGGTTCTAATCAACGTCTTCATGTTGCAACTTTATATGCCACTGCATTTCCTTGGTTTTGTCTATCGCGAGATCAAGCACTCTCTGGTGGACATGGAAAAAATGTTCCGCCTGCTCGATGAAAACCGTGAAATACAAGATGCGCCAAATGCGGTTGCGCTGAAGGTTGATCAAGCAGCAGTAAATTTTGAGCAAGTGTGTTTTTCTTACGAATCAAAGCGACAGATTTTATTCGATATCAGTTTTGATATTCCGTCTGGACATACGGTCGCTGTGGTGGGTTCAAGCGGAGCGGGCAAATCTACCTTGTCACGGTTGCTGTTCCGTTTTTATGATGTAAATTCAGGACGCATCCTGATAGACAATCAGGACATTCGCAAGGTCACACAGGCCAGTTTGCGCGCCGCGATTGGCATCGTGCCGCAAGACACCGTGCTGTTTAACGACAGCATTTATTACAATATAGCTTATGGCCGCCCCGAAGCCTCGCGTGAAGAAATATTGCATGCAGCGCAATCGGCCCATATTCACGATTTTATAACATCGTTACCGGATGGCTACGACACCATGGTGGGCGAGCGTGGACTGAAGTTGTCTGGTGGAGAGAAGCAGCGTGTGGCGATTGCGCGCGCTATTCTTAAAAATCCTGCCATCCTGATTTTTGACGAGGCGACTTCGGCGCTGGATTCAAAATCTGAGCAGGTGATTCAGAATGAATTACGCAGTGTTGCAAATGATCGTACTACGCTGGTTATCGCTCATCGCCTATCTACCGTCGTGGACGCAAATCAGATATTGGTAATGGACAGTGGGCGTATTGTTGAGCGTGGTACGCACCGTGAGTTACTAGGAAAACAGGGGGTATATGCGCAAATGTGGGCGCTGCAACAACAAGAAGAAGAGTATCAGCCGATTACACCTATAACCTCCTGAGCTGGATTGGTACGAATATTGTTGATGTGCGATCCATTCACCCGAAAATCAACTTAATTTTTTGTTCGATTTCGTGTTCTGCAAATGTCTCGTATATACTTGTCTTGCGTATGTTTTCTACGTGCATTTTAGATCATTCAATGCCTGTATATTTTTTGCAAAAAAGTATGTTGTATTTAACAACACACATTTCAGTTTAAATTTTATATTAAAATACAAAAAATTATTTATAATAAAATCAATATAATATAAATATAAACAAGGGCTGATTGATTAATATTGTGTCTGTAGCGCATCGCCTAGTTGCGCACGAAATAGGGTACTGCATCAAACATGAAAATTCACGAATATCAGGCCAAAGAAATCCTCCGCCAGTATGGTGTGCCGACTCCACGCGGATCGGTGTGTTTCAGCGTGGATGAGGCCATTGCCGTCGCACAGCAATTAGGTGGCCCGGTATGGGTGGTGAAGGCGCAGATTCATGCCGGTGGGCGTGGCCAGGGTGGTGGAGTTAAGGTGGTGAATTCGGTGCAGGATGTTGGTACGCGTGCTGGAGAGATTCTTGGCATGCAGTTGGTTACACACCAGACGAATGCTGGTGGGCAATTAGTTAGACGCTTACTAATTGAAGAAGGTGTGCAGATTGCGAAAGAATATTACGTAGGTATGGTTATCGACCGTAGCAAACAGTGTGTCGTGCTTATGGCCAGTAGCGAGGGGGGGATGGAAATTGAGGCGGTCGCTGCGCATTCACCTGAAAAAATTCACAAGGTTTGGATAAACCCTTCGTCAGGACTGACCGATGATGAGGCAGACATTGTGGCGCAGCAGATGGGTATTCCGAATACAGTACTTGTTCAGGCACGCGTTTGTTTACAAGGCTTGTACCGAGCTTTCATGGAAAAGGATGCGATGCTGGCGGAGATCAATCCGCTCGTACTAACTGCGGATCAGAATTTATTGGCGTTGGATGCAAAAATTAATTTCGATAGTAATGCGTTATTTCGTCATTCAGAAATTGTGGCGCTACGCGATCTGGATGAAGAAGATCCAGCCGAAGTTGAAGCTTCACAATTCGGCCTTAGCTATATCTCACTGAATGGCAACATTGGCTGTTTGGTGAATGGTGCCGGGTTAGCCATGGCGACCATGGATATTATCAAGTTGTATGGCGGCATGCCAGCGAATTTTCTTGATGTAGGGGGGGGCGCCAGCAAAGAAAAAGTAACTGAAGCATTCAAATTGATGTTGAGAAATCCAAATTTGCGCGCAATTTTGGTAAATATATTTGGCGGAATCATGAAGTGTGATGTGATTGCTGAAGGAGTGGTGGCAGCGGCGCGTGAAGTGCATTTAAAAGTACCATTAGTGGTACGTCTGGAAGGCACTAACGTTGATCTCGGAAAAAAAATTCTGGCTGAATCTGGCCTGCCAATTATTTCTGCTGGTGATATGGCAGATGCGGCAGCGAAGGTTGTTACTGCGGCAAAGGGGGCATAATGTCCATTCTTATCAATAAAGATACTAAAGTGATGACGCAAGGCATGACTGGTAAAGTCGGTCAGTTTCATACTTTACATTGTAAAAATTATGCAAATGGAGCGAATTGTTTTGTCGCTGGAGTGACTCCCGGCAAAGCCGGACAAAGTTATGAAGGTATTCCAATATTCAACAGTGTAATGGAAGCTAGTGCGCAAACTGGGGCAACGGTCTCAGTGATTTATGTGCCTCCTCCCTTTGCTGCTGCGGCGATTGACGAGGCGGTGGAAGCAGGGCTGGAACTGGTGATATGCATCACAGAAGGTATACCCGTACATGACATGCTGCGTACGCGTCACAAAATGCAGGGCAAAAAAACACTGCTGATTGGCCCGAATTGTCCAGGGCTGATTACACCGGATGAAATTAAAATTGGCATCATGCCCGGGCACATCCACCGCAAGGGACGTATTGGCGTAGTGTCACGTTCGGGAACGTTGACTTATGAGGCGGTCTGGCAGCTGTCCGAGCTGGGCTTCGGGCAATCTTCTTGTGTCGGAATAGGTGGCGATCCGATCAATGGCATGAAACATTTGTCTGTAATGAAATTATTCAACGATGACCCGGATACCGATGCTGTAGTGATGGTGGGCGAAATCGGTGGCAGTGATGAAGAAGAATGCGCGCGCTGGATTAAGAGCAATATGCAAAAACCTGTGGTCGGCTTTATTGCTGGAATTACCGCGCCGCTTGGTAAGCGTATGGGACATGCTGGTGCAATTATTTCCGGGGGTCAGGGCGGTGCTGAGGATAAATTGGCAGTAATGGAAGAATGTGGCATACGCATTACGCGCAACCCAGCTGAAATGGGCAAAATGATGAAGCATGTTTTAAAAGAATAATTTTTTGATAATGTTAAGTTTTATCCACTTCATAATTTAGGTTGTCAAGAAAAAATCATCACTTTTGATTTGTTATTCGTCTATTGGGTAATTTTAAAAAGCTACGATACTCATGTAGCTTACCGCACAAACAATCTTACAAAATTTGCTCTTCAAGCTGAAACCTACCACTGACAAAAGGAAGAAGAATGATTTTAGTAACAGGTGGAACCGGTTACATCGGCTCGCATACGGTTGTTGAGCTAATGCTGGCTGGATTCGAGATTTTAATTGTTGATAATTTTTGTAACAGCAAAACAACGGTTCTTGATCGTATTGAGCGTATTGTTGGGCGCCGCCCAGGATTTGTAGAGGCTGATATTCGTGATCGGCAAGCGATGCAGGCACTTTTTGCACGACATCATTTTGATGCGGTAATCCATTTTGCTGGTTTGAAAGCGGTAGGCGAATCTGTGGCACAACCGCTACGTTACTATGACAATAATATCTATGGTAGTTTGGTGTTGTTTGAGATGATGGCCGAAGCGCAGGTAAAAACGCTGGTTTTTTCTTCTTCTGCTACAGTTTACGGTGAACCTGCTTCAGTTCCAATTTTAGAGAATTTTCCGCTTGGTGCGACCAATCCATATGGTAGAAGCAAGCTGATGGTTGAGGAGGTGCTCCGTGATCTTGCGATAGCTGATCCTTCATGGCGGATTGCGTTGCTTCGTTATTTTAATCCTGTAGGTGCGCATGAAAGTGGTTTGATTGGCGAGGACCCCACTGATATTCCGAATAACCTACTTCCTTACATTGCTCAAGTGGCACAAGGTCAGCGTGAGATGTTGTCGATTTATGGTGATGACTATCCAACCGTTGATGGTACTGGCATGAGAGATTATATTCATGTTGTTGATCTTGCTATTGGTCATGTTAAGACTCTGGAAAAGCTGGTTGATCAGACGGGGCTGGTTACCTATAACTTGGGCACGGGGCGGAGTAATAGCGTTTTAGAGATGGTGCGCGCATTTGAGCAAGCCAGTGGGCGAAAAATACCTTACAAAATAGTAGGGCGTCGCCCAGGAGATATCGCTATATGTTACGCAGACACTACGCTAGCGGAACGCGATCTGGGTTGGAAAGCGGAGCGAACTATAACGCAGATGTGTGCTGACTCTTGGAGATGGCAGTCTTTAGGGAATCTCAATCAATCCGATGGTGCAACTGGTTCAGTGTAACCGGTCACTTGGCAAAAAATTGTCAACACAAGCGAACGGCAATGCCGTACAAAAAAATAGCCAACGAATTAAGACTAATCCCAAGCGATTGATTTGGCCTATTGAAATTCTCATACTGCATACTTCACACGAAAATCCTGAGATGATTTTTTGACCGGCTCAGGTGAGTTTCCCAATTTCAAATTAGCATTATTAATCCACTCTACCGGGTTCAGTACCTGACTGTAACTGAGCAGGCAGAGCAACTCGATTTTTTCTTTATGCTCCCTCTCTCTTATTTTTGACAGATTTGCTGCGATGTACCCGCAAGTTATCGAGTGTCAGGAATACTTCTTTCTTGCCTATTTCAGCGTGCACAAATAAGATTAATCGGTTATGTCGCTGCAACCTACCAAGTCAAACTGATAGTATCAACACAGCGTTGTCGATATTATTTCACACGACGGACATCCAAGTTCTTTACAATAGCCGCAGTCTTTCAGGTAGCACATCATGACCAAAATCCACGAACCTCATTACACTGAAAACGTGCAGGAGCATCTACAGCAGGTGCAAAGCCTATTGGATAAGCACGTTCTGGTCGAAATGCTGGCGCGCAAGCAGGAAATGCCACGCCAAGAACGTCACGAACTGTTGGGAAGCATACTGCATAAGCAGCATCTAGCCGAGCTACAAGATAAGCTGGGCAAACTGCATTCCTCCGATATCGCCTTTATCTTGGAGGCTCTGCCCATCGAGCAGCGTTTGCTGGTATGGGATCTGGTCAAGGCCGATCGTGACGGCGAAATTTTAATCGAAGTTTCCGATTCAGTGCGTGAATCATTGATTGCCACCATGAGTCGCGAGGAACTGCGCGAGGCGGCGGAGCAGCTTGATACTGACGAGATTGCCGATCTGGCGCATGATTTGCCACAGGCGGTGATGCGCGATGTGTTTAAATCTCTCACCATTGAGGAGCGCGAGCAATTGCGCGCGGCGATGTCCTATCCGGAAGATGCTGTAGGTGCGCTGATGGATTTCGATATGGTGACCATCCGCGAAGATGTCACGCTGGAAGTAGTGTCACGTTATCTGCGCCGTTTTGATGAAATGCCCGATCATACTGACCAGTTATTTGTAGTGGACAGAGATGATATTTTTAAGGGCGTATTGCCACTTAATCGTTTGTTGGTGAACGAACCGGAAGTGCTAGTAAGCAAGCTGATGTTGACCGATACCATTAAATTGCATTCGGATGACAAGGCGGAACAAGCAGCTCAAGCATTTGAGCGCTATGATTTAGTTTCAGCGCCTGTGGTAGAAGAAGATGGTAAGTTGGTTGGTCGCGTGACTGTGAACACAGTAATGGACTATATCCGTTCAGAATCAGAGAGCGACATATTAAATACGGCCGGTTTGCGCGGCGAAGAAGACATCTTTGCTTCGGTATGGAAAAGCGTAAAAAACCGCTGGATGTGGCTAGCGCTTAATCTGTGTACTGCATTCTTTGCCTCACGCGTGATAGGCGAATTCGAAAATACCATCGAAAAACTGGTCGCTCTCGCAGCATTAATGCCTATCGTAGCCGGAATTGCTGGCAACTCGGCAAATCAGACCGCTACCATTATCATCCGTTCACTGGCACTAGGGCAACTTAACCACGCTAATGCAAGACGGCTAATTGGCAAGGAACTCACAATCGGTGGACTGAACGGTCTGATTTGGGGTGGTGTAGCCGGATTGTTCGCTTACTTCCTATATAAAAGTGTACTACTGGGTGTGATTTTAACTGTTGCCATGGTGCTCAATTTAATCCTTGGTGCATTGGCTGGTTTACTGATACCGCTATCCATGCAGCGTATGGGGCGCGACCCGGCCATCGGTTCCAGTGTAATGCTCACCGCTATTACCGACAGTGGCGGCTTCTTCATTTTCCTTGGGCTCGCTGCCCTATTTTTAATCCACTAAGCTCCATCGTTACGAATTCATGCCGAGATTTCAACAACGAAGTGCATATTTTAAAAAATCTTGAGTCGTAACTTAATATGAGGCTAATTCAATTTTGAAGCAGAACCTTTATAAGTGTGACGGATTCAAGTTCAAAGTGCCAACTACAACCTCAAGCAGACTGAAATTTTAGAACTTATAGACTCGGCACGAATTATCCGTGATTTTTTTGAGCAAGACATGTATCATTGCGTATGGAAAAAGACGACGCAAGAAAACAAACAAGGGAGGTGCTCCACGAGAGGCGCAAGCAAGTTATTCGCATGCACCGCAAGGGAATGCCAGTCATGCAAATAGTTGAACACTGTGGTCTCAGTTGGTATGCCGTAAACGCAGCGATCAAGCGCTATGCAG
>QFXJ01000017.1 GCA_003402375.1 Candidatus Nitrotoga sp. CP45
CAACAACGACCGTACCCATCAAGGCAAGATGTGTTGCGGGCGTACACCGATGCAAACTTGTGTGACGGAAAGGAGGCGTGGCACGATAAAATAACCACATTGAATAGCTGAATCTGAACTGACAGTCACTTCGATCAAATCGGGTAACTGTCAGATGATGTCGCGATTACTACAGATTATCTGGGTTTAAAGATATTCATAGCGTAATTTTTGCGACTAAAACACAAGAAATAGTCATCCACTTTTCATTTCCGCCTCTTTCGAAGGTTTTATCATCCACCCCGCTACTACGACGCCAACTTCGTACAACAACCACAATGGTATAGCAAGCATGAACTGCGATACTACGTCCGGCGGGGTGAGAAGGGCACCGAGAATAAATGCTCCGACAATCACATAAGGTCGGACTTCCTTAAGCTTGGCGATACTTACCATATCCATTTTAACCAATACCACTACTGCCACCGGCACTTCAAAGGTAGTACCAAAGGCAAGGAACATCCCCATTACGAAACTCAGGTATTTGTCAATGTCAGTCATTACCGCGACGCCTTGCGGCGCGGCACCACTAAAAAAGCCAAATACCACTGGAAACACCACAAAATATGCAAATGCCATGCCGAAAAAAAACAACAACACGCTGGCCGTAACGAGCGGCAACATCAAACGCTTTTCATGTGCGTGCATCCCGGGCGCAACAAAAAGCCAAGCTTGATACAATATGTAAGGTAATGCAATCAGGAATGCAGCCATCATCGCCACTTTAAGCGGCACGAAAAATGGCGTAATAACATCAATAGCGATCATCTGCCCACCTTTTGGCAACTTAGCGAGCATCGGTTCTGCCAATAGCGCATAAAGATCACCTGCCCATGGAACAAGGCATATAAACACTAGCAGCAGCCCCCCAAAAGCATATAGAAGGCGGGTGCGCAATTCGAGCAGATGGGAAATGAAACTTTCGCTAGTGCTCATTAATCGATGGGGAATCTTTTTTGCTCGGCAGCCATCCGCAACTCGGGCTGTACCTGCTGCATGCTAGCTTGTTTGGGTTGAATTTCGACACTATGAGGTTGCTGCATTAACTGATCTTGCAGCGCCGTCTGATCGTTAACGCTGACTTGCTGATCGGTGTTTTGCCTCAATTGACGTAATTTTTCCTCCTGAACATGCAAATTACGTGCTGCCTCTTGTTGGGCATATAAATTACGTGTTGCTTCTTGATATGCTGATGAAATCGTTTTAAATTCAAGCTCATCTACCAGATTCACACCGCTCGCACGCGCTGAACCTTCGATATTATCGCCACCCTGTGTGCTCAATGATGGCGTACCCTTCTCTCTTTCGCTAGCCGCAGGAAAATTCTTCTGCCCTGAATTAGTCTGTTGTACGGTGGAATGCACCTCAGAATTCAATTGCGATTGTTGATTAACACTCTCCCTAGCCTGCTCTACTTGCTGATTGAGAGACTGCGTGACTTCTTGCGCATGCAAGTTAAGCGTTTGCGTAACCTGATTCACCGCCTCTTCAGCGCTCTTGTATTCGTTTTGTACTTTTTCCTGCAGCTGACGCAATTCCTCAATTCTTAAGTCCCGTGCTATATCAGCCTTAACACCGCTGATATAGCGTTGCCCACGACCCAACAAATGACCAAGAGTACGCGCTACCTTAGGTAGACGCTCCGGGCCAATAACAATGAATGCGACCACCGCAATCACCATCATCTCGGAGAAATTGACGTCAAACATGGCTGCTAAATCGATCTATACGTTGGTGTGACTCTTGTCTTTAACTTCGCCTTCAATGGTTTGACCACCCTGTTCCACTTGCTTTTGAGTATCATCTCTAACCACTTCTGGATCTGAGCGCATACCTTCCTTAAAGCCTTTCATCGCCCCCCCCAGATCACTGCCCATATTGCGCAATTTCTTGGTACCAAATATGAGAATAACCACCAACAATACAATCAACCAGTGCCAAATACTGAATGAACCCATTTTTATTTCTCCTAAAAATTTAAGTGGCGTTAATCTCGCCGCACCATAGGTGGAATACTTCCGCCTATGATATGAATATGCAGGTGAAACACTTCTTGCCCTCCACCCTTGCCAGTGTTTATTACAGTACGAAAGCCGTTGCTCAGCCCCTGTTCTTTTGCCAGTTTAGGCGCCAGCAACAACATCCTTCCCAGTAACGTCTCATGACTGCCATCAACTTCCATCAGTGAAGCCAAATGCAACTTAGGGATCAGCATGATATGTACTTGCGCGACTGGGTGGATGTCATGGAAGGCAAGCAACTCGCCGTCATCATACACCTTTCGGCAAGGTATATCACCGCGAACTATCTTACAAAAAACACAATCGTCCACTTTTTTCTCCCTGATCTCACTCCAACTCTAATTAACCTGGCGACAGGAACCAGTAGACACTCGCCATACTGACAAATCCCCTTCTAACCATGAAAAATGGAATATCAGGAGGCGTTACTCTTACGACCGGCCTTCTCATCAAGCCCGGAAACCCCTACCCGTTGCGCCAGCTCTTCCAGCACATCATTTACGCTCATGCCATGCTGCGCTAGCAAAACCATACAATGAAACCACAGATCAGCGGTTTCGTATACTAAATGTTGTTTATCACCGCTTTTAGCGGCCAACAGTACTTCCGTGGCTTCTTCACCGACTTTTTTCAGGATAACATCTTCGCCTTTGCTAAACAGTTTGGCTACATATGAGCTTTCAACTGCGGCGTCTTTGCGCGCCACTATTGTTTCCATCAATTTTTGAAGAATGTCGTTTCTCATTGATTATGATTTCTTTTGATAAATCTCATCGGGCGCTTTAAGTACCGGGTCGATTTCCACCCACCGATCCTTTTCCAGGCGACTAAAAAAGCAACTGGCTCGCCCAGTATGACAGGCGATTCCGCCAACCTGCTCCACTTTCAATAAAACCACATCGCTGTCGCAATCAAGGCGAATTTCCTGCACCCGCTGAATATTGCCGGATTCTTCGCCCTTGTGCCACAATTTTTTACGCGAGCGCGACCAATATGTCGCCTCGCCCGACTGAACGGTGCACTTTAAAGCCTCGAGGTTCATCCACGCCATCATCAGCACGCAACCTGTACTTGCGTCCTGTGCAATGACCGGCACTAATCCATCTGCCGACCAGCTTACTTTATTCAACCAGGTGTCGCTCATAACCGCACCACAATACCTTGCTGTGCCATATATTGCTTGGCCTGCTGTATCGTGTATTCACCATAATGAAAAATACTGGCCGCCAACACCGCATCCGCACCGCCCAACTTCACGCCGTCCGCCAAATGCTGTAGCGTACCCGCACCGCCGCTGGCGATAAGGGGTATTTCCAGCGCATCCGTCACCGCGCGAATAAGTTGTAAATCATAACCAATTTTGCTGCCATCACGATCCATACTGGTAAGCAGGATTTCTCCCGCGCCCAGTGCCTGCATCTTTTTAGCCCATTCCACTACATCCAAGCCGGTAGCCTGACGTCCGCCATGAGTGAATACCTCCCAACGACCGGGCTGAATCTGTTTAGCATCTATTGCGACCACGATACATTGCGAGCCGTAGCGCCCTGCAGCATCCGCCACCAGTTGCGGGTTGAGTACGGCAGATGTGTTAATGCTTACCTTGTCGGCGCCCGCATTAAGTAGGTTGCGCACATCTTCCACTTGGCGCACACCGCCACCCACAGTGAGAGGAATAAAAACCTGCTCGGCCACCTGCTCAATGATACGAAATAAAATACCACGGTCATCGGAACTGGCGGTGATGTCGAGAAAAGTTAACTCGTCTGCGCCCTGCTGGTCGTATCGGCGCGCAATTTCTACCGGGTCACCTGCATCGCGCAACTCAACAAAGTGGACACCCTTGACTACGCGACCAGCGGTTACGTCCAGACAAGGAATGATACGTTTGGCTAGCATATTATCTAATCTGAGCAGAGGGAAATGGAAATCTCAACACTTAACTTTTCACATTTCTATTCGCGGTTAACATATCTGCCAATTTTTGTGCCGCAGCAAAATTCAAAGTATCTTCATAGATGGCCCGGCCAGTTATCGCACCAGTAATACCGTTGTCCTGTACCGCACACAGCGCATGCACATCGTCAAGATTAGTGATGCCGCCACTTGCAATGACTGGCACCGTAAGTTCACGAGCCAATTCCACAGTCGCGGGAATATTTACGCCAGATAACATACCATCACGCCCGATGTCAGTGTAGATGATGGCCTCAATGCCATAACTTTCAAAACGCTTAGCTAGGTCAAGCACGTCATGTCCTGTCACCTTAGACCAGCCGTCCACCGCCACCTTGCCAGCATTAGCATCGAGTCCTACCATGACGTGGCCTGGAAAAGCATCGCAGGCCTCATGCAAGAAACCAGGAGTCTTCACCGCTGCAGTGCCTATAATGACATACGCAACTCCAATATCGAGATAGCGTTCTATGGTTCCCAGATCGCGAATGCCACCCCCTAACTGAATTGGCACGTCCAGCCCAACCGCTTCCACGATGCTACGGACAGCCGCTTCGTTCTTAGGTTTGCCAGCAAAAGCGCCATTCAAATCAACCAAGTGCAGGCGGCGCGCGCCCTGTTTTAACCAATGTAGCGCCATCGATTCAGGATCTTCGGAAAACACCGTGGCATCTTCCATCACACCTTGGCGCAGGCGTACGCAATGCCCATCTTTTAAATCAATCGCAGGAATAATCAGCATGACAGCACTATACAATATGAACAAAAATAAAAAATTAAACCGGCACCCAATTCACAAAATTTTTCAGCAACATCAGTCCAGCACCTTGGCTCTTCTCTGGATGAAACTGCACAGCAAATAAATTATCACGCGCCACGGCACAGACAAACGACTGTGGATAGCAACAAGTAGCCTGCACAAACTGCGCATCCTGTTGACATACGTAGTAACTATGCACAAAATAAAAGCGCGCGTTCTGATCTATGCCTTCCCATAGTGGATGGTTACCATGTTGCACTTGATTCCAACCCATATGCGGCACCTTCAACTTATTATTCTGCGCATCGCGCAAATTGCTGGCGAAGCGCACGACCCTGCCCGGCAGGATGGACAATCCAGAAATATCGCCTTCCTCACTGTGTTCAAATAACATTTGCAGGCCGATACAGATACCAAGAAAAGGCTTGGTCCGCGCCGCATGCAACACTGCCGCTCGCAACCCGCGCATCTCCAACTCGCGAATACAGTCTGGCATCGCACCTTGGCCAGGAAAAACCACACGAGCCGCCTGTATAACTTCTTGCGGATCATCGGTCACCACGATAGACGCAGTTGGCGCAACAGCGCGCAATGCTTGATGTACCGAGCGCAAATTGCCCATGCCATAATCAATTATCGCAATATCTACCATAAGTTATACGTGATTTTTATAAATCTAAATCCACAACATACGACACTCAATTCTATTAGGTACATTATCTCATTTATTACTTCGTTTATTGAAGCGACTTGAGAATCTTTACAATGTACCCTTTGTGGAGGGCATCATGCCTACCATACGCGGATCAACCTCCAGCGCCATGCGCAAAGCACGGCCGAATGCCTTGAACACAGTTTCCGCCTGATGGTGAGCATTTTTACCAACCAAATTGTCGATGTGCAGCGTCACCAGCGCATGATTGACAAAGCCTTGGAAAAACTCATGAACCAAGTCCACATCAAATTCACCTATGTTGGAACGCACAAAATTTACATTGAACACCAAACCGGGGCGACCGGAAATATCCAGCACTACGCGCGACAGCGCCTCGTCTAGTGGGACATAAGCATGGCCGTAACGACGTAGCCCCTTTTTGTCTTCTACCGCTTGGCTGAACGCTTGACCAAGAGTGATACCGATATCCTCGACAGTGTGATGCGCATCAATATGAAGATCACCTTTGGCAACGATGTCCAAATCAACCATGCCATGACGTGCAACTTGATCGAGCATATGCTCGAGAAAAGGCAAACCGGTATCGAATTTGACCTTACCGCTACCATCTAAATCCAGCTTGATAGTGATCTGAGTTTCCAGGGTGTTACGAGTAACTTGCGCACTACGCATAATTTTCCCTAATAAACAGCCTAAACAAATTGATGAATACTTTCCTGCAATGCCCGTATGAAATGTTCATTCTCTTGCGGAGTGCCCACTGTAACTCGTAAACAATTAACCAATAACGGATGGGATTTGCTCAAATTCTTGATTAACACACCCCGTTTTTTCAGTCCATGAAAAATCTTATCAGCATGCATCACACGAAATAAGATGAAATTGGCATCACTCACATAAGGTCGTACATCCGCCACCCCAACCAGCCGCTCATATAACCATGCGCGATCCTGTTTGATCTGCTCGGCCTGCCGCAACAGCACATCGTGATGCTGCAATAATTTTTCCGCCACCTGCTGCGTCAACACGCCTATATTATACGGCAAACGGAGCTTTTCTAACTGCGCTAGCCACACCTTACTACCCACCATAAAGCCCAAACGCAAACCAGCCATACCAAGCTTGGAGAATGTACGCATCACCAGCAGATTTGAATAACGCGTCAACATGGGCATAAAACTAGCATTAGCAAAAGCATAATAGGCTTCGTCCACCACCACCAAACCGGGGGCAGCCTCAATAATTTGAGCAATAACTTCCGCATCAAACAGATTTCCGGTGGGATTATTTGGATAGGACAAAAACACTAGCGCAGGCTGATAATGTTGCATGGCAGTCAGAATGGCAGGCAAGTCCAGGGCAAAATCTTCTGTCAGCGGCACACCTACATATTGCATCCCAGTAAAAGCTGCGATCATTTTGTACATCACAAACGAAGGCTCGACGCTCAATAATGTAGCATTAGGCTTAGCGACCGCAAGCGCTAACAACTGGATGATCTCATCCGACCCATTTCCAAGCAATATATCCAAACCCTGTGGCAAGCCAGTCACGACGCGGATGCTGGCCTTTAGCCGCTGAGCATCGGCGTCAGGGTATCGGTTGATGGCGACATCCGCCACCAGGCGGGAGATCTCCTCACGCAATGACTGTGGCAGTGAATAAGGATTTTCCATTGCATCCAATTTGACCATGCCAGTGCTATCGGACACAGGGTAAGCTTGCAAATCGAGCACTTTTTGGCGGAGCAAACTTTCAGGTGTTGCCCCAAAATTGGTAGAAGACATAAATTATCGACACTGTTAGACACCATCATTTTATCCTAATCGTAATGCATTCTGGTCAAATTTCCTTTGACAGTGCAATTTTTGCTCCAGCCCGCACCTCTCAATCACGCCATAGATACACTGTGCCACTTTGATATCTATCGACCCACTACCCGGACGTGTTAAGGGACAGCCAGATATGCGGTTACCCTGCGGCATAGGTGGCCGCCGATAGGATGCCGAGCGCGCAAGCTTGGCGCGGTATCGACAGAGATGGTACTTGACCCATAGCAACCACCTAAATTTCATGCAATGTAAGCCGATAATAGACTTATACGGGGCGACGTCCCCTTCCACAGAAGGCAGTAAATGAAACAGACTGACCAACAACACAAACGGGCTGCCTGACAAACGCAAATGGATAAAGCTATCATCGTCAGAAGCGCCTAGAGCATATGTGAACGCCACCCTTAGACGACGACATAACAAGTACGGTAAAAATTTGGCCAATATTTTAAGAAATGAAAAATAATTACGATTTAATCCTTTAATCCCTCAATACAAAAAATAAGGTTGCACTACCGAATTTATGAATTACTAAAGTGCCAAGTTAGAGGCAATTTTCCACCTTATTCTATTTATCATGCCCATTAAATTTCTCTGATAATTCAACTTAAAGAAGTTGTAATGGTAAAAAATAACAACAAAATAAAATCGAATCATTTACACAATGAAGTCAGACAAAACCGAAAAATCAAAAAAATGAAAGTCTCTGTGATCACAAATCTCAACAAATCATTCTTACTGTTCGCAGCACTTTGTTTAAATTTTTCGTCTCTTTCATGGGCCGATCAGGTAGATGCACCACTTCTTTTGCCAAAGACAGAAGCTGCAATAATTCCCAGCCGTCAATCAATATTAACGATGAAGGATATTGGCGCTTCCCGTCCAATCGAGTTGAGAGGCGTGAACAGCAATGCCTATCTTTCTTTGGGCGTGCGGCTGGACGAAGTCGTCACCAAGGCTAAACTGCGCCTAAACTACACGCTATCCCCCGCACTACTACCAAATATCTCTCATCTCAAGGTATACCTGAACGATGAAGTATTGGCCACGTTACCAGTAACCAAAGAAAGTCCGGCTGGCCCACAAAAACTTGATGTTGAGCTTGATCCCCGTTTCTTTACAGACTTTAACAAACTACACCTGCAATTTATCGGCCATTACACCAATGATTGCGAATTTCCTCTGCACTCCAGCTTGTGGGCCAACATTAGCAACACGAGCACGCTGGAAATAAATTTGCAATCAATCGCTCTACGCAACGATCTTGCCCTGCTGCCAGCACCCTTCTTCGATCAACGGGACAACCGCTTGCTTACCCTGCCTTTCGTGTTTGCCACTAAGCCATCCCTGAATTCCCTGCGGGCGGCGGGCAGTCTTGCCTCTTGGTTTGGTGCTTTGGCGAGCTATCGCGGTGCCCGCTTTCCGGCCTATCTGAATCGTCTGCCAGAGCGTTATGGCGTGGTTTTTGCGGCCAACGATGAACGGCCAGAATTTCTTGCTAAATATCCCAAAGTGGACGCACCAACCATCTCTCTGATACAACACCCGGAAAACCCTACAGGTAAGCTACTCCTCATCCTTGGCCGCAATGCTGCCGACCTGCAGCTAGCCGCAGACGCCTTGGCCCTAGGCAAGGCTGTCATGACTGGCACTTCAATTGCCGTTAAAAAACTGGAATATCCACCGCGCCGTATCGCCTACGATGCACCCAACTGGCTGCAGTCAGGCCGCCCCATACCATTGGGCCAACTCGTCAATAGCCCCGCCGACCTACAGCGCCAGGGCCAGCCTCTCGAACCCATTCTCATCAACGCCCGCTTGCCAGCTGATCTGTTTACTTGGGAAGTAAAAGGAATACCAATTGACCTCAAATACCGTTACACGCCACCGGCAGAACAAGGCGATGCCAATCTGAGAATTGAAATAAACGACCAATTTATAGAAGCAATACCGCTGCTATCCAGCACAGGAACCCGAGAAAAGAACCACCTGATACTGCCTATTCTGGATGATGGTTCCTTGCGGGAGCAAAGCGGCGTGATGATCCCTGCTTTCCACCTGGGCAGCAATAACCAGCTACAGTTTTCATTTTCAATTCCGTCCAGTGACAATGGCCGCTGCAAATCTTCACCACAAGAAAACATGCGCGCTGCAATCGACCCGGACTCAACCTTGGATCTCAGTCACTTCTACCACTACGCAGCAATGCCAAACCTGGCATTTTTCGCTAATAGCGGATTTCCGTTCACAAAATACGCAGATCTAGCCGAAACCGCGATCGTCATCCCAGACCAACCTAACACCTTTGACATGGAGGCCATGTTCGCTTTACTGGGCCATATGGGTCGCTCTACCGGTGTTCCCGCCCTGCACTTCAAGCTCATCCAAACAAAATCCATACAGTCTGCAAAAGATTCAGACTTGTTGGTGATTGCCAGTGGTGCCAACAAGGATCTTCTCGCTAGCTGGGGTAAATCCCTTCCAACCCTGCTGGAAGAAGGAAGCCGCACCTTTACGCCTTTAGGCAAAGCCATGGATATGGCTTATGACTGGTTCGGAATGAATGAAAACAAAACATTCAAACCTGGAGAAAGCAGCATATTTCTTGGATCCGGCCCCCTGGCCGCCATCATCGGCTTTGAATCACCGCTCAGTCCATCACGTAGTGTCGTGGCCCTTACTGCCAATACCCCAATAGCTTTGACCTCAGCTCTAGATGCCCTAAGCGATGGCGGAAAGGTTCAATACATCCGCGGTGATATCGCTTTAATGCGAGGAGGAAATGTCGAAAGTTACCGCGTTAACGATGTGTATTACGTTGGCGAATTGCCTTGGTGGCGCTGGATATGGTTCCACCTGCATCACCATCCTCTATTCCTGACTACTATCGGCATCGCAATCGGTCTTTTTGTTGCCCTGCTTGCGTTTGGTGCCCTACGTAGCCTAGCTGCCAGACGGCTCGGCCAGCACAAGAAATAAGCACCTGGAAATGACCTATTTATTCATGGGTATCAGATGCAAAGTTGGCATTTTGCTATATCGTGGATGCCAAACTCTCGCTACGCTCTGCGTCTGCTTGGGAACCGTTCAGGCAGTAACAACAGAACCCACTTGCCAGGCAGATTGGCCCGCTTGGCAAAGCTTCAAGTCAGGGTTCATCAACGAGGGCGGACGGGTAGTTGATGGCAGCACCCCCCGCAAACAGACCGTATCAGAAGGACAGGCCTATGCGCTGTTTTTCGCGTTGGTGGCCAACGACCGCAAAACCTTCGACAAAATCCTGCAATGGACCGAAAATAATCTGGCAAATGGCGATTTGACCAGCCATCTGCCAGCTTGGTTATGGGGTCGCAGAGATGATGGCAACTGGGGAGTGTTGGACAATAATCCAGCATCGGATGCCGATCTATGGATAGTCTATGCGTTAGGTGAAGCGGGTCGACTCTGGGGCGAGCGCCGCTTCGTTGCGCTTTCATCGCTGCTGGCCAACCGTATTTTGCGCGAAGAAACGGCGGATCTGCCGGGTCTAGGCCCCACCTTGTTACCTGCACCGCGCGGATTCCAGACGGGGAAAAAAACCTGGCGCCTCAATCCCAGTTACCTACCCATGCAACTTATGGATTGGCTAAGCAGCCGGAGTCCTGATTCCGCTTGGCAACGAATCTCGGAATCCTCCCAACGAATCCTCTTGGAATCCGCCCCACAGGGATTCTCACCTGATTGGACAGTCTATGAAGACAGCAAAGGATTCCAAATAGACCGTACGGGAAAAGAAAAAGGCGCAGGTGGCTATAATGCCATCCGGGTTTATCTGTGGGCTGGCATGCTTGCACCTGACGCTCCCGCCCGGCCCCAACTTCTTACTGCTTTTGCCCCCATGGCCAGCTATATCGCACGCCACGGCTACCCGCCAGAGTCTGTCAACATAACGACAGGTGTAGCCAATGGTCCAGGGCCATCAGGATTTTCCGCCGCGCTGCTACCCTTCCTGGCCGCCCGTGAAGATAGCGCCACCCTGCAGGGACAACAGGATCGTTTAACGGCTCGCCCACTGCGCCCAGACGCCTACTATGAGCAAGCACTTTCCCTTTTTGCCCATGGCTGGATGGAAAGACGCTACCAATTCACAAAAAATGGCAGCCTGCTGCCCTCTTGGCAAAAATCATGCAATTCCGCCTCATCCCGCTTACCTTTGCACTGACCCTGGCCGGGTTGTTGAGTACGCCAGCTCTTGCCAGCCCAAAAAATAACAACGCTGGTGCCGACCTGCTGCGCAGCGCCCGCATGTGGGAAGCCAAGGATCGACCAGATTTAGCACGTGTCATGCTGGAAAAATTACTGACAATCGAATCCAATCCGGAAGTGCTGTTTATGCTGGGAAGTATTGAACTACGCACAGGAAATATAAAGCTTGCCGGTGAATATTTACGTCGCCTGGAACAGCATTATCCCCAACACCCCAGCACTCTAGGCCTACGCAGCCTGTATCGGGTTAACACCACTGAGAAACAGACTCTGGCAAATGCACGCCTGATGGCCCGAGCAGGCAACACCAAAGAAGCAGCCAAAATCATGCGCCAGTTATTTCCGGAAGCCCCTCCCCCTGGTGAAGTCGGGCTCGAGTATTACCAACTCGTGAGTAACACTGCCAAAGATCAGCAAACGGCAAAATCTGCCCTTGACAAGCTCTACCGGGAAACAGGAGAAGCGCGCTACCGCCTTGCCTGGCTTAAACTACAAAGCAATCAAGGCAATAAACAAACAATCTTGCAAGGTTATGAGTCCTTGGCCGCTGCGCCTGACGTTAATCGGCAAAAATTACGCGAAAGCTGGTGGGCTGCCATAAACCGCCTTGCGGCAGCACCGGCAACCCTACCCTGGGTTCGCCGCTATCTAAAAGAATTCCCGAATGACCAGAATGCCATCGAGTATCTGGCAGAGCTACAGCAATTGCTTGAAAAAGCGTTGCGTATCGCCAACGACCCTGCGGTACGTGCCCGTCAAACTGGGATCGTATTCCTGGAACAAGGGCAGCTAGACAATGCCCAGCGTGAGCTGCAAAACTCTCTAGCCAAACGCCCCAATGACCCCAAAGTTCTAGGTAACATCGGCTTGCTCCGCTTGCGCCAAGGGCGTCACGAAGAGGCTAAGAGCTGGTTCCAGCGTGCAGTAAGGGCTGAACCGGGCAGCAACAAATGGCATGGCCTGATCCGTACCGCAAATTTCTGGAGTCAAATGAAAGAGGCCGATGATCTACTCGAAGCGGGCAAGCTGGCTGAGGCGCAAAAGTTTGCACGGCAAGCCCTGACTATCGAACCAAATAATGCGGATGGGCTTGCCCTGCTAGGCAATATTTTAGCCCGAGGCCAAAATTTGGCTGGTGCCGAACCGCTCTACCGTGAGGCACTCAAACGGGGTGCGGGCAATACTTCAGCTATGCGCGGCCTAATTGAACTGCTCTCCCGTAACGGACGGCGCGATGAAGCCCAAGCATTGATCGCCGAATTCCGTCAGAACAACCCCAAGGAAGCCAATCGATTCAACGAAAGCCAAGCCAGCCTGCTACGGGACGAAGCCGAAACATTTATCAGCGCTCATAGTCCCAGCCACGCACTGCTGGCATTGGAAACCGCTATACAACTCGCCCCCCGTGACGCCTGGATTCGCTATGACCTGGCAAATCTTTATGGGAATCTGGGCTTACACACACTCAGTCGCCGTGTAATGGCTGAAGGTGCTGCACTGACTCCGAACGACTCAAGCATGAACTATGCCTATGCTTTGGTACTGACAGCACAAGAAAGGGAAATAGAAGCTCTGCAACGCTTGGCCCGTATTCCCCTATCAACACGTTCCAGCGCCATGAATGAACTGGAAACGCGTACTTGGATCAAGTTGCGCATCCGTCAGGCTACAAAACTCCAAGCTAGCGGCAGGAGAGACGAAGCGATCCGAATGCTGCTCCTTGCCGAACAACGTGCCGCTGACAACAATCCAAATGCGATCAAACAAGTATCAGAAGGCTGGTTTAGCCTTGAGCAGCCAGCCCGCGGCCTCGCCCTGATGAAGCGACATCTAACTGACGTAAAACCAGCAGCGGCGGACAGCCAGCTTTATTACGCCTCGTTGCTCAATCGGGCTAAACAAGATGACACACTGGGCATTTTTTTGCCGGAAATACAACAGCATCCCGACTGGAATGACGAGCAACGGGAGACTATGCTGGCAATTGAAACTGACCTTGCCGCCCGGCAAATCGAACATCTGCTGCAACGTGGCGAAACGGCTCAAGCCCGGACTCTTGCTGCCCGGGCGGCTGTTTCAGGGCGGGCAGGCGACATTTCGACCCTGAAAGCCCAGGCCCGCCTGCTGCTGGAAGCTAACGATTCAAAAGCCGCCCTACTAATCTTGCAGGCGATACTGGATAAACATCCGGACGATTTGGAATCACGTCTAAATCTCGCGCAAGCTCACTCCCAGGCAGGAGAAAAACAGGCTGCTCAAGAGGCAATCGATCAGTTGCTGCCCCGTTTGCGTGAGAATGATGTGGATACCAAATTGTCCGTTACCCGGCTGGAAACTCGCCTTGAAAATATGGATCGAGCCAGAAAGATAATTACGAATCTCCTCGCCAGCAACCCCAACAATCCAAATGTATTGATCCAGGCAGGTCGTATTGAACACAGTGACCGACGGTACCATGCTGCCCTGGCCTATTTTCGCCAAGCACTAGCCTTGGAAGGACACGCTCCAAGCGTGACAACGACCGCTCAATCAGTGCCCCTCCTCGACTTAGATCCCAAGCACCCAATAACCCAACCTAATTACGCCTCAGGGTATCCCAATGTAGTTAAGAGCATAGCTACCGCTGACAAACAAAAATCTGCAGCCGCTATACCTCTCGTCCCGCCCATACCAGGGCTAGGAAAAACAGATTTAATTCGTCGCCCCACCAGAGCGGAGGAGGAAATTACCCGTATTGAGGCCAGGCGAGATCCCCGCATTGAAGTAGGGTTCGAAAAGCTCAGCAGGAACTCTTCAAACGGCACATCCACCTATCACGGAACAGAGATTCCAATAGTCGGGTGGTGGCCAGTGGGTTACGACGGGCACGGTTTTGTCCACGTGGATCAGATCAGTGTGAATGCAGGTGAGCTTACCCAAGGCGATGCACCTCTCTTCGGCAAGCTGGGTGTGAGACCTTCCTCTCTCCCCCCTCCATTTGCGCAGAAAGTAGATGGTACCTCGGTAGGTGTGGGCTATGAAGGTGATGAATTACGCTGGGATCTGGGCGTGTTCGGTATCGATTTTCCGGTCCGAAATATGGTCGGGGGCATTCGCAAAAGCTGGGAAGCAAACAAAGTAGACTACGCCCTTGAAATTTTCCGTCGCCCACAAAATAACAGCCTGCTTTCCTATGCCGGCACGCGCGACCCTGCTACAGGTGAAATTTGGGGAGGTATCACCTATACCGGGGTTAGTGGTCGGCTTGCCCACACTTTTGGTCAATTTAATACCTTCGCCAGCGCCGAATATGGCCTATTGCGGGGCAAGAATGTACTCGACAACAATCGTCTCGCCCTGCGTACTGGCATAGACAAAGACGTGCTACACCGGGAAAATATGTGGGTCAATCTGGGATTCACCCTGACCCACTGGCGCTACAAGGAAAACGAATCTTTCTACACTTTTGGTCATGGCGGTTACTACAGCCCGCAAAGCTACACTTCAGTGAACTTGCCGGTAGAATGGGCAGGCCGCAGCGGGAAGCTTTCTTATTTGGTGCGAGGTTCAACCTCCTTCGCCTGGACCTATGAGAAACGTATGCCTTATTACCCAACAAACAGCGCGTTACAAAGCGATGCTGTCACTAGTGGCAATAACGTCGATCTTGGATTTTACCCCGGAGGGGACGGCGGTGGAAAAGGCTATTCCTTGCGGCTGGCAACCGAATACCGGGTTACGCCTCACCTGGCCATTGGTGGATACCACAACATGGACCGTACAGCTTTCTATACTCCAAACTTAACTTTCATCTACCTGCGTTACCTGTTTAAGGCTCACTCAGAACCAGTGCGCTTCCCACCAATAACGGCTAGGCCTTACTCCCGCTTCTGATCACAACCCAGGCTGATAATCGACCCATGTGCTCTCAGAGCGCATCAGGTAACCGTTGTCACGTCCAATGACAACGATATCCTCGTTTTCGCTCACAAAAGGGGTACTCGGCAGATTTTGTACCCGTTCCGCCAGAGGTTTGCCGCCAGTTCCAGCAAAGGGACTATCCGCAATAAAGTCGGCAAGAAGTGTGCTAATCGCAAAGTAACTCACTGACTTATCCACCCGCAAGGGTTGGTGTGGCGCATCCCCGGACTTACCCTTAAAGCCTACCAGTTTGATGGCGGCGGGCACCAGTGTGATCTTGGGATTGGGAATTTCACGCATACCTGATATCTGCACCTTGTCTCCCCGCAAAGCGGCACCGTGTTCTGGTACTAAAATCACCACCACCGGCCTTCCTTTATCCTCTAGGAAAGTAATAAAACGATCAAAATCTGACATCAATTTATCCAAACGCGGTTTGAAGGTTTCCAAACTAGAACTTGATTTAACCCCAGAAATACGGTTTCCATCATGCAAGGCAATAGTATTGTAGTACAAGGCTCGAGGCCGAACTGATGGTTGCTGGCGTACCCACCACTCCGAGAGTAGTGGGTAATCCTCATAAATAGGAGTATTGTCAAAACTGTGCATCATTACGGGGGCGAAGCGATTGTCATCCAGCTTTACCCCAAGACCAGATGACTTTTGTACCATATCTGCGAACTGGTCGAAATGTCCATCGTGATTAAGCAAACCCCGTACTTCAAAGCCAGCAGCCTCAAAATTGCGGAAAAGATTGCATTGGGACGCATCCACTTCATATAGCTTGCGGTGCGGAAGCTGACCGCAATTACTATGAAACAGGCGTAGAACACCGGGACCGCTGTAACTAGCGGCCGTATTAAAACGACGGAACACGACATCAAAACGGTTTAATAGCGTCGCGTTGCTTTCGCCGACATAATCCATGTCATCCCATGAAAGGGAACAGACATGCAGAAACACCACATCAAAGGGCGCGGTAGAATCTGCAATAGATGGGAAGCTCACCCGCTTGCCCTGTTCGGCGGCATAAAAGGCTTCCAATTGGGCCGTCGGTTCCTGCTTAATTTGCGAAATTGCGACATTTCCATCCACTAGCGCCGGGCGGGAAGAAACAATCTGGGCGACATTGGCACCCTGCAGGCTAGCAATAGGTGCGCTCAAAATACCAAGAAAAGCCAAAGTGGCAAAACGCAGACGGCGACGTAGCAACAGGTAAACCACTAGCAAAAGTCCCAGCGCAGCAAGTATCCAAAGATTTACAAAGCGACCCAGGAGCTCCAAAAGATAATCATTGCCGAACCCTGTCAAAGCGTCCTTCTGGGAAAGAATGCGCGAAATCGGCGGCAGCCATGAATCATGATAAAGCAGTGTTAATCCGACTGGCATGGCCAACACCGTGCGTATCAGACAATACCGGGTAGACGCCAACGGCAACACAAGTGTAATGGCAAAGGCCAGGTTAGGAAGCCAATGAAAGCCAATAAACCCGCTGTAAAACAGGCCCAGCTTGGCAATAAAATAAACACTCCAGTAGCCCATGAGTACTATTAGCTCCCGAAACTTATACTATCTGCAATTATCAAATCATTGGTCTCCCAAGCCAGCCACGCAGCGACTGATGCTGTCTTGTCAAGCCCTTAACCAGATTACGCCACAAACTGCGGTAACCCTTGAACCCGAAAATGGCAATTTCTTTCAAACTTTGCAGCGGGCGATCCACACCCTGCTCGTCCGACCAATGGCTCCATGCGTCTGGCCGGGCAAAGGTACACTGAACAAAATTTGCTTCTTGCTCTATGCTCAGATTATCGAACTGAACTCCAAGTTTGTTACCATGGCTCGCAATTACTCGTGCAGGAAAGGCGAATTCCACCTCATCGTGCCAAAGTGAAATCCAAATCCGCTCTTTCACCGGCAATTTCAATTCCCGGTCGAGCATCAAGCCAAGGCCAGTCATGGAATAATCTTCAGTGCGGCACATCTTGGTGCTCCCGTCTTTAAAATGCAATGCAACCAACAAATTAGCAGATACCCGATGGGATACCCGCACTTGTCTGGCTTCAGTAGCGACGCCAATAGCTGCGCCTAATATCAGAAGGTTATAAATTGTCCAGCTCAGGTTGAGCAACACTGTTCCCGTCTCAAAAGTATTCCAGAAGAAAAGCCGTCCCAATCCGATGGACAACCCGACAATATTAAGTGTAGCGAGCACGATATACGGTTTGGAAATGGCCCAGTCAAAGAAGGAATTCTCAATCAGGCCTCCTTTGGCCGTGACATTGAATTTCCCTGCTTTCGGATTGAAGACAGCGACAGCGGTGGGCAGGATGATGTACCAAGCCAAAACTGATTCATACACCTCAGCCCAAAACGAGTGCCGGTGCGGCCCTTGAATGTGTGCGTTAGCCAAATTAGCCTGCAGCATGTGCGGCAGTACGTAGAGGGCAAGCATGGCGGCGGCGGCACTGATTATGTGGACTTCGAAATAAAGATAGGTCAGAGGGGCGGTCAGGAAAATAAGGCGCGGGATACCATAAAAGAAATGCAGCATTGCGTTGCTGTAACAGATGCGCTGAAAGAAGCTCAACCCCTTGCCCAGGAACGGATTGTCGATTCTAAAAATCTGCGCCATGCCCCGTGCCCAGCGGATGCGCTGCCCGATGTGGCTAGAGAGGCTTTCTGTGGCCAGTCCTGCTGCCAATGGAATATTAATATAGGCGGTGGTATAGCCAAGCCGATGAAGTTTCAGGGCAGTATGGGCATCTTCGGTCACCGTTTCAACGGCAACCCCTCCCACCTCTTCGAGTGGTCCCCGACGCAACACTGCACAAGAACCACAAAAAAAGGTGGCATTCCAAAAATCATTACCATCCTGGACCAGGCCATAGAACAAGGCGCCCTCGTTGGGAACCCGGCGGAAAGTGCCGAGGTTACGCTCGAAGGTGTCAGGGGAAAAGAAGTGATGGGGCGTCTGCAACATAGCGCAACGCTTGTCCTTGAAAAACCAGCCCATTGTCAACTGCAAAAAGGAGCTGGTAGGCAAGTGGTCACAATCAAAAATGGCCACATACTCGCCGCGGGTCAATTTTAGTGCATGGTTCAGATTGCCCGCCTTGGCATGGGCGTTGTCAGGTCGAATGATGTAGCCCACCCCGGCTTCCTTGGCAAAGCGACGGAATTCATCCCGCCGCCCATCGTCCAGGATATAAATATTGATCTTGTCGCTTGGCCAATCCACCCCTTTGGCGGCAAGAACCGTCGGCTCCAGCACCTTGAGCGGCTCGTTATAAGTAGGAATGAAAATATCGACAGTGGGCCACAGGGACTTGTCCGCTGGCAAACTCAAGGTTTGCCGCTTGAGAGGCCAAGCATTCTGAACATAACCAAGCAACAAAACCAGCCAGGTGTATATCTCCGCAAGAAGCAAACTGATAGCAAGAAAAGTCTCCCAACCAGCATCCAGTGGGATGGTTTGGGTCAATCGCCACCAACCGTAGCGGCATGAAGCCAACACTGAAAGCGTGATTAATATCAGGGCCGGCAGGTTACCGGGAATACGCCGTACAAACAGCGCAACTCCCCACAAGCACACAATAAATAAAAGCTGTCCAAACCAGGTAAAGGGAGTAGTGACCACCAGCCAGAAAAAAAATATTGAGCACAAAACCAGCAGCCAAAGTAACCAAGGTTTTTGAAAAGCGGAAGTCTCCAGCCAGCCCTCCAAGCGGTGGCCGACCGACTCATAATTCACTGACGGCAGAAAAGAAAGTAACCGCTGCCAAAACCAGCGCAAAGCCCGAACGCCTGCCAGTACAATCCGCACTGAGATTGAAAATAACAGACCAATAGTTTGAATCGACAGCACAAAAAAAGTATTCCTGGAAGAAACTTCGGTGCGCACGGCACGACCTGGGGGGTAAATAAATAAATATAACACCCACTGCCAGACGCTACGCCTATCAACCACCCCCAGTTCTTCAGCCAGCCAACCCAGCGGATCAGGACGTGGTCTAACTTCCACACGGGCTGATGCAGCCAGCCCATCTGCCTTTGGCAACAAGAACGGTCGCTTCAGCAAATGGCGCATCAAACTTGTGCCCTTCCGTCAAGACTGCTTGCAGACCCAGCAAGCAACCAATTAAGCAAACCGTTCAAATCATGGGCGACTAAGGAGTCTGGGCTCAAGCTCTGCAAGTTCGCATAGTTTGCGACTGCACGTGGAACCGCTTCATCCCGATGTATGGGATAAGGTGACAGCCGCATCTGTAGCGCCGACCGGAATTGTGCCAATAAATCACTTTGAAGTGCCCGGGTACTATCCAGGCCGTTCATCACATAAATGGGCTGAAGCCCTGGAGCACACCTGGCCAATGCAGCTTCCACCGCTGGCACCAGAGCCAGGGAGCGAGTATCTGGCGCCAGCACAGCCAGCACCAGGTCTGCTGCAACTATAGCCTGGCGTGCATAGGGAGACGGCAAGCGGGGTGTGTCCATTATTAGAAAAGCCCCTGGCGGATAATCAATCTGGGCAATAGATTTCTTGAGCCACTCAGGTTCTGTACGCAGGTGTTGCTCAAAAGTAACCAAACTGGCTTCATTAACCCGACCAAACGGCAAACAAGCCACTTCATTTGAATTGATAAGCGCGCTCTTACCGAACTCTTTCTTTGTTAGGAAATCCGGCAGCAGTCCGCCTAAGCTAATTTCATCACTACCGAGCAGGGTAGATAATAGATTTTGAGGATCAAAATCTAGAGCTAGAACGGCAATTTTGCGCTGGGCAAGCAAAGTGGCCAGACTGGCCGTCAAGGTCGACCGCCCCACCCCACCTGCGGCTGAAACAATGGCAATTTTAAACATGGGTCAGTCCCTTGCGCCAAGCACCCGTTCGGTGTGACTAGGTTTATAGGGCACTATGCAACGCAAATGCCGACGCAAGAACAGGCGCCGTAACAACCGCTTCAGCACATAATAGGCAAGTGCGGCTAGCGCTACGCCTGAAAGGAGAGATAACAGGAAATTATCAAGCATTATCAGTGGGCTTGTTCAGATAAAGTGGAAAGTATGTCAGCCGTTGCATGCCGAGGCAGCGGGAAAGGCCGCATGGTTCGGTGCTTGACCACAGTGCATGTCAATTTTGGCTCAGTGATTTCAATCGATGAAAGCAGGGAAATCTGCACCACTTTCTCCTGGGGGTCAGCTGTTGCGATCGGGCGTTTGGTTTTGTCTTCCAGAATCGGCAAACCGAGTTGCAGCATCGCCGAGTAGTCGGATATAGGTGAGTTTTCATTGTCTAGCTGTAGCTGGCCCACGCTTTCCAAAATCAACTCTGGTGTCGGTTCAATAATATGGGAAGAAAATAGTTCCGCCACAGGCACGGAAAAAAGCCGATCGAGCGTCGAATCCACGTCCGACTCCCGGCAAGCAAATAAAAATAGATAAACACTATGCTGATCAGCAGTAAAAATGTCGCCAAATCTTCGCGCCTGGCAAGCCTGGAGAGCATCCAACTGCGCTAACCGGGAAAGAATGGGGAGGCGTAACAGGCAATGGCCCAGATTGATACGCTCGGAACGCTTGAGCATTGCCACCACTTCGCGACAAAAGATGGGCGGCGATAAATAACCGGCAACCCGGTTCGGCTCAGCGGCCTGCACAGCAAGAAGATATTCGCTCTCAATCAGACGACTGAAAGTCTGGGTAGCCATGTCATTTATGACCTGCAATAAGCGAGAGAACGAAGTTTCCTTGTGTACCATCAAATTGGCCCCCAAACGCAAGAGCACCAACTCGTTGTTATAGCGGAGCTTGTTGCCGACTTCCCGCACAATAATTTTTAGGGAACGGGGACGGGACAAGCGCATACGATGAACAAACCGCGATAACGTTTCGAACTCCTGATCACCATCCGCATGCAACAAGATGGTAGCAGCCACCGCATTATTACAGACCGCTTCCATGGCAGATAAATCATTTACCACTGTCCATTCTGCCGGTACCCCCCTTACCCCAGCCACGGTAACGGCCATCGCTATGACCCTGCCCTGGTCAGGCGCATAAAGAATTGACCGTCCTTTTGCATCCATTTCAGAACCATCTGCATGCAAAGACTTATCCTCAGCGGACAATTTCAGGCCGAATTGCCGATGCACACTCCTATCTTGCCCCGCCCACCGCTCAACCGTCAGCAAACCACCACCACAATCAGCATCCAGCACGGCAAGATTGGGTACAAGTTCCGGCAAACTTTGCAGTAATGGCAATAAGCCATCAGCTCCATTGATATCCTCGATTATCAGAAGAACAGGAGCATGATGACTGGCAGTCCATGCCTTCCAGGCTCGCCACTGTTTAATAAGCAGGTCGTGGTTCTGCCAATCGAAGATCGCCTGCCCGCCCTGAACCAACACAGCGTGTTGTGTTGTAACGCCACAAGCTTCGATTTCATCAAACAAACGATTAACGCTCAGTCGCCCCATGGTCTTGGCGTAGTCATCGGTAATACGAAAAAAAAGTGCTCTGCGGCCACATTCTACGGTGCTATCAAAACTACGGACGGATTGATCCATAAATTTCTGGCCAGACTCCCCCGACGCCAAAATAGCCAGCGACCCAGCCTGCTGGAAATTGCGTGCTGACGCGAGTACGCAACATTGACCTAACGCCTCATCCCGCACCAATAAAACACTTGCCAAGCCAGCGCCGCATAAGCCAACATCACTGGGCAAACCAAACACTCCCAAAGGAACTTGATTGACCTTAGCTTTTATCGAAACATTGTCTTTGCGCAATAAGCGCATGATCAAAGACGCGAATCGCCCATACATATTTATTTTTACCTCAAGGGCCAGAGAATCATGATCCAAATCAAACTGGCATTCGCCAATGCCAATAAAACGGCAGCGCTGCCCATGTCTTTTGCTTTTTTGGCCAATGGATGAATATCCAAGGACACTCGATCAACAACGGCCTCTATGGCCGAATTGATCATCTCCACAACTAGCACCAACATAACACTGCCCACTAACAACACCCGCTGGATCTCACCCACTGGCATCATAAAGGCCACTGGCAGAAGAATGATGGCGAGAATAACTTCCTGACGAAAGGCGGCCTCATCTTTCCAGGCAAGTCGCAGTCCCGACAGGGAATAGCCTAGGGCATTTATCAACCGACGTAACCCGGTAGCTTTGTGGGGATTCACATTTGTCATGTTTACGAATTTCAGGCCATAGATTTAATTTCAAAATAAAACACTCATATAGTGGTTTAATTTAATGCATCATTTTTTCAGTAAAAAACTTGTCTTTTCATCAACCATTAGGAAGAAACTAGACATAACACCGTCTGGCCACGACAATACTTTATATTTTTTATTAATTACTCGTAACACCAAGTCTACATTGCACTTTTGTTTGAATATGTACGCACAGTATCCTTCACTGTATTTCTTTACCGCACACTCAATTTGCACAGCACTGTTCCAATTATTAAACAATATAAAGTGGTTGATAAACGAATAATCTTAAAGATACCTCAATCAAATCACGATGAATCCTGCCAAGATTAGGCTTCTCCTAGTTTTTTCCGTACTTCATCTAACTTTTCGACCTGATTAAAGGTCAGGACAAATTTTTTCCGTTTATTTTCGCTATGCGTTATGCCATAGCGGATGCACCTACCTCATTGGCAACACAAGCACCTAAACAAATGCCTGCATGCCATACATGATACGTCCACCCATCTACATCTAAACACCGAAAACATATTCAATCCTGCCCCTACTTTGAAACTTAGCTCGGTTGATTTCTTTTTACACATTTATCAACGGATTGACCCCACTAACCCTTCTCGCAAATCTGACTGAACAAGTTACCAATCGCCGGTTTTTCTTCGTTCTCTTGAAAATATTAAACTTTATCGACATAAGCTGTGCGCTTGTTGACACTCTCATTTACCGTCTGATCTAGGCATGCATCGAATAACCTAACTGTACGACGACGGTGTCCGTCACCGTGCAGCCCTGCGCCAATTTGTTGGCATCATCCGCCGCTGACGTAGTGTTTGTAACTACAATGGGTATCGTTATTTAGCTTAACCTAGCAGGAAACCACATCCTTCTAACGCATTCAACATCTATCCGACCTTCTGCTGCCTTACCTATAGACTCGGCCCGATTTATCCGTGAGTCACCCAGTTTAAATTGCTCATAGAACTTGTATTTATTGACTTGCACGAGTGTCTCTCATACATGAGTCGCGGATAAATCAGGCCGGATCAATAGCATTAACCACAAACTTCATAACATATTTGCTGGCACATTTGATTCATCTTATTCTGTTTATCGGTCGCTTAAGTCCAAGATTAAGACAAACTTGTGTAGTTATTTCCCCACGCTGCATAGACACAATGCAAGCCAGTATCTGGCGAGCTAAGGTTCACGCCACAGAATCTGGTTATGCAAATGCACGAGAAATTACTACCGGCAGCATCACCGCTAGTTCCAAAAATAACAGGATAGCGTTCTTTTATCCTTTACTTTTTAATCTTAGTGAATGATAATCATTATTAATTGTATAATCATTTACTAAGTCGGAAAATCCTTTTTATTTCCTTTTACCGTAGCTTTATTTATGAAATTACGAAGCTTTATTTTGTTAAATAACTGATGCTGGTGGAGTTTGCTTCCCAAGCCAAAATATTGCTGAAAAACGTGCAGAAACATGGCGAATTTTTATTCGAAGATAAAAATATGTATCTAAAAATAAAGTTGGACAAATTCATTTTGCCTAACCAAATAAACAAGGAAAATTGACATGGCAATCATAATTTATAGTGTGAATACCGAAGAGTTTAAAGACCGATATGTGAATATGAATAATTTACATATCTACAAAGCATTAGCGGCTAGTCAGTTAGTGATTAATTGTGGATCTCTAAGGGAAGCGCGAGAGAAATTAACAAAAATTATGGGTCCAAACTTTATCTTGCATCAAGGAGGCCATCATTTAGCTATACGTTTAAGGCAAGAAGGAACAACTGAAGGTATTCCGTTAGTTAAGCTGTATTCAACGAAAGATAAAGGCCCCCATCAATGGGATGCCTTGCAAGAACTATCTCATGTGGCAGCTGTTTAGTGCGTCGTTTCGGCTTAATGCCGCGCGGTTTTAGGATACAACGATAATCATTCCTATAAAAACATGAGGCAGGCTAATATTCATGTCAGTGACAGACACTATTCTTCAGGAAATTGAATCACTCTACAGCAATCATCATAGTTGGCTGTGTGGGTGGTTACGCAAAAAATTGGGTACACACTGTGACGCGATTGACTTTGCACACGACACTTTCCTGCGTATTCTTACGTCACGCGACCTATTTTGTATCCGCGAACCGCGCGCTTATCTCGCTACGGTTGCAGGCGGATTGGTCGCACATCATTATCGTCGGTGTGCCATTGAAAAAGCGTATCTTGATGCACTGACCAGCTTGCCAGAACCGGAAACTCCTTCCCCAGAATACAGCGCTATTCTATTGGAAACATTAATCGAGATTGATCAATTACTGGACAATTTGCCCCTGAAAGCACGCCGAGCGTTCTTGCTAGCACAACTCGAAGGTTTGACTTATGCGGAAATTGCTCAGCAATTAGGGGTGTCCGTCAGCATGATCAAACAATATATGCTGCGTGCTACACAGCAATGCTATTTTTCGCTCTCGCTTTGAACCATGGCTACCAAAAATACTGTTGGCTCTACTACTACACCTAAACAAGTCACTGCTTTTAACGAGGTTGAATTACCATTCAATACCCATGTTGCCCAGCAGGCATCAGAATGGCTAGTCTTGCTAATTTCCGGCACTGCCACAAACGAAGATCGCCATGCTTGGGAAGAGTGGCGCAACGCCGACCCAGAGCATGGTCGTGCTTGGTGTCACATTGAAAATATCAATCAGCGCATTCAGGGCATACCAACTGATATTGTCTTCAAAACATTGGCTCCCAATGCTTTGCAAGATCGCCGTCGCTTAATTAAGGCACTAACTGTAGTGCTCATGGCCAGTGGAACGGGTTTGCTCGTCCGACAAACAGCACCTTGGCGTGAATGGACTGCCGACTATCGAACCAGTACAGGTGAGCAGCGCAAGCTTACATTGATAGACGGCACGCTTATTGTGCTCAATACCACTAGCGCCATTGATGTGGATTACAACGACACGATAAGATTAATACAACTGCACACTGGTGAAATGTTCATTACCACAGCTCAAGATAGGCCAGCAGCGACATTGATGCGACCCTTCGTTGTTGAAACTGCAGAAGGTACGGTGCGTGCACTCGGCACACGTTTCGTTGTACGACAAGAAGACGGTCGCAGCCATGTGGCCGTTTATGAAGGCGCGGTTGAAATTACACCTTTCGATGCCAGCAATCAAAAGATCATCGTGCCAGCCGGACAAACACTCAGCTTTACCCGTCAAACCAGAGACACCTTTTTATCGGCTGACGAAAATTCAATCGCTTGGACCGAAGGCATGATCGTCGCCGAAAAAATACGCTTGGGTGAATTTATCGACAGTCTGCGCCGTTATCGAAATGGATATCTGATCTGTGATCCAGCAGTAGTGAATCTGCTCGTTTCCGGCGTTTTTCCATTGAAAAATACGGACAGCATCTTGGCATCGCTCACCGATTCACTGCCAGTCAGCATCCATTATCGAACCCGATTTTGGGTGACAGTAGTACACAAGTGACAAAATCTCCTCATAAAAATTATTTTAAATAATTACTGTCCTTTTTTCAGTTTCAAGTGGCCTACCAAATAAGCCGCTGCTAACAGCAGTGCATACGTTAGTGCCACTTACAAAACTTGGAAAGAGAAGACAATGGGAATCCGGAAAAATCGAGGCAAGCAATACAACAATGTCGAGAGCATATCAATATTGACGCTCACACAGCGTTCACGCGCTATTCATACTATGTTTTATGGCTTTGCGACATTAGCCAGCATGACAGTGGCAGCACCATTTGCCTATGCAGCCGATACTGCGCAGGTTCAGACAGCACTTAAACACTATGACGTTCCGGCCGGACCGCTTGCTACCCGTTTGAATGACCTCGCCCGAGCAGCGGGGGTGCTGTTGTCGTTCGACCCGGCACTCGCAGAAGGCAAACGTACCAATGGAATATCAGGTGACTATGCGCTTCCCGATGCATTTGCGAGGTTGTTGGCTGGTTCAGATGTTGAAGCAGTTGCAATTTCAGGTGGCCGGTACACCCTGAAAACCTTACCCATTGTTCCAATCCAGCGGGGGGCCGAACTCAATGCAACGACATTACCAGAGGTTAGAGTTTCAGCGGCAATGAATAATAAAGAAACTGCCCATGGCCCGCTAACAGGTTATGTTGCCAAACGTAGCGCTACTGCAACCAAGACCGACACCCCGATTATCGAAATACCACAATCAATCTCTGTGATCACCCGTGACGAACTTGACGACCGCGGCGTTCAAGGGATGACAGAAGCATTACGATATGTCCCTGGCGTAGTCGTCGACAATTTTGGATTCGAAGCCAGAGGCTTCGAATATCTCCTTATGCGTGGCTTTAATGGAACCAATTCAGCCAATTACCGAGACAGTTTGCACCAATTAACAGAGGGTCTGTATTTTGCATCTTTTCTTAGCGAACCCTATGGAATTGAACGAATTGAGGTGATGCGCGGCCCAAGCTCTATCATGTTTGGCAAAGGTGATGCAGGGGGTGTTGTTAATCGTGTCAGTAAGCTTCCCAGTAGGGACGCCATGCGCGAGATCGAAGTCCGGGTCGGCAACTTTAACCGCAAGCAAATCAATGCTGACCTGGGTGGGACACTCAATGAGGACGGAACGCTGCTTTATCGCATTGTCGGCCTCGGGCTGGATACAGACACGCAAGTCAAATACCCCAACGGAGAACGTGCTTCCGTTGAACGCCAGTATCTAGCTCCTTCCTTGACATGGCACCCTTCAGCGGACACGTCAATTACGCTGCTTGCGGATATGCTAAAAAACACGACCGGAGCCTCTCCCTTTTATCTGGTTGCCCCAAATGGGGTCTTAACCCGCACGATGGCCGCTGATCCTAGTTTTATTAACTATAAACAGGACCAAAATTCCATCGGCTACAAAGTCGAACATCATTTCAATGATATCTGGACGATCCGGCAAAATTTCCGTCATGCGCAAACTGATGTCAAGGTGAGGGAGGTTAATCCAGTTGATTACCTTGAGGACGGTCAGACGCTACTCCGCTCCGCGATATCAACTAAAGAACGGGTTAAGCAGACACTTGTTGACACCCAGTTACAGGCTAAGTTACAGACCGGAATGGCAGAGCACACCGTGCTGTTCGGGATCGATTCCAACCGCGCCGATCTGACTCTCAATGCATTCGCAAGTGCTGTAACCCCTACGCTGAACATATTTTCCCCTACATACAATCAGACAATACCCGAGCCAGACATATTGGCTGCAGATGGGAAACAGAGGGTTCAGCAGCTTGGTTTCTACCTTCAGGATCAGGTTAAATTTAATCAGCGCTGGATTCTTACGTTGGGTGGACGTCAGGACAGGGTAAAAACCATTCATAACGATGTCCCGCAGGGCATCGCAGAAACATCGAACCAAAATGCGTTTAGCGGCCGTGCGGGGTTAACATACCTCGTGTCTAATGGCTTAGCGCCTTACATAAGCTATGCAGAATCGTTCGTGCCACAGGTCTCTTCAACATTTGACGGTAGACTTCTTGATCCAAGTCGCGGCCGACAATATGAAATCGGAATTAAATATCAACCAGAAAATAGTAACAGTCTATATACAGCGGCAATATTTGACCTGACCAAAACGAATGTCGCAACACCAGACCTGAATCCTGCGCACCTTGCACTTAATCCTTTTGCCAGCATTCAGACGGGGGCAATTCGATCGCGCGGACTGGAATTGGAAGCGCGGACCGAGCTTACCCGTAACCTGAACGCTATTGGGGCTTTCACTTACAACGATGTTGAAGTAACTAAAAGCAACGATGTTGATTTAGGTAAAGTTCCACCGCGAGTACCTAAAACAACGGCCTCACTCTGGCTGGACTACAAGCCATCTGGACCAGCTTGGCAGGGATTTGGTTTCGGTAGCGGCGTTCGATATACCGATAGCCGCTTTAACGACCCTACCAATACCTCGTCCTTACCTTCGTTTACTTTGTTTGATGCGGGAGTTCGCTACGAATCAGGCCATTGGCGCTATGCCCTGAATGCCGCGAACCTGTTCAACAAAGAATATACCTCTACGAAAAATACCTTTACCCATTTCCTGGGCATACAGAGAACTGTGATAGCTAGCGTGAAGTATCGGTGGTAAATCAGATTCGTTCTCGAAAGGGAAAAATAAAGAGTTTCATAATCTGTTCAGAAACTCTTTATTTGATCTTTGAATATTTAAGGATGTCCTAAATGCGCTCAGTCTTCGTTCATTTACATCGCTGGCTCGGCCTGACTATTGCTGGTTTTTTATTCATTTCCGGCATTACTGGCGCAATCATCTCCTGGGATCATGAACTTGACGAGTTACTTAATCCACACCTCACCGAGGTGCAAAGTCGGGGGCAGGCTATCCCTTCACTGGAAATAGCCAAACGCATTGAGGCCGCCAACCCTCATGCTTGGGTTACTTTCATTCCTTTATTAACACAACATGGTGAATCAGCAACCTTTGGTATTTCCCCCCGCATAAACCCTGACACCGGACGAGCATATGAACTTGGGTACAACCAGGTATTTGTAGATCCGATCACAGGGTTGGAATTGGGGAAACGCGAGTGGGGAGCAGTGTCGTTATCACGCGAAAATCTGATATCTTTTCTGTACAAATTGCATTACAGCCTGCATATCCCGGAAATGTGGGGCATAGACAGCTGGGGCATTTGGCTGTTGGGAATTATCGCTATGATTTGGGTGCTGGATTGTTTCTTTGGGTTTTACCTAACATTGCCATTGCGGCGGCGTCAGCGCTTATCCGACAATAATGCGCTACACAATGAAGCCATTCCCAACGCTTATTTACAACCGAAGTTATCAACGCAGAGAACAGAACCCACCTGGTGGGAAAGATGGCTACCTGCATGGCAAGTGCGCTGGAAAAACGGAATATATAAGCGCAATTTCGATCTGCATCGTGCAACGAGTTTATGGACTTGGGCGGTGCTATTTATCATGGCCTTTACCGCTTTCTCACTAAACCTGAATCGTGAAGTGTTTTTCCCCGTCATGTCGCTCGTATCGAATGTAACCCCCACCCCCTTCGATCTACGGGTACCTAGAGATAAGCATAACCCGATTATTCCCAAGGTTAATTACGAATCAATAATTGGCAAAGCTCACGCAGAGTCCGCGCGTAGAGGCTGGAAAGAACCGGCCGGAAGCATATTCTACGCAGAAGATTATGGCATCTATGGGGTAGCTTTCTTCCATCCGGGTGATGACCACGGGGCAGCGGGGGTTGGTCCGGCAAATCTTTACTTTGATGCTGAAGATGGACGTTATTTAGGTGATAGAAAACCTTGGGAAGGTTCAGTGGCAGATATCTTTATGCAGATGCAATTTCCACTGCATTCGGGTCGCATTCTTGGACTACCAGGACGCATCCTTATTTCCATTATGGGATTAGTCGTAGCTATGCTCTCCGTAACGGGAGTTTATATATGGTTGAAAAAACGCCACGGTCGTGCGGTTCTGACCGAACGCACACGTCAAATACCTAATACTGCGGTCACGTAATAATTATTTCAGCCTTACAAAAACCCATGAACGAGCAAAGACGCCCCTTCAAATCGGCAGAAACAGGTAAGGACAAACAACAGCATTTTTCACGAGCGAATCAAATGTGATTTTGCCCTCGAAGATAGATCACAGCTGTTTTTTATCACAGACCCGACATATTTCAATTAAGCAGACGGCAGCTTTATCGCAGCCTATAAATTGTTAGGCAGGCCGCGTGAGAAAGTATTTATTTATATCGCTGGTTCTGCGCGTCTGGATTGTTCGTACCCTGATCACCGGATTACTATTCGGTTCTCATCTAGTGTTAGCTGTCACCACCAACCCTACAGCTCCCGCTGCGATTCGTATTACATCTATCCCTGTAATCGATGGGGTACTAGATGATCTGGTCTGGAAGCAAGCACCCCCCATAAGCGACTTCATACAGATTCAACCCACTCACGGTGCTGCCCCCACCCGTCATACTGAAATTCAGATGGTTCATGATGGCCGCATGCTGTTCGTTGCTATTCGTGCTTATGATACTGCCCCAAAAGAGATCGTCGCGCGTCAGATGCTGCGGGATGCCGATGGCATTAAATACGACGATCACGTTGCCCTTGTTTTTGATCCGGAAGGCCGCGGCCGCAACGGCTTCGTTTTTCGTGTTAATGCTAATGGTGCACGGCTTGATAGCCTGGTTTATGACGGTGTGGAAGAACGCAGTGACTGGGATGCTATCTGGAACGCTGAAGCCCGTATCGACGACGCAGGATGGAGCGCAGAACTGTCCATTCCATTGTCGGCAGTTGGCGCTACCGATAATGACGCCCCCTGGAAGTTTAATGCTGAGCGCTGGATCGCTCGTGCTAGTGAAAAAGTACGCTTATATGGTATTTCAGCAGATAAATACCTCACATCTCTGGGCGATGCCAAAGATCTGAATGGTATTAAGCCCGATTCGGCTGGTCTCGGAGTACGCATAAAGCCATCAGTCCGGTTAAATGCCAACAATCTTGGGACCAGTGTTAAACCTGAATTTAATTTGGAACCCGGATTGGAAGTATTTTATCAAGGGCGCCGTAACCTCTCTGCCTCATTCGCTTATAACCTGAATTTTGGTGAGGCGGAGGCGGACGATCGCATTGTCAACCTTACTCGCTTTCCCCTATTCAGGCCGGAAAGACGTGAATTCTTCTTAAGAGACTCAGGCCGCTTTAGCTTTGGCGGTTTATCAGAAACAGCAATACCCTTCTTTTCTCGTCGAATTGGTATTAATTCACAAGGCATCGTTTCGAATCTGGATTTCGGCGCAAAAGTTACCGGTACTGTGGCAGGCCTGGATTTCGGAATTCTTGGCACGCGCGTGGAAAAAGGTGAAGCAGAACGGGCAGCCCAAGTAGGAGTAATGCGGGTAACCGGTGCGTTGTCGGAAAAAACTCGAATGGGTATGATCGCAACGCAAGGCAATCCTGAAGGCACCAACGGCAGCTACCTTGTAGGTTCAGATTTTCAGTACCGCAATACCAGTCTTCCTGGTGATCGCACTCTTGATGCCTTTGCCTGGATGCAAAAATCCGGTAATCCCGGGCTGGGCACTGGTCGAGCATTTGGTGGCAGTATCAATTATCCCAATATCGGATTATCCGGCAATGCAAACTGGCAATACATTGACGCAGGCTTTCTGCCCGCGTTAGGCTTCATAACCGAATCTGGTGTAAATCGTACTGGAGGCGAAATCGGCTGGTGGACACGCACAAAAAAGGGGGGGGATATTATCCCGGCACTGGATTGGCAAACCCGCAATAAACTCGATGGAACGGAAAGCTCAGTGCTACTCAATCCAGAGATTTATCTTGCAAATGCGGCCGAAGATTTTATCTTTCCTGAATTTTTTATACAGAGTGATCGGCTAGCCGCACCATTTCACCTACTGCCAGGCGTTGTTATCCCGGCTGGAAACTATCGCTGGAATTATTTCTCGCTGGAAGCTGGCTCATCGCCCTCTCGACCTTTCTCAATGACAGCCTACGCTCGGATTGGGGGTTACTATGATGGCCGACGTAATGATCAATCTATTAACACGATTTGGAACGTCAATAAACACTGGGGACTACTTAGTGGTTTGGAGCGTAGTGACATCGGCTTACCAACAGGCAGCTTCGTTGTACACACTGCAAAGATACGACTAAATCATGCCGCATCGAATCGGCTTTCGGAAAGCTTAACATTTCAATGGGACAATGTATCCGAACAACTTGGAGCCATCGCTCGCGTGCATTGGATAATTGTGCCCGGACGCGAGGTATTCCTTGCTGCCAATTACTTGGCAGCAGCAAGCGGCATTGCTGATGAGCCCATGCAAATGCAATCACAAACATCGGTGACGCTTAAATTAGTATGGAATTGGGAACGATAACTAGTTTTTTAATTCACTGAAATAAACCTGGAACTGGGATTATCCCGGATTTTATGTAAACGGAATTTTTGACCTCCTTAGCATCCGGTCCAAGAACACTACAAACAGTTCTACCGTCTTTCAGTCAACCACAACATCCCCGTCGCCAATAACAGAAATAACAAAGGTATCGCCACAGCACTCAGCACGGGCTGCCACTCATTAAGCGCACCCAAATTGGTGAATAATTTACCCACAAAGTGAAAAGTCAGTCCCAATATAATACCCAAAAATATTTTTGCGCTAATTCCGCCATCACGCCGTTGATGCGAAGCAAATGGCAAGGCCAGCAGCAGCATCACCAATATCGCGAATGGATACACTACCTTATTCCACATAGCAATTTCATAAGACACCGTCTTCTGATGATTGTCGCGCAGGTGTTGAATATATTGATAAAGATTCAGCACCGACATCTGTCGCGGCCCCACCAGTATCGCCCTCAAAATACCCAAGTTAAGCGCCGAGCGCCACTCCATGCTTGCTTGATGGTTTACTGTTGTGCCTTGCTTATTAAAGAGGGTTTGCGTCACGCCTTCTAGTTGCCAGCGATTTTTTTCCACATAAGCAGCGCGTTTTGCTGCTGTTATGGCGCGCAGATGGTAACTCTCATCAAATTCATAAATACTAATATTTAATAGAGTGGTATCTGGCAGCACGTTTTTTACATTTACAAAACTGCGTTCATCTTTAGCCCATATACCCGAACGAAATTCTCTCAGCGACACTTCAGCATTTTGAGCTTTAAGCCTAAGCTCCTGCGCCATACGTTCACTAATAGGAGCAATCATATCGCCACACAAATACGTCAATAAAAGAAGTGGCAAGCCTATCTTAAACAAAGCCAGTATCATTTGTCGCAATGAAACGCCAGAAGAACGGTAAACAGTCAATTCCGAATTGGCAGCCATCTGCGTCAGCGCGAAAATTGCGCCAATAAGAACTGCCACCGGAAACAACTCATAGATTCGGCCAGGCACTGTTAACAGAACAAACAACGCCGCATAGCCTAAATGATAATTACCGCTACCTAGTGCATTCAGTTCATGTATCAGGTCAAAAAAAGAAAACAGCATCAGCAAAGCCGTAAACACCAGTGCGATGCTGGCGTATATCTCGCGCGCCAGACAACGGGTCAGCAACTTCATCGCGCCAACCGCCGCCAAGAAAATACTGATATACGGCGATAAAACAGTAATGCCATCACTACCCACATCAGCACATGAATACCCCAAAAACCAATGACTGGGCTAATCTTACCCTGTCCAACCAATGTATTAGTGACACTAATCAGGTTGTTATAAAGCATGTAAATCACTATCGCCATAATAAGGTTGAGCGAACGTCCGGCGCGGGGATTAACGAAGCTCAACGGAATTGCCAGCAATGACAAGCTTAGCGCACTAAGCGGAAAACTGAGCCGCCGCTCCAGTTCGGACATGTTCCAGCTATTAAGGTTTTGCAGTAACTGTAACGTAGGTAATGAATCGACAGGGACGGGGCGTTGCCTCGCTTCTACTGCCTTAATGCGCACTGCATAGCGCTCAAATTCAACGATCTTGAAATCAAGCTGCCCAGGCGCGCCTTCATAGCGCGTACCATTCAGTAATACCAGGAAACGATCACCATTAGGTGCAGTTTCCTGCATACCCTGCTTGGCCACCATGGTACCCATCTTGCCATGCTGCAACGATTGCACAAAAATGTTGCCAACCCGGTTTTTGCCCACATCCACGTTTTCGATAAAAAACACACGGTCAGCTTGCTTGGATTCGCGAAATGTTCCAGGCGATGCGGCAGTGACATCATCACGGCTATCCAGCCTGCGCTTTAATTCTTCCACTTGAGACATAGCCCAAGGCGACAACACCAAACTTAGCAGCGCAATCAAGCACACCACTGGCAGTGCATACCACATCACCGGGCGTATCCAGCGTGTCAAACCAATACCGGAACTGAACCACACAACCATCTCGTTGTCACGATAGCTGCGCGTCAGTGTCAATAACACCGACAAAAACAAACTTATGGAAAGTAGGGCTGGCAGGTAATTCAGCGCACTAAAGCCCAGCAATGCCAGCACGCCGTCCACCGCTAAAGAGCCACTAACGGATTGACCTAACAAGCGAACTAACTGAGTAAAAACAACAATACCGAGTAGAATGGCGAATACTAATAGCCCCATGCTAGCGGACTCACGCACTAGCTCACGATGAAAAATACTGCCACGCAATAACTTAAAGCGCAACGGCTTTGACTTTTGCTTTGGAATCTGCAGATAATCCGGCACTTTGTGTAAAACAAAAATCGTTAAGGAGATACAAGTGGAATTTAGCATAAAACTGGGC
This sequence comes from Candidatus Nitrotoga sp. CP45, assembly GCA_003402375.1. GTDB lineage: Bacteria > Pseudomonadota > Gammaproteobacteria > Burkholderiales > Gallionellaceae > Nitrotoga. The sequence continues at coordinate 35,034 of QFXJ01000017.1, forward strand.
AGCCCGGAAAAACAGCGTAGCGGTTGCGTGGTGGCGGGGGTGTTTGAGGGTGGCAATCTATCGGATGCGGCGCAAATATTAGACAATGCCGCCAAAAACACGCTCAGCGGCATCATCGCGCGCGGCGACATGGGTGGCAAGATCGCTACTACACTGCTGCTGCATGACGTGCCTAATATTCTAAGCGAACGGGTATTACTAGTCGGGCTGGGCAAACGTGATGAGTTTGCCGCACGCCAATATCTGGACAGTATCCGTGCCACAATGCGCGCACTATTTGCCACTGGCGCCAAGGATGCCGTGCTCTATCTGGCTGACTTACCATTGGCAGGCCGTGATAGCGCTTGGTGCATCAGCCAGGCAGTGCTTGCCGCATTCGATATGGCGTATCGATTTGACCACCTCAAAAGTAAGGCCGACAAAAATAAAAAAGCAGCATGCAAAATTCGGTTTGGCTTGATGTCCGGCAAATCAACCGCTAAACAAGATGCGGCTCTCACGCAGGCCACAGCAATCGGACAAGGCATGAAGCTGACAAAGGACTTGGGCAATCTGCCGGGTAATATATGCACCCCGAGCTATCTGGCGCAACAAGCAGTGGCTTTAGCCAAGGCGCACAAATCAATCAAAGTTACCGTACTGGAAGAAAAAGACATGCAAAAGCTTGGCATGGGTTCGCTACTGTCGGTAACCCGAGGTACAGACGAACCCGCCAAGCTGATTACTTTAGAATATCGCGGTGCCGATAAGAAACAAAAGCCCATCGTACTGGTCGGCAAAGGCGTTACTTTTGACACTGGCGGCATCTCGCTCAAGCCGGGTGCCGAGATGGATGAAATGAAATACGACATGTGCGGCGCAGCCAGCGTGCTCGGTACACTACAAGCCATTGCTGAAATTGGGCTCAAGCTAAATGTAGTCGGCATTATTCCCACCTGTGAAAACATGCCTAGCGGTTCCGCCACCAAACCGGGCGACATCGTCACCAGCATGTCCGGGCAGACCATCGAGATCCTAAATACTGATGCGGAAGGCCGTCTTATCCTATGCGATGCACTTACTTATGCGGCCAAGTTTGAGCCAACCACAGTCATTGACATAGCCACCCTTACCGGTGCCTGCGTCATCGCATTAGGCCATGTTGCCAGCGGGCTTTATAGTAATCAGGATATCCTGGCACAGGAACTGCTGGCAGCAGGCGAACAAACCTATGACCGTGCTTGGCACATGCCGTTGTGGGATGAGTATCAACCGCAACTGGATAGCAACTTCGCCGATATTCAAAATATCGGTGGACGCGCAGGAGGCAGTATCACCGCCGCCTGCTTCCTGTCGCGCTTCACCAAAGACTATCGCTGGGCGCATCTGGATATCGCCGGTACCGCATGGAAATCAGGCAAGGAAAAAGGTGCCACCGGACGTCCCGTTCCGCTACTGGCAAAATATTTGATCAATTGTGTCCAAGCTGACACTTAATTAAACTCATAACGATTTGGGTCAACGTCAAGAATTCAGGTAGCAGCAAATTGTAGTCCTTACCCTGAAAAACAAGGACTACATGACACCCACCCAGTAACCATAAATAATTTCTCTGAATCATCGCTATCACTCGTAAATTCATTAAATGACCAAGGTTGATTTTTATACCGGTGTGGATGACAAATTACGCACTGCTTGCCACCTTAGCCACAAGGCTATGCAAAATGGACTGCGTGTGCTGCTGCATACCCCGGACGAAACCACTACTGAGGCGTTAGACAAACTATTGTGGCAGTATCCCGTTACGGCCTTTATGCCGCACTGCCGCAACAATGAAGCAACAGCCGCTGAGATGCCGGTTGTGGTTGATCATCAAGGTAAACATTTCCCACACAATGAAGTGTTGATCAGTCTGCATACCGTCTGTTTGCCATTCTTCAGTCGTTTCGAACGCGTACTTGAAATCGTCAGCCAAGATACAGAAGATGCGCGCTTAGGCCGTGAACGCTTCAGCTTTTATCGAGACCGCGGCTATGAAATGCGACATTTCGACCTGAGTAAACAAGCCGAATATTGAACATGAGGGTATCTTTAAAAATCCAGACTTGAAAGCATCTCCCACACAGCAGCCCTCAAGAAATTTATTGTAAGTTTTTATAGACACCCATGAGCTATCCGTCCGAACAGTTAAATAAATTAAGCAACCTTCCTGTACTTACAGACGTAATCGATGCTGACTCCCCGGAAATTCCCACCCTGACAGAAGTCGTGACTGAAGAATCTTCAGCGTTCCTAGCGGAAAATAAAGAATTTGCTACCTTATCTGATACACAATACCAGCATCTCGCAACACAAATCGCACCGCAACTGGAAACGCTGCTACGCGCAAAACTTGCACCACAGTTCGATGCGCTATGGCAGGAGGCTTGGCAACAGGCCAAATCAAATTTGCCCGAATTAATTCGGGAACATATTTCCACGCCGTCCGCACCATCTCCATCCGCTATAATCACGCCCTTTCTCACTGCACCCGACAGAATTAATTCAAATACTATCAACATGGAACTTACAAAAAGCTTTGAACCTCAAGCAATCGAAGCGCGCTGGTATCCAATATGGGAAAGCGCGGGTTATTTCCAGGCTAAATTAGAGAGCAACAAGCCCGCTTACGCCATCATGCTGCCGCCACCTAATGTGACCGGCACGCTGCACATGGGACACGCCTTCCAGGATACGCTTATGGACGCGCTTACCCGCTATCACCGCATGCGCGGAGACAATACCCTATGGCAGCCTGGAACTGACCATGCCGGCATTGCTACGCAAATCGTGGTAGAGCGCCAGCTGGACGCACAAAAAATTAAACGCCACGATCTTGGCCGCGAAAAATTCATTGAGCGCGTGTGGGAATGGAAGGAGGAGTCCGGCTCTACCATCACTCACCAGATGCGTCGCCTCGGGGCCTCATGTGATTGGTCGCGGGAGCGCTTCACCATGGACGAAGGTCTGTCCGAAGCCGTTACCGAAGTATTCGTTAAACTCTACGAGCAAGGTTTAATCTATCGCGGTAAGCGATTGGTGAACTGGGATCCGGTGCTGGGTACCGCAGTATCAGATCTGGAAGTAGTAGCGCAGGAAGAAGACGGCTTCATGTGGCATATCGCTTATCCGCTGGAAGCTGGTATCGGCGCTTTAATCGTCGCCACCACACGTCCTGAAACGCTGCTCGGCGACGTGGCTGTCGCGGTGCATCCTGAAGATACACGCTACAAACACCTGATCGGCAAGCGTCTGCAACTGCCACTGTGCAATCGCACTATTCCCATCATCGCCGATGAATATGTCGATCCAGCTTTCGGCACTGGCTGTGTGAAAATCACACCCGCGCACGATTTCAACGACTACATTGTGGGGCAGCGTCACAGCCTTGCACCGATCAACATATTTACGCTGGACGCAAAAATAAACGAACATGCACCTAGCGTTTACCAAGGGCTAGATCGTTTTGACGCGCGCAAAATAATTCTTTCCGACCTATCCGCACAAAACCTACTGGTGGACACCAAGCCGCACAAGCTAATGGTGCCGCGTGGAGACCGCAGTCATGCGGTAATTGAACCGATGCTGACCGACCAGTGGTTCGTGAAAATGGAGGGTTTGGCGCAACGCGGGTTGCAAGCGGTGGCGGATGGCGAAATTAAGTTCGTGCCGGAAAACTGGACCAACACATACAACCAGTGGCTAAACAACATTCAGGACTGGTGCATCTCGCGCCAACTGTGGTGGGGACATCGCATCCCGGCGTGGCATGACGAACAAGGTAATATATTTGTCGCTCGCAACGAGGAAGACGCCCGCAAGCAGGCAGGCAAGACCAAACTACGCCAGGACGAGGACGTGCTCGACACCTGGTTCTCCTCCGCATTGTGGCCTTTCTCAACCCTGGGCTGGCCACACGACACCAAAGAACTCAAAACTTTCCTGCCGACCTCGGTACTGGTTACCGGCTTCGACATCATCTTCTTCTGGGTGGCACGCATGGTGATGATGTCGCTACACTTCACTGACAAGGTACCATTCCGCGAAGTGTATGTACATGGCCTGATCCGTGACGCGGAGGGACAAAAAATGAGTAAGTCCAAGGGGAATGTGCTAGACCCGCTGGATCTCATTGACGGCATCTCGCTGGAAGATTTGGTGACCAAACGCACACAGAATCTAATGAACCCCAGGCAGACAGAAAGTATCGAAAAACAGACACGCAAACATTTCCCAAATGGCATCCCAGCCTTCGGTACAGATGCCATGCGCTTCACCTTCGCCAGCCTTGCCTCGCATGGGCGCGACATCAAATTCGACCTGCAACGCTGTGAAGGTTACCGCAATTTCTGTAACAAGCTATGGAATGCCACGCGCTTTGTACTAATGAATTGCGAAGGTCAGGATATCGGGCTGGACGAATCATTGCCAGTTAAATACAGTGCGGCAGACAAATGGTTGATTAGTCATTTGCAGCAGGCGGAAACTGAAATGGCAGACCACTTTGACCACTATCGTTTCGACATGGCGGCGCGGACGCTGTATGAGTTAGTGTGGGACACCTACTGTGATTGGTATTTGGAATTGGCCAAGGTGCAACTCAGCCCTCACTCCGGCAACCCACTTCCAGCGGAAGAAGAGGCTTTAAATGCCGCAAGGCAACGCGCCACGCGGCGCACCCTGGTGCGTGTACTGGAAACTATACTGCGCCTGGCTCACCCTATCATCCCTTTCATCACCGAAGAGCTGTGGCAGAAAATTGCACCGCTGGCCGGAAAACAGGGCGACAGCATCATGCTGCAACCCTATCCGCAAGCCAACTCCAAGCTAATTGACCAAATTTCCTTGCAACAAATCAGCCTGCTGCAGGAAATGGTCACTGCCTGCCGCAAGCTGCGCAGCGAAATGAACTTGTCGCCAGCGCAGAGAGTGCCACTGATTGCGAGTGGTGATGCAACTATCCTGCAAGGCTTCGCGCCTTATCTGCAAGCGCTGGGCAAGTTAAGCGGGGTTAGCCTACTCGATGAACTGCCTAACACCGATGCGCCAGTCGCAATCGTTGGCAACTTCAAGTTGATGCTGGAAATCGAAATTGACGTGGACGCAGAGTGTGAGCGCTTGGACAAGGAGATAGCCCGTCTTGCGGGCGAAATCACCAAGGCACAAGGCAAGCTAGGCAATGCCAGTTTCGTCTTGCGCGCCCCACCGCAAGTGGTGGAACAAGAGCGCAGGCGTATGGACGATTTCACCGTGACGCTGATCCAGTTACAGGCGCAACTCGACAAACTTGGTTAAGGGCACCTCTAAAAATCCAATTTTCGTCACAATACGGCGTTACTCGAAAAAAATTATCGCTTACATATCAACTATATGCTGCGCTCAAATTTTTTACTCGCGCCTTGTCTTGCCTAGAAACTTGAATTTTTTAGAGGCGCCCTTAAATCTATCGGCGACGCAAGTAAAATACGAACTCGTCGCCCTGCTGCGTAGCAGACAACAAATCATTCCCGGTTTGTTTGCAAAAATCGGTGAAGTCATCCGGGGATTTTTTGTCTGTAGCAACCACTTTCAGTACCTGCCCACCTTGCATCTGCGACAACATTTTTTTGGTACGCAGAATAGGCAAGGGGCAACTTAACTGGCGAGCATCCAATTCGACATCGAATTCCATTATGTGCATCCTACGGGTAACGCACTTACTTGCGTTCTATCAATAACACCACTCTGTAGCTTGTATGTTTCTGCAAAACTCAGCGCTGGGGCGAAATCCGAAGTATGTGCGGAATCCCTGTCTATTTGAACCTGCAATTCTGTCTTGTTAATATTCATAGTCTTTACGGTTTAATGATTTTTTCAGTGTTTAAGCAAACAATCGCAATCATTAGGCAGCACATGTGCAATAGCAGTAGTAAGAACTGCTTAACATTTACAAATTTACCTCCAACACACGACCATTATACCTTGCGAATAAGGAAACACGGGCATCCCCGCCTGAATGTCACTTTGAAACTCTGCGCTCCACACTTGGGAACCACCGGGCAAAGCAGGTATCATATTGTCATGAAAAATTTGTTGTACATAGTGCTCTACACATGGTCGCTGTTATGCCGCGCTGATGGACTGCCCGACTTGGGTGATACCTCACAAGAGGCTATGTCACAACAACAGGAGCGAAAAATCGGCGAACAGAGTATGTTTGAAATCCGCTCCGATAAAGATTACCTTGATGATGCTGAAGTCAACGATTATCTTAATCAGCTTGGGTATCAACTGGTTTCCAACAGCAACGAACCAAGCCAAGAGTTTGAATTCTTTGCCCTCAACGACAACACCATCAACGCTTTCGCGCTACCCGGCGGCTTCATTGGAGTAAACACCGGGCTGATACTCATGGCACAAAGCGAGTCTGAACTCGCCTCAGTGTTGGGCCACGAAATCGCACACGTCACCCAGCATCACTTGGCACGTATGGTAGCCGGCCAGAAGATCGACTCAGTCGCCGCCATAGCCGCTCTTGCAGTGGCTATCCTGGCGGCACGCAGCAACCCGCAAACCTCACAGGCGGCCATAGTAGGAATGCAGGCTGGCTCTATCCAACGGCAACTGAACTTTACTCGCATTCATGAACAGGAAGCGGACCGCATCGGCCTCACCACTTTGAAAAAAGCAGGCTTTGATCCGCACGCCATGCCCATTTTTTTCGAACGCTTGCAAAAATCCACACGCTTGCTGGACAACAGTATGCCGACTTACCTGCGCACCCATCCGATCACCAGCGACCGCATCGCCGATGTCGCTAACCGCGTGCAGCAGACCCCTTATCGCTTGGTTGCTGACAGCCTCAGTTTCCAGCTGGTGCGCGCCAAACTACGGGCCATGCAGAAAAACTCACAGGAAGCAGTAAACTTTTTCAAAAGTGCCATTGGGGAACAAAAACATGGCAATCAGACAGCCCAGCGTTACGGCCTGGTGCTGGCACTGATGCGCGCTGGCCAAATCGCACGCGCCACGCAGGAATTTACCTCTTTGCAAACACTGACATCACAAAACCCGATGATCGCGACGCTAGCCGGACAAATCAAGCGTATGGACAAGAGTAACACAAACATTACTGAATTCTACCGTAACGCCACACAAAGTTTTCCACAGCACCGAGCACTAGCCTATGATTATGTCGAGCTGTTGCTGGAAGCCAAACGTTTTGAAGACGCGCTCAAATTACTCAACGAACAAATTATCACTCACCCTAATGACCTGCGTCTGCACGAGCTACTCGCACGCAATTACGCGGCATTAGGCAAACGGCAAGAAGAGCACCACGCACTAGCCTACACTTACATTCTGCGCGGTAACTTGCTCAATGCAATTGAACAACTGGAATTAGCCAAGAGCGCGGGTACCGATTTTCACGAGCTGTCGATTATTGAAAGTGAACTGAAGCAATTCAAGGAAATCGCGGCAGCGCGGGCAAAGAAGAATTGATACGCCATTTCTATCCAACATCCGTAGTTCTATTGCTTATGGAGAAATATTTTTTTGTTGCTGCTGGTGTAATGCCACAATAATGCAAGCTTGCTTCAATCCCAACTGACAGCTTTTCTCCATTTGCTGTACCGATCCGGCCATATCACGCAAATTTTTTAAAACGAAACTTTTCCCATAATAGGCACTGGCATTTTTAGGATTACCAGCAATCACTTTATCAAACTCTGCAATCGCTTCCGGATACCGTCCTGAGTTTGAATATGCAGAAGCCAACGCAATATTCACCTCAGGATAGGTCGAATTAATTGCCAACGATTTTTTATAGTCGGCAATGGCCTCATTCCACTTATTAACTTTAGCCGAAGCTTGTGCGCGAATAAAATAGGTACGATGGGCACCGAGACGATCTTCGCCATGCAGTAAGCGCACCGCGTCATCCCACAGACGATATTGATCCGCAAACACCCATAACCGATTCCATGCCAGCGGTACGAATAGCAAAACTACTAATGCACCAACCAGCATAGTTTTTCGGCTAGGGAGTGAACTAAGCACTAACGGCAATAACAACATATAGCCAGGCAACCATAAATAACTACGGTACAGCACAAAAATTTCCTGAATACGTATGCTTGAAAATTCTGCCATGAAGTAACACCACGGATACAACAAAGCCAACCCCAATAAGGCGGCACGCCCACCGCGAAACAAAGAAGCCAGCGCAAATGCGCCGTAAGCCACAAAAGCAACCAGGCCGACCCAGCTTGTCCACTCTTGCCAAGTGAGAATAAATGACTCGCGCATATCCAGCGACATCCAAGCGGGATTAGGAACTAGCATTAATAAGCAGTATTTGAAAAAAAGCCCAGCCTGCGTCAGCACACTCAACAAATGCAACGCTGACGTTCCCTGAAGCAGCGCTTGCTCCCCAAACAATGCCGCCGCATCCATCTCATAAGGCACACCAAATATACCTTTTATGCGCAGCACAACAAACAGCCCAACCAATGCAAATCCTAACCAAGTTACCAGCAAGGCACGTAACGAAAGTTTATTCTGGGCTTGAATCGCCAAGGTCAAAGGTAACAATATGGCGGGCGCCATCAAGCTGTGTTCCTTGCTGAACAATGCCAGAAAATACGCCATGACTGCTAGCGCCATATAGCGTTTGTCGCCCTCCAGCAGGCCGCGTAGATAAGCTAATTGCATAACCAATGTAAACATGGTCGCCATCAAAATGCTGCGTTGTATCAGATAACCTACGCCATAAACCGCAAGAGGATGACATGCGAATATCAGCGCTCCCAACCATGCGCCCCAATTCACGATATTTTCTTTGTTCACATCAGTGATAAATAACTTAATCCACATCCGCAACACCAGCAATAGCAACAACACATTCACACCATGCAACAATAAATTCTGTACGCGAAAAACAGGTGGGGCCTCACCGAAAAACACCCAGGTAACGCCAAGCGTTGTATAAGGAAACCAGCGTAAATCTAAATGAAACAGTGTATTGGCGTAACGATCTATGACTGCATCAAAAAATGGAACGTCATCGAATACCAAGGGATTATTCAAAAAAGGGACATACACCACAACAACCAACAGCACCAAAAATAGTGCTTTGACTCGGTCACGCGGGTAAACAAAGTTATGAAAAAAACTCATTAAGCACACCAATGCAATATGGGCTATTCACGAAAAAACCCGCGATCCATTACAGAACGCGGGCCTTCAGAAAGTCATCAATCCTACAATTCAAAATCTTGGTTCGGGGATATTTTTATTTCCATTTGGACATGACGTTATTCAAAACTGGGTCAGTAGTAACACTTGAAGTAACCGCCCAAGTTACACCTGTCGCTGAAGGTGTTGGACGCCAAGTGAGAACCGCGCCGTCGAGTGCGGTCTTAATGCAACCAGTACATAGAGTGACTCCGATATCGCCAGTTGTAGTTGCCAAAGCATAGCTTACAATTTCTGTGGTTTTTGTTGGTCCTGTTGAGCCCAATCCCAAGCCTCTTGTATTCCAATCCCCACCATCAGCTAAGGCGAAATTAGGCAGAGCACCGTTTTCCTGGATATACATGGCAACCGCAAGCTTAATCGGATCCACAGCGGTCGCAACTTTTGCAAGCTTAGCCTTCACCACGTAATCCTGATAGGCAGGGATCGCTACCGCCGCGAGAATACCGATGATCGCGACCACGATCATTAATTCGATTAAGGTGAAACCTTTTTGCATTTGTTTCATGATAGAGCCTCCTTCAAGAGTTAAAAATTTGGTACACGGAGTGTGCGGTTTACTACAAGCAGGATTCATGCCAGAATATCATCTCCCCCAGCCATCACCGTCTAGAGCCGGCTCACCTAACAAATCAGAAAGACTATGAAATTCCACATTTGAAGAGAGAAGCCGATTTACGTCAGGAAAGTGACGGTTTTTGTCACTCTGATTTCCGCATAAGGAACAATGCAAAAAAATCATGTAATCCACTACCTGCTGAGAGATATCATGATTGTGTAAGCGTCGGGTTTGGGAACCCTTGAGCACAGCATCTATCATTATTGCTTTTCGAGTATTACCGCCGGAAAGCCACTACTCGTTAGCTCGAATTTTTTCTCGCAAAAAGACTATCGTGACCGCAATTTTATCCAGTCAGCGCAAATGATCATCATCTGGATGGTTTACTTCTTATGAGGGAGGTTCAAAAAAATAAATCCGCCCATCCTTACGATAGACCCAGGACGGACGGATTTATTTCTTCTGCGTGTGCCGTGATTACTTCATGCAGACGACACGCACCTGATGCATGTCGGTAATGCCGGATAAAACCTTTTCAATGCCATCTTGCTTCAGGGTACGCATGCCTTCGTTGAGTGCGTTAGCAATCATTTCCGCGACACGGGCGTGTTCCTGTATATTCTTTTTTATCAAATCGGTACCCACCATCAATTCATGTAAACCCACCCGTCCGCGATAACCTGTGCCGGAACAATCTTCACAGCCAACCGGCTCATACAGCGTGAATCTCCCCATTTCATCCGCGAACAGTTTGACCCATTCAGCGTACAGTGCCTTATAAGCGGCATTGGCATCCTGCCTCCAGGACGCACAGTTCATAAGCTCTGTCGAATATTCAGCAAGTAATGATTTAAGCTCATCTTGAGTGGCGGTATGTGGTTTCTTGCACTTCTTACATAAACGTTTGGCTAAACGCTGTGCCAGAACACCTAACAGTGCATCGGAAAAATTAAATGGATCCATGCCCATATCCAATAATCGCACTATGGATTCCGGTGCGCTGTTAGTGTGCAGGGTGGCAAACACCAAATGGCCCGTAAGAGAGGCTTCTATGCCAATGGAAACCGTTTCCTTGTCGCGCATTTCCCCTACCATAATCACGTCTGGGTCAGCGCGCAAAAAAGCTCTCATGATGGTGGCGAAATCCATACCGGCCTTTTTGTTGATCTGCACCTGGCGCAGGCCCTTCTGCGTAATTTCTACCGGGTCTTCTGCCGTCCAAATTTTTGTTTCAGGCTTATTAATGTGGCCAAGCACGGAATGCAAAGTGGTCGTTTTACCGGATCCGGTCGGACCACATACAAAAAATAGGCCGTAAGGTTTGCTGATTACCGCTTTCAGGGTTTCAAGGTTTCGTGCCGACAAACCCAATTCATTGAGTTTTATCGGCTCGCCGGTGGCCAAAATACGCATCACGATATCTTCCATGCCGCCCTGGGAGGGAATGGTGGCAACACGCAATTCAATATCCAGAGGGCCATATTTATTAAACTTGATTTTTCCGTCCTGTGGTTTGCGTTTTTCCGAAATATCAAGGTCGCACATGATTTTGATACGCGTAACCAGTGAATTGCGGAAAGATGATGGCACTTCAATGTACGGTAGCAGCGAGCCATCCTTGCGCAGACGAATCACGGTCTTGCCCTTGCCCGGCGCGGGCTCTACGTGAATGTCGGAAGCTCCCATCCTGTGGGCATCCATGATGATTTTGTTAACCAGCTTGACTAGCTCATTATCCGCCGCAGCACTAACATCCTCCTGGATAATGTCATCAACCTCTTCTTCATCTCCTCCCATAGCGGAAAGCATCTCATCCATTGAGGTGTCGCCCATTTCCGAGCCACTGGACATGCCACCGCCCCCACCTCCGCCAAAGAATAAATTGAGGGTTGCATTGAATTCGCGCTGCGAACAAACCCTGTAGACCAGTCGACTCTTCGAAAAAACGTTATTAACCACGCGTGAGGTTTGTATCCACTCAGGGTCAGTGGTAAGTATCACCAAGCCTTCACTAACTTCATCTATCGGCACCCATTGGCTGCTTTCTATATATTCCCGTTTTAAATTTTTGAGTAAATCAGACGGTTTGGCGCGATCAGCCTTAAACGGTTCGTAGGGCACACCGAAAAAAAGTGCAAGCGATTTACCAAGCGCGGCCGGTTTAACCTGAAAATCGTCGAGCAATACATCCTCAACATCAGCATTTTTGCGCCGTGCTGTGGACACGACAAGATCCAACTCGTCGGCAGATAATACCGCGTCATAAATTAAATGATCATATTTGGTTTTAACAGTGGGTTGCTGCTGGCTTTGGCGAAGCGCTACTGCCAAGTTCTGCGCTAGCTCCAATATCCCATCTACTATCATCCTCGAAAAAGGCTGGTCGACCTTATTATTGAGAACCTGGATGACACCTGCCAAATCCTTGCTATCTGGATCGAGTATGGGCACCACAAGGGCTTGCTTAGTACGATAGCCAGTGCGCTTATCTACGTCTTGCAGAAAGCGTAGGTTTGAACTATACGAAGCAAGCTCTTTTTCGTCATATACATCCGTGATGTTAAGTAATTTTTTTTGTAGCGCCACATACCCAACAAGACTCTGCTCGGTAACGCGTAGTTTGAGATCTTTGAATGAGTTAGCCCCGGTCTTAATTTTTGAAATCAGCGTGGCCTTGTCTTTATCCAGTGAATAAATAGTAAGGCGATCAGCGTTGAATATCGTACATATATCCTTACTAACTCCCAGCATAATTTCGTCGAAATTGTATGCAGTATTAATCTTGCTTATGACATGATCATGAATATTACTTATGACCTGATTAAGATTTTTCGTGAACACCAATTGCGCTTCAATCTGGCTAACATTGGCGCGTCGTTCTAGCTGTATTGTTGGTGTGTTACCCATCCACCTCTCCCTGATAACTCCAAATGCGGCTCGCCGCATGATGAAATTGCATAATTTTGTTGCTTGCTATTGATATAGCGGCATTTAGCGAAAATTCTCCATGTCATTTTGAAATAAAGACAAGTTATGCCACCGATATTTAAGGAGTCGCGTCCATTGTGCTCATAACACAAAATAAAATGCTGCATAGCAAAAATAACACTACCAACATCACAAAATGTGACATTCCGGGCGGAAAACGGCGCAACTTTATTTATTGTTCCTACAGGGATAAAAACTCAACTCTTGACCACGCTGTAACAGCACTGGTGTGATCCGTGTAAACATTAGCTATAGACTCGGCCCGATTTATCCGTGAGTCACCCAGTTTAAATTGCTCATAGAACTTGTATTTATTGACTTGCACGAGTGTCTCTCATACATGAGTCGCGGATAAATCAGGCCGGATCAATAACGCCGCTCGTATCTACCATCCCCCGATGATGAGTAATGTAGATTTCTGGGCCGCATCCCACTTAAATTTGAACAGCCCACCCATAAGCTGCCTGAATGAAAAAAGCGGCTCTGATGATGCAATAGTATAACTAGCGGCCTGCGCCACATTAAACTCAAATTTAAACAGACTCTCAACTTTTGAGATAAAACTCCATCTTGATCCCCGCCAATTCAATAATGTCATGCTCATTAAGCTGGCATGGCTGATCGTCCAACGGCTTGCCATTAAGATTGGGGTAACTTTCTCCCTCCACATAGGTAATAAAATAACCACGCGGACGGCGAGTAAACACTACAACTTGCAAACCTGATTTACCTACGGTGGTCAGATTTTTCACCAACTCTAGCTCTTTACCGGCATTAGGGCCATTAAGTATTTGTATTACACCCATTACTTGTTGCGAGCCAGGCACTTTATCGACCGCAGTTGCAAGAGCAGATTGCGGGGGGGGAGGAACAGCCTCAACCAGCCGCAATTCATTTACGTTCTTGGCGGGTACTAATTGTGGTTGCTCCATAGGCTTTAATTTCCCTGGCATTTCATACGGATCAGCTTTTACCAAAGTGGGAGCAACGGATGCGATACGGGAAGATGCGCGAAACACCATTGTTTTCTCGAAATCTGCCGCAGTAGATTGGCTTTTCTGATCGTTCAGATACTTGAGTTTATATTTTCCAATTTCAACCACGTCATTATTTTGCAAAAAATGCTTCTTAATTGCCGCGCCATTTACCAAGGTTCCATTGGTACTGTCCAAATCTTCCAAAAAGGAATCATTAAATATGGTCACTATCGCAGCATGCTCACCACTAACAGCAAGGTTATCGATAACAATTTCATTGTGCGGCTTGCGCCCTACCGTCATGCGTTCCTTGTCCAGAACATATTCCTGCAACACCACACCATCCATGCTTAGTATCAGTTTCGCCGCCATATCATTAATCCCCGTATTAATTCTTGAACCAGGACAACATTTTTACGAGCCAACCCCGTGGCACAGCAAAATCACCGTTAACTTTAATAAGTATCACAGATACATTATCACGCCCGCCATTATCATTTGCCATTTCGATCAGCCGTCTCGCCATCAATTGTAGATTGGCACGCAGCATGTGTAGCGTGGCACCAATTTCATTATCTTCGACCATATCGTTCAAACCGTCCGAGCATAACAAATAAATATCGCCTACTTGTACCGCATGACTGTGAATTTCCGCCTCGACCGCTGGTTCCACTCCGACCGCGCGTGTAATCAGATTTTTGTTTTTGGATAGTCGCGCATCTTTTTGGCTTAACATGCCTCTGTCAACTTGCTCCTGCAACAATGAATGGTCACGGGTGATAGGCTCAAATAGTTCACCGCGCAATCGGTACATTCGCGAATCACCAACGTGGGCGACTGCTAAACGGTTGTCATAAAATAAACCGGCTACCACTGTGGTACCCATCCCAGCGCATTGTGGCTGGCTCTGCGACGTATGATAAATAGAGGCATTGGCTTTTTGAATTTTTTCACGTAACAGCATTATTCCAACATCTTCACCGCCTTCACTCCGGTCTTCGGGACGCATGCTTTCCAAACTATGCTTCATTTCGGTCGTTATCAACGAAACTGTAATGCCACTCGCAATTTCACCCGCATTATGCCCACCCATGCCGTCAGCCAGCACCACCAACCCGCACGACGCGTCATAAGCCACGCTATCTTCGTTATGCGATCGCACAGCACCTGGATGGGTCTGGCTAACCATTTCCAACGCCTGTTTAATATTCATATGGCATCTCTATATATTCAAAATTCTAAGCGTAATCAGAGTACAAACTCTGGTCGGTTTTAAGCAGATAGCTCTGCTATATCGATACCTACGAAGCTTCGCCGCAATGGGGTCTGATTTATGGGACACCTTAATTTTTATCCATGCAAATTTACCGTATGCGGTCGATTACCCCAGTCATTCCGGCACTGATAAAAAACTTCTTTATCGGCAGAAATGTCAACAACTTGCATTTTAATTTTCAGGATTACCACTTTTTCTAGCGTAACATTTTTATGGCCCACCATGCATATCAACGGTGGATTGGAATATCGACGAACACATCTATACAGGGTAAAAATAGCACCCTGTTACTGCACGCCAAACAAATAAAATAAAAAACGGCTCTATGTGAAATAGCGTGGGTAATCAACTTTCAACCCTCCGCAGAAGAGATAAATCCGCTCATCTTGCACTTATCGAAGAGTTACCCACTACGAATCATTAGAGAACCTAAAAATCCAAAGCCAAGCTAAAGTTTCCTAAAGCCCATCCGTTATTTCAGATAGCCGCTGCTAATTATGCCTTGCAGCATAAGGTAACGTACAAAGGCACTGCCACAATCATCCTAGCTTACGAATGCAGGCCATGAATCTAACCATCGAATTTTTCTCATCTCTCCACAGAACCTTACATTTTGGTGTGGACACATGATTACATCATCCAAGATAAGTCTTATCGCATTGCCTAATGCCGTTTCTATACATCTACAGCAGACTGAAACCATACGTAAGTTAATAGCTGAAGATAGCGCTGGATACACTCCTGCCCGCAACCATTCAATGCTATACCAAACTAATGAATGCAGCACCCATACCAAACTGCACCGAAATACCCTACCAAACAGCGGAATAGTCATTCCTGCGGCCCAGATCACAGTTAATGGTTCAGTACTCTTCGTCGATATCCGCAACTTTACTATGTTCGCCGACCAACTTCACGGCGAAGAGGTTGTTGAATTTTTGAATACATTCTTTGAACGAGCGTATGAGCCAGTCCGTCAGCAATGTGGATGGGTAGTGAGATTCATCGGCGATGGAATGGCAGCAATGTTTGAACCAGGCGCGCAACAACCGGATGACCACGCCGAGCGTGCACTTAAAGTGGCACTCCTAATAGTGCTCGCCGCCGACTCCTTCCGTGAGTGGATCGCGCAACGCTTTCCAAAACGAAAATTGCCGGAGTTTGCAGTCGGTGTCGGCATACATTCAGGCGAAGTGATGATCTGCAATATGGGCAGTGGCACCGCAATCGAAACCACCATAATCGGCGATACGGTAAACATCGCTGCACGTCTGCAAACGATGTCGGAAGTACTCGGCTGGAGCATAACAACGAGCCGTACCTGCGCAAATATGGCCGGAGACCGTTTTCAGCTCGGCCGTGACAGTATGGTGACTATAAAAGGAAAAGCGCTACCAATCCAGGTCATAGAGATTGTAGGGCTCTACCCACGCACCGCAAGCGCCCACACTGATAACGCTTTTTACGATAAGCTGAATCGATCTGTAGCTGTAAATACGGCAATATTTGAATTGTCACGAGAACAGGCAGACTCAATTCAAAACCCTATTTTTAACACCGAAAATACACTCAAACGGATTCCTCAAGATCAATCGATCAAACTGGATGGTTATCGCTTACTGCGCAAGCTAGGGCAGGGTGGAATGTCTGAGGTTTTTCTCGCAGAAAATCTCGTCACGCATACCCATCAAGTACTAAAACTTATCCCGACAATAGATATTGACATCGACCACGATGACGTATTGCAACGTTTTTTGCATGAATTCGCACTAATTTCGCAAATCGATCATCCCAACGTCGCACGCATCTATCATCAGGGTTTTACCTCGACCCACGCTTATATCTCAATGGAATTTTTTCCCGGCGGAGATTTACGGTGTCTAATCTCTGAAACCCACACACCACAGGTCGCAATCGCTTCGTTGCTACAAATTCTAGGCGGACTCTCGGCGATTCACGCACTGGGTATCATTCATTGCGATATGAAACCTGACAATGTGATGATTCGCAGGGACGGCTCGCTTGCACTCGCCGATTTCGGCATTGCCGAGCATTCCGACGCAGTCCGGTTACCTACCCGCCCCGATGAAATCATGGGTTCACCGTCATATCTCGCGCCTGAGCAGGCGTTGGATCTACCCGTCGACGAGCGGACAGATCTGTACAGCACAGGAGCCATGTTTTACGAAATGTTGACAGGACGGCCACCTTACAAAGGGAATTCCGTGCAGGCGGTTCTTTACCAACACGTAAATCTCCCGGTACCCCTATTGCCCGTGGGTCTTGAACGATTTCAACCCATCCTGAATCGCATGATGGCCAAATCGGCCGCAGCACGTTTTAAAAGTGCCGACGCGGTCGTCGAGTACATCATTTCTTCAGGCTTGATCGGAAACCTATGATGATGGAAACGTCCTCAACCGTGTCACCGGCAAAGCCCCAATACACCGTCGATGTCCACGGCTTCAGCCAGACTGAACGGATTATTTTGAAAAGCATTTTCAGCCTATCCGCGCGCCGCGCGCCTAAATTTGTCGAGTTTATGCCGACAATGGATTCGATGCCGGACGTTTTTCTCGTTGATGCTGAAGACGCGAATGCGATAGCGGATTTTCGTCAAAAAAATGCCATGAACACCCGGCCTGCGATTCTGATTGGCGACACCAATCACGGCATTTCATGCACAACTTTATCACGGCCATTACAGTGGACAAAGATGTTCAAAGCATTCGATCTCGCAGTAGGAATTAACACGCCTAGCCCAATACCAAAACCAGAGCTTTCAGTTCGTATAGCGGCTCCCTATGAGAAAACTCAGCCAATGGTCGCCTTAATGCCAACCCTGCGATCATCAGCGCCCCCGATCACCCCACCACAACTATCAAATACAACGACACTTAAATCAAACCCAGTAAATCAAAAGTTGGCAGATAACCTGACGCTAGCAAATCCTCCCGATCGGCCATTTAACTGGGTGTTGGTCTGCGACGACAATATGACTGTGCGTGAATTCATGCGGGCAAAACTCGCACCATTTGGTTTCAATGTCGATTACGCCGAAACAGGGGAGCAAGCAGTTGGACTCACCGGCACTAAACACTACGCCTGCGTTTTTCTCGATGTCGTGATGCCAGGAATCAATGGTTATCAGGTTTGTAAGCTTATCAAATCCAAGAAAAGTGCCGCAAAAACTGCGGTGGTGATGCTATCGAGCAAAGATTCAACTTTCGACAAAATCCGGGCAACCATGTCTGGCTGCGATACGTACCTCACAAAACCAGTCAACGAAAATCGCCTTTTCGAAGTAATCAGCAAATACTTGCCAACGAATGCCTGACCCCGACCACATTATATTTAACTCAATTCAATTAAAGGAAGAGCAACCATGACAATCAAGAAAGTTCTTTGTGTCGACGATTCGTATACTGATCTTGTCAATATTCAAAAAATCGTAATCAGCACAGGCCGCTTTGTTGTCACTGCCGCCAACGGCAAGGAAGCGATCGA
This sequence comes from Candidatus Nitrotoga sp. CP45, assembly GCA_003402375.1. GTDB lineage: Bacteria > Pseudomonadota > Gammaproteobacteria > Burkholderiales > Gallionellaceae > Nitrotoga. The sequence continues at coordinate 53,596 of QFXJ01000017.1, forward strand.
AATGACCAAATCCGAGAAACCGGATTTGATCTTCATGGACGTAAACATGCCGGACATGGATGGCTTTGCCGCGACCCGCGCTTTGAAAAAGGATCCCGCGACCAAGGACATTCCGGTCGTGTTCGTAACCAGTAAGGATCAGAAAGCAGACAAGATGTGGGGGCAAATGCAGGGAGGGAGCGGATATGTCGTTAAACCGTATACATCCGACGATATCGTCAGGCTCGTCAACACGTTATGACGGCTCCGTTCTCACGTTTGAACGCCCTTTTGCCGATCCATTCTGTACGGGACAACCATGCAAAACGAGATCAACTCTGCTGATTCGCTGCTAGCGCCGAGCGTAGCACTGCACCCGGCGCGTACGGCAGGAGAGCTTATGGCTATCGGGCTCCCTCGACAGTATGGAGATCCCCTTGCCGCAGCTCAGGAATGGATAGGTTTTGACGTGGCGAACATTAAATTTCTTGTTCCGCACGCACACGTAAGCGAAATTTCTGAAATGCTGCCTGTTTTTCGCCTTCCTAACACTGGCCGTTGGTTGCTCGGTCTAGTGAACCTGCACGGTAATCTTGTGCCGGTATTTGACCTAGCGTCGCTCGTCGGTGGCACATGTGACACGAAATCGAAAACAATGCTCCTCGTGCTTGGTCGCGGTGAGTCGATCGCAGCCATCGTGGTTAACGGTATTCCGAACCGCAAGCGTTTCGATGCTTCGAACCGAACCCCGCTTCCAGCGTTCCCAGCAGCAATCCGTGACTACGTATCGAACGCTTATGCAGAAGAAGCCACAGTGTGGCTGGAACTCTACCACACCCGCTTCTTCGAAATGATGGCACGCAGAATCCCAGGCTGACGTACCTGGCCTTAATTTACGACCCTCCTGGAGAAATAAAATGAAAAACAGACTAAACTTTACTTTTCTTACACGGATAAAATTGTGGCAAAAATTCCTGCTTCTGGGCGCCGTTGCGCTACCCGCTGCCGGAGTGCCTGCCTATCTGTTCTTGACGCAGACCATCGCCGCCATCCAGACCGCCAAGCTCGAAGCTAGTGGTATTGCCCCAGCGGCAAAGCTGCTTAAAGTAATCCAGAATACCCAACAGCATCGCGGCTTGGCCGCCGCTTTCATCGGTGGCAATGCTTCCGTTGCTACAGATCGCGCCGCAAAGGAAACGGAGGTTGCCCAGGCCATCAGCACCTTTGACGCATACATGAAAGATAACAACAATACCAAACAAGCCGAGACGTGGGACAAGATAAAAACCGATTGGACACGAATCGCAGCCGAGACCGCGAGCCAACACACGGACACACGCAAATCATTTACTGATCACTCTGCACTGGTAGCTACCGAACTGGCCCTGCTTGATCTTCTTATGGATCATTACAAGCTTTCGTTCGAATCAGATACCGCGACACACTTCTTGATCCAAGCCACGCTATCAGACCTGCCCCGAGTATCTGAGACATTGGGGCAGGCACGGGCTTTTGGGGTTGCCCGTCTCGCGGAAGCCGAACGCTTAACCGTCGATCAAAACTCCGGTATTGAACTAGGCAAAGAAACGCTCACCTTGACCGACCGCGCAACGATGGCAACTCTAATTTCGTCATTAATTGCCAAAACCAATCAAGCGACTAATCAGCTAAGCAAAGCACAGGCTGAAGAGGCGCGGATTAAAGATCAAATTGCAGGTAGAGATCAAGCCGCTGAAGAACAAATCAAGTACCTTGCCGATCTGGCCGCCTCAGAAATTAGCAATGCGCAGCGGCTCCAATTTAGCTCAGCAGAGTATGTCAAGCAATTCACGAGCGGCATCAATTATCAGTTCAAATTAATCGATATCGCGATGGTAGCGCTAAACAACGAATTACAATTCAAAGTTGCAAACCTGCTCAACCGTTCATTAATCCTATCGGGCGTGGTAATCGCCTTTATCATATTTGCTGCGCTTCTCGCCTTGCTGATCACACGAAATGTCACCGACACAGTACGTTTATTGCAGCTATCGGTCGAAAAGGTACGTGGCGGAGATAACACCGCACTAAACTCGATTGAGGCAAAGGACGAGGTCGGCGATTTGGGACGGACGGTTAATCAACTGCTAGAAGAACGTATGGCCGCGCAACGCAAAGCTGAAGCGGAAACCGAAGCACTCAATGACTCGGTGATCTCGCTCCTGCAAACCATGCAGAAACTCTCGGAGAAAAATCTCACGGTCAAGGCACCTGTCACGCAAGACATTGTGGGTACGGTGTCTGATGCCGTAAATCAGCATACTGAAGAAACGAGCAAAGTGCTTTATCGGGTAATGCAGATCGCCGGCCAGGTGGAAAATTCATCGGTCAAATTGAAAGGGCAGGCAGATCAAGTGCAAGCGACAGCTGCAGTGGAACGCAAAGGCGTCGAGGAAATGATCCGCGAGCTCGCCACTTCAACCGAAGCCATGAACAATGTGGCACAGCTCACCGCAAAATCCCACATTGCGTCCGGTGATGCGACCCGTTCAACCCTCTCTGCGCTCAATGCTGTAACCGGAACAATGAAGGGCATGAACTCAATCCGTGAAATGATTGCCGAGACCGAAAAGCGAATAAAACGCCTTGGCGAGCGTTCGCAGGAAATTAGCGGCATCGTGAATTTGATCAATACAATCGCGGAGCGCACACATGTACTTGCGTTGAACGCGAGCGTACAGGCTGCAGTCGCAGGAGATGCAGGCCGTGGTTTCGCGGTGGTAGCTGAGGAAGTGCAACGTCTTGCCGAATCCTCACGCAACGCTACAGCGCAAATTGGCACGTTGGTGAATAACATTCAAATCGAGACGAACGACACTATCAATACAGTGAACAAGACAATCTCTCAAGTAGTGCAAGGAACTGAATTTGCTGAAAAAGCCGGTGTTCAAATGGCGGAAACACAGAAGGCAACCGACAATTTAGTGGAATTAGTACTGCAGATCGCCGCCAGCCTGGAGGTACAAATCAAGAGCGCAGAAATTCTGCAAAATAGAGTCGAAGATATTGGCCGTAGTGCGGAAAAAACCGGAGAACAGATTACAACCCAGACAGCCGAAACTAACCTGCTCTCCAGATCCGCCGAGCAATTGGTGAAAACGGTGGGCGTATTCAAGCTACCTAACGCACAAGCTCTTGGATTGTCGACCATGCCAGAGCGTACGAGCGCCATGCCCAAGCTTCAAGCGGTTGGTTAAGCCTGCAATGACGGCGGTACGCTTGTGCCGTCATGCTTCGACCTGAGGACCATAGAAAATGCAAATGAGCGATTTCATCGAAGCGCTACTAACCGAAATAAAAGAGGTGCGCGCCGATCTTGCTGGTTGGATCGCAACGATTTGTTCGGCTGTCCCCGAAGACCCCACATTCGGCGACGCACTTGATCAATATGTCGGTCAAGTCGAACGAACAGCGTCAACTTGCGGAATGCTCGGACTGCGCGGCTTGGAGTCCTGTTGCGCTCAGGTACAGGAATGCCTGGTGGTCATTGTTGGGCTTAATGCGGAAGAGCGCGGCGCAGCGCAAGCCTTCTTCGATCTCTGGCCCGATCTTGTGCTCGCTTACCTCGCTGACATCACGAACTTCGAGTCCGCAGAGCACTTGGCACAATATTTTTCCCTCCCCCCCTGTCCATCACCCGTAAATGCAGAGCGCAGCCTCGAACTCATTATCGAGCTCACCACCGAACCGGTGCTAGCGGGGTATTTACGCGCAGAAGCAGAGGCCGAGGAGCTGGAACGTCCGCGCGTGGCGACTGATGAAGACGTCTCCCTTGCACTGCCGGACGATGTGGATCGGAGCGTGTATGAAGCGCTGCTTCAAGAAGCGCCAACACAGGCCGCCGAGCTTTCAACCTACATCCGCAATATTGTGGACGGCGAAGCCACGGACGAGGATATGGCCGCAGCAAAGCGCATTGCGCACTCGTTAAAAGGTTCGGCAAACATTGTCGGCATCCGGGGCATCGCAACGCTCGGACACCACACAGAAGACATCCTCGAATGGTTCGAGCAAAACCAGACACGCCCCCCGTTAGCGCTTACCAATACACTGCTCGACGCGGCAGCGTGCTTGGAACAAATGATAGGCTCCCTGCTCGGCATCGAGGATGCCCCCACACATACACAAGCGAAGGAAATATTGCAGTCTGTTCTTGATTGGGCAAGCCGGATTCACTCAAGAAGTATTGAGGACGAAGTCGATGCCGCCCCGCCTGTACTTGCCGATCTCGACACGTCGCTCCCAGCACCAACTGAAAGCACTGATCTCGATGCAACGTTTGCCATTCAAATAGAATTCAATGATCTTAACTCGACGCCCCCAATCCAGGCTAAAAATGCAAATCTTGATGCGATGTTTCCGGCTTTGATTGAAGCTGCCCATCACAACGCAACGCCCCGGGCATTAACTGAAACCTTCAGGGAAGAAGAATCTTCTTTGCCCAGCAATGTGACCAACCAGACTCCAGTCGCTTCAATAATACGCGTCCCGGTTACAACCATGGACGAACTCTTCCGTCTCACTGGTGAGCTATCTGTAAAGATTGGGCAACTTACCGAGCAAGTAAAACAGGCTCAGCAACGTACTAACGGCTTATTACGTCAGAATCTCAAGGTACAGCAGCGAATTTTTGATCTTGAGAACCTGGTTGACATCCGCGGCCTCGCGAGTCTGCGCGACACGCAAATCTCTCACGGTGACCCAATATTTGATGCACTGGAAATGGAACAGTACACCGAGCTTCAGAGCAATACCCGCGCGCTAACAGAAGAAGCCGCCGACACACGGGAATTCAGCCGGCGCATTGAGGAGGACGTGGCACAGATGGGCGCCGTACTTCAACAAACGCAGCGGGTACAGCGCGACCTTCAGTACATGGCCATGACCACTCGCATGAGTCCAGTGGGAAGCCTCGCCCCTCGCCTGCACCGCAACATCCGCCAGACTTCACAGCAAACAGGAAAAAAAGCAAAGCTGATAATTGAAGGGGAAGATATCCTAATCGACGGAGACATGCTGAGCAACCTCGTCGACCCGCTACTGCATATACTGCGAAACGCCATCGATCACGGTATTGAAACACCCGATGAACGTAGGTACTCCGGGAAACCGGAGGTGTCTACAATTCATCTTAAATTCTCCCGGCGCGGCCAGACGGTTACTGTGTGTTGCCGGGACGACGGGCGCGGACTCAACTACGACGCAATCCGACACAAGGCGATTGAGCGCGGCCTGATGCAAGCTGGCCAGGATGTCTCCAAGGAAGAATTGTCACGCTTCATTCTGCTTCCTGGCTTTTCAACACGGGAACACACAAATGAAATATCGGGACGTGGCGTCGGACTCGATGTGGTGCGCGACCGTCTTCTTGTCATGAAAGGAATGGTCGAAGTACGGTCTGAATCCGGAAAAGGCAGCGAGTTTCTACTGCGCTTCCAGGCGTCGCTCGTCGCCCAACACGCATTACTCATAGAATCCTCCACCCAGATTTTTGCGGTGCCCAGCTACGCGTTGGATCAAGCATTACCACCCGCCGCAGGAGAATTCATATCAATCGGCAGCGAAATAAACCTGCGCTATCAAAAACATACCTATCCGGTAAAGGCCCTGAATGCGCTGATCGGTTATGACAGCGGCGAGATGACGCCAGAAATCATGAATTCGAAGTCGGTATTGCTGGTTCACGTCGACCTTGATATTCATGCGGTACTGGTCGACCGCATCGTTGACGGTCGCGACCTGATCCTCAAAGATCCGGGCCGCTATGTAAAGAAAATTAATGGCGTGGGCGGGATCGCGATTCTGGGTGATGGCACCGTCGCACCGCTGCTCGATTTAGCCGAATTGCTACGTCTTCCCATGCCGCAATCGATAGAAGCTTCAGCCTCCATTTCCACAGGCAACCATGAAACATCAATGCGACGCGATATTCTCGTTGTAGATGATTCCCTTAGCGTACGTAAATCGCTAGTTCAACTCGTAAGTGACGCAGGATATAACGTGAAAGCAGCGAAAGATGGATTAGAGGCAGTCGCACTCCTAAATGATTTCATACCCGGAGTGATACTCACTGACCTTGAAATGCCAAACATGAACGGGCTCGAGTTCACTTCACACCTGCGCGCGCGCCCCGACACCCGCGAGCTGCCGGTAATCATGATCACTTCTCGCTCCATGGACAAACATCGTAAGCAGGCCGAGCTCGCTGGGGTTAGCATATACATGACCAAACCCTACACCGACACCGACCTTCTCGGGCATATCCACAGCGCGATCGGCGGGGTGTAATGAACACCACAGCAGCCGGGTACGCGTTGATCTGCTTTGACGGTCTGAATTTACTCATCGACCAACACGCGATCGTCTGCCTTAATGATATGGCCATGTTACAAAGCGGAGGTCATGAAGAAAAAGCACGCGAAGCCATTGAAGAGACTGCATGCAAAGTACATTCGCTAACTGCACACTTGATCGTGGCAGACAAAATTGATACACGGTGTCGATACATTGTCGTACTACAGGCAGATGAGCATCACTTCGGCATTACCGTGGACTCGGTACAATCGCTCCCCACTCAAAATCCAATACTACATTCTTTACCCGCGTGCATGAACCTCTCTGGATCGCCAATCAAAGCTTACGTACAAATTAAAGAAAATATCGCATTCTGTTGCGATGTCGGCACATTGTGGTGTTACATCAACTCCTCGGAGAGCAGGCATGAATATGAAGCATAACGCCGTTTTGTTCGAGTTCACGAGTGGCCACCACGCAGCAATCGGTCTGCACGAAGTCGCCGAACTCGTCATGTCGCCAAGGCTTGTACCTGTACCGCTGGCTCCAGATTACTGCCATTCGCTTTGTATTTGGCAGGATCGCGCCATTCCATTTGTTGAGTTGGCACCGCTCATCGGCCAACGTTCTCTGGAAAAAATTAGTCTTGCGCTGGTTGTCACGTATTTTGCCCGATCAAACGGCGAGCAACGATGGGGCGCTCTAGGTCTATCTGCCTATTTTCGAATGGTGAGCGTCGGAGACGATGCAGCGTGTTTGCTACCCCAAGATTCGTCCGCATGGATATCTATCGCCCACTCGTGCTTCCAACTGGTAGATGAAAACGTTCCCATTCTGAATTTAGACGCCCTGTTTGAGCAACGCCTAGAGTTGATTTCATAATCAGTTTTTAATTACTCGAGAGACCAATAAACAAAACGATACTTAAATTTAAATCAAAACTAGCAGCACGTACCATGCTACTGCTGAAGTCGAGTGAGCAGTCATGGTGAAAGAAGAACAACACCATCCAAGTACACCCGGTAAAATCACATGCTGGAATTTACCGCTTATTTGCCCTGACCAATGACATTATCGATTCCAGCAGCTTGCAACATCACCGCCAGCGCCTTGTACTCCCGTATTCGTCAGCGTAAACGTTCCGCATACATCTCCGGCCATTGAACCCACTGGCACGGCCCGAAGCGTAAAAGTAGCGTCTGCCACTGCCTGGAGTGAAATGTTGTACTGTACAAGAGCGCCAGTCCTGGGTGATTGAATAAGAGGTAATGCAACGTCCACATCATCTCCCCCTGCATTTGCAATACCATCTGCCCCGACAGTTGCATCATATTGATTATTGACCGTATAAAATCGCTCCATAAATTGGGCATTTTCAAGAAGTATTGCTTTGGCTACCGCCCGGTTAGATTGCCTCACATGATTCTGGTAGGAAGGCAAAGCAACGGCTACCACAATGCCAATGATGACGACTGCAACCATAAGCTCAACCAGCGTAAAGCCCTTTAGCTTTTTTAAATCTGCCGTAATTTTCATAATATTGTTCACTCAGCCATGACCCATATTTTTCCGTCATTCAGTTTGGCAAAATTGCATGGCAACTCTACCTTCAGCCCTTATAGCTACGCCCGATGCCTGTTAAATACCTTCCCCCTGGCAATATTCAAGTAAAAATTTTACAACTTGTCACCCTGACTGCACCTAAAAACAAGTTTAACGAACAAGTTCTCGCCATGTAATCCGGCCACGCAATCCTGCAGGACCTTTAGTAGCCGGCGTTTTCACTAGCGAACCATCAGCTGTGGAAGATATTAATACATCATCCATTGCTCCCCTGATCCGCGTTACACCACCCACCGCAAATCCAATTTCTATACCTGCAGACAATCCATCATTTTGGGCAACAACCCCATTTCTGTTAGTATCAAAAGTTGGAATAGAAAGCATTCCTCCCGTCAAGAAATCCACCGCATTTACAAATCCTTTGCCGCCAAAATCACAGGGGGAGACCGATGGGACAATGGTAGTAAATGCTAAAATACCATTCTCCAGAGTAGGAACGCCCGTCAGCCTTTCTCCAGAAACAGGCAGGTCAAAATACCACCCTTTTACAGTGGAAGAATAAGGCACCGGGTTCTGTGTGGCGGTTCTGGCCGTAGCGTTTGTCACAACCTGCTGAACTAAGTTTGTCGATATGACCGACGTAGTCAGGTTATAGTCCCATACCCCATACATAGTCTGTGTACTTGTCGTTGTAGTATCCCCTGTTTCAAGGTATTTTCCAGTGCCGAACATAACCAATAGACCCCCTTTGGGGTGAAAAGTCACGACCGGTGGCGAAATGACCGGTTTACTAGTGCCTGACACAAAAAGTGGCGCGCCACTTAAAGCCACACTCCAGCTGGCGGGGGTAGCAGAAGCGACATCAAATTTCCACAGATTACCCTTAATGTCGCCTGCGTAAATCACATCAATCAAACCATTTCCATCAATATCGAATGGCATGGGCGTGGAAAGGCCATTACCTGTACCCGCATCAGCGACTAGCTTGATATAATCTGTACCAATTGTCCAAGTGCCATCTTCACCACCGGTAATAAACAAGACATAAAGTACTGCTTTACCGCCAGCGCTGCTATAGCCATTACCTATCACCACAGCCCATTTATGGTTTTCCATCTGTACAATCTGGTTGGATTGGCTGGTAAAAGGATTAATCGGTGGAAGATTATGGCTGTAACCCATATCTGCATCATCGACATTAGTAAATTCCCAAAGTAACAAATCAGCTGCGTTTGCTGCGGTAAAACCAGCCGGATCTGTTATATCCAAGGCATAGTAACCTTGCCCACCCCCATTTAAACCACCCACGAGAACGCTTTTCCATCTGGGCGTTGCACCCACATAAGCATCTGCCACCATGGGAGAACCATCCACAAAATAGCGATGATTGGCATTGTAATCCTTGTCGCTCAACCTATTCAGATTCGCATAAATCATGCTAGGCACATAAGCAATGAGCTCTTTACCTTCATCAGCTGCCGTACAGCCTGATGTTACGCCCTCAATACAGGCGTTAAAACCATGCAGCATGCCGTCATTTGCCCCCACATAAACTACTGGTTTTCGATTTTTGTAGCTGGTTCGAAATGCAGCATAGCCCGCATAATCCACATCAGAATGCCCTGCATTGGGACGGCCTACATAAAATGGCCCCGAATTGACAATATCCCCCAATTTGCTGGCCGGACGACTACGAAATTTGTTTATCACATTTGCACTGGCACAGCTAAAAGTTCCACTGCCCTCATTAACCGCAACGCCACGCAAATAGGCAACCCGTTCCAAACCACAGTTATCGACTGTGCCTGCAACATCTTTATCCAGCAGTACTTTTTGTGCCGTAGTCAAATTGGCATATTCAAACGGTACGCCATCACTACTACCCCTGGTTATGATAATACGGGCGGCAGGTACAATTGTGTCCGACGCAAGTGAGACGGCCCCTGCATTCCACTCTATCGCTCCTAACGTACCCGCTGCATTAATAGGGATTGATAATAGCTGTCCGGTCCAATCCCCACTATTAAATTTGGCTTGGTATATCCGGCCATTGGTTATCAATGAATTCGAATTGGCGGCCACAGCCGAAGCAGAGCCTGTGCGTGCCACAATAGTTGTTAATGCATTGGTCAAGGCATTAGCAAATGTAGTTGGGTCAGCGGCACTAAAAAAAGCGCCCCGGCTATTAACAGCGGCATGCCAGAGATCATCTATCTTGGCGGGGATGCTCGCGGTACCGGAAGGATCCGGCCATGTTTCCACGCCTGACGGCAAATGCGTAAGACTCCCACTCACGCCCAACCCCACTGTAAAAGTCACCATATGTTGCCAGAATGCCGGATCGGCAGCATTGGTTGGAACCTTGTTGAGCATATCGGTGCGTAAATCATTTTTCCAATAATGCATTGCCACATCGGCCAGGGTGTCACTGTAACTATCAGAATAAGGAAGCACAGGGGTATAGGTATACGTTGGTGGTGTAGCCGGAGAGGAATGGTTGGTAATACTGGCACCCGCCGTATTGTCAGAATTTCCTATCCCGGCAGGAAGGCTACCGTCGTTCCAATAACCATCTGTCATCAAAATATTGAAATTTTGGCGGCATACTTGCTGCGTACCCCCAGCCGTACCCGGTGTCTCTCCCCAAGGGCCTTTATCGTCTGTACGCTTAAAGTATTTTCCAACCCGATCTACCGCACTGAGTAGCGGCGTACCTGAAGCTGGGACAGCGTGTCCATAAAGATTAGTAAAAAAACTTGTTCTATCTGTACCTGTAAACTGCCTTACCCCACTTATCACTGCACTGTCTGATGTTATGCCATCGACAGTTGCAGACCCCGTATTGATGGCAGCAAAGCCTACCCGCATGGTATTCCCCTGTGCAGAGAACGCCTTGCCAACACCCGCACGGGCTAACAATATCCGAGAACGATAATATGTATACCAATTCGCAAAATTCTGGATTTCTTGAGTATATGTACACGTACCAGCCGTACAATCCTTTCGACTTACACGGCCATGTCCAGTGTATGTCGGCGTCGTCGAACGAATTTCCTGCTTAGTATAGTTACTCCAAGTCCACCCGTCGCCACCATTAAAATAAAAATAAACAGCTGGATAAAAAGTCTTACTTGACGATGAATAGCCACATCCTGAATACGCCGAATTATTACAACTATCCCATCCGGCCGATTGCGTATTATCGACTGTCAGGTTGCGTGATCCTGCGCTGGTTTTTACTGGATTATGATATGCACCAGTTGGAACGGCATTCGGCATCAAGCTGCCATCTGAATTCGACCAAGGTTGATATGTAACCGCCGGATTATAATAAATTGGGTTAGTTTGTGGCGAACGCATTCTTGCACTGTAGGAAAAACCGTCTTCAAACGTTGGCACATAATTTCCATAATCAGAGCCGCTGTTATATACGGAAGCGGCCCGTGGAAATAAAAAATATGAATAAACTGATGCCTCCGGCATCATTTCCCAATGCATCGATCCAGAGTCATCCAGCGTAAACATCACATTAGGCGAGATATTTCCACCCAGAAAAAGAGGGTTATTGGAGAGCGGCGAGGCATGAACTGATCCAGCTAAACCAAGGGATAAATACACAATCCATTTTAATCCCATAGCGCATATCACATTTTTTTTCATAATCCCAATCTCCTTTTTAACAGCTGGGTAGCTACGGCCTGAATATTTCCTGCAACCAAACAACCGTACCAGGTCTTGCACCTTGCGCACGCACGGTGACTCGGTAGTAATAACTGAAGTAACTACTACCCGGCGGCGTTTTTTTAATACCTTCAATCAGGTAGGTGGGTGCAGGTAAGCCCACTGGTAAAGCAGGCGCCGTAAAATCGACGCCATCGACTCTAAAAACTGTGCCGGGAATATAAGCAAGGGGGCAATTTGGAGTGCACATAGCTATAATTGATTCAATGGGGGGCGCAGATTGATTTTGGCCGTAATAACAATACCCCCCGGTACATTCCGCATCAAAACCGGTTATGCCATCTATCGAGCTGGGCGTATTGGTTGCAGGATCGTTATCACGGATATGCTGTTCAGCATAACGCAGTCCCATTTCTGCCGCCTGTGACGCAAGATTGCGGTCACGCATATTGCCTGACATGAGTTCTTCCAGATTCGCCATCTTTATGGCGGCAATACCGAGCAAAGTTAGTACTACCAGTAAAACCATAGCGGTAACGAATACTGCACCGTGTTGTTTTCGTAGCACGCAGAAGCTTATATTCATGGTAGGTTGTTTACCCGGTTGCGCAAATTAAATGTCGCGGTGAAAGCGCGCCTTAATCGCCTGTCAGCAGGAACCGCGACAACTGCGCCGTTGCAATTCAGGTAATTACCTCCTGCGGGAACAATATTTGTTTGATCTGAACGAATCAGTATGCAGACTCGCGTCGTGACTACTTGATTCCAGTCAGCCGGTAGGGAAACATATTGGTTGACTGACTGGTCGCCAGTGCTATCAATGCCGTAAAGAACTTGGAAATCCTCTACATTCCCCAATAATACAATGCCAGCAGGCCCGGGGCCGGGTGCAACCGGCGCAGCACCGATAATCCCAGCACACCGCAATTGCGCATTAACTGCATCCAAATTAAAATGGTTCTGGATGACATTATTGCCAGCTAAGTATTCGGCTGCGTCAACGCCACCATCTTCACAATCCCGATCCCCAATCGCGCCATCGTACTGCACAGCTAATGTATCAGCCGCAAGTGGGGCGCTTACGGTGCCATTAGTACCCGTGATAACCGTTCCTGCGAATCCAATCTTAAGACCTGTGAATGGAATTTCTGCAAGACCCGCCTGTTTGATGCTGCGCCCAAGAATTTCCATCGCAAAACGACCGCTCTCCTGAATACGGGCGTTATCCTCCTGTATACGAAAAACCTGACGGCTACTGGTAAAAACTGTACCAACAACCAGTAGCAATATCAGACCCATGGTCATTGCAATCATTAGTTCGACTAAGGTGAAACCTCGCTGCGAATTAGACTCGAAGCTTCCTGAGTCAGTAATGGATCCAACACAATTCATTCGTAAGGAAAGCATTAGGGAGAAAATCTTGTCAAGAAACAGCGCGTATTGACTGGCATACCTGGACATGCAGAATCCGTCGCGCCCCCCATTTCTTTTTCGATCCAAATCAAAGTAATCAAATAGCCCGTTGCCAGAGTACCGGTTACAGTTCCCCTACCACCCGGTAACAGGACAGAATTGGCTGTATTCCACTGAGCATGATCATAAACTGACATTTGTGCCGTAGTGCAATTTGCATCCACACAATCAGCACTAACCGGAATAACAGCAGTTAGCGCATCATAATTTCCGGCACGTACACCTGCCAAATTGGCGCGCATACGATCTGCGATATCCAGCGTTTGTTGAGTCGCAATTGAACGAAAATGCGCTGTATTGTTGCTACGCATACCCGTTGTAATCAAGGCTGCCATACCCAACAAACCAAAAGAAACCAAAAGAATCGTAACCAGTACTTCCAGCATACTAAAGCCACTCTGCTTATTATCAAGCCGCCTTCTCAAATTGAGTGTGCAATTTATGCGCATGTACCGCCTCCTTTATCGGTACGCAAACGACCTTGATTATTCAAAGTCAACCTTCTGGACATCTCAACACCACGGCTATCACACAAAGAAAAGGTGTCATTAAACCCAAACGTAAATCCACTCGCGGCGAATGTCACCCTTGTCCTATTTCCAGATGTCAGCGTACTTTGTCCAGATAATGCGCTGCCGACCCGGATAATTTCTTCACCCGCATCTACTGTTCCATCATTATTAGCATCTGCAAACACTAACCAGCCACCTGTCCAGGCAGTGACACCAGCACAGGCCGTACCGTTTGTACTGGGGCAAATTGTAGTCGGGCTACTTCTTTTAATGGCCTCACTCTTAGCTAACATCATGGCAGAGAAAAAATTATTACTCTGCGCTGTAAGCTGGCTATCCTGAACTAATGTGCGGTAGCTTGGTGCCGCCATCGCCAACAGAATACTTGCCACACTCAACGTAACAAGTATTTCAATTACCGTAAATCCTCTGTTGTCAGCCATGTACATGACTCCCATTCCCCCAACATCCGAACGTTTAAACTGTTTGTAGTAACGGTCAATCTTTGTTAGCGGTCAAATCCAGATTAACTTTAATTTTTTAAACCCAAAAATTCATTAATTAATTCCCTACTTACTGGTACAATGCATTACTTACAGCACACGCTGATCAGTGACACAGCCATCTGTCGCCACCCCATCCACCACACACTCGATAGCCAGTCGGCCAATACTTCATACTGGCTATTCGCTTCGATCTGACACAACCACTGCATAGGGGTTCGCTGAACCAATATCGACTCCCGCCATAGTTGAAATACATCACTACTCACCCTCGCTTGCGCATTACCATGACTTCCCCCATCATTTCGGTAGGAAATATCTAGTCAATGCGAAGATTTTTCAGCATGAAATTTACTTCGATTGATTACTCTGTGTCACATAAAGGACACACCTAAAGCCATTTTTATCCATTCAGGAAAACACTATGCCTTACGTCAACATTCGCATCGCCGGTATTCTCAGTCGCGAACAGAAAACAAAAATCGCAGCAGAGATCACCGATACCCTGGAACGCATCGCACACAAACCAAAGTCCTACACCTACATTACCTTCGACGAATTGCCAGACGAAAACTGGGCAATTGCAGGAAAGTTGCTGGATGAGGAATAAGCTGAAAGCCAAGTCGGTTGCCGTCATCGGCGGTGGACCTGCCGGACTGATGGCTGCAGAGGTATTAATTCAGGGCGGCGTGCGGGTCGATCTTTACGATGCCATGCCATCCGTGGGACGCAAGTTTCTGATGGCTGGCAAGGGCGGCATGAACATCACGCATTCCGAGCCAATGGAACCATTCCTCTCGCGCTACGGTGCACGCCGCGCCCAGATCAAGCCGCTACTTGACACCTTCGGGCCGGAGGCTCTGCGAGAGTGGGTGCATAATCTTGGCATAGCGACATTCGTCGGCACGTCCGGGCGCGTGTTTCCGACTGACATGAAAGCAGCACCGCTCTTGCGCGCCTGGCTGCACCGCTTGCGTGAGGCAGGCGTGCATTTCCATATGCGCCATCGCTGGTGCGGATGGAATGAAAATAGTTCGCTTCGTTTTGCCACCCCACAGGGCGAGCACACCGCGAATCCCGATGCAGTAGTGCTGGCACAGGGTGGCGGCAGTTGGGCGCGGCTCGGTTCCGATGGCGCATGGGTGCCACTGCTCGCTCAGCGCGGCATTCCCGTTGTGCCATTGCAGCCCGCAAACTGCGGTTTTGATGTCGGCTGGAGCGAGCACTTTAGCGCCCGCTTCGCCGGGCATCCAGTAAAAGCAGTGACGGTAACCTTTATTAATGCAGCAGGCGGGATCCACCGCCAACAGGGCGATCTCATGGTGACGGCGACCGGGGTTGAAGGTGGCCTGATTTACGCTTTGTCTACACTTCTGCGCGATGAGATTGCAGCCACAGGCGCGGCAGTCATTTACCTCGATCTGACGCCCGGAAAAGATTTGCCGCGCATCATCGCCGAGATAGCGCATCCGCGCGGTTCCCGCTCGATGGCCAGCCATTTGCAGAGCCGGGCAAACATCAAGGGGGTAAAAACTGGCCTGCTGCGCGAACTGGTGCCGCCCTCCGACTTCGCCAATCCTGAGCACCTTGCGGCTGCGATTAAATCATTGCCGTTGCGCCTCATCGCACCGCGTCCGCTGGATGAGGCCATCAGCAGCGCAGGGGGCGTCGTCTTCGAGGCGTTGGATGAATGCTTGATGGTGCGCGCCACGCCCGGCATGTTCTGTGCGGGCGAAATGCTGGACTGGGAAGCGCCCACCGGCGGCTATCTACTCACCGCCTGTTTCGCAAGCGGACGTACCGCAGGCGCGGGAGCGTTGGCTTACCTCGAATGCGGGTGCATTTAGCCATGGTTAAATTTATCTTTCAGCCCCGGCCAAACTAACTTCACACCACGAAGTTGATCAAATACTCTTAAACTGTGTGCCACCAAAAACAAGCCTGATTAGTTACGTGCCTCAGTTGGGTGTAATTTTTTACGTACAGGCTCATGTGGTGAGCCACTGAGGGGCGAATAATAGGCGCATTTACCCAAGGAGATGCGTCATGGCAATGAACCGAGTTCAGTTTCAAAAGGGTATGTCGATGTCTG
>QFXJ01000018.1 GCA_003402375.1 Candidatus Nitrotoga sp. CP45
GGGCAACCTGAAAACAGCTATCAGTGGAACCTACCATGCTTTCGATTTCCGTAAATACGCTGACCGTTACCTGGCCGAGGTTCAGTACCGTTTTAACCGCCGCTTCGATCTTGGCACCATCATCAAGCGCCTCGTTCGTGCTGTGGCGATTACAACCCCATGCCCTGAAGCTGCCATTCGGGCAGCTGAGGCATGTAACTAATCAGGAAAACAAGAGGATAAGCAAACTGCTTGTCCTTAACTAAGTACCCGTAAATATTATTTATTTACTGTTCAGACTTCGCAGATACGCTGCATTTCTCATCTTGCAGCACCTTCAGTTTTAGCTGATCGATGTCCGATCCACTTCCACCACGTTATAATTACGTTTTTTACTTTTCGCTCATAGCTTTCATTCGGAGCCATCGCCATGTCGCATAATCTGTTCAACACTCGTCAAACATTCACCCTCGCCAACGGCAAGATTGGCACGCTGTATTCCTTGAAAGCACTCGAAGCTGCTGGGTTGGGAAAAATTTCACGCTTGCCAGTTTCCATCCGCATTGTGCTGGAAGCGGTGCTGCGCAATTACGATGGCAAGAAAATCAGCGAAGCGCACATTCGCCAACTGGCGAACTGGCAGCAGAATTCACCGCGCACCGAAGAAATTCCATTCGTAGTGGCACGTATCGTGTTGCAAGATTTCACCGGCATCCCGTTGCTGGTTGACCTTGCCACCATGCGCGATGCCGCTGCGAAGTTGGGCAAGAATCCGATGGTCATTGAACCGCTGGTGCCGGTGGATCTGGTGGTGGATCATTCGGTGCAAGTGGATTATTACAATAGTCCGGATTCGCTGCGACTCAACATGGAACTGGAGTTTGAGCGCAATAATGAGCGCTACAAATTCATGAAATGGGGCATGCAGGCATTTGATACGTTCAAGGTGGTGCCGCCCGGCATCGGCATCGTGCATCAGGTGAATCTGGAATATCTGGCGCGCGGCGTACTGCAAAAAGACGGCGTTTATTATCCCGATACACTAGTGGGCACTGACAGCCACACCACTATGATTAATGGCATCGGTGTGGTTGGATGGGGTGTGGGCGGTATCGAAGCGGAAGCGGGCATGCTAGGTCAGCCGGTATATTTCCTCACGCCGGACGTGGTGGGCGTTCATCTCACGGGCAAGTTGCGCGAAGGAATCACCGCAACCGACCTGGTGTTGACCGTCACCGAACTGCTGCGCAAGCATAAAGTGGTGGGAAAGTTTGTGGAATTTTTCGGTTCAGGCACCGCTGCGCTTACCCTGCCGGATCGCGCCACCCTCGCCAACATGGCGCCGGAATACGGCGCAACAATGGGCTTCTTCCCGGTGGACGATGTAACGCTGGACTACCTGCGCAATACCGGACGCAGCGATGAAGAAGTGGATGCCTTCCAGTCCTATTTCAAAGCACAAGGGCTGTATGGCATACCTGAGGCAGATGCAATCGATTACAGCAGCGTGGTAGAGCTGGATTTGAACAGCATCCAGCCTTCTCTGGCCGGACCAAAACGTCCGCAGGACCGCGTACCGCTCTCCGAGATGAAGGAGAATTTCAACACCTTGTTCAGCAAGTCGGTGGCAGAGAACGGTTTCAACCAACCCGCTGAAAATTTGGAAAAACGCTATATCACCGATTTAGCCGACCTTAGCGGAAACGTTTGTGTACCAGTCGCCGGTGGCGGCCTACAGGATCAGGAAACCGCTCCAGCTGGCAGCGGCACGCAAAGCAAGCACAACACCAGCACCGTGACTGAACTCGAGATGATAGATAACCGCCCGACACCCAGCGTGCGCTGCGAAACAAGCGGTCAGATGATGCCGGTAGTACAGCTCCGTCATGGCGACGTATTGATAGCTGCCATCACTTCCTGTACCAATACCTCCAACCCCGGTGTGATGCTGGCGGCAGGTTTGCTGGCGAAAAAGGCGGTGGAAGCAGGCCTGCGCGTGCAACCGCATATCAAAACATCGCTCGCCCCCGGCTCGCGCGTAGTTACAGACTACTTGACCCATTCTGGTCTGCTACCTTATCTGGAACAACTCGGTTTTCGCTTGGTGGGCTATGGTTGCACCACCTGTATCGGCAACTCCGGTCCATTGAATGCAAAAATCGAAGACGCCATACTTGCCCACGATCTGGTCGCCGCAGCAGTATTGTCAGGCAACCGTAACTTTGAAGCACGCGTCCATGCCAACATCAAGGCCAACTTCCTCGCCAGCCCCCCGTTGGTAGTTGCCTTCGCGCTGGCTGGCAGAGTAAACATTAGTCTGGATAGTGAACCGCTTGGCATCGGCCGCAACGGTCAGCCAGTCTATTTGAAAGATATCTGGCCGAACAGTGCGGAAATCCATGCAGCAATGAAATTTGCTGCCGACCCCGTGGTATACCGCAAGCTATATAGTGACCTTACTCGCGACCTGCCACTGTGGAACGGTATTTCTGCCCCCACCGGCAACCAGTACCACTGGGATGATTCCACCTACATTGCGCGCCCGCCGTTCTTCGACAATTTTAGCATGACTGTCGGTAGTGTTTCCGACATCCGCAATGCCAAGCCGCTGGGCATTTTCGGTGACTCAGTTACCACCGATCACATTAGTCCAGCTGGCAGTTTTAAATCCACCACCCCTGCCGGCAAATACCTGCAAAGCAAAGGCGTGGCCATCAAAGATTTCAACAGTTACGGCGCACGGCGCGGCAATCATGAGGTCATGATACGCGGCACTTTCGCCAACGTGCGCATCAAGAATCTGATGCTGCCTCTCAATGCCGACGGCAGCCGCGTGGAAGGCGGCTACACACTTTACAACTGCGAACAGATAGCAATTTATGACGCAGCGATGAAATACATTGCCGATGGCACGCCCACTGTTATTTTCGCCGGGGAAGAATACGGCACGGGCTCATCACGGGATTGGGCAGCGAAAGGCACGCAATTGCTGGGCGTAAAAGCGGTAGTGGCGAAAAGTTTCGAGCGCATTCATCGCAGTAATTTGGTGGGCATGGGCGTGCTGCCTTTACAGTTCAAGGGCAACGACAGCGTCGCTTCACTCAAACTAACCGGCGAAGAAACATTCGATCTTACCGGCATCACAAATTACATTAAGCCACAACAGGATGTAATGCTTACCATCAAGCGCCGCGACGGAAGCACGCAACACGTTGCGCTGCTACTGCGGATCGACACACCCGTCGAAGTGGATTACTACCGCCATGGCGGCATCCTGCCTTATGTGCTGCGCGAGCTGGTAACTCAGTAATCCCAATTCGCGACAGCAATCTTTTTCATACCACAAAGTGATCCAGTGCTTTAAACATCTGGATCACGCCCTTTCTATAAGTAAGTAAACGTTGTCTTCGGTCGGGCAGGAATAATTCCACTTATCAATCAATAATGAAATATTGAATTGTGTACTGCATCTACTAATAGCAACAGAGCATAGAATGCAACACATAATTATTGCCGTTTTGAAAGATAAATGGAATAACACTAACCCTTGACTGGCACCACTTTGCTGGCAGCCAGTTTGGCGCGTATTCTCGCTTCCTCGGTATCTATTCCGTTTGCCAACGCTACGCCCATACGCCGTTTGGCAAACGATTCTGGTTTACCAAACAAGCGTAAATCGCTTTGCGGGACACGCAATGCTTCATCGACTCCAGTAAAAGCGATAGCCGATTCTTCCAGTTGCCCATAAATCACCGCACTCGCGCCCGGTGCACGCAATGCGGTGTTCACGGGCAGACCGAGGATGGCGCGGGCATGCAGCTCAAATTCATTCTGGACCTGACTACACATCGTAACCATGCCAGTATCGTGCGGACGCGGACTGACTTCACTGAACCACACATCATCACCATTGACGAACAGTTCGACACCGAAAATGCCTAAACCTCCGAGATTGTCCGTAACTTTCCTTGCAATATCGCGTGTACGCTTCAAGGCCAGTTCAGACATAGCCTGCGGCTGCCAGCTTTCAACATAGTCACCATGAATTTGTACATGCCCGATCGGTTCGCAGAAATGCGTTTCGACTTCGCCATTACTGCCCATCGCACGCACGGTGAGCTGGGTAATTTCGTATTCGAAATTAATAAAACCCTCGACGATTACGCGCCCCTGGTTCACCCGGCTACCGCTGGCGGCATAATTCCACGCCTGTTCAACCTCCGCAGGACTGTCAATTTTAGACTGACCTTTGCCAGAAGAGGACATCACCGGTTTCACCACGCATGGATAACCAATGCCGTCATCAATCGCCGCACGTAATTCTTCCAGACTATTGGCAAAGGCATAAGGAGAAGTGGGTAGCCCTAGTGTTTCTGCCGCAAGGCGGCGAATTCCCTCACGGTGCATGGTAAGTTGAACGGCACGTGCGGTAGGAATAACCCGCACCAATCCTTCCCGCTCAATCTCGACCAACATGTCGGTGGCAATAGCTTCGATCTCTGGCACGATAAAGTGCGGCTGTTCAAGCTCGACCAGATCACGCAATACCGCAGTATCCGTCATATTGATGACATGCGCGCGATGTGCCACCTGATGTCCCGGTGCATTAGGATAACGATCTACGGCAATGGTCTCCACCCCTAAGCGTTGCAACGCGATGATAACTTCTTTACCAAGTTCACCGCTGCCCAGCAACATAACTTTGATAGAGGAAGGGCTAAGTGGGGTACCGATAGTGAGTTGTTTTTTCATAACTAAAATTTCGGAATTAACCCTGCTCCTTAAAGCACACTTAATTGATTGATTAAAGTAATCAGAAATGTATCACAAAGAGTGATATTGCGAACCGCATCAACCCAGCCCTTCAATGCCCCTCCCTGCAACGGAAGATATTACTTAACTCACTAAGTATTTAAATTATTTATTTTTAGAAAAACCCTAAGCAGGTTACTTACTCAAACATGCTTCTGCTCAATCAGCATGGCATCGCCATAACTGAAAAAACGGTATTGCCGTTCCACTGCATGGCTATAAGCGGCGAGCATTGCGTCCATGCCACCGAAGGCGCACACCAGCATTAGCAGTGTAGACTTGGGCAAATGGAAATTAGTCAGTAAAACATCCACCACTTTGAAACGGTAACCCGGCGTAATGAAAATACTTGTTTCACCCACCCCAGCACGTAGCTTGTCCTGTTGCGCCGCACTTTCCAGCGCACGTAAACTGGTAGTGCCAACCGCGATGATCCGTCCACCCCGCGCCCGGGCCTGCAGAATGGCATCCACCGTTGCTTGCGGGATAACATAGCGTTCGCTGTGCATAACATGATCACGGACATTATCTGCACGCACTGGCTGAAAAGTGCCGGCACCGACATGTAAAGTCAGATACGCGAGTTGCGTACCTTGAGCGCGTAAGGCGGCCAGCATTGCGTTGTCGAAATGCAACCCTGCCGTGGGCGCGGCTACCGAGCCGGGCTGGCTGGCATATACCGTCTGATACCGCTCTTCATCCTCGGCATTCGCTGCATGAGTGATATAGGGGGGCAGCGGCAACTGCCCATATTGTTCCAGCAATACCGATATATTTTCTGTGCTGTCGAAGCGCAAACAGAAAAATTCTCGCTCGCGTCCGAGCACCATAACGGGGAGACGGCCTGCCAGCAACAACCGACCACCCGGCTTGGGCGCATGACTGGCGCGAATTTGAGCCAACGCATGATGTTCATCGAGAATACGCTCGATTAATACTTCAATTTTGCCGCCACTTTCCTTAACTCCAAAAAGACGGGCCTTGAGCACTCGTGCATCATTTAATACCAGCAAATCATGTTCATGCACCAGGGAGGGCAACTGGGCAAACACGAAGTCTTCTCTAATTTCCCCGTGCACGCACAACAAGCGACTGGCATTGCGCCGCTCAGGTGGGTGTTGCGCAATCAAGTGCTCGGGGAGTGCGAAGTTAAATTCGTCGGTGAACATCACAAAATTTTGCAACTATCAGAAAGCTTCGTCTTCGCGCAGGTAGCGCCATTGCCCGCTGGGTAAATCGCCCAATTTTATCTTACCAATACGCACGCGTTTTAGTCCGGTAACTTTCAGCCCAACCAATTCACACATGCGACGAATCTGACGTTTTTTTCCTTCGCGCAAAATAAAGCGCAATTGATCGTCATTCAGCCAGCTCACTCTGGCAGGCTTAAGCACCTCGCCATCCAGTTTGAGACCGTGGTTCAGCATAAATAAGCCATTAGCTGAAATTTTTCCCTGCACGCGCACCAGATATTCCTTGTCGAGGCCGGAATCTTCGCCGACAAGTTGTTTGGCGATGCGTCCATCCTGAGTCAATACCAGCAAACCCTGCGAATCAATATCCAGCCGGCCTGCGGGCGCAATGCCTTTCAAATGCATGGGATGAAAAGACAGCGGTGATTGATCACTAGCAAAGTGTGATGAAGCATTAATCAAGGTAACTGCGGGCTTGTGGCTGTCTTCTGCCTGCCCGGAAACAAAACCAATCGGCTTATTCAACAGAATCGTTACGCGCGTTTGCTGTTGTGCCTGAGCGGCACGGTTCAGCGTTATCCGCTGAGTAGGATCTATTTTCGTACCAAGTTCAGTTACTGGCTTGCCATCCACCAAAACCCATCCACGTTCAATATAGCTGTCTGCCTCACGGCGGGAGCACAAACCCTGTTCAGACATCAATTTTGAAAGGCGTATTTTTTCCATATTTTTTGTGATCAAGTCCAATGCAGTAGTAACAACATATACTGTGCGGCTATTCCAGAAACGATGCGGGAGCGCTATGCTACACGATTGCAACTCGTATTATCCCTATGGTTATGCCATTCGCTACGAGCGCGCTTTAGATAAAATAAGTAGAAGCCATTAAATTCACGTTGGCTATTCAGCAAGAAGAGAACTCTCCCGATCAGGAGAGCGTATCAAAAATATTGATTGCAAAATTTTAACTAGAAACCGTCTGTTTGGAGAAGTCCAGACCCGCAACCTGATAAAAGCTTTCCAGATCGCTTAAATCATCTAGCACCGCTGATGCTCCAGAAAAATCCTGCTTGCTTGTGTAGTGATTTATTGTGATGAAAGTTTTCAATCCAGCGGCCAAGCTGGAGCGCAGCCCATTCTCAGAGTCTTCCAGCGCTATGCAATCAGCAGCATCGAGACCCAGCCTCTCTAACACCCAATAATAAATGTCAGGTGCGGGTTTCTTATGCTGGACGATATCGCCATAACCAATAACGTCAAACAAAGCTTCGCTATCCGCGCCCAACCCCTGTTGTAAAAGCGTGACGACATTATCCAACGAGGTGGTGGTAGCAATGGCAAGCTTCAATCCTGCCTGTTTGGCTTCGGTAATCAGACGTTTTATATTAGGGCGCAATGGAATGCCACCTTCGCGTAACATCGCGGTGTAATGCGCGGTCTTGACCAAATGGAGGTGTTTCACAAAACCCTCATAATCAGCTGGCTTCTGGAAACCAGGTACATGGGTATTAATAAAATGATTGATTCGTTCTTTACCACCAGTAACTTTAAGCAACTTGTCATACAGGGCAACATCCCAGTTCCAGTCGAGATGATTTTCCGCGAATGTCCTATTGAACGAGAGGCGATGCGCCTCTTCGGTATCCGCTAACGTGCCGTCTACATCAAAAATTATAGCTTTAGTTTTCATTCCAAACCTTCCATTAGCGATTTTATCGATACTCATAAGCATTGCGCCTTACATCTTAAGTCGAATTCCAAGTTTCCACGGGCAATTATAAATAATATTGGAGAAGCCATATAATTGGCAAGATCAATCCGGCGGTAATTTTCTGTGAAACTCATTTCTACGTATAGATACATTATTGCTTTTTGTCTTGGCTTGCTTACCGTTCTAGGCTTTGCACCCTTTGCACTATTCTCTCTTGTTATTTTTTCACTTGCCGCACTGTTCTGGCTGTGGCAACAAGCAAATGGGAAACGTGTGGCAGCATGGCTGGGATTTTACTTTGGTTTTGGTTTATTCAGTGCCGGCATAGGCTGGCTATACGTTGCGCAGCATGATTACGGCGACATGCCGCTCTTACTGGCGCTCTCCACTACCGCTCTGTTCGCTGCATTCTTGGCGTTATTTCCCGCATTGATTGGTTATGCACAGGCAAAGTTACGAGCTCCTTCTTGGGCGCGCTTGATACTGATAATGCCTGCATTGTGGGTACTTCTGGAATGGATACGCGGGCTATTGTTCACTGGCTTCCCCTGGCTGACACTGGCTTATTCACAAGTATCTGCTAGCCCCTTGGTGGGATATGCGCCAATATTCGGCGTTTATGGTGTATCACTAGCGGTGACGATAAGTGCAGGATTGCTGGCACTATTGTGGCAAATGCGTTGGAATGCTCAAGGAAAAGCGGCGCTGACGGCGCTCTTGCTGCTATGGGCCAGCGCTGCGGCACTGCGTGCCGTAGACTGGACACAGCCTGAAGGCGAACCGTTCAAGGTTGCGTTGTTGCAAGGCAATATTCCACAAGATCTCAAATTCCACGAAGAGACGCTTATCGACACGCTGGAAACCTATCGCCGACTGGTGCTGCAAACCGATGCGCGTCTGATCATTTTACCGGAAACCGCACTACCACTGCTGCGCCACAATCTGCCGGAAAATTACACGGCTATTTTACACAAGCACGCCAGGCAAAACGGCGGCGATATTCTTATCGGTACCTTTGAGAGTGACAATAATCTGCACTACAACAGCGTATTCACGCTTGGCACAGCGAACAGCCAAAACTACCGTAAAAACCATCTGGTGCCATTCGGCGAATTCATCCCGTTGCGCCCAGCATTGGGCTGGATAGTCAACGAAGTACTGAATATTCCCATGTCTGACTTAGCGCGCGGCGGGGAGCGACAACAAGTATTACGCATAGCGGGTCAACGCGTTGCCGTGCAGATTTGCTACGAGGATGTATTCGGCGAAGAAATCATTCGTTACTTGCCGGAGGCAAGTTTGTTGGTAAATGTCAGCAACGATGCCTGGTATGGTAAATCGCACGCTGCAATGCAGCACAACCAGATCGCACAAATGCGCGCACTGGAAACAGGACGCATGATGCTGCGTGCCACCAACACTGGCGTAACCTCTATCATCCGGCGCGATGGCAGCATTCAGCAGATGTTGCCGCAACATGCAGAAGGTGTGCTCACTGGGCAGGCGCAGGGCTATGCCGGCAGCACACCCTATGTGCGCTGGGGCAACGCGGCAGTGCTGATTATTTTGCTAATGATGCTAGCTTTGTCCAAACTGGTGCAGTACAGATCACTGTCTTCAGCACATTCTCCCCAAATAAAAAAGCCACGATGAAGGAACGCATTGGGAAATTCACAATAAATTGGATTTGCTACCTCATTTGTTGTGCGGACGGCACCCTATATTGCGGCATCACCAACGACCTGGAAAAACGTCTGGCCGCGCACAATGCTGGTGAGGCGGCAAAATACACTCGTGGCCGTCGCCCAGTGCGGCTAGCACACGCCGAGCTATGCTCTGGCAAATCCGCTGCCTTAAAGCGCGAACTACAGATCAAAGCGTTATCACGTAGCGAAAAACAAGCGTTATGCGGAGTAACATAAGGACAGTCTATATAGATCAAATCGTGCTGTACTTGCCGCTAGGCATAGTTACGCCCATATTGCGCAGATACAGGCTTTTTGTATTGAGGAGAGGCTCTTTTTTTGACAGAAACAAGTGATATATATATCATGCGCGCCTTATGTTTGAACGGCAATTTATAGATAGTCTGGACTTTGCTAATAACAACCGAGAATTGCACGGTGAAATTGCAATGGCTGAAATGCCTCGACTTCAGGATAAGTTGGTTGTTCCTGATGTTAGTTTTGAACACGGTCACAAAGAAGGCATCAACTACACCTTGCGCGGTTTTTGTGACAGGAACGGCCAACCGATGTTGGAAGTGACGCTGGACGGGCTGTGCCAGCTGCGATGTCAGCGATGTTTGCAGGGTCTAATCTATCCAATAAAGCTAGTTTCGCAGTTGCTTCTGGTGGAAAACTGGGATGAATCCTCTATCGAGGAGGAGGAAGATGAAGTAGATAGCATTTTAGTTGATCATCATTTGGACGTACTTGCCTTATTTGAGGAAGAAATTTTACTGAATCTACCATTTGCACCGAGACATCCAGTAGGTGTTTGTCGACCTGTGAAGGAAGGATACGTAACAGAAGAAATAGCTCAGATAGAGAAAAATCCGTTTGCGATTCTATCCGAGCTGAGATACAAGTAGTTTTTTATTATAGGTTTTACAAGGAGTTAACATGGCTGTTCAACAGAATAAAAAATCCCCATCCAAACGTGGCATGCACCGCTCGCACGATTTTCTGGTTAGCCCGGCGCTAGCGGTTGAACCCTCCACTGGTGAACAACATCTGCGTCACCACATCAGCCCGACTGGCTATTATCGTGGCAAAAGAGTTATCAAAATAAAAGGCGACTAATCACATTTTGCGGTAGCGGATACGCACAAAGCTTAAAAGGTGCAGTTGCATCTGAAAGTATCCCATATCAAAGTTTGAAAATAGCGTAAAGAGGATCGCCTGGTGGATGTCACAATAGCCATTGATGCCATGGGTGGCGACCACGGAACGCGCGTCACTATTCCCGCTGCGGTAACATATCTGCAACAGCATCCAACCGATACGATTATCTTAGTTGGATTGCCTGACGCCATCAAGGCTGAACTACGCACCGTCAAAACGTCTATCAGGCCACGACTGCGTATTCAGGCAGCCAGTGAAGTGGTCGGCATGGATGAATCCCCACAATTGATGTTACGCAGCAAAAAAGATTCTTCCATGCGTGTCGCCATTAACCTTGTAAAAAATGGTGAGGCGTCTGCTTGCGTAAGTGCCGGGAATACTGGCGCATTAATGGCAATTGCACGTTACGTGCTAAAAATGCTGCCTGGTATAGACCGCCCCGCGATTGCTTCGTTTCTGCCCACTCACAAGGGGCAAGTCTGTATGCTCGACCTTGGCGCGAATGTAGATTGTAGCGCTGAGAATTTATTACAGTTCGCCCTAATGGGTACTGCTCTGGTTTATGCTATTGAACATAAAAATAGTCCTACGGTGGGCCTGCTCAATATTGGCAGTGAGGATATCAAGGGCAATGAAATTGTCAGGCAGGCAAGTGAACTGTTGCGGCAAAGCGATTTAAATTTTTACGGCAACATCGAAGGTAACGATATTTTCAAGGGGGTAACTGACATAGTGGTTTGCGACGGCTTTGTCGGAAATGTTGCACTGAAAACAACAGAGGGGTTGGCGCAGATGTTGGGTGGTTTTCTGCGTGAGGAATTTAACCGTAATTTATTTACCAAATTGACCGGGCTAATTGCCACTTCGGTACTCAAGGCGTTCAGACGCCGTGTTGATCCCCGCCGTTACAACGGTGCCAGCCTATTAGGGCTGAAAGGTATCGTGCTAAAAAGTCATGGCTCTGCCGATGCGTTCGCCTTCTTTTGCGCCATTGAACGCGCCGCCGAAGAAGCACGCGGTGGCATGTTACATCACATCAGCGGGCACATAGAAAAATGGCATGATGCATGCCAACAAAAGACAAGGGAGGCTCCCTGATATATTCAAAGATAATTGGCACCGGCAGCTACCTACCTACCAAGGTTGTGACTAACTTCGACCTTGAAAAACTGGTCGATACTTCGCATGACTGGATTGTCACCCGCAGCGGCATTGTCGAGCGGCATTTTGCCGCTGAAAATGAGCAAGCTAGTGATATGGCGGTGCATGCCAGTCAACGCGCACTGGAGGCGGCTGGAATCGGCGTAGATGAAATTGATCTGGTCATTGTCGCTACGACTACGCCGGACCACATCCTACCCAGTACTGCATGTATCCTGCAAGACAAGCTGGGCATTAAAAATGGTGCGGCTTTCGACGTGCAAGCCGTGTGCAGCGGCTTTATTTACGCGTTAAATACCGCTGATCTGTTTATTCGGGGCGGTCAGGCACGCAATGCCTTAGTAGTAGGCACCGAAGTATTATCACGCTTGCTTAACTGGGAAGATCGTACTACCTGTGTATTGTTTGGTGATGGAGCAGGTGCGGTAGTATTGCAGCGTAGCGATGTGCCGGGCATCCTATCCGCCAAATTGCACGCCGACGGTAGCCACCGTAACATATTAAGCGCTGACGGCGGCATACGTGATGGCGCAATATTTGGCAGTCCTTACATTAAAATGGACGGTCAAGCGGTATTTAAATTCGCTGTCAAGGTACTCAGTGAAGTAGTGGAAGAGGTGTTGGCCGAGAACAAAATGAAGTGTACCGACATCGATTGGCTCGTTCCTCACCAAGCCAATATTCGCATCATGGAAGCGACAGCCAAGAAGCTTGGGCTGAGCATAGATAAAGTTGTGGTGACCGTTGCCCATCACGGCAATACGTCGGCGGCATCCATCCCATTAGCGCTCGACACCGCAGTGCGCGATGGGCGTATTCAGTCCGGTCAGCATGTGCTACTGGAGGCAGTCGGCGGTGGTTTCACCTGGGGTGCAGTTTTACTGCGCTGGTAACTTCTCATAATATTCTCCAAGTGCTTATAACTAAATTCGCTTTCGTTTTTCCAGGGCAAGGCTCGCAATCACGCGGCATGATGAACAATTATGCAGACTTCCCCGTAGTGCGTGATACCTTTGCCGAAGCTTCAGATATATTGCACCAAGACTTGTGGCAATTGGTTGCGGAAGGCAGTGATGCGGAACTCAACGCAACTATAAATACGCAGCCGCTCATGCTGACTGCCGGAGTGGCGGTGTATCGCGCCTGGCAAAGCTTGAATGCTCCGACACCAGCCTTACTGGCTGGTCACAGCCTTGGCGAATACACCGCGCTGGTGGTGGGTGGAGCACTTCAATTTGCTGACGCTTTGCCACTGGTGCGTTATCGCGCTGAATGTATGCAAGAAGCCGTACCGGACGGTGTAGGAGGCATCGCTGCAATTCTTGGGTTGGATGACGAAAGCGTGCTTAGGGTGTGCCTTGAAGCTGCTCAAGACGAAGTGTTAGAAGCCGTTAATTTCAACTCGCCCGGACAAGTAGTGATTGCCGGCAACCGTGCGGCGGTGGAACGCGGCATGGAGTTAGCCAAGATCAAAGGTGCGAAACGCGCGCTGATGCTACCGATGAGCGTGCCATCACATTGCAGTCTGTTGCGTGGTGCGGCGGAATTGTTGCGCGTGAGATTAAATGGCGTGACGATGCAAGCTCCCTCCATCCCAGTACTACACAATGCCGATGTAACAAGCTATATGGATGCACCCTCCATTAAAGATGCTCTCGTACGTCAGTTATACTCGCCGGTACGTTGGGTGGAAACCGTGCAATGTTTTGGTCAAAAACTTATTACACATAACGTCGAATGTTCACCCGGCAAAGTGCTGATGGCCCTGAACAAACGCATTGATACAAACCAACAGGCATTAGCACTGAGTGATGGCAATACCTTGCAATCCACATGTGCAACATTAACAAAACGACCGGAGGATGAATGAGCTTGCAAGGACAGATCGCATTGGTAACCGGCGCCAGTCGTGGCATCGGGCAAGGTATTTTGTTGGAACTAGGCAAGCAGGGTGCAACCGTGATCGGTACCGCAACCACCAAACATAGGGCGCAGGCAATTAGTGAATATTTGACAGCAGCTGGCATCAAAGGCTGTGGCATGGCGCTTGACGTCAATGATGTCGTACAAATTGATCAGGTTATCAGCGATACCCGAAAGCAATATGGTGAAATTTCTATTTTGGTAAATAACGCGGGCATTACCCGCGACAACCTGCTAGCACGCATGACCGATGAAGAATGGGACGACATCATGTCGACCAACCTGAAGTCTGTGTTCCGAATGAGTCGCGCCGTGCTGCGGGCCATGATGAAGGCGCGCCATGGCCGCATTATAAATATATCCTCAGTGATCGGCAGCATGGGTAACGCGGGACAAGCTAATTACGCCGCCTCCAAAGCTGGTATCATCGGTTTTAGCAAATCGCTGGCTCGCGAAATTGGCAGTCGAAACATCACTGTTAATTGCATCGCACCCGGTTTTATCGCTACCGATATGACCGATGCGCTGTCACAGCCACAGCGCGACAAACTAATTGAACATGTGCCGTTGAAACGCTTAGGACAAGTGGCCGATGTTGCTGCCACCGTAACTTTCCTTGCTGGCCCAGGAGCGGCTTACATAACAGGCGCGACCTTACATGTAAATGGTGGAATATACATGGAGTGAAATAATTGGTTTCAATTGCAACAACTCTGATTTAAAAATACTGCCAGTGTAGAAATTACAGTTGAGAGATGACTGACGGAGTATTTTTGGATTGAAAGCAAACTATTTTATTCTGAATATAAGCCATAAAACGAGATCACGCGACTTGGCGTGAGTGTAACGCAGTCTACCCCGCTCAAAAGAGCAAGAACAAAGCCTCAAAGACAGCGAGCACACCAGCCAGATCAACTAGAAATTAACCGTATTACAGCAAATCCGTCGCTCTGGCGACGGATTTGACGGATTTATAAAAATGCCTTTACGTAATACTAGATGTATTGAGGAACGATGAGACAGAGGATCCCCGACAAACGTTCAATTTCAGTAGCGCGACTGAAACTGCTTTATCGGGCAATTAAAAATATCAGTAAAAATGGACGATGCTAACTTACGATTATTGATGACCAGGTGCCAAGTTGGCAAAACTCCCAGTTACTCAAAGTTCCGAATATCTCCCCCGATTAAACTGAAAAAGATGATCCACAACCGCAGGTGGAAGTAGCGCCTGGATTCTTGATTACGAATTGTGAACCTTCTAACCCATCCTGATAATCAATTTCTGCGCCCACTAGATATTGGAAACTCATCGGGTCAATTAACAATTGCACACCATTTTTATTTAGCACGGTGTCATCTTCATTGGTCACTTCATCTAGAGTAAAGCCATATTGAAAGCCAGAACAGCCGCCACCGCTTACGGCAATACGTAATTTCAAATTGACATTGTCTTCTTCTTCAATCATTTCTTTAACCTTATTGGCCGCACTGTCGGTAAACACCAATGGATCTTGCATTTCAGTTACCGCGTTCATAACTACCTCCGTAAAATTAGTTAATTATTCACTTCGTACTATATTTAATTCGAACACCCTCACCTGTTCATCATAGCATTACCCAATCTGTTTTAGAATAGGAGTCAATACCTCAGCCGGTTCATGGTACTTGGAATTATAGATCCGGCCAGGATATGTTTAAACTTATCTGCCAGTCAAACCGCACAGTGACGGCACCTCCACTTCTCCAATTCGTTTACAAAGCTAAGTTTAGGTTCACTTGTGTTACAGCTTGCTTTCTTACTGTTTAACTCACAACCCTGCGTTATCGCGACGCCGTTTCCTTATACTACTCGGAGCATAATGACCATTCCCCAGACGGGGCTCAAGCCCGATAGATCGATCTGCCATTACTGCAAACAACCACACTCGATTTAACCTGTGCTTGTTTTTGTTTTGTTACTATTTGTTCCTTACATCTAATCTTCGGAGTTGCCTTGTTCAAGCTAATTGGTGCCTTATTAGGCTTTTACTTTTTCGGTTTTTTTGGAGCAT
The DNA here is from genome assembly GCA_003402375.1 of Candidatus Nitrotoga sp. CP45. Taxonomy (GTDB): domain Bacteria; phylum Pseudomonadota; class Gammaproteobacteria; order Burkholderiales; family Gallionellaceae; genus Nitrotoga. Next base: position 15,680 of record QFXJ01000018.1, read on the forward strand.
TGATTGGCTATTTTCTGGGAAGTTTTATTGACCGTTATAAAGCTTATGGTATAGGCGGAGTTAATCCGCTTAGCCAATCCCAGCGCCAATCAGCATTTCTTGAAACTGTTTTTATTTCAATGGGTAAACTTGCTAAAGCGGATGGCCATATATCACAAGATGAAATTAATCATGTTGAACAGTTCATTCAAAAACTGGGAATGTCAGCTGAGCATAGACAACAAGCAATCGCTCTTTTTAAGCAAGGAGCTGATGCAAATTTTAATCTTGAGCCGAGCTTAAATAAATTTATTGCCATTTGTGGCAATACGAATGACTTAAAGCAAATGTTGCTGGTCTATCTCATTGTCATGGCTTTGTCTGATGGGCATATTCATTCAGATGAAGAGATAATGCTAAAAGACGTTGCCCGCCATTTTGGTTATGACCAAGCTGTATTTAAGCGAATGCTGGATATGGTTTTAAATCAGTCCCACTTTGCTAGCGGACAAACACCCACCGCCTCCCGCCTGGACGATGCCTATAAAGCGTTGGGCGTAAGCAAAGAAAGCAGCGACCACGAAATCAAACGCGCTTATCGCAAACTAATGAGCCAATATCACCCCGATAAATTAATGGGCCAAGGTGTTCCTGAACATATGATCGCTGTGGCGACTGAACAAGCAAAGGAAGTACAGGTTGCCTACGATTTGATTACAACGAGCCGAATAAAAGGCGGGGGTAATTAGCTTTGTGCAAACGGTCTGTTATTGCCGCGTTGAATGATATGAAGATGAACGCTAGGCAGAGATAGGTGGAAGCGACGCTCCGCCCCCAAAAATCTGGGACAATGATCGGTTAAAAGACAAGCACCCCGTGATTTTGCAATTCAGGCATTCGATCCTTTACCCATGATTTGTAGTAATCGCGACATCATCTGACAGTTACCCGATTTGATCGAAGTGACTGTCAGTTCAGATTCAGCTATTCAATGTGGTTATTTTATCGTGCCACGCCTCCTTTCCGTCAATTAGAGTT
>QFXJ01000019.1 GCA_003402375.1 Candidatus Nitrotoga sp. CP45
CTCATGGGGTTACTCCTTTGCGCTTACGCGCTTTGGTTGATAAAGATTCGCACCTCTATCAAACCGGGTAACCCCACCCTTTGGCAAGACCTTACTGTCAGATTAAGTCTGAACCACTACACATGATTGCAAGTTGCAATGAATACCCTCAATTTTTGCGCACGGCAGAGCCTGACCAAGACGTTGACATGACAAATCCAGTGCGGATTTATTCGAATTCAGAACAAACCACGTGGACTCACCAATAGGCAGGTCATCCTGCACACGGTTCAAAGCGGTGAGTAGGAATTTATCTGTATCGCATTCAAAGGACATACCGACGACAATGAAAAGTCGTTGCGAAATTATGTTGTTATATGCAACATTAGCTTCAACCGTCCAACAACGCTCAGACGCAGGATCCTCTTCAAGCAAGAAGGGACTTCGGTTCGAATTGTCTGGAAGCACCTCAACAGTACCATTCAAGTGATACACATGGCTCGACTTAAGCCAAGAAGGTAATACTTTCAATTTTAAATCCGATATCTCTTTCTGTAGAAGGTAATCCCAATTCGTAGTAAGGAAATAGTGTTTCCAGTCAGAAGTCGTATTATTTTCCAGAATCCGTAATAGATCTCGAATCACTGAGGGATCGGTGCCTGGAGCCGCCATTTCTCTGCGAAGCTCTACTTTGATCTGTCTTATTTTTTCTTCACGCGATAAACCACTCCACTCGATAGGAACACCCCATCTAAGATTGCAGGCTATAGAAAGGCCTCGACCGAAAAACCAGTTTGCGCACTGCAATGGCCTTATTGTTGAACGTCTAACTTTCTCCATAACCGTCAGCACAAAGTTGCGCAATGAAAGTGTAACGCTTTTTTCTACCCGGGTTGTTGTGGTTATATTTCATGTTCAACCGACGTCCTCTTTCATCGCTGCCGTCGAGGCGAGCGCTTGACTCGCGATTTCCCGTGCCTGCTTCTGGAAGGCTGCGCAGTAGGTTTCCAGATCGTCTGGATATTCTGTTTCACCCAGCAAGCGCAACTCTTTTATAAGATATTTGTAGTAAAAGAAACTAGACTTCAATGCGTTGTCCAACACGGGGTAATTAGAAACCCTGTTCATTTCAATATGATGGGCAACCAAGTTGTCGCGATAGCCTTTCATTTCTTTCCAATAGGCACCCCACTCATCTGCCGTTATTCCGAGCCATACAAGAAGATCCTGTCGAAATTGATTGTGCTCGGCAATCCGTACGATGTTCTTCCAGTGTGTGCCTTCACCATCAGAACCAAAGACCTTACACCACTCCAAAACAGCTATGTCGAGTTGATTTCCATGAATGAGGCGCCAAAAATTCAAAGTGGGCTCAGGCTCGATGGCTGTGAGGGCACGCTTCATTTCTACGCTTCTCGCAAAATGCACGAGGCGAAACAAATGAGTAGTCAGTATTTCTAAATGGCTCATAGGTTATGGAATATGAATATATGTAAGTAACAAATTATGGCTAACCAATATATGGCACAGCGGTGTCTGCCAATTTAAGCTTTTGCTGTCAAAACTCAACTACCACCTACTAAAGTAGGTGGGTTGAGGCTCCGACCGCCGCCCACTAAAAGTGGGCAAACCGTGGCGGACTCCGCTAACACCATATTCACAGAACTTATGATGAAACTCATAGTGCTTAAAACCTTAAATGCACCAGCTAAAGCTGGTGGTTTTTACCAATTAATAGAAAATAAATTGCCACCCAATTTTTAGCAATTAAAGTGGCCAGAATCTGTGGATCAGCCACAAATAATTATTTTACATCAATCAACTGAATGGGAATATTCAACCAAAGCTGAAAATCGCATGGCAGCGAATTTTATTTTCGCTGCGCTTGATTCCAGATATTTCCATTTTTTATTTCCTGCCATAAGTGACAAAATGGTATTCCAGAGCCTGAGGGGTTTCCTGGCTACATTGCTCGCGCGCCAATTCCTGCCATTGTTTTTTATCAAATTCCGGAAAGTGAGCATCGCCTGCTACGTCTTGTCTGATTTCAGTGAGGTAGATCGTGTCCACTAACGGCATGGCCAATGCGTAGAGCTCAGCACCGCCGACGATAAAAATTTCATCATCCCCCGCACACGCCTTTATCGCTTCTTCCAGCGAGTGCGCCATGATGCAGCCTTCAATTTTTAATGCATCATTGCGTGTTACCACTACAGTAGTGCGGCCGGGCAGCGGCTTGCCGATGGAAACGAAAGTCTTGCGCCCCATGACAAGATGATGCCCCATAGTGAGCGATTTAAAGCGTTTAAGGTCTGCCGGAATACGCCATGGCAGCGTGTTGTTAATCCCGATGGTGCGATTACGAGCCATTGCAACAATGATCGCAAGCTTGCCCTTCCTCTTGCCCCCTCCTTCGTCACTCGTCATACAGCGACTGCGGCTTTAATCGCCGGGTGCGGGTCGTAGCCATCCAGTGAAAAGTCCTCAAATTTAAAATCGAAGATATTTTTCACATTAGGATTGATGTGCATGACAGGTAACGATCGCGGCTCGCGCGACAGTTGCAGCTCAGCCTGTTCCAGATGATTGAGGTACAGATGTGCATCGCCAAAGGTATGCACAAAATCGCCTGGTTTCAGACCGCATGCTTGCGCTATCATCAAGGTAAGCAACGCGTACGATGCGATATTGAATGGCACACCCAGGAAAATATCCGCGCTGCGCTGATACAGCTGGCAGGAGAGCTTGCCATCAGACACATAGAACTGGAACAGGACATGGCACGGCGCTAGCGCCATTTGATCCAGCTCCCCTACGTTCCAGGCGGAAACGATCAGACGGCGTGAATCGGGATTGCATTTAATCTGCTCTATAACATCTGAAATCTGGTCGATGGTAAAGCCATCCGATGCTGTCCACGAACGCCACTGTTTGCCATACACCGGGCCAAGATTGCCATCCTCGTCTGCCCATTCATCCCAAATTCTGACACCATTTTCCTTGAGATAGCGGATATTGGTATCGCCCTGCAAAAACCATAGCAACTCATGAATGATGGATTTCAGGTGACATTTTTTGGTGGTGACCAGCGGAAAGCCTTCTGCCAGATTAAAGCGCATCTGATAGCCGAATATGCTTACTGTGCCGGTGCCGGTGCGGTCGCTCTTTTTTGTGCCGTGATTGAGCACATGCTTCATAAAATATAAATACTGGCGCATAAAGATTCAGGGAATAGATAGTGACTGTTTGTATAATGCCAGACAACACATGAAGTTTATTGAGGAACAAATGCTAGCACAACTTACTCTCTCCCCGACGCTGCCAAAAAACCTGATTAACCAACATCTGTTGGTGCTGCTGCCAAAAGCCAAGACATTACCCCAAGACTTGCCGCATAGCGACCTAATCAAGACAGTGCTGGCGCGACGCGGCCTCAAGATGGATGAGCTGACTAACTCGCCGGTTTCTGCTAATGCGGCTAATGGCGCGTTGATTGCCTGGACGATGCTGGATTTTTCCAAGGACGCCTTCACCATCCAGACCCAAGTGCGCAAAGCCATGCAATTGCTTCTGGCAGAAATGCCCAAAAGCATTGCCATTGTGGTGCTGGGTGATCCTGCGCAACGCAAGCTGGCTGCAGAGCTGTCAGTGTATGGTGCATGGGTGAATGGCGCCCTGCTGCCGGAACATAAGAAAATAGATAAACGCAAACCGCTGCGAAAAATTGAGCTATTCGGTTTTGCCGACAAGCAAGCATTTGTATCACTCAAGGCGCAGGCCGAAGGCAATTTTCTATGCCGTGAACTGACTGTGCTTCCGCCTAACGAGCTGACTCCAGCTCTATACCGGGCGCGGGCAAAGATACTTGCACAACAACATGGCTGGAAGCATGTGGAATTTGATCTCAGGAAACTGCGCAAGTTGGGCGCGGGTGCTTTCGTGGCTGTGGCGCAGGGCAGCGCGGACGAAGATGCCGCCGTCGTACATCTGCGCTACACCCATCCAAAAGCCAAGCAAACCGTAGGGTTGGTGGGCAAGGGGATTTGCTTCGATACCGGCGGGCACAACTTGAAGCCAGCGCGCTATATGCATGGCATGCACGAGGACATGAACGGGTCGGCCGTAGCACTCGGCATCTTGCTTGCCGCATCACAGAGCAAGCTGGCGGTGAATATTGATTGCTGGCTGGCGATCGCTCAAAACCACATCAGCCCCAAGGCGTACAAACAAAACGATATCGTGACTGCGCTGAACGGCACCACAATCGAAATTATTCACACCGATGCCGAAGGACGCATGGTGCTAGCCGACACACTCACGCTGGCGGCACGCGCCAAACCAGATCTGATAATTGACTTCGCCACTCTGACCGGCAGCATGGCCGTGGCTTTAGGCGCGCGCTACAGCGGCGTGCTGGGCAACCGCGATGAGCTGTTACAGCGTGCGGTCAGTGTAGGCAAGCAAAGCGGCGAGCGTCTATGCGCCTTCCCGCTGGATGACGACTATGAAGCCACTCTGGACTCAAAAGTAGCTGACATCAAGCAATGCACGCTGGACGGCGAGGCCGATCACATCTTGGCAACCCGTTTTCTCAAGCACTTTGTCGATGACACTCCTTGGCTGCATGTGGATTTATCCGCCAGCCGTTGCGAAGGCGGCCTGGGCATAATAGCGAGCGAAGTGACGGGATTTGGCGTGGCATGGGGAGTACGGATGTTGCAGGGTTAGTTTATTCGATATGATTAGGCACAGTAGTAATGTGCCTAATCATATCATCCTCACTACCTGCGCAGAAATGTTGGATGGCTGCCCTACCCCAAGCTTGCACTGTAAGAATTAGTTTACAGGGATTACCTTCCAGAAATAAAAAGGCCCGGCAGTTTCATGCCGGGCCTTTTTATTAAATCAAGAACCGATTAAGGAGCTTGAATATTGGATGCTTGCTTACCTTTAGGACCTTGTGTCACTTCAAAGGTAACCTTTTGGCCCTCTTGAAGAGACTTGAAGCCACTCATGTTAATTGCGGAAAAATGTGCAAACAAATCTTCGCTGCCATCATCCGGAGTAACAAAACCAAAACCTTTTGCGTCGTTGAACCATTTTACTGTACCAGTTGCCATGTGTATTACTTCCTTAACTAAAAACGGGGAAACCCCCCGCGAAACTATTTGAATCGAAGATTGCACATGGAAAAAACCAGTATCGCAAAAACTTTGAATCAAACGCCAGCAAGTCTTATACACTGACCAATGGATATTGTCAAGACAATTCCCAAAACACACTGGATTTTCCCGCAGCCAGAGTCTCAACGCGAGCTGACGTACTAGCTTATGGCACCGACCCGGTGATGGTATTGGATAATTTAGTTCAAGAAGTCATGACCGAATATCCGAACAGTGTTTGCTTTGCCACCAAACTAATTTTCGTAAACGACAACACGTTAGTGCGCTGGCTACATAACCAGACCGCACTGACCATGCAGCGCCACTTTCACTTGCGCGGACAACAGATGGTCATTCTGCCAATGAAGGTAAGTTAATTCTTGAATCTGCATAGGTGTAGCACCCATCAGTCGACACCAAATTTAACATGGAAAAAACTCCATTGTAGGCAAGCGAAAAGCGGGCTATCGCAAACCATAAAATTTGAAAATATTTGGATCACGCTGATTTCGCAATGATACCGCAACAAATCAGTACCTTAATTCATAAAAAATATTGCGCTACGCAGAAAAAGCTTCATGCGCCGGTGGCGAAATCCCGGTAATGTTCACTATGTATGAGTATGAAGCAGTCGTCCCAAAACTTGTGCGCCAAAGCGATAATGGAGCGTCTATAACCACTCGTTCCGCAATTCTTTAAGCAAACAATCGAAAAACGAGCAATGCGGGCTTCGAATTCCTCGATATAAACACATTTCGCCGAAGCCGAATCGGTTTAGGGTAACAAATTTTTACCTTATACAACAGCATGAATATAAAGTGAAAAATATCACGCCCCAATCCGACAAGAAAAATTTTTCGCAACAATATATTGCAGAATAATTCTGCATTAGTGGTGATGCCCACCTTCGTCATGCGTATGACCATGTTCCAACTCTTCGGCAGTAGCTGGGCGTACATTGGTAACAATACCTACAAAGTTTAACGTTTTGCCAGCAAGTGGGTGGTTACCATCTACGGTCACTTCGGTATCGGTTACATCAACAACAGTGTAGAGCGAGTAATCGTCATCATCGCCATCTTCCACCCCTCCCTCGAACTGCATACCAATGGCAATTTCATCCGGGAACAAATCGCGCGGCTCAACGCGCACTAAATCATGCTCATACTCTCCAAAAGCATCATCCGGTGACATCGTGATTTTAAGCTCGGCACCTATGTCTTTGTTCTGTAGCGCCTCTTCCACGGTCGGAAATATACCGTCATAGCCACCGTGTAAATAGCTGATGGGGTCTTCTGTCTTTTCCAATAGGCTGCCGTTTGCATCAAATAACTCATAACGCAACGATACAACAGTGTCTTTTGCAATTTTCATTTCAACTCCTTTATCAGATTAAGAATTTCATCGGCATGACCATAGCTTGCCTTGCTTGTCAATCACAGAAGCGGGACATTCCATTAAATTTTTTATGTTCACTTACCTCTGTATCTCCATCCATTTTTTCATAGAACACATCACATTTTATGCAATTTTTGAATTCTACGCCTGAAAAAAAATAGTATAGATAGACCATAATTTACTACGAAATTAGGCGTAGCCGAGGCACTCATCGCAATTACTTTGCATTTACCATCAAATTGATAAAGCATTATCGATTAATGGTATCAACTATCAAATCACCATAACGAATGCATTTGTTAATCAATCTACAAATAATTCCCGCACTAAAAGTTGCATTCCTAATACGAATCGAATCTATTGATCCGGCCTGATTTATCCGCGACTCATGTATGAGAGACACTCGTGCAAGTCAATAAATACAAGTTCTATGAGCAATTTAAACTGGGTGACTCACGGATAAATCGGGCCGAGTCTATAATTAATACAGACCGGGTTATCGACTCAGCCGTTAAATATTGAAATTATTGATTCGGCCGTTAAATATTGAACTTAAGTAAGTATCCCCCGGCAAAGCCGGGGGCATTAATATGTTGAGCATGCTCCTGTAAAGGATGTGATTTAAGTACAACAATTTATTGCCGGATCAATAACTATTGATCCGGCCAAGATATGTTTGAACTTATCTGCCAGTCAAACCGCACAGTGACAGTACCTCCCACTTTAAACTTCACTTGGCCGTATCAATATGATACGTTGACAGATTGTGCCTGGAACGACCAGGGGAAGCACACGAGCCGAAAGGCGCAGGCGTATAGTCAAATCGCGGGACTACACGTCACATGTGCAAGCTATAGAAATCACCGAGCGTGTAAAAAATTACTTCGAGCATGTTCCAGTAAAATATGCGGCTTAAGTTCAACAATTTATTGCCGAATTAATACCTCACGCATAACTTGATTATTATAAATTTTCCTAAAGCATACTACTTATGCTCATGAGACCAAATCAGCAAAAATCAATGAAGTTCTGTGCAGATAGCGCGTATATTGAATTTATAGTGATTCTTTGTAATGACCAATGCCATAGCATGCATTTTTACAGAGGTTAACATTGACAGGAAAAATCAGCGATCTTCCGATTTTAAATCGCCCCAAGGGTACTTTGGGCGGTACGACTAAATCCAGACGTCAAGAAGCCCTGGTAAAAAAGGGTGCTCTGCAAAGCGCGATTTTCAATAGCCCCAATTTCTCGATTATTGCCATTGATACCAAGGGCGTCATTCAAATCTTCAATGTCGGTGCGGAACGCATGCTGAACTATGCCACTGCCGACGTGATGCACAAGAGCACCCTGGCCGACATTTCTGATACGCAGGAAATAATCGCAGGCGCCAAGGGGTTAAGTGCCGAATTTGGCATCCCGATTATGCCGGGCTTCGAAGCATTGGGGTTTAAGGCTTCGTGCGGTAGCACAACAGACTTTGCACGTAGAAATTATAGATAATCTCGCTTACCCGTGTAAAAAATATGATTAAAAATTTGACTATTAAATCACGCTTGATCTTTATCATTTGTTTCATGGCAATCACCTTGTTGGGAATCGGGTCGATTGCCGTGTTTGAGATGAAAAGTAGTCAAGACAGCCTGCGAACCATTTATGATGACCGCCTCCTTGCGCTCGATCAGCTAACAAGTATTGAATCGCTGATATTGCAAAACCGCATCGCCATAACGGCCAGCCTGGTGACGCCGACTCCAGATTTTATTAACCTCAATACCGCCAAGGTCGAAAAAAATATTGCGCAAATCGAGAAATTATTGGAAGCCTATATGGCCACCTATTTCACGCCCGAGGAAAAGATATTGGCGGCGAAATTTATCGATGACCGTAATCAATTAGTTACTCAGGGTCTGATTCCAGCGGTAGCTGCTTTGCGGGCAAACGACCTTAATAAAGCAAATCGAATCGTCGTGGAAAATATCCGCCCCCTTTATGAACCAGTTGGGAACGGTATCAAGACACTTGGACAGCTGCAATTGACTATGGCAAAGGAGATAAATGATGAGATTCGTAGTCGCTACGATTTTATTCGCAACACTATCATCGCTACAGCACTCATTGGCCTGGGATTAGCTATCTGGATTGGCTTTCTGCTTGTCCGTGCCATTTCACGGCCGCTGGAGGAGGCAGTGAGGATTGCTCAGTTCATTGCCGCAGGCGATTTGACGCAGAAAATCGAAGTCCGCTCAACAAATGAAATTGGACAGCTGATGAAAGCCATGAAGGAAATATATGATAGTTTAATCAAAGTGATCGACCAAGGTCATAGTAGAGAAATGCAAATTCGAACGATTATGGATGCAGCGTTAGACGCGGTCGTCAGTATGGATACCGACGGTCTTGTGATTGAATGGAACACACAGGCCGAAAGAATCTTCGGCTATTCACGTGCCGACGCTGTGGGGAAACTCCTCTCCAATTTAATTATCCCCCCCCTGTTACGCGGTGTCCACAACCACGGACTCGAACGTTTTCTTAAAACTGGCATAGCTTCTATACTGTCAAAGCATATTGAAGTCTTTGCCATGCGAGCCGATGGCAGGGAATTCCCTATTGAACTGGCAGTTGTGCCCATTGGCAGCGGGGATGAGTTATTTTTCAATGCGTTTCTTCGTGATATCACCTCGCGCAAACAAGCCGAGCACGAATTGACTCGCTTAGGGCGTGTTCTCGACAAGTCATCGAACGAAATTTATGTGTTCGATGCGCAGACATTACATTTCACCATGGTCAACGCTGGGGCGCAACGCAACTTGGGTTACTCCATGGATGAACTCAAGGAAATGACAGTGCTAGACCTTGAGCCCAATCTTACGCATGAAATATTCGAGCAGCGAATCAGCCCTCTGAGGCTTGGAACGCAGAACGTTGTGATTTACGAGGCTGAGAACCAAAGGAAGGATAAGAGTCTTTACCCCATAGAGATCCACTTGCACTTATCCGCCAAGGAAAGCCCGCCCGTATTTGTCGCTATTATTCAGGATATCACCGAGCGTCAAAAAATCGAATGCATGAAAAATGAGTTTATTTCCACCGTCAGTCATGAGCTGCGCACGCCACTGACCTCAATTCGCGGCTCGCTCGGGCTAGTCGCCGGTGGGGTGGCGGGTGAATTGCCCCCGCAAGCCAAGATGCTGGTGGACATTGCGCACAAGAATAGCGAACGCCTTATTCTACTAGTCAATGACATCCTCGATATGGAAAAAATCGAGGCGGGCAAGATGGATATTCAATGCAAACCGGTTGAACTGATGCCACTTTTGCATCAGGCGTTGGAAGCCAACTACGCTTACGGTGAGCAGTTAAATGTGAGCTACGAATTAGAAAACGATCTGCCGGGCATCATGGTGAACGTGGATGCCAACCGCTTGATGCAGGTTTTGGCCAACCTGCTCTCCAATGCCGCCAAATTTACGTTCGCGGGAGACAAGGTGACGGTGGCCGTTATGGACGGTGGCAACTGTGTTCGCGTGGCCGTGAAGGATCATGGCAGCGGCATCTCTCAGCAACTCCGTAGCCAGATTTTCCAGAAGTTTGCCCAAGGCGATTCCTCTGATACCCGCAAGAAAGGTGGCACGGGCTTGGGACTCGCCATCACTCGGGCGATTGTTGAAAAGATGGGGGGTAATATTGGTTTCACTTCAGAGCCAAATGTCCTGACTACTTTCTTTATCGAATTTCCGCTAGAGGAAGAGATAGTCAACTCCGCTTTTGACAAGATTGAAGAAAAAAGCAAACGTATACTCATTTGTGAGGACGATAGGTTCATTTCTTCGCTGCTGCAGTCTATGCTGGAAGAGGATGGGTTCTTGGTTGATATCGCCTACGATACGGCACAGGCAAAACATATGCTGGATCAAAGTCACTACGCTGCCATGACACTCGATCTGTCTTTGCCTGATCAGGATGGCTCCGCCTTTATCCGACAGCTGCGCATGGAGGAAAAAACCGCCACATTACCGATCGTAGTGGTATCGGCCAAGGTGATTGAGGGCAGTCTGGCATTGAACAGCGAGGTATACAGCGTGATTGACTGGATCGCCAAGCCGATTGACAAAGAGCAGATAGTGTTGGCGATAAGACGTGCAGTTGGGCGGTTTTCCGGCATTCGCCCCCGGGTGCTGCATGTCGAAGACGATCAGGATATCTTTAAAGTAATGCGTGGCCTTGTAGACGATATGGCGGATCTGGATCATGCAGGAACGCTTGCCGACGCGAGGCGCTTGCTTGACCAGTGCCGTTACGACCTGGTGATTCTTGATCTCACCTTGCCGGATGGTTCGGGTCAGGAGCTTCTATCAATATTGAATGGCGCGACGCCGCCGATTCCGGTGATGGTATTTTCAGCCCGTGAAATTGAGCGAGAGGAAATTCAGAACGTGGCTTCCGTGATGGTGAAATCGCGCACCAGCGATGCACAATTGCTGGCAACCATAAAACGATTGATCGGGGTTGAATAACATGGAGAAATTAAAAAAACTTTCTGTAATAGTGGTCGATGATGACAGTATGATGCGGGAGATGCTGAAGTACATCCTGCGTAGCGAAGACTATCCTGTGATTGGCGAAGCATCCAACGGCCAAGAAGCAATCTCACTATGTGCCAGGAAAAAACCCGGCTTGGTGTTGCTTGACATCAATATGCCGAAAATGGATGGTTTGCAAGCGCTGGAAGAAATTCGCAAAATAAGCCCGGTGACAATTGTGCTGATGGTGAGTGCTGCGGCAACCATGGACAAAGTTCGTGAGGCGATAGAAAAAGGGGCGGATGGCTTCGTGGTCAAGCCCCTTAATCCTGCCAGCGTCTTGGACAATATAGCGATGTCTATCAAGAGAAAGGGAAAGCAATGACAGACAAGTTGACGCGTATTTTGTACGTGGAAGATGAGCCAGATATCCAAATGGTGGCGCGACTCGCCTTGGAAGCGCTGGGCGGGTATACCGTGGAGATATGCAGCTCGGGCGATGAAGCTCTACAGCGGGCACCCGGATTCCAACCACAATTGTTTTTGCTGGACGTGATGATGCCGGGTATGGATGGGCCGAGCACGCTCAAATTGCTGCGTGCGCTGCCTCAATTTGCCCACACACCGGTAATTTTTATGACCGCCAAGATTCAGCCCGGTGAGGTTGCAGGCTACAAGGAGCTTGGAGTAGTCGATGTCATTCCCAAGCCTTTCGACCCGATGCTTCTAGCAAGCAAGGTGCAGGATATATGGGAGCGTTATCATGACTGATCCGACCGAACTGCAAACAAAGCTAGAATTCCTATGCGATACCTACGCCGCACAATTGCCTGAAAAACTCAAACACATCGAGCAGGTGTGGGAGCAGTTGCCCCAAGATAGTTGGGACGAGGAGGGATTTCAAACCTTGCACCACATGGTGCATAGTCTGACCGGATCGGGTAAGACCTTCGGGTTTGCTTTGCTCAGTGACGTGGCGCGCAATCTGGAAGAACATCTAAACCAGATTGCCCAGGAAAAAACAGCATTGAGTGAAGATCAACGTCAATATATACATAAATTAATGAGTGAGTTAAATAAAGCGGCTTGTTACAGAGAGGCTTTGCTTAGCGAGCAGGCTAGTTTGGTTGTAGGTGTGCCCCCCAACCCCGACGCTCTGATTCCTCGTCGTATTTTTGTATTGGAGGATGATTCTGAACAAGCAGAGGAACTGAAAGTTCAACTCGGCTACTTTGGCTATGAAGTCACTGTGTTCAATACGTTGGCGGACTTCCGGTCTGTCATGCAGCGAACTTCTGATGTGGTGATACTGACGGACATAGCTTTCCCCGATAATAGCTTGGGTGGGATTGAGGTCATAAAAGAAATTCAACAAGGACGGGAAACGCCTTTCCCTGTCATTTTTATCTCTGCGCACAATGAATTTGTAATAAGACTTGAAGCGGCACGTGCTGGCGGCATTGCCTATTTAAGCAAACCGGTAAATATTGGCAAACTAATTGACAAACTTGACTCTGTGGCCTCGACTTTAACAACTTTGCCATATCGTGTCATGATTGTTGATGATTCCGTAGACACTACTACCTATTACAGCGAAGTACTGGAACAGGCCAGAATGGTGACAAAGGCAGTTCACAACCCGCTAAATGTGATCAAAGCCTTGCTTGAGTTTGCTCCAGACCTGATCTTGATCGATCTTTATATGCCGAAATGCAATGGGATGGATTTAGCTAAGGTCATTCGACAACTTGATGCCTTCGTCAGCATTCCGATCGTATTTCTTTCTGCCGAAATTGATCTCGATAAGCAGTTGGTCGCTATGAGTTTGGGTGGTGACGATTTTCTCGCCAAGCCCATACTACCGCAACATCTGATTTCTTCCGTGAATAGCCGTATTCGGCGTTCTCTCATTTTGCGTTCCCTCGTACTGCGTGACAGCTTGACCGGTTTGTTCAATCACACTGCTATAAAGGATGAGTTGGATCGCGAAGTTGCTAGGTCAAAACGGTATGGAACACCCTTGGCCTTTGCGATGATAGACATTGATCACTTCAAGCAGATCAATGACACCTATGGCCATCCTATTGGGGATCGTGTAATTAAAAGCCTTGCGCGTTTGCTTAAACAACGGTTGCGCGCGAGTGACTTGGTCGGACGATATGGAGGCGAAGAATTTGCGGTAATCCTGGTCAATGCCGATCGGGCGGCGGCACTACAAGTTTTGGATGCTATCCGCCAGGACTTCTCCCAGTTGCGTCATCTGTCGGATGGAAAAGAATTTACCGTTACATTTAGCTGTGGGATCGCCGATGTATCACAGTTTCGCGATGCTACCAAACTAATCGAGGCATCAGACAAGGTTCTTTATAATGCCAAGCATGCTGGGCGCAATCAGGTGGCAGTGTCGGATGCTCCTGTATGGGAGGCTGCGGGTTTTATCTAATCAATTTATTTTTCAGAAAAGTGAATCCGCTCAGTTAGAATACGTACTAAATGGGCGAAAATTAGCGAATAATTCGCCCCTACGTAAGTTTGGTTTATCCAGGCTGTCAGGAGCGTACATGAGCAAGAAGAATTCAGACGATCCGGTTCAAGGGCGCTCTAAAGCCAAGATACGACTTGTCAGTGTTGCAGCGGCGGAAAGGGACTCCGCGTTCTACCGAGGAACTTCTGCATGAGCTCCAGGTGTATCAGATTGAATTGGAGATACAGAACGAGGCGTTGCAGCAGGCGCAGGTCGAACTAGAAAAATTTCGCGACCTCTACGTAGATTTTTATGACTTTTCCCCTGTTGGTTATATCACCCTTAGCCACGATGCTATTATCAACGAAATCAATCTTACCGGGGCCGCGCTCCTCGGAATGGAGCGCGGCAAGTTGCGGCACCACTGCTTTGCCTCTTTTGTTGCCCCTCAAGATCGTGACCGATGGCATCGTTACTTTCTGTCTGTTCTAAAACATGGTCATAAAGAAGAATGTGAACTTCAATTCCAGCGAAACGACGGATCAAGATTTTTGGGATTATTGCATTGCTTGCTTCTGAAAAATGATGGTGAAAAATCAGTGGTACGTACAGTCCTGACTGACATCACCAAGCTTAAGCAAGCGGAGGCAGAAATTCTCGCGACAAATATTGAGCTGCAAGCCACTCTCGATGCTATACCTGATTTGTTATTTGAGATTGGAATGGATGGGCGGTATTATAATTATCATGCATACCGTACCGATTTGCTGGCGGCATCTCCTGATCTACTTCTAGGCAAGACCATCTTTGAAGTTCTTCCGCCGGAAGCAGCAAAGATATGTATGTCAGCTCTACAAGAAGCCTCGGAACAAGGTCGGTCAACTGGAAAGGTAATTTGCCTGCCCCTGCAACAAGGTGAGCATTGGTTCGAATTCTCAGTGGCATTCAAGTGCGAAAGTAACAGTCAGGATAAACGCTTCATTGTTCTCTCGCGAGACATTACGGCACGCAAACAGGCCGAAGTGGATCTTCGCATCGCCTCCGTTGCCTTTGAGTCGCAAGAAAGCTTGATTATCACCGATGTTAACGGCGTAATCTTGCGAGTCAATAAGGCATTTGTCGAGACCAACGGCTATACCGCTGAGGAAGCTGTGGGTCAGACTCCGCGTCTGATCCAGTCAGGCCTACACGACGACGATTTCCACAGCGCGATTTGGGAGACCGTTCAACGCACAGGGACATGGAAAGGAGAAGTATGGGGTCGACGCAAAAATGGTGAGCTATATCCAAAATGGCTGACCATTTCCCCCGTTAGAGGAGGCGATTGTGTTGTAACCCACTGAGTCATAGCCCGAACTAAGAAACGCCAAAATTGCAGCAGAGAAAGCGAATCGTGCAAAATCGGATTTTCTTTCCAGCATGAGCCATGAACTGCGTACTCCGCTCAATGCCATTCTCGGTTACGCTCAATTGTTAGAGTTGGATCCACCCGCGCCAACTCCTACTCAAATGATCAAGATTCAAGAAATTCTTCATGGCGGATGGTATTTGCTGGATTTGATCAATGAAGTCCTTGACCTCGCTTCAATCGAGTCCAGTAAGGTAGCGCTGTCACCAGAGCTTATGTCGCTGCAAGAAATTCTGCTCGAATGCAAAACCATGATAGAACCGCAAGCGGAACAGCGTGACATCAAAATAAATTTCCCTCAGCTCGACATTTCATTTTTTGTCTATGCCGATCCAACTCGAGTAAAGCAAGTATTGATTAATCTACTGTCCAATGCGATTAAATATAACCGCGAGCCTGGAATAGTTGAGGTGACATGCACCACAAATACCCTGAAACAATTTCGCATCAGTATTAAGGATACCGGCGAGGGATTATCCCCGGAAAAACTTGCGCAATTGTTTCAGCCATTTAATCGTCTTGGGCAAGAAAACAGTGCAGTCGAAGGAACAGGTATCGGCCTGGTGACAGTCAAAAAACTAATAGAACAGATGGGCGGTAAGATCGGTGTGAAAAGCACTATAGGTGTGGGAAGTGAGTTCTGGTTTGAACTGCCTGTTGATGGCGTTGTAGCGTAAATCAGAGCTTGGCAGTTTAGTATGGGCCCACGAATTAATTAATCAAGAATTAACAGCGCTAACCAGGATGAAAAACAATCAGGATAAAAACGCTCGCGTTTATAAATGATCCTGATTAGTTACATGCCTCAGCTGCCCGAATGGCAGCTTCAGGGCATGGGGTTGTAATCGCCGCAGCACGAACGAGGCGTTTGATGATGGTGCCAAGATCGAAGCGGCGGTTAAAACGGTACTGAACCTCGGCCAGGTAACGGTCAGCGTATTTACGGAAATCGAAAGCATGGTAGGTTCCACTGATAGCTGTTTTCAGGTTGCCC
>QFXJ01000020.1 GCA_003402375.1 Candidatus Nitrotoga sp. CP45
ATTGATCCGGCCTGATTTATCCGCGACTCATGTATGAGAGACACTCGTGCAAGTCAATAAATACAAGTTCTATGAGCAATTTAAACTGGGTGACTCACGGATAAATCGGGCCGAGTCTATAGTTTCATTTGAACGAAAGTATTTTTGTGTCCGTTGGTGTAGGTATAATAATATCGATTATGAAAATCAATTCCTCCATGCTTGGTGGGTTAACGATAGAGGAGTTTTTACGCGATTACTGGCAAAAAAAGCCCTTGCTCATCCGCCAAGCATTTTCCAAATTTAATGGGTTGCTTGACCCATTAGAATTATTTACCTTGGCTTGCACTGAGGATGTGCAGTCTCGTCTCGTAACCCAACGGCACGGTCAGTGGCACGTGCAAAATGGTCCCTTCAAAACGACAAAGTTCAATAGCTTGGGGAAAAGTGGATGGACTGTACTAGTGCAAGGAGTGAATCAGCACCTGCCAACAGCCACCGCGCTATTAAAGAATTTCAGCTTCATACCGCATGCGCGTTTGGATGATCTAATGGTGAGCTATGCTCCCAAAGGAGGGGGCGTGGGCGCGCACTTCGATTCTTATGATGTATTTCTTTTGCAGGGCAAAGGCCATCGTCGCTGGCAAATTTCCGCGCAGCAGGATCGTTCACTGGTAGAAGGCGCGCCATTGAGGATTCTAAAACACTTCCAAATAGAAGAAGAGTGGGTGCTAGCGCCAGGCGATATGCTCTATCTGCCGCCGCATTATGCCCATAATGGCATCGCCGAGAGCGATTGCATGACATATTCCATTGGTTTCCGCACCCCGACTTATCAGGAACTGGCAGAACAGTTTCTGGTTTACTTGCAGGATAAAATTTGTTTGGATGGCATGTACGCCGATCCAGACCTAAAAATTCAACGCCATCCCTCGGAAATTGGGTCGGATATGCTTCGCCAGGTAGAGCAGATCATTCGGCGGGCACAATGGACCAAGCGCGATATTGCCAATTTTCTCGGCAGCTATCTCAGCGACCCTAAGCCGCATATATTTTTTGATCCGCCTACGAAACCACTTAGTCGCGCTCGCTTCAAACAAGTAACACTAACCCGCAGCGTGGTGATGGCTCTGAAAACACAAATGTTGTGTCATAACGGCACGGTGTTCATTAACGGTATAGTGCACACCGTCAGTAAATTGGCCTATCGGGAATTACGTACATTTGCCGATACGCGTAAGCTCGATTCCACTGCGGGTCTATCGGAAGAAGCTTTCGAATTGCTTTATTTATGGTACACAGACGGTTATATTGATCTGTTGCAAGCAAACGCATAGCCACACAATCTTCTTCCTTTATAACAAAGTAAGCACCCCCGACATACATGGACACCTATTTTTTGCCAAACTTTCAATCAATGATTTTGAGAAGGTGAAGATTACTGCCATACATCCAAATTCTTAGTGAGGCTTTCGCTTCTATCACTGATCGAGTCATCGACAAAACCACGTACTCTCTGTGCGACACCGGGGACAGGTTTGCTCGATCACAGTCTGACCAGTCTCGCTATCATCTCATGATTGCCTGTGCGATCGGTGGTATGCCTTCTTCTTCTGCAATTCGCAGTATTCCAGTTTTGCTCAAAGCTCAGTCGCATTTCAAGTCACCCGTCACCTTTTTTCGTAACCTTACATTAACGAAATTTTCGTTGTGCTCTTGAAATAAGTGCGCTCCGCCCTTATTATTAGCACTCTCTGGCATCGAGTGCTAAATAGAGATGTGGTTATTTTGTTAATTGTTTGTTTTAAGGAGAATAAAACATGTTGGTCCGTCCTTTGCATGATCGTGTCGTTATCAAGCGCATGGAAGAAGAACGTAAGACTGCGTCCGGAATTGTGATTCCTGACGCCGCTACAGAAAAGCCTGATCAAGGCGTAATCGTCGCTGTAGGCAACGGTAAATACGGGGATGACGGCAAATTACTCCCAATGTCTGTAAAAGTTGGCGATAAGGTTTTGTTCGGCAAACATGCCCGTCAGACTTTTAAGATAGAAGGCCAAGAATACATAACTATGCATGAAGAAGAAATTATTGGCGTAATCGAAGCTTAATTTCAGATATACGGTCTATCCTGCCCTTCGGCAGGATGAGGTGACCTTCGGTAAAGACCGAAGTGAAGAAACCAAATAACTCTAGGAGAAAGAAACATGGCAGCAAAAGACGTGAAATTCCATGATAGTGCACGCAGCAAAATGGTTGCGGGTGTTAACATTTTAGCCAACGCGGTCAAAGTAACTCTTGGCCCAAAAGGTCGTAACGTAGTGTTGGAGCGCTCTTATGGCGCGCCCACAATTACCAAGGATGGCGTGTCTGTCGCCAAGGAAATCGAACTGAAGGATAAGTTCGAGAACATGGGCGCGCAAATGGTCAAGGAAGTAGCTTCTAAAACCTCTGACGTAGCGGGTGACGGCACAACTACTGCGACCGTGTTGGCACAGTCCATCGTACAGGAAGGCATGAAATTTGTTGCTGCCGGTATGAATCCAATGGATCTGAAGCGCGGTATTGATAAAGCAGTCTCAGCTGTCGCAGAAGAATTAAAGAAGCTGTCCAAGCCTTGCACTACCTCTACCGAAATCGCTCAAGTTGGTTCAATTTCTGCCAACTCTGACACCAACATTGGCAAGATTATTTCTGACGCGATGGATAAGGTAGGAAAAGAAGGGGTAATCACCGTTGAGGATGGTAAATCGCTCGATAACGAACTTGAATTAGTCGAGGGTATGCAATTTGATCGCGGCTATCTGTCGCCATATTTTATTAACGACCAAGAGAAGCAAAATGTAGTGATGGATAATCCCTACATTTTGTTACACGACAAAAAAATCTCCAACATTCGTGATCTGTTGCCGCTGCTGGAGCAAGTTGCCAAGGCAGGTCGTCCGATGTTAATTATCGCTGAAGATGTAGATGGCGAAGCGCTGGCTACTTTAGTGGTGAACAACATCCGTGGAATTCTGAAGACAGTTGCGGTTAAGGCTCCAGGCTTTGGCAGCAGGCGTCAATCTATGCTGGAAGACATTGCTATTCTGACTGGTGGTACAGTGATTGCCGAAGAAGTTGGCTTGTCGCTTGAAAAGGCTACTCTGGCGGATTTGGGTCAAGCCAAACGTATAGAAGTGAACAAAGAAAATACCATCCTTATTGATGGCGCAGGTAATGAAGAAGCAATCCAGGGCCGTATCTCTCAAATATCCAAACAGTTCGAGGAGGCAACCAGCGATTATGACAAAGAAAAACTGGTAGAGCGCAAAGCAAAATTGGCTGGCGGTGTGGCGGTAATTAAAGTTGGCGCTGCAACTGAAGTTGAAATGAAAGAGAAAAAAGCACGTGTGGAAGATGCGCTGCATGCAACCCGTGCTGCAGTGGAAGAAGGAATTGTTCCCGGCGGCGGCGTCGCATTGTTGCGTGCCAAGGCAGTAGTAGCAAAATTGAAGGGGGACAACCATGACCAAGACGCGGGCATTACCATTGTGTTGCGTGCCATGGAATCGCCACTACGTTGCATCGTGGATAACGCTGGCGATGAGCCTTCGGTAGTGGTCAACAAGGTGTTGGAAGGCAAAGGTAACTATGGCTACAACGCCGCGAGCGGACAATATGGCGACATGTTGGCAATGGGCGTGGTTGATCCTACTAAGGTTACCCGTATCGCGTTGCAAAATGCTGCTTCTATCGCTGGCTTGATGCTGACTACTGGATGTATGGTGGCTGAATTATATGAAGAGAAGCCTGCTGTTGATTTGGGTGGTGGAGGTGGCGGTGGAATGGGCGGCATGGGTGGAATGGGCGGCATGGGTGGGATGATGTAATTGTTGCGATTCATTTACCGCTGAATCTGACAAACCCTGCCTTGTGCAGGGTTTGTTTATGAAAACTGTAAGCAGTAACGCTGACATTGCTACATAGTATGCCTTATATGAAGTTATCCAATTCTAAGGTTTCTTAAATTGCATTTTGTCGTTATAATGCGCACCTTCGCATGGCCTGGTAGCTCAGTTGGTAGAGCAGTGGATTGAAGATCCTCGTGTCGGTGGTTCGATTCCGCCCCGGGCCACCAAATTATAGTTTTAGGTGTTCCTGAAACTTCCAGAAAACCCCCACCGCATAATGCTTTCGGGGGTTTCTAATACCTCAGCATTCCTTACTATTCCCTTGCTATCCGCAACAATTAATAGGGTATATCTGGCAGTATCTGACCGACCATTAGTAGTCGATGCCGTCAATTAAGTAAATCATGGCACTTACAGCAATAGAAATTAAGAACGCAAAACCAAAAGATAAGCCCCAAAAATTAACTGCGGCGGGATGTATCTACTAATTCAGCCGAACAGAACAAAGTATTGGCGTCTTGGTTACCGCTTTGCTGGCAAACGCAAGGCACTGCCCTTGGCATGTATCCTGAAACAAGCCTGTTAAACGCACGCGATAGGCGTGATGACGCGCGTAAATATTGGCAAGCAAGCTGATCCTGACGACTCTCTCGACACGCCCATAATCTTGCAGGCTTTAGAGACGTTTTGAAGTTCTAACGTAAGATCGAGTAATCCTGCTTTATGTTTAATGATTGGGTTGCTAGTGTGAAGCATAAGCGTACCTTTCTTTAAATTTGATGACGGATTGGACATCCATACCAAACTCGGTAACGCTCACTTTTACAAGTGCATTGTCAAATCAGATTGGGACTAACCCTATTAACGGTTAGATCTTGATCCGCCCTGCACTAAACAATCATGCTTGACGATTCAGGTGGTATTTTTGTTTTTAAACTATCCACTGCATGAACGGGAGCTGCATCCCCCGCCATCAAATGAGCGATCGCACTGTACACCATCCGCTGACTCTCAAGCATGTTCTTGCCAGCAAACGCGGGTGATGTCACATTAATGCTAAAGTGTCCGCCACCGCCACTCACCTCGGCCTGTGAATTAGGGATTTGTCGCTCAATTGCTTCTTGTAGCGCGTCAATGACAGAGCCTTTAAAATCGGTGGTGTGGCAAGACATGGTTATATCCTTAGAAAATATGTAAGTTGTATAGAAGGTATTAAAATATCGGTCAAATGCCGCCACCCCGAATCGCAAGGATGTAGGCATTTTTGAACTATCATTGACTAATCTACGATTGTCCGAGCTGTAAGATTGTCCTAGCTGTAAAACTATAATGACAACCACTAGGCTATAGCTTGGCGACTCTAACATTTTCTTTACATTTCACGCAAGTAGAAGCCTTGTCCAGTGTAATATTTTCCTGATTAGTTACATGCCTCAGCTGCCCGAATGGCAGCTTCAGGGCATGGGGTTGTAATCGCCGCAGCACGAACGAGGCGCTTGATGATGGTGCCAAGATCGAAGCGGCGGTTAAAACGGTACTGAACCTCGGCCAGGTAACGGTCAGCGTATTTACGGAAATCGAAAGCATGGTAGGTTCCACTGATAGCTGTTTTCAGGTTGCCC
>QFXJ01000021.1 GCA_003402375.1 Candidatus Nitrotoga sp. CP45
CAGACATCGACATACCCTTTTGAAACTGAACTCGGTTCATTGCCATGACGCATCTCCTTGGGTAAATGCGCCTATTATTCGCCCCTCAGTGGCTCACCACATGAGCCTGTACGTAAAAAATTACACCCAACTGAGGCACGTAACTAATCAGGAGTATTTAAGATTGAACGATCAGACTTTCAACAAAAACCCCTGTCACGCTTAGGCTGGTGGATTCAAGTTTAAAGTGCAAATTTGGTAAAAAAGTTTAGGTGGCGGGCTGCGCTAATATCGGAGCTACTTGAACGACCCAGTAAAAGGGGCATAGATGAAAAAATATAGGGGCAACGATATCAACTTTACAGGTTGAAATAAGCAGGTTTAGGTCAAGCTCGGATTGCCCAAAAGAGCGACCAAAACCAGCACAATTATTACGTGATGAGCGCAAGCAAGCCTGCATCAATGGTCGTTGACCACAAAATGTATAGGTGATTGGAAGGGGCGTCTGGAGCGAAAACGCAAAGCCTGCCTTGAAAGGCTAAACAATAAACGACGTACTTAAATTAGTTGACTAACTACTGTTTTCCTTTGAAAATCGAAAACAAAAAAATATATGCGAATGCTACCAGATATTTTTATCTTGCCTAAATTTTTTGTTATATGTGTAGGTGATAAGAGAGAGCTTCTGTGTGTAACCAGGAAGGTTATTGCACAGGACTGGGGCAGTTATTAAAAAAGATATTTAGTGTAAAATATTCAACCTTGTCACAAAGTACTTTTGATAGTGCGATCCGCAACTTCAACATTTATGGTTTTAGCATTTATCCTTAAATTGGATCATCGTTCTAGTGTCGGCAAGCCTTACACCTACTGGACATTGACCAAATGAAATGCGCGCGTTGCGAAAGCATGAACGTGCGTCGTTCTTCGTGGAAAAAAAGCGAAGACCACATGAACCATTTGCTTTATGCGCCATACCGTTGCCGTGACTGCAAACATCGATTCTTTAAATTCAGTGGGGTTTTCAAGCTTTCTGTCACTGCCACCTTAGGTTTGCTTGCCTGCGTAGGTTTTCTTATCTCGATTTATCTACTATCCAAACCTGACCCTACCATCACTGCTTCACTTATCGCCCATGAGATAAAGCCAAGCAGAACACTTATTCTTGAAAAAGCAAATCAGGGTAAAGCGGATGATCAATATGCTGCGGGGCTTATGTACATGCCAGGTGGCGAATTCACAATAAATTACAAAGAAGCGCTGAAGTGGTTTGATCTAGCCGCCAAACAAGGGCATGCAGGGGCGGAGTTCAATCTTGGTCTGCTTTATAGAAATGGACGAGGTGTATTGCAGGACTTCACCGCTGCTGCTCAATGGGTTGAAAAAGCAGCCCACAAAGGTCACCCTGAAGCCCAGTATCAGCTGGGAACATTATACAAAACCGGTGAAGGCCTCCAACGTGACCTGATGCAGGCTTACGTCTGGTATAACCTCGCATCCGCACAAGGCTATGAACCCGGCATTTCTGGGCGAAATAATGTGGCAAATCTCATGAATGCAGCTGAAATACTAAAAGCGCAAACTTTGTCGCGGAATTTCAAGCTAACGCCGGCCAGTCATGGAGAAGACAAACCGCTTGCGGTGAACACCGAAAATGTTACAAAAAAAAATATAGTTGATACAAGCGCAAAACAACCTCCGCAACCAGGCAGCTAATCTAGCTAATTCGTTAGATTAGGCTCCCATCGCTACTCACATGCAAAAAGCTTTTGCAATCCTTATGCGTGTGGTGTTGACACTTCGAAATTACAAAATTCAATATTTTTAACAAGTACTTCTATCAAGTTTTCTGTGCCACTTCTCGTACGGCTTGTGCGATAGTTTCCGCCCAATGCCGCACTTTTTCGCCGTCCTCGCCTTCTACCATCACACGCAACAACGGTTCGGTTCCAGAAGGCCTCAGCAATACTCTACCACAACCATCGAGCGCCATTTCAGCAGCCGTCACCGCTTCACGTATGCTGGCATGCGCAGAGCAATCAGCCCCTCTGGCAACTCGCACGTTCAGCAATATTTGGGGATACAGTGTCAAATCTGAAACAGCTTGAGCCAGGGTCTGCTGGTTAATGCGAAGTGCATGCAATACTTGCAAGGCGGAGATGATGCCATCACCCGTGGTGTGCCTATCAAGACAAATGATGTGGCCAGAATTTTCACCGCCAAGTTGCCAGCCTTGTTGCAACATCGTTTCCATCACATGACGATCACCTACCTTGGCGCGCGCGAAAGGAACGTGCATGCGTTGCATGGCATGCTCGAAAGCCAGATTGGTCATTAGTGTCCCCACCACTCCACCCTTGAGCGTGCCCTGCACATGGCGGTGTTTGGCAATAATATAGAGAAGATGATCGCCATCGTACAAACATCCATCCGCGTCCACCATCACCAAGCGGTCGCCGTCACCATCGAGGGCAATACCCAGATCGGCATGATGATCTTTAACGGCTTGCTGCAAATTAGCCGGGGCAGTCGCGCCATAGCCAGCGTTGATATTTTTACCATCCGGTTGCACACCGATAGCTACAACATCTGCACCCAGCTCGTGGAAAACATGTCGGGCAATCTGATAGCAAGCACCGTGCGCGCAATCCACCACCAATTTCAGGCCGCGCAGATCTAAGTCGTAAGGAAAGCTACTCTTGCAAAATTCAATATAACGGCCTGCTGCATCTGATAAGCGTTTGGCTTTACCCAGCTTAGCCGAAGGCATGGTTTCTATTGATGTTTCCAGCCTGGCTTCAATGGCGTATTCCGTTTCATCGGCCAGCTTGCTGCCTTGGCTGGAAAAAAACTTGATGCCATTATCCTCAAACAGATTATGCGACGCGGAAATCACGATGCCAGCCTGCAAACGTAATGCACGGGTTAAATAAGCTACTGCAGGCGTTGGCACCGGCCCGGCCAGATAAACGTCTACCCCAGCAGCAATCAAACCCGCCTGCAAAGCCGATTCAAGCAGATATCCAGAAATACGCGTGTCCTTGCCAATCAGTACTCCGGGATTTTCACCCTGTGATAAATGCCAATCTGCGGAAGCCAGCACTTTGCCTGCGGAATAGCCTAGGTGCATAACATATTCCGGCGTAATAGGATATTCACCCACCCGCCCACGCACACCATCCGTACCAAAAAATTTTTTGCTCACAAGTCGACTCCTTTCACAGCATTCAAAACTTTCAAAGCATCTACTGTGGCACGCA
This sequence comes from Candidatus Nitrotoga sp. CP45, assembly GCA_003402375.1. Classification (GTDB taxonomy): domain Bacteria; phylum Pseudomonadota; class Gammaproteobacteria; order Burkholderiales; family Gallionellaceae; genus Nitrotoga. The sequence goes on from QFXJ01000021.1 coordinate 3,240, forward strand.
CATCATGCACGCGCACCATGCATGCTCCTCGCATTACTGCCAGCAACGCAGCCGCTACGCTGGCATGTACGCGGTGCTCTACGTCTTGACCAGTAATTGTCCCCAACATGGATTTACGTGAGATCCCAGCTAGTAGTGGTACACCCAGTACGGAAAATTCATCCAGATGCCTTAACAGGGCGAGATTGTTCGCCAAGTTTTTGTCAAAACCAAAGCCCGGATCAACCATGATGCGTTCCCGCACGATACCTGCCTTTTGCGCGGATAATATACGTGAACGCAGGAATTGAAGTACTTCTGCCACTACATCCTGATAGTGCGGTTGCTGCATAGTCTGGGGTGGGTCTTGCTTGTGCATCAGGCACACTGCTGCATCGCTTGCAGCCACAACGGCCAGCGCATCCGGTTGTTGCAGCGCGTTGATGTCATTGATCATACTCGCTCCTGCCGCCAATGCCGAGCGCATCACTTCTGTTTTATAGGTATCCACTGAAAGAGGAACCGGGGCACCGTGCAAGCCTTCAATCACCGGCATGATGCGATCCAACTCTTCTTGCGCGCTGATCGATAACGCACCGGGACGCGTGGATTCACCGCCTATATCAAGTAGATCGGCACCCTCTTGAATCATTTGGTGCGCATGAACTAACGCTGCATCACGTTGCCAATGATGCCCGCCATCATAAAATGAGTCGGGGGTGATATTGACGATGCCCATAACCAAAGTGCGGGACATGTCCAGCTTGAATGAGCCACAGTGGAGAAACATGCAATTAGATAAAGGTAAAAAATGAAAAGGGAATTAGAAATATCTCGAGGCGCCAAAACATGCCGCCCCTTCCCTTAAATCATCCTTCTCAGTTTTTCAAGCTCCCGGCGCCGGCTGAGGAGCTGATGGAGTTTCCGATGCTGTCGGCGCCGCATCATGAGGTGGCTGGACATCTTTACTCGATTGGATGACCTTGGGCGAACGTGGCGGTTTACCGGCCATAATATCGTCGAGCTGGTCGGCATCCAATGTTTCATATTCTAGCAGTGCTGTCGCCATCGCTTCGACTTTGTCCCGATTGGCTTCAATCAGTCCTCGAGCCAATGCGTACTGCTGGTCTATAATGCGGCGAATTTCCTCATCCACTTTCTGCATGGTGGCTTCTGAAACATTCTTGTGTGTCGTCACAGAGCGCCCAAGAAATACCTCGCCTTCGTTTTCGCCATATACCATTGTCCCTAAGGCTTCCGACATACCCCATTGCGTTACCATACGGCGTGCCATTTCAGTGGCGCGCTCAAAGTCATTGGAAGCTCCGGTAGTCATTTGATGCATGAAAATCTCTTCCGCAATACGACCACCAAACAACACCGCAAGCGTATCAAGGATGCGGTTCTTATCCATACTGTACCGATCTTCCGCTGGCAACTGCATGGTCAACCCCAGCGCACGTCCACGCGGAATAATAGTGACCTTGTGAACCGGATCAGTTTTTGGCAGCAGTTTAGCTACAACCGCGTGGCCAGACTCATGGTAAGCAGTGTTGCGGCGCTCCTCCTCTGGCATAACAACTGAGCGGCGTTCCGCACCCATCATGATTTTATCCTTGGCTGCCTCAAAATCGTCCATCTCTACGAACCGCTTGCTGCGCCGTGCGGCGAATAGCGCCGCCTCGTTTACCAGATTCGCCAAGTCAGCACCAGACATGCCGGGTGTACCACGCGCCAAAATATCAGCTTTCACGTCAGGTGAAACAGGCACTTTACGCATGTGCACCATCAAAATCTGTTCGCGGCCACGTATATCCGGTAACGGCACAACTACTTGGCGATCAAAACGGCCCGGACGCAACAGTGCTGAGTCGAGTACATCGGGACGATTGGTCGCAGCGATCACTATCACGCCACTGGCCCCTTCAAAACCATCCATTTCCACTAACAGCGCATTTAGGGTTTGTTCACGCTCATCATTGCCGCCGCCCAAGCCAGCGCCGCGCTGGCGACCGACTGCATCAATTTCATCAATGAACACAATGCATGGCGCCTGTTTCTTAGCCTGCTCGAACATGTCGCGTACGCGCGCCGCGCCCACGCCAACAAACATTTCTACAAAATCAGAACCAGAGATTGAGAAAAAAGGTACATTAGCTTCACCCGCAATGGCCTTTGCCAGCAGCGTCTTGCCGGTACCAGGGCTACCCAGCAATAGCACCCCGCGCGGAATGCGACCGCCCAAATTTTGAAATTTGGTTGGGTCGCGCAGGAAATCTACAATCTCGGATACTTCTTCCTTGGCCTCATCACAACCTGCCACATCAGCGAAGGTAACACGTTCTTTAGTCTCGTCCAGCATGCGCGCCTTGCTCTTGCCAAAAGAGAAAAGCCCCCCTCCTTTACCGCCGCCTTGCATCTGGCGCATGAAAAAAACCCACACACCAATGAGCAGCAGCATTGGGAACCACGAAACAAAAATGCTCATCAAAAAGGATTGCTCCTCTTCCGGCTTGGCCTCAATCGTGACACCGTTCTTGATCAAATCAGATACCAACCACAAATCTTGCGGCGCATAGCTGCTAATACGCTTACCATCGTTAGTAACAGCCTTGAGCATGCGCCCTTCGATAGTTACCTTAGTGATACTCCCCAGCCTGACTTCTTCCAGAAAGCGCGAGTAATCCATCTGCGTCTGCGAGGTCTGCTGCTGACGCGTATTGAATTGATTGAATACGGTCATCAGCACCAACGCCACGACCATCCAAATTCCGATACTCTTAAACAAATTGTTCAAAGTTACTCCTTAAAACCAGCGCACAATCGCTACTATGCGTCCATTAAACTACGTCTGGCCCGATTACTCAAGGGCACCACTATAAATCCAACGATATTGCGATACTGCGTTAATCTGTAAATTCTACCGCTTACATGTTAAATGTATACCGCCTGTTAAACTTATCTCACATCTTGTCTCAATTTAGAAAGTTGAATTTTCAAATGTATGCTCACCTTTTGAAGTTCCCAAGAGATATAATTCATTACTTCGATCGCGTGAAGAATCTGGCTTGCGTGTCACCACTCGAGCAAAGTAACTACGCATCAACTTAATATAGTCCTCAAAACCTACGCCTTGAAACACTTTGACTAAAAATGCGCCGCTTGGTTGCAAATGGCGTAATGAAAAATCCAGCGCCAGTTCCGCCAAATGCATAGCACGTGCCTGATCGCTCATGCTGATGCCACTAATATTGGGGGACATATCTGAAATTACAAGTCCAATTTTCTTGCCACCCAGTTTGCTCTCAATTTGTGCCATCACACTGTCGTCACGGAAGTCACCTTGAATAAATTCCACGCCATGTATCGGGTGCAATGGCAACAGGTCGACTGCAATTACTTTGCCACCTTCAGCCACCTTGATAGCAGCGACTTGCGACCAACCGCCAGGGGCCGCACCCAAATCAACCACCACCATACCACGTTTGAGTAGATGGTCGCGCTCATCAATTTCTAATAATTTGTATGCCGCACGCGAACGGTAACCTTCTTTCTGCGCACGCTGCACATATGAATCATTAACATGTTCATGCATCCATTGTTTACTACTTTTGGATCGCTTCATCGTTTAAAATGTCAGTCTTATCAGGAGCCAATAAATTGCTAACACTCACTGTATTACAACGCCAAAACCTCAAAGCACGTGCTCATCCGCTTAAACCCACCGTCATGATTGGAGCAGCAGGACTAACCCCCACCGTACTGGGAGAAATCTCCTGCGCCTTGAAAAGTCATGAATTAATCAAAATCAGGGTTATGAATGAGGATCGGGAAGCACGCGTAGTTATCTTGGAACAAATTTGCACACAATTGAACGCAATAGCGGTACAACATATTGGCAAAATCCTAGTGATATATCAACCACAAGAAGATGTACCCGAAAAGAAATCTGCAAAACACAAGGGCAAACGGCTCAGCAAAAAACAGTTGGGTAGTCGCTAAACTCCCCAGCCTTACATTATGTCCTGCCACCTCTTGTGCAGAGGTGGGCAAAGCAACCATACCGCATCTTCCCAGATGCTGAAAAGTCACTAGCAGCAGAAGGGCTTAGCTGCATTTTTCTTATGCTTTCCACAGGTGCTTGGGAAGCTTAAATATATTGCACATTCACAATCTCATATTCACGAACACCGCCCGGAGCTTGCACTTCAGCGACATCTCCACTGTACTTGCCAATTAACGCTCGTGCAATCGGAGAGCTGATTGAAATCTTGCCCTGCCTGATGTCAGCTTCATCATCTCCGACAATCTGATAAGTCACCACATCGCCGTTTGCGAGATCTTCCAGCCTCACGGTCGCGCCAAACACACAACGGCCATCTGCGTTAATAGTCTTTGGATCTATCACTTGAGCATTACCCAGCTTGCTTCCCAACTCTATGATGCGCCCCTCAACAAAACTTTGACGTTCTTTAGCCGCTTCATATTCAGCATTTTCCGACAAGTCACCTTGCGCACGCGCTTCGGAAATAGCATTTATCACCCATGGGCGATCAACAGTTTTCAAATGATGCAGTTCATTACGCAATAGCTCAGCACCTACCACAGTTAATGGAATCTTGCTCATACTGATTTGTTCCTTCTATGTTCTTAATGGATCAGACGCTGATGCTGCGTCTGCAAGTCATACACATGTAATTCAGCGATGTGCTGCATGCCCAAACAAGCGGCACGCGCACCTGCCAAAGTGGTGTAATAAGTCACACGTCCCTGCAATGCAGCATGACGGATAGAATAAGAGTCTTGCATCGCGCTACGCTTACTGTCCACGGTATTAATAATCAGACTGATCTCGCCGTTCTTGATCATATCCACGATGTGCGGACGACCTTCTGCCACCTTGTTCGCCACCGTCACAGCAACATTCGCGGCCACTAATGCCGCAGCGGTGCCACGCGTGGCCAACACGGCAAAGCCCATATCACGCAGGCTCTTGGCAATTTCAACAGCACCCAACTTATCCGCACCACGTACACTGATAAATACTTTACCAGTGGACGGCAATTTCACTCCCGCCGCCAATTGCGATTTAACAAAGGCTTCCGCAAAGGTGTCGCCCACCCCCATCACCTCCCCAGTAGATTTCATTTCTGGGCCAAGAATGATATCCACACCAGGGAACTTAATAAATGGAAACACCGCTTCCTTGACCGAATAATATGATGGAATAACTTCTTTAGTCACGCCCTGCTGCGCCAAGGTTTCACCAACCATACAACGTGCAGCCACCTTGGCCAGCGGAATTCCAGTCGCTTTAGACACGAAGGGCACGGTGCGTGAGGCGCGCGGATTGACTTCCAGTATAAATACAGATTCACCCTGAATGGCATACTGTACATTCATCAAGCCAACTACATTCAGCGCCCTGGCCATCGCTTTGGTTTGACGGCGCAACTCATCCTGAAGCTTTGGCGACAAACTAAAAGGTGGCAAGGAACAGGCCGAGTCGCCGGAATGCACACCCGCCTCTTCGATGTGCTCCATGATGCCGCCGACCAACACATCTGTACCGTCACTTACCGCATCGATATCTACCTCAATCGCATCATTAAGAAAGCGGTCGAGCAAAATCGGCATACGTTCTGGAAAAATATTCGCGCTCTCCACTGCTTCGCGCATATAACGTTCCAAATCAGGTTGTGAATGTACAATCTCCATGGCGCGCCCACCCAATACGTTACTGGGCCGCATCACCAGTGGATAACCAATTTCTTGCGCTGCCAACACTGCCTGTTCCGGCGTGCTAACCGTTCGATTAGGCGGTTGTTTTAAGTTCAATTGCTGCAACATTACACGGAAACGCGCACGGTCTTCCGCACAATCAATCATGTCCGGCGTGGTACCTATGATGGGTACACCATTTTTCTCTAAACCACGCGCCAGCTTCAGCGGCGTCTGCCCCCCAAACTGCACAATCACACCAGCCGGTTTTTCTACGGCCACAATTTCCAGCACATCTTCCAGCGTCAGCGGTTCGAAATATAGACGATCAGACGTATCATAATCAGTAGACACAGTTTCTGGATTACAGTTGACCATGATAGTTTCATAGCCATCCTCACGCAATGCCAGTGCGGCATGCACACAACAATAATCAAACTCGATTCCTTGACCAATGCGATTCGGCCCACCACCCAGCACTATAATTTTTTTTCTGGTTGTAGGCTGTGCCTCACATTCCTCTTCATAGGTAGAATACATATAGGCAGTATCGGTGGCGAATTCAGCGGCACACGTGTCCACCCGTTTGAACACCGGACGAATATCCAGTACGTGACGACGAGTACGCACGGCAGCTGCATCATTCCCCAGCAACTTGGCCAAGCGTTTATCCGAAAAACCTTTGCGCTTTAATCCACGCAACTCTTCCCTACTCATACTATCCAGCGTGCGACCCTCCAGCGCAACTTCACGCTTGATCAGGTCTTCGATCTGCACCAAGAACCAAGGGTCAATTTTACTTAGGCTGAACACCTCATCTAGCGTCATGCCCAATCGGAAAGCATCTCCCACATACCAAATACGATCTGGCCCTGGTGCGCCCAATTCAGCGGCAATCAACTCATGATCATTTGTTTTTTCGTCCAGTCCATCCACACCTACTTCCAGTCCGCGTAGCGCCTTCTGAAACGATTCCTGGAAAGTGCGACCGATTGCCATCACTTCGCCCACCGATTTCATCTGTGTGGTTAAACGGTCATTGGCCTGCGTGAATTTCTCAAAAGCGAAACGAGGAATTTTGGTCACTACATAATCTATTGTCGGCTCAAATGAAGCCGGGGTTGCCCCACCCGTAATTTCATTCTTCAACTCATCCAGCGTGTATCCTACCGCCAGCTTCGCCGCCACTTTGGCAATTGGAAATCCGGTGGCCTTGGATGCCAGCGCCGAGGAGCGTGATACGCGCGGATTCATCTCAATTACCACCATACGTCCATTGTCGGGGTTAATGGCAAACTGCACGTTGGATCCACCCGTATCCACGCCAATTTCGCGTAGCACCGCAATGCTCGCGTTACGCATGATCTGGTATTCCTTGTCAGTCAGTGTCTGCGCTGGTGCCACAGTAATGGAGTCACCCGTGTGCACACCCATTGGATCTAAATTTTCAATGGAGCAGATGATTATGCAGTTATCGGCACGGTCACGCACCACTTCCATTTCGAACTCTTTCCAGCCAAGCAGGGACTCTTCAATCAATAATTCCTTAGTAGGACTAGCCTCCAGCCCGCGCTCACAAATCTCAACAAATTCTTCACGATTGTAAGCAATACCACCACCCGAGCCGCCCATGGTAAAAGAGGGACGAATAACTGTAGGGAAACCCATCACCTGCTGCACCTGCAACGCCTCCTCCATACTATGCGCAATCGCCGAGCGCGCCGATGCTAAGCCAATGCGCGTCATCGCCTGCTTAAATTTTTCGCGGTCTTCCGCCATGTCGATTGCCTCGCGCGAGGCGCCTATCATCTCTACGCCATACTTTTCCAGTACGCCATGTTTAGCCAAATCTAGCGCACAATTTAACGCAGTCTGTCCACCCATAGTAGGCAAGATCGCATCCGGCCTTTCCTTGGCAATGATTTTTTCCACTATCCGCCAAGTGATCGGCTCAATATAGGTAGCGTCCGCCATGTTTGGATCGGTCATGATGGTGGCCGGATTCGAATTCACCAGAATCACGCGATAACCTTCTTCACGCAGCGCCTTACATGCCTGTACACCGGAATAATCAAATTCACACGCTTGTCCGATGATGATGGGACCCGCTCCGATGATCAGGATAGATTTTATGTCAGTACGTTTAGGCATATCAGGAACACTTACGCATCAGCGCCACGAAGCGATCAAACAAATAATCCACATCATGTGGGCCGGGGCTGGCTTCAGGATGACCCTGGAAACAGAACGCAGGCTTATCGGTCAACTCGAAGCCCTGTAGCGTGCCATCGAACAGTGACACATGCGTCACACGCGCATTCACCGGCAAGGTCGTCGCATCTACCGCAAAACCGTGGTTCTGACTGGTAATCATTACATGTTTACTCTGCATATCCTGAACCGGATGGTTTGCGCCTCGATGACCGAGCTTCATTTTCACCGTCTGGGCTCCCACTGCTAAGCTAAGAATCTGATGTCCCAGACAGATACCGAACAACGGCACACCCACACTTAAAAATTGCTGCGTTGCCGCAATAGCATAATCGCACGGCTCGGGATCACCCGGGCCATTTGGCAGTAACACACCGTCCGGCTTGAGCGCCAACACATCTTCGGCGCTGGTCTTGGCGGGTACGACTGTGATCTTGCAGCCACGTTCGGCCAATTTGCGCAGAATATTGAGCTTCGTGCCAAAGTCATATGCCACCACATGAAACTCGGAATGCACATTACTACGGTAACCGTCTTTCAGATTCCACTCTCGTTGCGTCCAATCGTAATGCTTTTCACAAGAGGCATACTGCGCCAAATCCATCCCATCTAGCCCCACAAAGTCGCGCGCCGCTTGCAGTGCCGCCCCCTCATCCATACCGGTGGCAATGCAGCCATTCTGAGCACCCTTTTCACGCAAAATGCGCGTTAGCTTGCGGGTGTCAATATCGGAAATCGCCACTACTTTATTAGCTTTGAGGTAATCGGATAGCGATTGCGTGCTGCGCCAGTTGCTTACCGTCAAAGATAAATCGCGGATCACCAGTCCACTGGCGAAAACTTGGCGCGATTCTTCGTCCTCAGTATTTACGCCCACGTTACCGACATGAGGATAAGTCAGGGTGACAATTTGTTTAAAATAAGAAGGGTCGGTAAGAATTTCCTGGTAGCCGGTCATTGAGGTATTAAACACCACCTCGCCCACGCACATGCCAGAAACGCCAATGGCAGTACCACGAAACACCGTCCCATCGGCAAGCACTAGAATGGCAGGGTTCGTTTGCGACACCAGATACTCTCCAAGGGAGCTACAGGCCAAAACGTTTCATAAATTCGCGTGATGATCGCGCAAGATTTTGCGAACTGGGAAATGTTTCCCATCTTAGCGAATCTTACTTACTTGATTAACCAGCTTTGTAAACGGACGGGGTCATACCCCCGAGAAAACAAAATCTTGCATGGCAACCATTAAAGACCACAGAGAGCACGCGCCAATTTATGAAACATTCGGGCTAACAGCTCGGATGACATAAAGAAGCGGAACGAACGGATCGTTCATCCCGCCATACTATTTGCGAATTATACCTGATAGCCGAGGGGAGTATCAAATGAGAAACCTAATCTACCTGCTTAACTAAATTCACTGTCACCCTGGTAAATAGTCAGGCCGCAGCCAACACTTTATGTATGACCGCCTCTAATTCTGGGGGGAAGTTAAACTTTAATGCAGTTATATGGCCTTTTTCAGACATTTTTTTCCAAGTTTTGCGGAGAATATTGAGCAGTTTTTCTTCTTCAAAATGACTATATTTATTAACAAAATCTACCAGATAATACTGAAGAAACACTAAGCCAACGACATCTTCCAATATCTGGCTTTCCGGGTTGATTTTGAGCTTTTCTTTACGCAACAGTGCTTGTACATTAGCGATCATTTCCTCATCGTAACCTACCTCGCGCATAATTCCACCAGCAGTTTCACCGTGAAATTTATACAATTCAATGCGCCAACATTTGTAACCCACCCTATCCATCGGATAATTGTTGCGTGAGATTTTCCAACGGCAGATATGCTGGCAACGCGCTGCCAGCTGTAATGTTTCAGAAGCATCAGGTTCAAAATGCTTAAGCATGGCAGTCATGCGTTTAGCATAGAGCAGTTCTTTGGGATAAATTACACCCTCGAAAACATCCTGATTAGGATCAGCAACGTTAGCGGCATCAAATTTGACAAAGGCTTGCTCGAAGCGGGGGACATTAACAATCATGTTGCCATCTTTAGCATCTCGACAATTAACTAAATAACTATGCTAAACATTAAGTTATCTCTATTTTAAGGCTCTACTTAAGCACTTACTTCAATCCAAGCACATCCTGCATGTCATACATCCCAGCCGCATTGCCTTGCAGAAAACGTGCGGCGCGTAGCGCACCGAGAGCAAACGTAGCGCGACTACTAGCCTTGTGAGTAATTTCAATACGCTCACCAATGCCCGCAAATAATACGGTGTGATCTCCCACAATGTCGCCACCCCGCACGGTGGCGAAGCCAATGGTGGACGGATCACGTTCACCTGTAACACCTTCACGACCATATACAGCGCATTTAGCAAGGTCGCGCCCCAGCGTTTTTGCGATAACTTCTCCCATACCCAGCGCGGTGCCAGAGGGTGCATCCACTTTGTAACGGTGATGTGCCTCGATAATTTCAATATCATAGCCATGGCTTAAGACTTGGGACGCCATTTCCAGCAACTTGAAGGTAAGGTTTACACCTACGCTCATGTTGGGAGCAAACACGATACCGATGTGTTGCGCTGCAGCACCCAGCTGCGCCTTTTGCTGCGCAGAAAAACCAGTAGTGCCTATAACCATAGGCACGCCGAGTTTTATACATACTTCAAGATGACTCACCGTTCCTTCCGGGCGAGTAAAATCAATTAACACGTCCGCACCTTGTAGCGCATCCGCCACATCAGCAGTGATCTTCACGCCACATGCGCTACCAAACAACTCGCCAGCATCTTTCCCCAACTGCGCACTTGAGGTATGTTCCAAAGCCGCATGCAACTCCAGATCATCCGACTGTAATATGCCTTCCAGCAAAGCCTTGCCCATTCGCCCACTACAACCGGCAATTACGATTTTTATTTTATTCATCGCTATTCCTTGAGTATTTTTCAGGGCGAAATCTCGTCCATTGGTTCAACCGGCACAGGCACGATTACTGATGGTAGTGCGGGCATGTTGCCATCATCAATACGGGTTAGGTTCTCACCCTCGAAATATAGCGTCATACCCTGCTTTTCCAACAACTTACCCTTTTTTTCGAGTCTGTACACATAGTCCCAACGGTTAGAATGAAAGACATCATTGACCAGCGGCGTGCCAAGGATAGCCTGCACCTGTAACCGCGTCATACCCAGCTTGAGCTTATGACGCATCTCCGGAGTAACCATGTTACCTTGGTTAATTTCCATCTTGTGAGCAGTGAAAGAAGGTAACTTAGGCATAGACATTTCACTGCACGACGTGAGTAACACAGCGATAACAATCAACTTAATGCGCATAATAAAAACCATTGAAATGTAACCCGCACATGATACATCAAAGCTGCTTTAGGGCGACAGACCGAGCCCCACCTGAAGCATTTCAGCTGCATGTTTACGTGTGGTATCAGTAATTTTTACTCCACCCAGCATACGTGCAATTTCCTCGACACGTTCCGCCTGATTAAGGATGGATATAGTACTCACGGTAGCGCCGTTTCGGCTGGACTTGCTCACCTGCCACTGTGTATCTGCCATCGCTGCAACCTGCGGCAAATGCGTTACACACATCACTTGATGACGCTGCCCCAAGCATTTAAGCAAAGCGCCAACAATTTCCGCCACACGCCCGCCTATGCCACTATCCACTTCGTCAAAAATCAACGTGGGCACGGTGGTTGCCTGACTAGTGGCCACCTGTATCGCCAAACTAATACGTGATAATTCGCCACCAGAGGCAATTTTTGCCAAGCTGCGCAACGGCGAACCAGGATTAATCGCCACCTGAAATTCGGGCGCTTCCAGCCCATGTGCATTTCCTTCGGCAAGCGGTTTCAGTGCCACGGCAAAGTGGCCGCCCTGCATTGCCAGAGTCTGCATTGCAGTAGTGATTTCACGCGATAATTTTTCAGCTGCTTTCTTGCGCGCCGCACCCAATTTTTTCGCGGCGGATAGATACTGCTCACGTGCGGCAACCTCTTGCTGCGCCAATGCGGCAAGGTCAGCATCGCTGCCCAGATCATCCAGCCGCGCGACAATACTCTGCAAGGCTCCGGGCAATTGCTCCGGCATTACTCGGTATTTGCGCGATGCATCCACCACCGCAGCCATGCGCCGTTCCTGATCACGCAATTTTTGCGGGTCAGCATCCACTTTCTGCGGATAATGACGTAACGCGTACACGACTTCCTGCAAATCGTTTTGGGCACTTTCCACCATATTAAGCGTGTCCTGCAAGGATCCGTCGAATTCAATGCCCGTACGTAAGCGGGCAGTAAGCGCATTTAATTGCGCAAGACAGGCAGTATCGGCTTCACTTAACACTTCCACGCCAAACTGTGCGGTTTCCAGCAGGTCAGCGGCGTGAGACAGACGCGCATAATCGGCCTGTAATTCCATCCACGCCTGTACGCTGAAGTTCAGCATTTCCAACTCACGCTGCTGGAACAACAATAATTCGCGCTCACTAGCCACCGCCTCAGCACTTTGCTCCATCTTTGAATGACGGCGAAGCAACGTTTGCCACTCGCGGAATAATGCCGCCAACTCTCCCGCCTCACTGATCAAACCGGCATAGCCATCCAGCAGGTCGCGCTGGGCATCAGGACGCAATAAGGATTGATGCGTATGCTGACCGTGAATATCGAGCAGATACTCACCCGCATCGCGCATCTGTTGCAACGTGGCGCTACGCCCATTAATGAAACCACGCGAACGTCCGTTGGCATCCAGCACCCTGCGCAACAAGCATACATTCGCATCACCTACCAACTCTTGCTCGTGCAACCAGGATTGCAAATCGGGCAAGTCAGCTAGATCGAATTCGGTACTAATCTCGGCGCGCTCGCAACCGCTACGCACCATGCCCGCATCGCCACGTTCGCCCAATGCCAGCGACAAGGCGTCAATCATGATGGATTTACCCGCACCCGTCTCGCCAGTGAGCGCGGTAAATCCGAAGGAAAAATCGAGCTCAAGGGAATCAATGATGACAAAGTCGCGGATACTAAGAAACTTCAACATTACAATGTTTTATTCCAGAGCAATTTTTCACGCAATGTACGGTAATAGCTATGTCCTACTGGATGCAATAGACAAGCCGGCTTTAGATGACGCCTCACCACCACTTTGTCATTTTCCTGCAAGTCAAAATAGGCATGGCTATCAAAATGTACGCGCGCATCAGAGATGCGGTGTGGCAGAATTTCCAGCAGTGATTCGCTTTTAACAACGATAGGACGATTGCTTAAGGTATGCGGACAAACAGGAACCAGGGCGATAAGGTCGAGTGAAGGATGCAAGATAGGGCCGCCAGCGGATAACGCATATGCTGTAGAACCAGTAGGGGTCGCTATAATTAAGCCATCTGCACGCTGAAGGTATAGATACTCACCGTCGATGCGCACCTCGAATTCAATCATGCTGCTAGTATTGCCGCGGTGCAACACCACTTCGTTGAACGCAAGCGAATTAAATACCTCTACACCATCGCGTAAAATACATGTAGACAACAACATGCGCTGCTCAGTGACAAAATTACCGCCCAGCATAGCGGCTATGGTTTGCTGCATGGTATCAAGCGAAATGTCGGTAAGAAAACCTAACCGCCCTTGATTCACTCCCACTAGCGGAATACCGAGGGGCGCCAAGGTACGCGCAATGTTCAGCATGGTTCCATCGCCGCCCAGCACGATGGCCAGATCCACCCTCTCCCCCATCGCGTCCAAGGCCATAACGCTATAGTCGTGCTGCTTTAGGTGCTCGGCCGTAAGACTATCTACCACTACAGAAACATCTTGTCCGGAAAGAAATGCAGCCAACCGCAACAACGGCTCAGTAATTTCTGGCGTCTTGTATTTTCCAATCAGAGCGACAGTTTTAAAAGGGAATTTCATAGCAAAAATTGTGGCTCTCTATATTTTTTGGCAATGTCCCCTTCGACACCCTCTTTAGGATTTGGAATTGACGGGGCGCAAATCCTAATTTAGAGCATACGTCTACCACAATAAAACCATGGACGGAATTAAACCATAACAATGGTTTAATTCCGAAGACCAAAACTCACACATCACAGCCAAATTATAAATAGAACAGCATTGCCACGCTGAATATTATTCAAGAGTCTCTATAACTAATCTGATGCTCGCTTGAGAAAAATACAAAGTACTCCCACCACTATCCCATTACTTCAATTGCCCCTTGACATCTAGTCTCATTGCTTGCATTCCGTGTAAAGAAAACTCACGAAAAAAGTTGCCATACGATTTACGGGAGCGTTCTGGCAAGACGAATTCCAACCTTATATTCATAACGTTTTACCTCTTCGTTCCCCATTCGGTACGCTGCGCGCATAAACTCCGAACTGTATTTCCAAGAGCCACCGCGAATGACACGTCCTACAGACCTATCATTGCCAGATATTCTTTGTACCCAAGCGCTTCCATTCGTTGGCGCGCCTTTATAATTATTATGATAAGTATCCTCGGTCCATTCCCACACATTGCCAAGCATGTCGTACAGACCAAAAGCATTAGGCTGGAAGCTGCCTACCGGGGAAGATGATGCGCCCTCCCATGGAGTGGCAGACCCATCCCACTTGTGACCGCAATCACTGCAGTTAGCATTATTACGCCCGACATCATTACCCCAATGGCGGGCGGTTGTCGTGCCGGCACGGGCGGCATATTCCCATTCCGCTTCAGTCGGCAGACGGTAGTTTTTTCCGGTTTTCTTTGATAACCATTGGACGTAGGCTTGAGCATCGTGCCAATTAACACAGGAAACCGGACGGTCGTCAAACTGGCTATCGCCAACAAGATCTTTACGGAAAACAAAGTCACCCGAATTGCGACCAGCGCGATCTTCAACCCAACCACTTTCGTTGACTGCCCAACATGTTCCTGCGTCATGTTTCGTATCGCCCACAAATGCCGCATACTGACCTCGGGTAACTTCAGTTGTGCTCAAGGCAAAGGACGGCAAAGTGACCCGATGAACAGGGCTTTCATCCACGCCGTGCCCGACCTCATTATCCGGCGAACCCATGTCAAAACTTCCGGCAGGGATGACTATCATTTCTGGGCAGCCTGGGCAATCTTTGAACGTTCCCTTTTTAACTTCAGCCTGCTCAGGTTCGCGTCGTTTACTTGCGGCATTAAGTTGCACCGCGCCCAATTGGACCTCAACTTTTTTGATCGCACCATCTCCCACACGGATTTCTTGTTCAAATATGCGATCATTCAAAGCATCGACTTTCTTTTGCACCCGCAGCTTCAAAGTGCCTTCAGACACCTGCACGTCCAGCGGACATGCGCCCTTGAGTTTATCGTCAATGAATACTTCAGCGTCCATATCATCAATTTTACAGGTGACACTCAGCAATGATCCCTTCTTCGCCCCAGTCTGCCCCAAGCTCAACTGCGCTGGTTCCTGATGCTTGCTTTCGGCGTTACTTTGCGGCGTACCCAATAACACTTCAATCGATTTGAGTACATTATCGCCCATGCGAATTTCTTGCTCGAATATACGCACATTGGAAGCATCAACTTTCTTTTGCACCTTCAACTTTAATGTACCTTCCGGCACCAGCACGTCCACAGGGCATTCGCCCTTAAATTCACCATTAACCAACACATCAGCACCTACACCATCACCTTTACAGGCTACACTCAGCGTGGAGTCAGCCGCATATACGTCAGCGAATGCCGTGGCGGCCACGATTAGTAAGGTTGAAATATAAACTGATTTCATGGTTTCTCCGTTTTAAAAAATGATTGAGGTGGCAAACTTATTCATCTTCAATATTAACCGCCACTATTTTATGAGTAGCGTAATACATTAAATTCATCGACGCTGAAACTAGCTTGATACAAAATGGCGCGTAATGTACCACGGGCAAGTTCATTATTGTCAGGAACTGCATAATTGAAAAAAAGTTAGTACTTTGTAGGAAAATTTTGGGGTGGCATTGGACTTTTTTAAAACAACTAGTTACGGCAATTTTATCAAAAGTATATTGAACAAAATGTATATTGATCCAGTAAAGAATGAATGAATATAATTGGTGGCATTTCCAAACTTCACAGACGCTAAATGGGAACACTTATCTCGATTAAAATAATTTCCAGCTTACCAAACGGATATAATATTCCCATGTACATTCACGGTCTAAACACTGTAATTAGACAGTATTTGAACAACATTGCTTGTCGACCAACCACAAACCTTTATTAAAAAACCACGCCACTACTTTCAGACCAGATCAAATGTCTACCATTCTTAACAACCGCGCACAAATTTTGCTAAAGACATTAGTGGATCGCTATATTAACAATGGCCAGCCGGTGGGTTCGCGCGCGCTACTTCAGTTTTCCGGTTTGGAAATCAGTTCTGCCACCATTCGTAATGTAATGGCCGACCTCGAAGAAATGGGGCTGGTAAGCAGTCCGCACACTTCCGCTGGACGCGTGCCGACAGCGCGGGGTTATCGTTTGTTTATCGACACATTGATGGTAGTGCAACCGCTCGACAGCGCACGTGTACAACAGCTCGAACACCAATTACAACCGGACAATCCTTCGCGCTTGCTGATGCAGGCGTCCAATTTATTGTCAGAGCTCACCCATTTTGCCGGTGTGGTCGCCACGCCAAAGCGTGCCGCCATCACAGTGAGCCATGTCGAATTTTTACGCCTCTCCAAAAAAAAAGTTCTGCTAATTATCGTAATGCCAAATAACGAGGTAGAAAACCGCGTATTGCTGACGCACAAGGATTACACCCAATCACAGCTCACTGAAGCTGGCAATTTTTTAAACCAACACTATGCCAACTGCCCGTTCCAAGATATTCACCAACGTGTGCAGTCCGAATTACATCAACTACAGCACGACCTAACATCGCTGATGAGTGCAGCGATGGCGGCAAGCGATACGGTAATCGCACGAAAAAATGAAGATTACGTAATCAGTGGAGAACGTAATCTGCTGTATATCAATGATCTTTCATCTAACATGGAACAGCTGCGCGGGCTGTTCAGCGTGTTCGAACAAAAAACTGAGTTACTGCAGTTACTTGACGTAAGCCGACATGCGCCAGGCGTACATATTTTTGTCGGTAACGAATCCGGGCTGCCAGGATTAGACGAGTGCAGCGTAGTTAGTGCGCCTTACACTTCTGATGGTCAGATTATTGGTACGCTGGCAGTGGTCGGTCCTAAACGCATGAATTACGAAAAAGTCGTCCCGATTGTCGATATCACCTCCAAGCTGCTCAGCAACGCGCTGTCGCAATATTAACAACAACAGAATATCAACACTACGGCGCCGAAAAGAACAGCCTGAAACTTTTCAATCAATATTCTATTTAGCTTTTTCTAAGTAACAAATTTTTTTGGATAAAACTTGTATGCCCTACTCAATTGAACCCACCTACACCCACGGTACACCTGAAAAATGCGCTGTATTATTGCTTAACCTTGGTACGCCGGATGCTCCCACTGCCCAAGCAGTCAAACCTTACCTACGTGAATTTTTGGGTGACCCACGCGTGGTAGAAATTCCCAAACTAGTCTGGTGGTTCATTCTGAACGGCATTATCCTAAACACTAGACCAAAAAAATCTGCCGCCAAATATGCCAGTATTTGGATGCCGGAAGGCTCACCCCTAAAAGTACATACCGCACGTCAAACGAGTTTGCTAGAAAACTATCTGGAGGAACGCACCCATGGCATACCGCTGGTGGTGGATTACGCCATGCGCTACGGCAACCCCTCAATTCCCAGCGTACTAGGCAAACTCAAGGCGCAAAACTGTCAGCGCATCCTGCTTGTGCCGATGTATCCACAATATGCCGCCAGTGCAACCGGCACTGCATGGGATATAGTTTTTAACGAACTCGCCAAACAGCGCAACATGCCCTCGTTACGCACCATTAAGCACTTCCACGACAACCCCGGCTACATTGCGGCCACCGTACAAAACATCCGTGATTATTGGACACTGCATGGTCGCCCGGATAAGCTCGTGATGAGCTTTCACGGTTTACCGCGCTACACGCTGGACAAGGGAGACCCTTATCACTGTGAATGCCACAAAAGCGGACGTCTGATAGCTGAGGCGCTGCAACTTAATGCAGAACAATACACTGTTTGCTTCCAGTCGCGCTTCGGCCGCTCCGAGTGGATCCAACCTTATACCACTGCCATACTTAAAGAGTTGGGTACGAAAAAAACTAAACGCGTTGATGTGGTTTGTCCTGGCTTCGTAGCAGACTGCCTGGAAACGCTGGAAGAGATTGCAATGGAAGGCAAGGAAGACTTTAAGCATGCGGGCGGAGGCGAGTACCACTACATTCCTTGCCTCAATGAACGACCAGGCTGGATACACGCCTTAACGGATTTGGTGTTGGATAACCTACACGGCTGGCTGGATAAACCGCAAGCTGCGCAACTGGAACAGAGCCGCTTAGGGGCTCTGGCAATGGGCGCTAAGCGTTAGCTTGAATAAAGTGCATGCGCCATATGAGCTAACCCATACAGCGGGGCAAACAAGCCTTTATATCCGAATAAAATGCTCACGGTAATACTTCATCTCATTGATAGATTCATAAATATCAGCTAGCGCTTCATGCTTACCATGTTTCTTTATTCCCTGAGCTACTTCAGGCTTCCAGCGTTTAGCAAGTTCTTTAAGGGTGCTTACATCCAAATTGCGGTAGTGGAAATAGCTTTCCAGTTGTGGCATCCAGCGTGCAAGAAAACGCCGATCCTGGCAGATGGAATTGCCGCACATCGGTGATGTGCGGGCGGGTACATATTCCTTGAGAAACTCCAGCATCTGCATTTCTACTGCTGCGGCGTCTAATGTAGACGCTTTTACTTTGTCGATAAGGCCAGATTTGCCATGAGTGGCTTTATTCCAGCTATCCATACCATCCAATATGGTATCTGCTTGATGCACTACTAAAACCGGGGCTTCAACAATAGTATTCAAATCGCTATCGGTAATAACCAGCGCAACTTCAATAATGCAATCAGTTTCTGGAACTAGACCAGTCATTTCCATGTCTATCCAAATAAGGTAGTTTTGATTTTGTGCCATAATTCACTGAGTTTGTTCATTGACATTGTCGGGCAGGTATTGTGCCATATCAACACCATAAGCCGATTACTTATAATCGGCAAAGCATAGCCAAAATACGCTATAAAATTTAAAATAAACAACTAATATCAATTACTTACAGTCTTTTTTATAAAAATCAGAATAAATGAATCCATTCCAATTTTCCGCGTTATTTATTAGCGCACTGATTTTAACTACGATCGCCCAAATGTGGCTGGCACGACGTCATCTTGCACACATTCAGGCGCATCGCGCGGAAGTTCCATCGAATTTTCGCGAGCAGATTGACCTCTCGGCACACCAAAAAGCGGCAGACTACACAAGCGCCAAAACGCGATTGACTATGCTGAGTACGCCATTCAATGCTCTGCTGCTATTCGTATTCACTCTCGGTGGCGGGGTGCAGTGGATCGCCGATTTGTGGTTAGCCACTTTTACCAATTCACTCATACAAGGCTTGGCGGTCATCCTAACGGTACTGCTACTTTCATCCCTGTTGGAAATGCCATTCAGCCTATACCGCACATTCGTCATTGAGGCACGCTACGGCTTCAATAAAATGACACTGGTCATGTATCTGGCCGATACCGCAAAGGGCTTATTGCTTGGTGCCATATTCGGCCTGCCATTATTATTTGGAGTGTTGTGGCTGATGGAACGCATGGGCGCAAATTGGTGGTTGTATGTATGGGGAGTATGGGTAACGTTCAATCTGCTGCTACTCTTCATCTATCCCTCTTTCATTGCACCGCTATTCAACAAGTTCAGCCCACTGCAAGACGAGACGCTCAAAACGCGTATTAAAGCACTATTACAAAAATGCGGATTCACCGCACAGGGGCTATTCGTAATGGATGGCTCCAAGCGTACCTCACACGGAAATGCCTACTTCACGGGCTTCGGAAAAACCAAACGGATTGTGTTTTTCGACACCCTGCTGGAACGCCTCGCGCCAATAGAAATTGAGGCAGTACTAGCGCATGAGCTGGGACATTTCAAACGTCACCATGTGCTGAAGCGTATCGTTTTCACCTTTGCCTTGAGCCTAGGTTTTTTATGGCTGCTAGCACAATTGATGGAGGCAAACTGGTTCTATAACGGACTTGGCGTTACGACTCCATCGACCGCACTGGCGCTATTACTGTTCTTTATGATATTGCCGGTGTTCAGCTTTTTACTGCATCCACTTATGAGCTACTACTCACGCAAACATGAATTTGAAGCGGATGCCTATGCCGCGCAACAAACCAATGCGCATGATTTGGCCAGCGCTCTAGTAAAGATGTACCAAGACAATGCAGCAACACTTACGCCAGATCCGTTGTATTCTACGTTTTACGACTCACATCCACCCGCTCTGATGCGTATTGCCCGATTACAAACTTTACAAGGAGCCTAGCCATGAAGAAATTTTTTGCTCTATTTTTATTACTGTGCGGTACAGCGCAAGCCGAGCCCTTTGCCGATGGACAACCTGAAGCCGGTAAAAAATTGTTCGACAAATACCAGTGTAACCGTTGCCACAGCGGCAAGATGGGCGGTGACGGCAATGCCATCTTCACGCGCCCCGACCGCAAGGTGAAGGATCCGCAGCAGCTAGCGGCACAAATTTTAGTATGCGCCCGTAATGCGCGCGCAAATTTGTCCACAGAGGAAAAACTAGACCTCGCAGCTTATCTCAACAAAAATTTCTATAAATTCAAATGAGCGTTGTGACGACTTCCTGTGATTTGGCAAACAAAAAATGTGAACCTTGCGAAGGCGGTATACAGCCGTTACCTCAAGATAAAGTTAACATTCTGATAAAGCAGCTGGATGGCTGGGTACAGCGCGATCACACCATTAGTAAAGTTTTCAACTTCAAGAACTATTATCAGACTATGGCCTTCGTAAATGCAATGGCATGGCTTTCTCACCGCGAAGATCATCATCCCGATCTGAACGTAAGCTACAACAAATGCCATGTGGAATATTCCACGCATGCCATTAATGGCCTGTCGGAGAATGACTTCATCTGCGCCGCCAAGGTAGACGCCTTGCTTAAGGTTTGAATCCACCAATCCAAGGGCAGGTGGTCGCTGCCTTCAGCCGTCAATATATGGTTGAACTGTGTGACGGAGAACTGCTGCCATGTCTGACACACGGAAAAAAAAGCGAAGTTGCATGTGGTGATATTGTAGAAATTCAGCGCATAAGTGATGCGCAAGGGGTGATCGAACGTACCCTGCCGCGCCAGACCTTACTGTATCGTTCTGATGCCTACCGCCAGAAACTTATTGCCGCCAACATTACACAAATTATTGTGGTCGTGGCAAGCAAACCTTCATTCAGCGACGAACTATTGGCGCGCTGCCTCATCGCCGCACACGATCAGCAACTTGCAACTCTCATTGTGCTGAATAAATGCGATTTACTGGAAGCAGCAATAATTGCGCGTGCCCAACTGGAACCCTACCGCGCCATTGGTTACCGTGTGCTGGAACTATGTGCCAAAGAGAATTCCACCCCTCTGCGCCCCTTTCTGCAAGGCCACACCAGCATATTGGTGGGGCAATCCGGCATGGGTAAATCTACTCTCATCAATGCATTGCTACCGGATGCGCAAGCACCCACACGCGAAATTTCCACTGCACTGAATTCAGGGAAACACACCACCACCCACGCACGTCTCTATCACTTAGACACGGAAAGTCATCTGATAGACTGCCCCGGCGTACAAGCATTCGGGCTACACCACCTGGATTTTGGTGCCATCGAAGCGGGCTTTGTAGAATTCGCAGCCTATCATGGCCAATGTCGCTTCCATAACTGTCATCACACGCATGAGCCGGACTGCGCACTGAAAAAAACAGAGCAAGAAGGAAAGATCGATGCACGGAGACTAAAGCTGTTTCAGGAAATTAGCCAGAGTAAGTGCTGACTTGCCTCCTTAGAGAAGGCAATAATTTATTGGCTTTTAATAGCTCATCAAACAAGGAACCAATACTACAAATACATCAGACCCTAACTAATGTTGCCAACCCTAGCAGTAACAACAACACAATCCAGAATACCAGCGCGCGCCACACCAAACCTACAGCGCTTTGCATGAAGTCCACGTCAGCCTCATCCCCAATTCCCAATTCGGGACGATCCAACGGCAAACCACCCTGCGAAATCGGCAATCCAAGCCGTACACCAATCGCTCCCGCACCGCTGGCCAGCACAATGCCTGCCTCTGGATCAGGCCAGTTTTGTGCCTGTATACGCCAGCAATACACTGTATCTTCAAAGTCGCCAACAATAGCAAAGATCGTGGCGGTAAGGCGCAACGGTAGCCATTCTATCCAATGGTAAGCTTGTCGTGAGAACACCCCGAATTCGCTAAGTTCGACATCCTTCTGATTATCCCAACGCGTATAAATGAATTGCGACATACGATACAGTATTGCGCCGACTGGCCCCAGCCCCAGCAGCATTGTAATCACAAACCATACGATTACACCGAAAACACGACGGTGCGAGGCCAGCAACCCTTCTTCGATAGTGACGCGCGCAACTTCCTCATAATTCAGGTCATGACATGACATTCCACGCCATGTAGAAAGAATACTGCGCGCTTTATCCAAATCGTTGTCACGTAGCGCTTGGTGAATGTCGGTGTAGTAATGACTGAACTGGCGGAAGCCCATGGTGAGGTACAGCACCAGCACACTGAATGCCCAGGCGAAGGCCGGATGGATAAGATATGACAACCAATACAACACAGCTGTGCCACATAACGGTAGTAACACCGCCAGTAGCCAGGCAATCTTGCCATGTTTATGCTCACCCGTATTTAAGTGGCGCTGAAAAAAGTTGACGTAGCGTGTCAGCCAAACAAACAAGTATTTGCGCGAAGCAAGTGGATGTAATTGTTCCAGCAACAGGGCGACGATCAAAGAAAACAGGCTCATATCATCTCAGGGTGAGTAGGCTAAGTTAGCCCGCAAGATACCACACGCAGGCTTATGCGACACACCATTACCCAACCGCTTTCCACCCGCGAATTTATGAAATTCGCGGGTTATATAATCATTCCTGCCGCGACAGTATTATTCGTCGCTTCATCAATGACAATAAAGCTGCCCGTAAAACGGTTTTTAATATAGCTGTCGAATACCAGCGGCTGTTGCACCTTCATCGCCACGCGGGCAATGTCATTCATATTGAGCGTGGCACTGTTGTGCTGTTCCAGTGTATTTACATCCACACGATATTCAAGGCGCGCAAACAAACACTTCACCACACGCGTGGTGTGCTTGATAATGTACTTGCGACTCAGATCAAGCGGCGACTCAGACAGCCAACACAACATGGCCTCAAATTCCTTGGAAGCTTGCGGCATAGTGGCAGATTTCACGAACATATCGCCGCGCGAGATATCAATCTCATCCGTCAGGGTTAGCGTAACCGACTGCGGCGCATAAGCGCGTTGCAAGTTGCCATCGTAGGTGACGATCTCCTTCACCTTGGTGGTGCGGCCGGAAGGCAGGATGGTAATTTCATCGCCCGCCGCGATTTCTCCCGACTCGATACGTCCCATGTAGCCTCGGAAATCATGATATTCCTGCGTCTGCGGACGACACACCCATTGCACGGGATAGCGGAAATCGGTAGTGTTGATATCATGGTCAATCACCACATTTTCCAGCAATTCCAATAGCGGGCTGCCTTGATACCAATTTAAATTTTCGCCCCGCTCCACCACCATATCGCCATTCAATGCCGACATTGGAATACAGGTCATCTCATGCACGCCCAATTGCGCGGCAAATGCACGATACTCTGCGCAAATCGCATCGAACGTTTCTTCCGAATAACCCACCATATCCATTTTGTTGACGGCCAGCACAATATGCGGCACACCTACCAGGCTGGCGATAAAAGTATGACGGCGTGTTTGTGTCAGTACACCCTTACGAGCATCGATCAGGATGATAGCAAGGTTCGCTGTGCTGGCCGCAGTGACCATGTTGCGCGTGTACTGCTCATGCCCAGGCGTGTCGCCGATAATAAATTTGCGTTTGGGCGTGGCAAAGTAACGATAAGCCACGTCAATGGTAATTCCCTGCTCGCGCTCCGCCTGCAAGCCATCGGTGAGTAGTGATAAATCCACTGCACCCATGCCGCCCCGCCGCTCGCTGGTTTTAGTAATGGCAGAAAGTTGGTCTTCGAAAATAGACTTGGAGTCGTGTAACAAGCGGCCAATCAATGTGCTCTTGCCATCGTCGACGCTGCCAGCAGTGATAAAACGAAGTAGCTGTGTGGTGTTGCTCATAATTAAAAGTAACCTTCTTTTTTGCGCAGTTCCATTGATGCCTCTGAAGTCTGATCGTCCATACGTGTCGCACCGCGCTCGGTAATGCGTGTGATGGCTGTTTCTTCAATAATTTCCTGCGCGTTACGTGCATGCGACTCTACCGGACAGGTGCAAGTCATATCGCCCACTGTACGGAAACGCACCATCAATTTTTCCACCGTTTCACCTGACCTCGGCTGCACCAGATGCGACACGGGCAAAATACCATTGTCGCGGCGGATCACTTCGCGTTCATGCGCGTAGTAGATGTCGGGGATATATAGCTTCTCGCGTGAGATATATTCCCAAATATCCATTTCCGTCCAATTACTGATCGGAAACACGCGAATATTTTCACCGGCATGCACCCGCGTGTTGTATGTATCCCACAATTCGGGGCGCTGATTTTTCGGATCCCACTGACCGAACTCGTCTCGGAAAGAAAAAATGCGCTCCTTGGCTCGTGCTTTCTCCTCGTCCCGGCGCGCACCGCCAATACAAGCATCGAAACCAAACTCGGCAATGGTTTCCAGCAAGGTCACAGACTGGAAGGCATTGCGTCCCTGATCTGCATTTTTCAGCACAATCGTTCCCTTCTTGATCGAGCCATCCAGCGAACGTACGATTAGCCGCTCACCCAAATCAGATGCCAGTTTATCGCGGCATGCGATCACTTCCGGAAAGTTATGCTCGGTATCAATGTGCACCAACGGAAACGGAAAGCGCGCCGGGCGAAAAGCCTTTTCTGCCAGGCGCAACATGACGATGGAGTCCTTGCCACCGGAGAATAGCAGCGCAGGATTTTTGCATTCCGCCGCCACCTCTCGCATGATGTGGATAGATTCACTTTCCAGCACATCCAGGTGGGTAAAAGGTTGATTACTCATTTTTTCTCAACTTCTAAAAATATAAATTCAAGATAACTGAATCTATGGTTCAACAAATAATGCGCCGGGGGTGAATAAGGCACGCCTTTCCAGACATCTACCGAAAACCAGAACAGCCTATACCTGCCTGATCGGAGTAATCTTGTTCACATGCAAACCACACTCCTTATTTTGCGCATCCTCCCACCACCAGCGCCCGGAGCGGATATCTTCGCCCGGTGTGATAGCACGCGTACAGGGTGCGCAACCAATACTAGGATAAAAACGGTCATGCAGTTTGTTATACGGCACTTCATACTGCTTGAGGTATTCCCATACTTCAGCATTACTCCAATCGAGCAGCGGATTGAATTTCTGCAAGCCATTATCGGTATCGAACGCCGATACCTGCAAAACACCCCGCGTGGGCGCCTGCTCATGACGCATACCAGTGACCCAGGCACGTTTACCGGATAAGGCACGACGCAGCGGCTCCACCTTGCGGATATGGCAGCAACCTTTACGCAACTCCACGCTATCATAAAAACCGTTCACCCCATTTTGGGCGACGTACTCTTCAATCCGCCGGGCCTCCGGGAAAAAAATTTGCAGCGGCACTCTGTAATGCGCACGAACCTCCTGCATCAGGTCGTAAGTTTCCTGCGGCAGACGCCCAGTATCCAAGCTAAACATCTCAATATCAGGCTGATATTTATTGATCAAATCGGTCAGCACCATATCTTCCGCTCCCAAACTGTTAGCGAAAATAACGGGCGCATAGTCACGCGCAGCATTGGCCAACACAGTACGCACTTGATCAATTTTTGGTTGCAACTCACTCATTTGTTGAACCTGCTGTTGCAATTCCATCACGTTTTACACGACGGAACAGGGGTAGTTTTTGATCCAGCGAAGTTTGATAGGTTTCTGAAAAGTCCGTTAAACCCTTTAGCGCATCATGAATATTCTTGTCCGGGCGAGGCGCAAAAGCATCAAAGCCAACGCGTTGCATGTAGAACATCTGATCACGCAATACATCACCAATAGCGCGCAATTCGCCAACGTAGCCGAGACGGGCGCGTAGATTGTAAGCAATCGAATAGCCACGGCCATCCGCGAATTTAGGAAAATCAACAGCGATGACGTCAAATTTTTCCACTTCGCCTTTCAATTCTTCCGGCCGTTCATTACTAGCCAGCCAAACACCCAGTTCAGCGCGATTTTGCAGCGCGGCCCGTTGCGCCTGCCAAACTTTAAGCGGAACAATAATTTTTCCGGCAGGAACGGTGATTGATTCTGGCGTCTCAGTTTCACTCAGGCGGAGGATGGTCCAATCATCGCTGACCACGGCTTTGTTTTTAATAATCATGATCGTTAAAACCTCGATTTACGTTGAACTGTATAGTTATCAGGCTTGCTTATAAACCCATAAGCATCTTTATCAACAGTATCTTCTGCATTAATCGGTGTTGCAAACACACATTCTTTAAAGGGTGCCATGCCTATCCTACGTACCGTGTCGATGAAAAGTTCTTCTTCAAGGCGCTCACGCACATAAACTTGCAACAACCGATCAATCACCTCGGGCATTTGTTGAAAGTTAAAAGAAGGGCCAATTATTTTACCGATTGCGGCATCGTTACCCTGTGCACCACCAACCGACACTTGGTACCACTCCCCACCATCCTTCTTGTCGACGCCGATAACGCCAATATGTCCAACGTGATTATGTCCGCAAGCATTGACGCAACCTGACATATTGAGTTCGATCTCACCAATATCATGTTGGAAATCAATATTATCGAAGCGTTCGGCAATCATTTTTGCAAGCGGGATCGATCTGGCAAACGCCAAAGTACAGAAATCCGCACCGGGGCAGCAGATGATATCGGTTAACAAACCAATGTTGGGCGATGCCATACCATGCTCTGCTGCTTCTTTCCAAAGGCTGACAAGGTCTGATTGTTTAACGTCGGCCAGCACCAAATTCTGCTTATGAGTGACACGCAGTTCGCCGAAGCTGAAGCGATCTGCCATATCTGCCACGACATCCATTTGCTCTGCACTAGCATCTCCCGGCGCTATGCCCGTTTTCTTCAGTGACAACACCACAACCGCATAGCCCGGAATCTTGTGCGGTTTTACGTTGCGCTGCAACCAATTCGCAAAAGCCTTGTTCTCGGTCTTGTATAACGCCACACCGGGATCATTTGCCGGCAATGTTTCATAAGCGGGCGCTGTAAAGTAGGCCGCGACACGGTTCAGTTCTTCAACAGTCAAAGTACCTGGGCCGTTTTTAATATCAGCCCAATCCGCTTCGACCTGGCGTCTAAACTCCTCAATCCCGATGGCTTTAACTAGTATCTTGATGCGTGACTTGTACATATTGTCGCGGCGGCCATATTGGTTGTAGACACGCATGATGGATTCAATGTACGTCAACATATGCTGCCACGGCAAAAAGTCGCATATCTCGCTACCGATAATAGGTGTGCGTGCCGTACCGCCACCTACCAGCACGCGGAAACCAATTTCCCCCTGCTCATTTTTGAGCACGGACAGCCCGATGTCATGCACCGCGATCGCAGCGCGGTCTTCGGCTGCACCATTTATTGCGATCTTGAATTTGCGCGGCAAGTAAGCGAACTCTGGATGGAAAGTGCTCCACTGGCGTAGTATTTCAGCGTACGGACGCGGGTCAATAATTTCATCTGCCGCAACGCCCGCATATTCATCCGATGTAATGTTGCGGATGCAGTTGCCCGAAGTCTGAATTCCGTGCATTTCAACGGTGGCAAGATCAGCCAAAATATCCGGTGTTTCTTCCAGCTTGATCCAATTGAACTGAAGATTTTGACGGGTCGTGAAGTGACCATAGCCACGGTCGTATTTGCGCGCGATGTGCGCAAACATGCGCATCTGCGCAGAAGACACCAAACCATAAGGTACAGCGATACGCAGCATATAAGCATGAATTTGCATATAAAGCCCGTTCTGCAATCGCAGCGGACGAAACTCATCTTCTGTCAGTTCATCTGACAAACGGCGGCGCACCTGGTCGCGATACTGAGCGACGCGCTCATCAACAATTTGATGGTCATAAACATCGTATTTATACATTTTTCAATTTCCTTACATTAACGACGCATTATAAAGCTAAGTTAAGCTAACTTTGCCTCCGCGGCCAATTTTAAAAACGCACGTTATCTATCAAGTAACAATTGTTAATACAGCATCAGCTTGACACCGATAATAGTCAACATGGTTGCCAGAATCGGGCGCAGCACATGGTCTGGGATCTTTATACCAAGATGGCTACCCAAATAAATTCCAGGCAGCGACCCCAGCAACAAACTGCCCAGCAGCCCGTAATTTACCGTACCCAGCGCGGCATGACCCAACCCGGCAATCAGGGTGAGCGGCACCGCGTGTGCAATATCAGTGCCGACGATCTGGGCCATAGGCGCGCGCGGATAAAGAAACAGCAAAACCACCACGCCCAATGCACCCGCACCCACCGATGAAATTGTTACCAGCACACCCAGAACCGCACCGGTTAAAATGGTCGCACCGGTTAAATGATGCGCATGCAGTTCAAACATCACACCATCCGGACGTCTCCCAAGCTTTATCAAATACGGCTTGAACAACAGTGCCGCGGCAGTCAGCAACAATGCAACGCTCAATACGCTGGTAATCAGCGACTTAAGATGCTTCTCATCCAGCGCCAAATAATGGAGCAGCGCCATGCTGAGTAAAGCGGCGGGCAAACTCCCCATCGCCAACAACTTAACCACCTTCCAATCTACCGTGCCGCGTCGCCCATGCACCCAACTGCCACCCATCTTTGTCAGCGACGCATACAGCAAGTCAGTGCCGACTGCCGTGGCCGGGGCAATGCCAAACATCAGCACCAGTACCGGTGTCATTAAGGAGCCGCCGCCAACGCCGGTCACGCCGACCACAAAGCCGACTATAAAACCAGAAAATGTATAAAGCCAATCCATCTAAACTCCCTAAAACGGCGCGCATGGTAGCGCACCTCCATATTGTTATCAAATAACAATATGTTAGTATTTTATAACCTATTGTTATAAGAAAAATTGCTATGAATTTACAACAATTGCGCTACCTGCATGAGATTGTTAAACGTGAACTCAATATTTCCGATGCAGCGAAAGCTCTATATACCTCACAACCTGGGTTGAGTACGCAAATAAAATCTTTGGAAGAAGAGCTAGGGATCGAGATATTTGTGCGCAATGGCAAACGCCTTACCGCAATCACCGAGCCAGGCAAAGCCGTGCTCGAAATTGCCCAGCGCATGCTTCATGATGTGGACAACTTAAAACAGGTGGGTCAGGAATTCCGCAGTCAGGATAGTGGCTCGCTTACCATCGCCACCACCCATACCCAGGCGCGCTATGCTTTGCCGCCAGTGGTCAAACAATTCATTGGACGTTATCCAAAAGTCAAACTCAGCCTGCATCAAGGCAGCCCCACCCAAATTGCGCAACAGGTCCTTAATGGAGAAGCAGACATCGCCATCGCCACTGAAAGTCTGATTATGTACAACGAGCTGACAACCTTGCCATGCTATGAATGGCACCACTGCATCGTAGTACCTGTAGAGCACCCGCTATTAGCGGAAAAGAAATTGACGCTGAAAAAAATTGCTCAATATCCCATCATTACTTACGACTTCGCATTTAGCGGGCGGGGCAAGATTAACGCTGCCTTCAATGCACACCATATCACTCCTAACATCGTACTCACTGCTATTGATGCGGACGTAATTAAAACCTATGTGGAATTAGGCTTAGGTATCGGCATAGTCGCTCAAATGGCATTTATTCCAGAACGCGATAAACTTTTACGCATGATAGATACTGGCAATCTATTTCAATCCAGCACCACGCGCATTGCCATCCGCCGCAACGAATTTCTGCGCGGTTATACGTATCACTTCATCGAACTATTTGCCCCTCACTTAACCCGCGAGGTAGTGGCTAAAGCCCTGCGCATTTAATAATCCGATCCATTCACCAGGCCAACGCACTCCTGGAATACGCCAATAACTTACAGTTAACACCACGGTTATCGCTTGCATCAAGCAATTGTGACAGATCTTGCGGACTGTAATTACGGGAGAATTAACTCCGAAACATTAATTAATCAATATCAAAATAATCGATATCAATTTTCTTGATGGTATAAGTAGCGCTTGTTGAAACGCCGATATTATTGTCGATCATTAATTGCGTTAGTTTTTCACCATCAATCAATACTATTTTTTTCTGTTGAAGTCGTTTTGTAAATTCAATGCCATCTTTCGTGAACGACGATGTTGTAATCAGAACTCCCTTCTGTGCGCCATGCCCTTCAAGACTTCCAGTAAAATCCCTCACTTCACGCGAAGGCACAACATTATCAACTCCATATCTTTTTGCTTGCAGATATATGATATCCAGCCCTAATTTATCTTCTTTTATTATTCCGTCAATACCTCCATCGCCCGTTTTACCAAGTGCCTGTCCTGCATCTTTTCTTGAACCGCCATATCCCATCGCAACAAGTAAATCGACCACAAGCTGCTCGAAAAAATCCGGTGGATTTTTTAAGATTGTCTCAAGTAAATTGACGGCAAGTTGCGACCTTAAATCTTGGTAGGCATTTTCAAGTTGCTCCTCTGGCGTTATTTGGTCTATTTCATCCTGAATGACGGTATTGATATTTCGTTCATCGCTTTCTACTGAATTTCTTTTTTTATGGAATTTTTCAAATTCTGAAAATTGATTTAGTGTCTTAACCCGTATTGATTGCAGGTTCAATTTTAATAAATCTAATCCACGTTGCGTGATTGTGAACTTTCCTCTTGATGAAAAATCCAACAGGCAAGCTTTGCCAAAATAAGATTTTACCCACGCTACCCGATTGTAGAATTTCCTTTGCCCGGATGACATTGTTTCCTGCAAATCAACTTCTGAGAGTTGCAATTGCCGTGCAATTACTTCACCAATTTCCGGGACAGTACGTTCTTTACCATCACCACAGATTTGCAGAAATGGCAGCATTAAATCTTGAAAACCGGGAACTGGCATATATCCTCTGATCTATATTTTTACATCAAGCAATGCTACGTATGGGGTAACGGCAGCAAAAGCTTACATATAATAAAAAAGCCAGTATATACACTGGCTTAATAAAATTTATGGCGGAGAGGGTGGGATTCGAACCCACGGTACGGAGAAACCGTACAACAGATTTCGAGTCTGTCGCATTCGACCACTCTGCCACCTCTCCGCAGAGGCGGATTTTACCATCAAAGCATAAAATCAGGCAGAATGTTCATATGATCAAGCCTATAGATTCATTCTTTTCAAGAATAAAGCTCTTCACGCTCATACTGCTGAACGTCGCTTTATTCGCAGCCTGCACGCCTAAGAAGCCCGCCCAAAAACCATGGCGAGAAGAATTAACGGTCATCGTGCCAGCTGAGAATAGTGTGGACTCTGAATTCGAGCTCCAACTCGTTAATCTTTTCGCCGAGCAAATGCACGTAAAGATAAAACTTATGCCATTGCCACTGGATCAAGTCATGAAGTCCATTGTGACGAATCAGGCACATTTCGCCACATCTGGACTACGCAGCAACGGAAGTGAAAGCGTGAGGTTCGGCCCATCCTATCAAACTGTAGCTGAACAAGCGGTGTGCAATAGCGCGCCTCTGCGGCGCATGGAAGGGCTTTTCAAAAAAAATATCGCCGTCATGGCTGGTTCCGCACAAGAAACAGCTTTGCGCGAAGCACAGAAAAAATTTCCGGCACTGCACTGGCATACACGCCCTAATCAGTCAGCTGCCAAGCTTCTGAAAGAAGTGGCAGAGGGCAAACTGGAATGCACTGTCGCCAACGAAGAACAACTGTCACTGGCACGCAATTACCATCCCAACCTGGATTCCACAATCGATATTGCTACACCTTCCAATCTAGCGTGGGCATTTGCGCCGGACGCCGACGCTGAGTTATTGACGGAAGCAGAAAAGTTTTTCACCCTTATTAAACAAGATGGCACTTTGCGCCGCCTGCTGGATCACTATTACGGGCACAACAAACAACTGGAGTCAGACGACGCGGTTGCATTTATCACCAAAGCGCGGACTGTGTTACCCCACATCCGGAGACTATTCGAAGAGGCCGCTACGTTAACCGGAATGGAGTGGCAACTATTCGCCGCTCTCGCCTATCAAGAATCACATTGGGATCCGCTTGCCACTTCACCCACCAAAGTGCGCGGCATGATGATGCTAACTGAAGATACCGCAGACCGTATGGGTGTAACCAACCGTCTAGATGCACGCCAGAGCATTATTGGCGGGGCAAAATACCTGCTGATGCTGAAGGAACAACTGCCACTACGTATCAAAGAACCAGATCGCACTTGGCTGGCTCTGGCAGCTTATAACCAAGGATATGGGCATCTTGAGGATGCACGTGTGCTAACACAGCAACAAGGTAACAATCCGGATAAATGGGCAGATGTAAAGAAGGTGATGCCGCTACTGGCGCAACCACTGTACTTTGAACAGACCAAATATGGCTATGCACGCGGTGGCGAAGCGGTCAATCTGGTTGAAATGGTGCGTATGCACCATGACATGTTAAACAACCTACCTTTGGGCACCGTGCCGCGACTACTTACTCCGGCGCAAGATTATAAATTGCTGGGAAAAAGGAACGGTAAGGATGAAGCACAACTCCGTCCACCCTCAAATGCCATCAATGGTCTATCTGTATCCGGTAAATCTCTCAGCGTCTATCATCCTGCAAGGGAGGGGGCACAACATGCCCGCTAATTCAATTCGCCCCGCCTCCAAGTGCTCACTACATTACACAGTTCACCAAGAGAACTTAATAGCCATAACTTTCATGTACTCTTGATTAACACGGCTCAGCATCGTTTCAAGCTCACCTTGCCAAGCCTCCGTCACTTTTAACAAACCTTCTTCTTTGCACAGCGCTTTAAGAG
Organism: Candidatus Nitrotoga sp. CP45; assembly: GCA_003402375.1. Taxonomy (GTDB): domain Bacteria; phylum Pseudomonadota; class Gammaproteobacteria; order Burkholderiales; family Gallionellaceae; genus Nitrotoga. The sequence goes on from QFXJ01000021.1 coordinate 36,533, forward strand.
CAGACGCATCCGGTATATTCTCATTAAGGAGTTGTTTCAAGTTAAGGATCAATTGGTAAAAATCTGCGCAATTTTTTGCGAAATCCTTGAATCGCATGTCAATTGCCAAATGCCAAAGAACTGGACTCTCCTCTTCCTGAAATGTGCTGCCCACTTGCTTTAAATCATCCATCAAATTCATGATTCTCTTTTCAGCGGCTTCAAAATCCACTTCGTTCGCTTGTTTATCAATGCGTAACGTTTTTTTCAAAAATATCGCCAGTTTTTGGCAGTTTGTTTGCAACTCAGCTGCCATTTCTCTGCGCTGGGCAAGAGCATCACTTCTGAGCTCAATGGGGCGCTTCAAAATGGTGCTCAATGTTGAAATTCCCGACACTTCCATTTCTATCTCCTTATACACATACATCAACACCTACCTATCAGGTAGACACATTTTTTAAAGTACCCTAAATATACATTGCTACTGGAAATGGTATATGTCACAGCATTCCCCATTGCGACAACCATGATCATCACGATGCCCTGATATATTCCAGCTTTCCCATGTAAGGTCGTAACACCTCAGGTACCACAACACTTCCATCGGCTTGCTGATAATTTTCTAATATCGCAACCAATGTGCGCCCTACCGCGAGACCAGAACCATTAACGGTATGCAGCAATTCCGGCTTTCCCTGTTCATTTCGGAAGCGCGCCTGCATACGCCGTGCCTGGAAGGCTTCAAAATTGGAGCAGGAAGAAATCTCGCGGTAGGCATTCTGGGCCGGTAACCAAACTTCAATATCGTAAGTCATTGCGGCAGAAAAACCCATATCACCCGTGCACAGTTTCATTACCCGGTATGGCAAAGCCAGTTTTTGCAAAATCGTTTCGGCATGTGCTAACAATTGTTCCAGCGCGTCATAGGATTGCTCAGGATGCACAATCTGCACCAACTCCACCTTATCGAATTGATGCTGACGGATCATGCCACGCGTATCGCGTCCGTATGAGCCCGCCTCGCTCCGAAAGCAGGGGGTATGCGCCACAAACTTCAGCGGCAGTTTCTCTAGCGGAGTGATGCTATCACGCACCATGTTGGTCACTGGAACTTCAGCCGTGGGAATGAGGTAGAAATTCTGTTCACCTTCTTCACCCAGCTGACGCGGCACACGAAACAAATCCTCTTCGAATTTCGGCAGCTGTCCGGTGCCACGCATTGAGTCTGCATTTACCAGATACGGTACATACACTTCGGTATAGCCGTGCTGCTCGGTATGGATGTCGAGCATAAACTGCGCCAGTGCGCGATGCAGGCGCGCCAGCGGACCTTTTAACAACGAGAAGCGCGCGCCACTGATCTTGGCGGCAGTTTCAAAATCCAGCCCACCCACGTCTTCGCCCACACTGACGTGATCCTTAACTTCAAAATTAAATTCAGGCGGTGATCCTACGCGGCGCATTTCAACATTGTCGGCCTCTGACTTACCTACAGGCACACTAATGTGTGGTGTGTTAGGAATGACCGAGAGAAAAGCTTGCAAGTCTTGCTGTATATGCTCAAGTTGAGCCTCAAGTTCCCTAAGCTCATCGCCCAAGCCGGCCACTTCCGCCATGATGGCCGACACATCCTCGCCCCTGGCCTTGCCCACACCAATCTGTTTGGAGGTAGCATTGCGCTTGGCTTGCAGCTCTTGCGTGCGTGTTTGAATTGTTTTACGCGTACTCTCCAGCTGCCCGAAACGAGTCGTATCCAGCGGATAACTTCGTGTCGCCAGACGTGCCGCCACAGCGTCCAAATCATTGCGTAATGCTTGTAGATCTAACATACTCTCCTCCAACACGATGCAACCTTACTCGGTTACATGCTGTAATCATTTTTCATTTCTCTTTGCCGCAGCATCCAGCTCACGAAGGTGGGCTAGTTTTTCTGCGATTTTCGCTTCCAGGCCTCGCTCAGCAGGTTGATAAAAATTGACCTCCGGCAACCCCTCCGGAAAATAATTTTCACCGGCTGCATAGCCTTCCATTTCATTATGTGCGTAACGATAGTCCTTGCCGTAATCAAGCTGTTTCATCAATTTGGTTGGCGCATTGCGTAAATGCAGCGGCACCGGACGAGAACCATCTTGGGCGACCAAGGCGCGGGCGGCATTATACGCGACATAACCCGCATTCGACTTGGCCGCAGCTGCCAGGTAGAGCACCGCTTGCGCCAATGCCAGCTCGCCTTCCGGCGAGCCCAGTTGCTCGTAAGTCTGGGCGGCATTCAGCGTCAATTGAATCGCGCGCGGATCGGCCAAGCCAATATCTTCCCATGCCATACGCACAATGCGTCGCGACAGATAACGCGGATCGGCACCGCCATCCAGCATACGCACCAGCCAATACAAAGCGGCATCGGGATTGGAACCTCGCACCGATTTATGCAAGGCGGAGATCTGATCATAGAATGCTTCGCCACCCTTATCGAAACGACGCAGGTTCTGCGCCAAAGTGCTGTCCAGGAAGTCGGCATCAATGCGCGTAATATGTGCGGTCTGAGCGGCGGTTTGCAACTGCTCAAGCACGTTGAGCAAACGGCGCGCATCGCCATCGGCATAGCCGACGATGCGTTCACGTACCGCATCGTCAAATTCCACATCCGGCAAGGCAAGCTGGTGCGTGCGTTTGAACAGTTGATTCAATTCCGCCTCGGACAAAGCTTGCAACACATAAACCTGGGCGCGTGACAACAACGCGCTAATCACTTCAAATGAAGGATTTTCGGTGGTCGCGCCAATGAAGGTGACCAAGCCCTGTTCGACGAAAGGCAGGAATGCATCCTGCTGCGATTTATTGAAGCGATGTACCTCGTCCACAAATAAAATAGTGTGGCGCCCGCTCTGCTGCAAGGTGTGCTGCGCTTGCGCAATAGCATCTCGGATGTCCTTCACCCCGGACAGCACTGCCGATAACGGCACGAACTCAGCATCAAACGCCGAGGCCATGAGCCTGGCCAAGGTGGTCTTGCCCACCCCGGGTGGCCCCCACAGAATCATGGAATGCAGCTTACCGGACTCAAACGCCAAACGTAGCGGCCGCCCCAGTCCCAGCAAATGGGCTTGCCCGATAACTTCGTCAATGTGCTTGGGGCGCAAACGCTCAGCTAAGGGCGCGACGGGCGCAGGGAATTCGAACAAGTTATCGCGGGTGGTGAACATAATCCGGCAATGATAAGGAGAAGTTGTATTTTTTAATGCAATCATAATAATACAGGCTTGGAGACACTCGCTTAGATAATTCCAAAGTGACTATTACTATTGCACCAATTAAAAATAATTTTCTATGGTAAAGTTGAACTGTTATGCGATTAGATTTAATGATATAACATGTAAAAAATTGCTATTTGAAAGACTTTACCGAGCCAACAAACTCTTAGCCTTATAACTTTTTTGACAAACTCATTAAATATTATGAAAACCTTAACTAAAGACGTGCAGTCAGCCATTACTCCTACCATGGCATTAGAACTCTTAAAAGAAGGCAATAAACGATTTATACACAACCTTAAAGAGAATCGCGACCTGTTGCAACAAGCCCGTGAAACATCAGCAAGTCAACATCCAATTGCAATTATTTTAAGTTGCATAGATTCTCGCACCTCAGCAGAATTAATTTTTGACCAAGGTTTAGGTGATGTATTTAGCGTGCGGGTTGCTGGCAATATCATGAATGCAGATATTCTTGGCAGCATGGAATATGGCTGCAAAATCAGTGGCGCTAAAATGATAGTGGTTTTAGGCCATAGTAAATGTGGCGCCATAAAAGGTGCTTGCGACCACGTAGAAATGGGTAACCTGACCGCCCTGTTAAGTAAAATACTGCCAGCGGTTTACAACGAAAAAAGCGAAACCAAAAATCGAAGCTCAAGCAACCCTGAGTTTGTGGACAAAGTAGCCTCTATCAACATAAAAAGATCATTGCATGCCATCATGGAGCGTAGCCCCATTTTAAAAGAAATGATTGACGCTGGTGAAATTGGAATTATTGGCGGCTTCCATGACATAACAACGGGTGTGGTAACTTTTTATGGCGACACGCTGATTATCAATAATCCTAAATAAACCACTTTCAAATATGATCTTATTCCTCGAATAAGTTAAGGGCACCTCTAAAAATTCAAGTTTCTAGGCAAGGCACGGCACGAGTTAAAAATTTTAGCACTTCATATCGTTGATATATAAGCAATATTTTTTTATAGTAACGCCATATTGTGACGAAAATGAATTTTTAGAGGTGTCCTTAAGTCGAGGAACGGGTTATTCACCCAGAACGTCTGCCCCTTTGGGCGGCACAAACTTGAACAATTGCGGTGAGAGTTGTGGGTTGCGTTGCAGCTTTGAAAAGCGAAGCACGGTAGTGTGGCCAAAGACATCTTGCAATTCCATGACCACCAGCTCGGATTGCGCGTTAAACGCCATGAGAACTTTTTCAAAACTTGTGTCCTGCGCACGGGGCGTGGCTTGCAGCCATTCCATGCTATCTTTGGTTCCGATGTCTTTCAACTTAAAACCGCGCTCAATTTCATTGTTCCCGGACAAGAGTGCCGCCGGGCTGCTGCCCAGCGCAGCATCTATTTTTTTCACTGTAACCTGATTAAGCTCCACGTCATGTAGCCAAAATTTCTCGCCATCACCCACGATCAATTGTTCAGAAGGCTTTTGATAGACCCAACGGAATTTTCCGGGCCGTACAAACTGCATAGTGCCGGAAGCCGACTGAATGCGCTTGCCACTTTTGTCCCGAACCTCTTGAGTGAAATTGGCCTGTGCTGAATGCGTAGACGCGATGAAATTTTTCAGTTTATCGGTGGCTCCAGCATACGCGGAGAGAGGCAAAACAAAAAATAACAAAATAAAAAACTTATACATATGGAATTCCTCTCTGCATTAACCTCTTCTTGTCGGGAGAGGTTAGATGGATTTGGGTTTTACTGCTTACTCCTGCCTGGCAGGCGCAATCACTTCACGGTTGCCGTTACTCTGCATGGGCGTCACCACTCCGGCACGTTCCATCTGTTCCACCAAGCGCGCGGCACGATTGTAGCCAATACGCAAATGGCGCTGCACCAGCGAGATAGAGGCACGACGCGATTTCACCACAATATCCACCGCCTGATCATAGAGTGCATCGGCTTCCACGCTACCTCCACTTTCGACTTCGCCGCCCGCGTCAAGTTCATCCAATGACGTTAGCACGCCTTCGACATATTGCGGTGCACCCAGCGCCTTGAGATATTCGGCGACACGGTGCACTTCCTGGTCGGAAACGAAGGCACCATGCACTCGCTGCGGGTAGCCGGTACCAGGCGGCAAATAAAGCATGTCACCCTGGCCGAGCAATGCCTCCGCACCCATCTGATCGAGGATGGTGCGCGAATCGATCTTGCTGGAGACCTGGAATGCCACGCGTGTTGGCACGTTAGCCTTGATCAGGCCTGTGATAACGTCCACCGAGGGACGTTGCGTCGCCAATACCAGATGAATACCGGAGGCGCGCGCCTTCTGCGCGAGACGCGCAATCAACACCTCGACCTTCTTGCCCACTACCATCATCAAGTCGGCCAATTCGTCGATAAACACCACAATGAACGGCAATTCTTCCGCCGCTTCGGGGTTATCCGGAGTAAGCGTAAATGGATTGGTCAGCGGTCGATCCGCCTTGATGGCATCACGCACCTTCTGGTTATAACCGGCAATGTTGCGCACACCCAGTGACGACATCAGGCGATACCGCTTGTCCATTTCCTGCACGCACCAGTTAAGCGCGGACGCAGCTTCACGCATGTCAGTCACCACGGGGGCTAACAGGTGCGGGATGCCTTCATACACGGACAGTTCGAGCATCTTGGGATCAACCAGCAACAACCTTACCTGCTGCGGCGTAGCCTTGTAGAGCAAGCTCAGAATCATGGCATTAATCGCCACCGACTTGCCGGAACCGGTGGTACCTGCCACCAAAACATGCGGCATCTTGCCCAGATCGGCAACCACGGGTTTACCGGAAATATCCTTGCCCATCGCCATAGTGAGCGGCGAATTCATACCCGCGTAATCCTGCGAACTGAGAATTTCGGACAACCGCACCATCTGCCGCTTCGGATTGGGTAATTCCAACGCCATATAGGACTTGCCCGGTATCGTTTCCACCACGCGAATGCTGACCACTGACAGTGCGCGCGCCAAGTCTCTCACCAGACTGGTGATCTGGCTGCCCTTTACCCCTACCGCAGGCTCAATTTCATAGCGCGTAATGACCGGCCCCGGATAGGCCGCCACCACTTTCACCTCCACACAGAAATCTTTAAGTTTGCGTTCAATCAAACGTGAAGTGAATTCCAGCGTGTCAGCAGACAGCATTTCAACTTCTTGCACCGGCTGATCCAGCAGATGCAGTGGCGGTAGCGGCGAATCAGGCATTTCAGGAAACAATGGCACCTGTTTTTCTTCCGATACACGCGCAGACTGTCGCACTTCAGTCAATGGCTGCTCGATATATATCGGCAGATGGTTCTCTACACGTTTTTTTTCTTCTTCCACGACAACCTGACGCTCGCTTAATGCTTGTGCACCAACACGCTTGTCCTGCCAGATCCGCCAAGTATTTTGCGTCCAATAATAGAAGCCTTCAAGAACTGCGCCTAATCGATCAGTAAACCGCAGCCACGACAGGCCACTAAACAAACTAAATCCGATGGCTATCAGCACCAGCAGAAATAAAGTGGCACCGGTAAACCCCAACAAGTGCGCTAACCCGTCACCCAGCACCATGCCCAACATACCGCCTGGCGCATGTGGCAGCGCGGCCTTCAGGGTATGCAGCCGCAACGCTTCCAATGAACTGCTGGCCAGCAACAATACGGCAAAGCCAATTAACGCGATCCATAGGGCACGACGATCAAACAGGCTATTTTTCGATATGCCGCGATAGTCCACCCATATCCGCTGCACCAGAAATGCAACCCACCACCAAGCAGAAAAACCGAATACATACAGCAGTACATCCGCCAGCCAAGCGCCGAACACGCCGCCCGAATTATGTGGCACGGCATCGCTGGCACTATTCGACCAGGCAGGATCGTTTCGATCATAACCATACAGGACGAGGATTAAATAAATTGCCACCGCAACCAGCAACAGTAAGCGCGATTCGCGCAGCAATGCAGCCAATCGACCTGATAGCGGAGAGGGTTTTTCAAGCTTGCTACTCAATAACGCCATAGTAATAAAGCCATAGTGCGTTCATACCCCATTTTCTTGACTATCACACCTTACAGAGAGGTGAAACCTTCCCGGCTCAAGTTATCTTGGCGCGCCATGTGCGGTAACAATTATAGCTTGCGCGCGCAATCCGGCGCAGAGACCATTCTGCTTCTGGAAGAACAAACAGTTCCATTTACAACCTCTCAACTCCAAACTGGACCGCTATGTTTCCTCAAGCAATTCGAGTTTGAGTTGCAAGGCCACCATCTTCGCATCCGGCTGCGGCTGCCAAGGCACCACGCCAAGTAGCGGAACCGCCAAGCGTTGCTGCAATGCCACAATATTGGCTTGTACCGCGAGCATCTCTGCATCCAGCACATTAGCCACCCATCCGGCACATTTTAATCCACATACCTCAATCGCGCTTGCTGTCAGCAGCGCATGGTTGAGACAACCCAAACGCATGCCCACCACCAAAATAACAGGCAAACCCAATTGCATTGCCAGATCAGCGATGTCTTGATCGTTATTCAGCGGCACTCTAAACCCTCCTGCGCCTTCTACTATCACCACATCCGCTTGTGATGATAGCTCGTGATATGACGTCAAGATACGTGCAAAATCGATGCGCACACCTGCATTCTGCGCTGCAATGTGCGGCGCGATAGCATATAGAAAACTATAGGGATTGATTTGTCCATAGCTCACCAGTACATTACTGGCCGCCTGCAATTGCCTCACATCCTGATTATGTCCGTCATCATCACAACCCACCGCCACCGGCTTCATACCGACCACGCGCTGTCCTTGCGCAGCAAAGGCATGCAGCAATGCGCAACTGATCAGCGTCTTGCCGACTCCAGTATCAGTACCTGTTACGAAGTAAGTCATCTTATTCCTCGAATACTTGCGGAGTTTCCTGCGCTTAGGCTAGAGCGGTAGTTTGACGCATAGCAGGGGCTGGCGCTAAATAAATAATCGCCACAGACATAGGTCATATAAGTGATTTCAGCAAGATACATGAGGAATGCAATTAATGAGCTAAGTCAAAATACTTGACTATCACCCACTATTTACTTAAGGAATGAATGTGGTAACTGCGTTAAACCCGAAACCAAAATGAATATGCACATCGCAACGCGGATAGATCGCGACGTGCACATAAGGAAACTTATTTTCAAATAAATGTCCTGGAATACATTTATTTACGAACTTACTCTCCGCCTTGAACACCCAGGTGACCACCCGTTCCAAGCCCACCTTTAACCTCTTGTGCTTTGTAAGACCGCACGGCTTTCACCAGATTGTTGTAAGAATCGGTGAATGCGGCAACGATCACTTTTCCTTCTGCAGTGTTGGAATAGCCTCCGCCTGCCCCGCCAAGCGCACTTCCAAATAAGCCACCCATGAATCCAAAGTCCATATTGCGCGAACTACCCTCAGCTGCAGCTAGCTGAACGCCAGAACGGTTATCCACCAAGGTCAACATGGTACTGGACTCTTTGGCAGACATACTGCCGCCCAATAGAGCACCAACGGACCCAAAGAGACCACCAAGAGCAGCACCCGCACCTCCGGCATTCGTGTTGCTGAACGTGATGGAAGGGCTCATGGAGTAGTCAGCCGCTACCATTTGTCCTTTTTGGAACTTAGAGCCCTTGCGCATCTCTCCCGATTCCGCCAATGCACGCTCTCCCATCATATTACCCATCGCACGGCCTCGATCTACCACCACAAAGCAGTTAGACTGTTGAACAAGCATCTTAAGTACGGGAGTAGTGGATCCTAGTTTCATTTGTCCAGTCAAGATGCCATACCATGGGGCGTTGGTATCCTCTACGACTGCCAAGGTACCCAGAGATTCAGCACATTTTTCAAGCTTGCTGTTGGTGTTCTGTGATGTTGCGCCACCCGCAGAGCCTGTGGCGGTCGTTTTCGCTTCCTGAGATCCCATCTTCATGTCGGCACAACCCGCTAGGAAAGCGCAACCCGCCATAAAAACAGAAACAACCGCTACCGTGGTTGTACGGCAGAAACCGTGAGAAACATTCTTCATAATTTACCTCCCCTTAATTTTTTAATATTGTCGAACGCGATAGTAAGTGATTTGTTGATTACAAATCATTTACTCATTACGGATGCAGCTGATGAAACTTTAAAACCTTAAAATTATACTACAGCTTCAAAGCTGTACGACCGACCCTGAGATGACACTCTGTTCATATTCAGACTCTTCTAGCGGGATTACGCATAAGCCTTGCAACCTCCGTATGTCTCTATAAAATCCACGCGCGTCGTAATTTTCGCCACAGGTCAAGGTAAGGATGTGACGCTGAGACTCGCCATCTGATCAAACCGAGCTTTAAGCTTTTGATCTATCGTCCGCCATTGCGCAATATATTGGCTAGGCAGTTCATACCTCAGAGTGAAAACCGCCCTATTTATGGGTTTAGATATCACTGCGTCCGGTACAGGGCGATAAAAGGTTTCAACTACGCAAATTGGAAATGCATTATGAAAAAAACTTTCATCAGCACATCGAATACGCACCAGTTCGTCCGTAGGATGATCATGGCTAAAGAATATATTTGCTTTGCCGGATGGGTCGTAATAATGCAACATCCCCGGTAACTCCGGTGAATCTGGTTGCCGCTGCAATCTTTCAAAAAAATATTTAAAATAATGATCCCACGGCCTCGTATGCGTAATAGAAGCGTGCACGTTTTGCCCCCATGCTAATTTTTCAAATTGCGCTAAATTTTCTTCCTTCACTGGAGAAATATCCGGCAATATGGCGTCAATTTTAATGAAGTCAACAATCAACCTTTTCTTACTTTCAATCTGTTTTTGCGGCACATCCACCCAGCCACGTAATTGCTGGCTGTACCCTTTAAAGTTATATACAAGCGGTACATCAAAATTAACGCCATCTATACTTACGCGAAAATTGATTTTATTAGCCTCTACCAGGTTGACAACCTTCCGTTGCGGGACAATCGATTGTTTTATCTTCCCTCGATAAAAAACAGTCTCCGCCCATATTGGTAATTGCTGCCATGTCACCGCAGTAATCACAGCAACGGTGAAGATTCCCCATACCCATGGATTTTTGCCACGCATCCTTGCCGCTTTGGCCGCAAAGAAACCCAACAAAACGATACCCAATATAAGGGGTAGCAGTCCAATTTTGAACACCATTATCATTTCGCCTGGTAAATCCTCAGATAACCATTTCCATTTTGCGCATCCGCGTTGAGCGCCGAGTTAGCGCGTTCACACCGATGAGAAAAAACGCTAAGCCAAGTGCATAACTTACAGCCAAGCCTATCATTACCACCCCATAAGAAAATCGGCAGGAGATACCAAGCGTCACTTCCATCGGTCGCGTGAGGTATCCCAACTTGTCGAGAGCCATGCTCAATCCTTCAAAGGAAACTACATATGCAGCTTGCGCGGTATGACACGTTGCTCTCACTGCATAAATACGGTTTTCATCATGCACATCGAAGTAAAGCAAGGCGCAAGAAAAATTTTAACGCGCCCATTAAAAAACTGTCTGGAAGTACAAATAGTTAAATAACTTTCCTTATACCGCTGATCGACCTGAAAGCAACATTAATTTATGCAAAAATCTTAACTTACACAGCATAGTTGACCAGATTTCGGCCAACTAAAATTAAATTTTTTAATCAAAATATTATGCATATTGCTGTGCAATCTGAATGATACCCATAACACTCTTCTGCAACGTAAAAAAGGGGCATATACGCCCCTTTTTGTTTCGCATTTAGGCAAATATTTACCTAACGGGAAGCACGCTTACGATCTTGTTCAGTAAGATGACGCTTACGCACACGTATAGACAGCGGGGTGATTTCCACCAACTCGTCGTCATCAATAAACTCAACAGCAGATTCTAGCGTCATCTGAATTGGCGTGGTCAAGCGCACCGCTTCATCCGTGCCGGAAGAACGTACATTGGTCAATTGTTTACCCTTGATCGGGTTAACCACAAGATCGTTATCGCGACTGTGTATGCCGATAACCATGCCTTCATACAATTTATCCCCGGGGCTAACGAACATGCGGCCACGATCTTCCAATTTCCACAAGGCATAGGCCACGGCCTCGCCATTGTCTTGAGAAATCAACACTCCATTATGACGACCTGGCATATCCGGCTTGACCGGGCCGTAGTCGTCGAAGACGTGCGAGATAAGTCCGGTGCCACGGGTCATGGTCATAAAATCACCTTGGAAACCAATCAAGCTACGTGCCGGAATACGATACTCCAAACGCACGCGCCCCCTTCCATCTGATTGCATGTCCTGCAAATCACCGCGCCGACGGCCTAACTCTTCCATTACCGCACCCTGGTTTGCCTCTTCAACGTCCACAGAGAGCATTTCATACGGCTCACATTTTTCACCATTAATTTCACGGAACACCACACGTGGTTTAGATACCGCTAATTCAAAGCCTTCCCGACGCATATTTTCCAACAGAATGGTCAAGTGCAATTCACCACGTCCCGACACCAGGAAAGAATCTGTCTCACCCGTTTCTTCCACGCGCAATGCCACATTGACCAATAATTCTTTAGTCAAACGATCTTTAATCTGACGGCTAGTAACGAACTTGCCTTCTTGTCCAGCCAGGGGGGAATTGTTCACTTGGAAGGTCATAGTCAAAGTAGGCTCATCCACCTTAGGCATAGGCAAAGCTTCTGGCTGGTTAATATCGGCCAAGGTAACACCAATACCGATATCTTCGATACCGTTGACCAGAATGATATCGCCAACACCCGCTTCTTCCATCTGTACCCGCTCTATACCACGGAAGCCCAGCACCTGATTGACCCGCGCTTTCTTCGGTGGTTTATCGCCATTCAGCACCATAACCTCTTGACCAGGCTTAATTCGCCCCCGCGAAACACGCCCAACACCAATGCGTCCAACAAAGCTGGAGTAATCCAGCGCAGAAATTTGGAATTGCAGCGGCCCGTCCATATCACCAACTGGCGCCGGCACATGCTTTAGCACGGTGTCAAACAACGGACGCATATCCTTGCTTGGATTCGCCAAATCCAATGTCGCAAAACCATTCAATGCTGAGGCGTAGACTATCGGAAAATCCATTTGTGCTTCGGTTGCGCCAAGTTTATCGAACAAATCAAAGGTATGATCTACTACCCACTCTGGCCGCGCACCGGGACGGTCAATCTTGTTAATGACCACTATAGGACGCAAACCCAGTGCCAGCGCCTTGCGTGTAACAAAGCGGGTTTGCGGCATCGGGCCTTCCACGGCATCTACCAGCAGCAACACGCCGTCTACCATCGACAGAACACGTTCCACCTCACCACCAAAGTCGGCGTGCCCTGGTGTGTCCACGATATTGATATGTACACCTTCATATTCCACTGCGCAGTTTTTTGCCAGAATGGTGATGCCACGTTCTTTCTCAAGATCGTTGCTGTCCATTACACGCTCAGCGATATGCTGGTGCGCGGCGAAAGTGGCTGTCTGGGACAGCAGCTTGTCCACCATAGTGGTTTTGCCATGATCAACGTGGGCAATAATGGCGATATTACGGAGTGCGCGCGACATGTTTACTACCTAAGCTAGATAAAGGGCGCGCATTCTAGCATAAGGTCACTTCTAAACATTGGAATTCATTCCAAACCCTAATTAAAATGGTAAAAGTTATTACAGTCTACGTTTCGATTACAGCCTATTTTTCAAGTAGCAAAGCTCGTCCAGATATATTTTCTGGCTATCATTGTTTAACATGTGTACAATGTGCTCTTGCTGCGATATTCGTGCAGCGAAAGCTCATCGTTTTCTGACCTCTGGCGTCTCTGACGCGTCTTGCTTTTACCGGTTAGCGACGATGTTTTGCGCTGGTAGAGTCTATGATCTCCCTACTAAATTTTAGTGTGTGGCTTTAGCCACGCATGCGCTTTGATTTAATCATTATAATGAAGGAACAATCGTGTCTATTGAAAACACAGCTACACCTATTAAAGTTATTACTTTTGCCTCTTTGGGATTAAACCCCTTGATCCTTAATGCCGTGGAAGAGTCTGGCTATACCGTGCCCTCGCCCATCCAGGCCGAAGCCATTCCTGAAGTGATGGCGGGTCACGATCTGATGGCATCTGCCCAAACTGGTACCGGCAAAACTGCCGCTTTCATACTACCAGCATTACACCGCATCGCCGAACCTGCTGCCGTGCGTAGCAAGGGGCCACGCGTGCTGGTGCTGACCCCGACGCGCGAGCTGGCACAACAGGTGTCAGACGCCGCCACTAAATACGGCAAGAACATGCGCCTGAAAGTAGTGAGCATTCTTGGTGGCATGCCCTACCCGCTACAAAACAAATTACTATCCAGCCCAGTAGACATTTTAGTGGCCACTCCGGGGCGTTTAATTGACCACATCGAGCGCGGCCGTATCGATTTCTCACGCCTCGAAATGTTGGTACTGGACGAAGCCGACCGTATGCTGGATATGGGTTTCATTGATGACGTGGAGCGCATCGCCGCAGCCACCCCGGCCACGCGCCAGACGCTACTTTTCTCCGCCACACTGGATGGTGTAATTGGTAACCTGGCAAAGCGGCTGCTCACAAATCCAAAGCGCATAAGTGTCGCAGCTACACAGGCACGCCACGAAAATATCGAACAACGCCTAATGTATGTGGACGACATGGCACACAAGGGCCGTTTGCTGGATCACTTGCTGCGTGATACGGACTTGAATCAAGCATTGGTATTCACCGCTACAAAGCGCGACGCTGATGCGTTGGCTGACCAGCTGCTGTCCCAAGGACATTCTGCTGCCGCGCTACACGGCGACATGAACCAGCGCGAGCGTAACCGCACACTGGTTAGCCTGCGCCGTGGTCAAGTGCGTATTTTGGTAGCGACTGACGTAGCAGCACGTGGCATCGACGTTCCAGGTATTTCCCATGTAATCAATTTTGACCTGCCTAAGGCCGCCGAAGACTACGTGCACCGTATCGGCCGCACTGGTCGCGCTGGATCTTCCGGTATCGCAGTATCGTTCGCATCCAACCGCGATGCCGGAAACCTGCAAAAGATCGAACGCTACACCGGACAGAGCATAACCGCACATATCGTTGCCGGTCTGGAACCAAAATTCAAACCGCGTTCACAGCCCTCCAGCACACGTGGCAAACCCGGCGGATTCGGACGTCATACCGCCCCTGACAGCCGTCATGCTCATCCTGAAGGCGCTCGACGTGAAGGTCAATCCCACAATCGTTTCGGCGCCAATGCACCACGTCGTAATGGCAACACCGGCAACACGAGTCCTGCTGGCCAGGAACGTCGTCCGGCAAGCAACTTCTCGAATGGACGTGGCTACAACAGTGGCAACCGTTAAGCATTAAACGTTTTTTCGCTAAAAACAAAAAGGCATGCCTAGGCATGCCTTTTTTATTTCTGCTGGTAATCATACTGTTGGGCCGCCTCTATACACTCAAAGTTCATCCAAATACTAACCTGATTAGTTACGTGCCTCAGTTGGGTGTAATTTTTTACGTACAGGCTCATGTGGTGAGCCACTGAGGGGCGAATAATAGGCGCATTTACCCAAGGAGATGCGTCATGGCAATGAACCGAGTTCAGTTTCAAAAGGGTATGTCGATGTCTG
>QFXJ01000022.1 GCA_003402375.1 Candidatus Nitrotoga sp. CP45
GGGCAACCTGAAAACAGCTATCAGTGGAACCTACCATGCTTTCGATTTCCGTAAATACGCTGACCGTTACCTGGCCGAGGTTCAGTACCGTTTTAACCGCCGCTTCGATCTTGGCACCATCATCAAGCGCCTCGTTCGTGCTGCGGCGATTACAACCCCATGCCCTGAAGCTGCCATTCGGGCAGCTGAGGCATGTAACTAATCAGGAATACTAAAGGTGAAAAGAATTTGTGAACATCTACTGCTTGCCTCATTTCCATACTCCAATAGCGGAAAATCAAATGGCCTCACTAGGCAGATGGCTCGGATAGCTGTATTTTTAGAGGCATCCTGTTGTGCTGACAGCCGCTATCCACTATGCTTGCCACCGTTTATCTTAAAATCTAAGCAATTATGCCCGTCAGCATCAAAACCCCTCAGGAAATAGAAAAAATGCGCATCGCAGGCCGCTTGGCCAGCGAAGTGCTGGACTACATCACACCTTTTATACAAGCTGGCGTTACTACTGGCGAAATTGACCGTCTGTGCCATGATTACATGGTGAATATTCAACAATGCATTCCTGCACCGCTCAATTATGCGCCGCCAGGACATGCGCCCTATCCAAAATCCATTTGTACCTCAATCAATCATCAGGTATGCCATGGCGTGCCGGGTGACAAAAAACTCAAGAACGGCGACATCCTGAATATTGACGTCACCACCATCAAACAAGCCTATCACGGCGATACCAGCCGCATGTTCCATGTCGGCGAAACCTCCATCCAGGCAAAACGGCTGTGCGATACCACTTATGAGGCAATGTGGCGGGGCATCCGCATGGTCAAACCCGGCGCATATCTGGGCGATATCGGCCATGCCATCCAGAGCTTCGTCGAAGCGCTGGGCTACAGCGTGGTACGCGAATTTTGCGGCCACGGCATTGGCAGGGGGTTTCACGAAGAACCACAGGTATTGCACTATGGTAAACCTAAAAGTGGTTTAAAACTGGAAGCGGGCATGATCTTCACTATAGAACCGATGATTAACGCAGGCAAGGCTGGCATCACTCAACTCGGCGATGGCTGGACCATCGTGACCAAAGATCACAGTTTGTCGGCTCAGTGGGAACATACCGTTCTGGTAACCGAATCCGGCTTTGAAGTACTGACAGCTTCTGCTGGATCTCCACCTCCACCACCTTAAATAAGTCGTGCAAAACGCCGCTGAAATCCGCCAAAGCTTGCGTGCTGCGCGATTATTCCTGCAACAGGATTATGAACGTCACGCGCAACCAGCCCGCCTGCTACGTGCCCATGCCAAGCTGGTAGATGAGCATTTACGCATGACATGGCAACTCCTCGCCATGCCGCCAAATCTAACGCTCGTAGGCGTAGGCGGCTATGGGCGTAGCGAGTTATATCCCAAGTCCGACATTGATCTGTTAATCCTGTTGCCCGAGGAACCCGATCCGGCATTGCAACAACATTTGCAGGAACTGGTCGGCCTGCTGTGGGACATCGGTCTGGAAGTCAGCCACAGCATCCGTACCGTTGCGCAATGCGTAGAGGAATCGATCGATATTACGGTACAGACCAATCTATTAGAAGCGCGTTTAATTATTGGCGCACCCCAACTGTTTGAGGAAATGGTCAGCACGCTGACGCAACACCTTGATCGTCGCGCTTTCTACCTTGCCAAGCAGAACGAACAACAGCGGCGCCACACACGCTTCATCGATGCGGACTACAACCTCGAACCTCACCTGAAAGAAAGTCCCGGCGGCCTGCGCGATTTACAGACCGTGCTGTGGATTAGCCGCGCCTGCAGCTTGGGCGACACCTGGCGCGAGCTGGCCAAGGCAGGCATGATTACCGAGCCTGAGGCGCGCGCCATCGCGCGTCATGAAGCCCTGCTGCAAAACCTGCGCATTCGCCTGCATTATTTGGCCGGGCGACGTGAAGATCGCCTGCTATTCGATTACCAGACCGAACTGGCGAAGCAAATGCACATCACTGCTACAGGTGTACGCCGTGCCAGCGAACACATGATGCAGCGCTACTACCGCACTAAACAAGCTGTACTACAACTCAATGACGTGCTATTGCAAAACTTGCGTACACACCTGTTCCCCGAAGCCAGCACAATACATCCACTAAATGAGCGCTTCATAACGCGCGATGATTTGCTCGAAGCGCGTGATGAAGCCCTGTTCGAACGCGAACCATCAGCCATTATGGAAAGTTTCCTGTTACTGGAACAACATCCACGTCTGAGCGGATTTTCTGCCCCCACTTTGCGCGCTCTGTGGCGGGCACGTCATAAGATAGATGCCGCATTCCGACGCAATGCACAGAACCGCGCATTGTTCATGGCTATCCTGCGCCAGCCACACGGCCTTACCCATGCGCTGCGACGCATGAATCAAAATGACATTCTGGGCCGCTACCTACCTGCATTTGGTCGCATCGTCGGGCAAATGCAGCATGATCTGTTTCATGTATACACTGTAGACGAACACATCCTGATGGTGGTGCGCAATCTGCGCCGCTTGACCTTGGCAGAACACGCACATGAATACCCCCTGTGTAACAAACTGATTAAGGATTTTGCGCGCGTCGAGGTGCTGTATATCGCCGGACTATTCCATGACATCGCCAAGGGACGCGGGGGCGACCATTCAATACTGGGATGTGCGGACGCTGTACGCTTCTGCAAACAACACGGGTTAACGCAAGAAGATACCGAACTGGTGGTATGGCTGGTAGAGCATCATCTCACCATGTCCACCACCGCACAAAAACAAGACTTGTCCGACCAGGACGTGATCGCGGCCTTCGCTGCAAAAATAAAAAATGATCGCTATCTAGTAGCGCTGTACCTACTCACCGTGGCCGATATTCGTGGCACCAGCCCAAAAGTGTGGAATGCCTGGAAGGGCAAGTTACTCGAAGATCTGTTCTGGGCAACGCGCCGCTATATGGTTGACGGTAAAATTGCCGATCAGATCGGTGAAATCCGCACCCGCACACTGGAAATACTAAGCTTGTATGCGATTGATCCTGAAGTACATGAAACACTGTGGGCGCAACTAGACCCAGAGTATTTTCTACGCCACGAACCGCAGGAAATTGCCTGGCACACTCGCCTGCTGGCACATCAAGTTAATAGCGATGCAGCCATCGTCAAGACACGTCTAAGCCCCATCGGGGAGGGCATTCAGTTGATGGTCTATAGTCCCGATCAGCCTTATATTTTTGCGCGCATCTGCAATTTTTTTGAGCGGTTGAACTACAACATCATGGAAGCAAAGATCCACACCACCCAGCACGGTTACGCGTTGGACAGCTTTCTGGCAATGGATGCAGGCAATAGCAAGCCAGCATATCGCGATGTAATGAATTACATAGAGTATGAACTGTCACGGGAGATAGCCACCGCCGATGAACCCTCCGTACCAAAATCCGCCAGAATATCCCGCCAGCTCAAACATTTTCCCATCGCGCCCGAGGTTAATATAACGTCAGATAATAAAGGCAATTATCTGCTTTCCATCATCGCAGGCGACCGCCCCGGCCTGTTGGCACGGATCGCACATGTGTTGGCACGGCATGGCATAGCAATACGTAGCGCCAAGATCAACACTCTGGGCGCGCGCGCCGAGGACACCTTCCATATAGCCAGCGCAGCGCTAATTCAACCGCAGACAACTACAACGCTACGCGAAGAACTGTTACGGCAGATTACTTAGATGTTATCCGGAGAATACGTAGTATGAGAGAACGGTTCAAAACAGTACTGTGGCGAGCGATTCATCTTTTTCTAGCTTGTCTTATAATTACAGGCACAGGGATCGCCCATGCCAATATTCCAGACACGAATTCAGCAGCATCCCTCCGCGCGAAGTACATGGCATTGCGGGATACACTCAGCCACAACCAGTTCCAATTACCGCTTAATCTGGATTCCAGTCAGACCTCAACTGACTTAAAGGGCGACATCTATGCGCTTATGGATTATCCATTTGCAACGGTAAGTACAGCGCTCAAGGGAGCAACCCATTGGTGCGACATCCTGATCCTGCATCTCAATGTCAAATACTGCCGCGAATCGGTTGACAAACCAGGTAGCAACCTCACGGTATATATCGGCAGAAAAACCGAGCAGTCGCTGGATATCGCCCCAAAAATGGAATTTGAATATCGAGTCAATTCCAAATCGTCGGATTATCTCCAGGTTTTTCTGGACGCAGAAAAAGGGCCATTCGGCACTAAAAACTATCGCTTCATGCTGGAAGCAATCCCTCTTAAAGAGGGAGGGACATTTATTCATCTATCCTATTCGTATGCCTATGGTTTTACCGCAAAGCTTGCAATACAGGCCTATCTGAAGACGTTAGGAAGCGACAAGGTAGGATTCACCGTCATTAAACAGCTGCCTGACGGCAAGTCCCTCTACGTCAGCGGTATACGTGGAGCACTGGAACGCAACACCATGCGCTATTACTTGGCAATAAGCGCTTATCTCAGTGCCTTATCCACGCCACCTAAGCAACAACTGGAAAAACGCCTGCGAGACTGGTTTGCGTCCACCGAGCGCTACCCACTCCAGCTACATGAGCTGGAACAAAGCGAATACCTCAATATGAAACGCAAAGAGTATAAACGTCAGCAAGCTGGAGGTTAACTTGACAAATTGCCATCAAAATTACGGTCACGGCTTACCTCTACCCCACCAAGTCGAATCTCATTGAATAGTTTCACCTCTCTTTAGGGCGCATCTAAAAATTCAACTTTCTAAGCAAGACAAGGCACGAGCAAAACATCGAAGCGCTGCATATAATTGATATGTAAGCGATAATTTTTTTGAGTAACGCCGTATTGTGACGAAATGAGGTAAGCAGGCAAGCCGCAAAGCGGCTGCTCGCAAAATTGGATTTTTAGAGGCGCCCTTTAAAGACGGAAACTGTGCATACGGCATCATTACTCAGCATGTGAGACGCGATCATTGTCCACACGCACCCGATCACCAGTTTTTATATCACTAACGCTACTTTGAGTGACTGTGTGTGTAGTACCGTTACTTAACCGAACACGGACACGATACTGCTCTTGACTGGCGGCTTGTGATCTCTTTTCAATTTCACGACCAGCCATCGCACCTCCGACCGCACCAGCAACTGTGGCTGCTGTCTGACCTTTTCCGCTACCAACTTGATGCCCCAACAGACCACCCACCGCACCCCCAATTAAGAGTCCGGTAATATTTTTACCATCATCGGAAACTTTAATGGTCTCTATATCTTCAACCACGCCATAGCCAATAAAACTGGAAGATGATGAAGGGGGTAACCCTGAAGATGTACTGATCGGCGCGGCAGGATTGCTACTGTTGGCACAGCCTCCCAATAACGTCGCAACTGCCATAGCACCTATTAAAATAATTTGCATCGATTTCATTTAGCGTCCCTAAGTTAAGCCAGCATAGCCGCATTTTAAAGATTGAATTATAAAACTTCAGCAGAAGCCAAACCGTTCACTAAATCACAGCAAAAAAGCGTGCTTGTCCGACATACAAACGAAAAATTCACGCTATTACTTTTTATCGCCATTAGCTGTATCTTGAATTTTATCTCCCGCCTTTTCAATTTGCTCTCCTACTTTTTGAGTAGTTTTGTCAATTTCCTTACCGGCACTCTCAGCAGGACTTTCATGTTTCTGACAACCCAATAAGGCCAACATTAGGGTACTTACTGCCAATCCCGCAACAGTGTATTTTTTCAATTTCATCACTTATAGACTCGGCCCGATTTATCCGTGAGTCACCCAGTTTAAATTGCTCATAGAACTTGTATTTATTGACTTGCACGAGTGTCTCTCATACATGAGTCGCGGATAAATCAGGCCGGATCAATAGTTAAACTCCCTGAATACACTGCATGTCGGATAAATGATGTATTTCACATTCATTTTCATTTAGTCATAAAAACATCGAATCAATAATATATTTGCTACTTACTGATCTCGTGACCAATAACCCCCCCAACTGCGGCACCACCAATCGTCCCCGCTGTGCTGCCTCCTGTAAGTACCGCACCGCCAACTGCGCCTGCTCCAGCACCGATAGCTGTATTTTTACCCTGTGTTGACATGCCAGAGCATCCACCTAAGCCCAGAAACATAACTGTGATTAATGTGTTTACTGCAACTTTATGTATCGTTTTCATGGTTAGTTCCTTTTTAGTTATTTAAAATTAATCATAGCCACAAACTCTAAGCCAAACCATTTTCCGTAATCAATTTTAGCCACAGCCAAACATTTATTATTAACATCCCATGTCAAGCCATCATGTTTTTCTTTAGCTATTTTATAGACTACATCATCAAACTCCCGCTGGCTTCCTACTACAGTCCTTACATACTTCCATAGTCTATTCAGTACGCTAACGAACAACTGACCGGCACTCAAATTATTTTTAGTTATTTACGGGCGGTTTCGTACAGTGGCATGACGGTTGGCAGCAACTTTTCAATCTGTCGAATACGATTTGCATCAGCTGGATGGCTGCTTAACAATTCAGGTGAGCGCTGGCCGCTTTTGCCATTCATCATCTTCTGCCACAATGAAACCCCTGCGCGTGGGTCGTAACCTGCTCGCGCACTTAATTCCAAACCAATTTGATCAGCCTCACTCTCGTCAGTACGGCTAAATTTGGTTGCGACTAATGCCTGATAACCAGAACCAACCAAATCTGCCGCGCCCCCACCTAAACCTAACAATGCCGCGCCAACATTAATTGTAGTATTGGCAACCATTGCCTGAGACACCTGTTCACGGGAATGCTCGCGCAAGGCGTGAGCAATTTCATGTCCCATTACAATTGCAACTTCATCATCGGTTAGCTTTAACTCGTTGATCAATCCTGAATAGAAAATAATTTTACCGCCAGGCATACAGAATGCGTTAAGTTGCTTGTCACTGATTATATTGGTTTCCCACTTCCAACTTGGTGCATCAGAGCGGAATGTTGAAGTATGTGGTTTTATGCGATTGGTAATTGTAAGTAACCGTTCTAGCATCGCACGATCTTGATTAAGCGTCCCTTTTTGTTCTGCTTCTGCCTTCAGCTTGTTATAGCTTTGTTCGGCGACTTGCTCCAGCTGCTGTGAAGAAACAAGCATAAGCTGAGAGCCCTTTACGCCGACTGCACCGCCAGAAGTCGTGGTTTTGCATCCGCCAAATGCAGCCAATGACAAACTGATAAATACCGCCGAATAAATCCTATTATTAAACATACTTTCCTTTACAATTCTTGCTTGTCTATCATAATGTTTTGCATCATGACGAACTGCCGAACCGTTCTATACAAAAACTCAGAATAATTAACGACGATTCAGAAGCAGTCCGATCACTGCCCCAATTCCAACAGCTACACCTATGGCACGCCAAGGATTTTCATGAACATAAGTGTCAGTGGCCCGAACTGCCACCTTGGTAGTTTCAATTGCAGTTTCTTCAATATGGCGCAGCCTATTTTTGGCTGCCCTCAAATTTGATTCCATCTTTGCGCGTAAAGCATTAGCCTTATCGCCACCTTCATCGGCCACAGACTTCAACAACTGCTCACCTTCGCTTACAACGGCATTGAAATCTTTAAGTAAATCATTTTTTAAAGTCTGGCTAATAGATTGAGTCATAACGTATTCCTTTTTATTAAAAATTAAGACACTTAGATATTGTATAGCTAAAAAATTTCCAAGAAATCAGAGGACTTGTTCAGTATATTACTAAACAATAAGTAATGTCGGTTCGGTAGCTAACATAATTGCGACTTAATCCATATCGGCCAATACTCCATCCTCTGACAGCTTTCCTAATAAAAACTATTAGCATCTAAATCTCCAGCCTAACGCTTGTTCCACCTAGCAGACTGTCGGACTTCGAATTTTTATCCGCACAAAATATTTTATAGATAAATTCATTTTTAAATAATAGGCACATCAATTTAATAAAATTAATTATATAATTAACAATACGTTATACTTCCAAAAAACTCGAAGTCCGACAGTCCGCTAGGAGTCACTCTTAGATTTGAGCACCCGTAACGCTGATGGGAGGCCACTCTTGTCCTGACCGACATAAATTGTGACATGCGGATAAGGAATCTCTATGCCTCGAGCATCAAACGCCTCCTTTAATCGACGCAAAAATTCGCGACGTACCCCCCACTGTTCAAGCGGAATTACTTTAAAACGGCAACGTAATACTACCGCTGAATCCGCCCAATCCTGAACACCAGCAATATCAATATCCTCGACCATCTTGGCTGCATACTCCGCCGAGGCTCGCATTTCCAAACCTACTTTCCGCATGACATCGAAGGCTTCATCAATGCTTTCTCGGTAAGCAATATTCACATCAATTACCGCATATGCGTAGCCTCGCGATTTGTTGGTAACAGTAGTAATCAGTCCATTGGGAATAAAATGGACGCTACCCTCAAAGTCGCGCAGAAGAATATAGCGAAGCGTAACTTTTTCCACTACACCAGTCTTACTGCTTACTTCAACAACATCACCTTCATGGATCTGATTTTCCAGCAGGATGAAAAAACCGTTAAAGTAATCTTTGATCAAACTTTGCGCGCCAAAACCAACAGCAATACCGGCCACGCCAGCGGCACCGAGTATAGGAGCGATAGACACGCCCAATTCGCTTAAGATCATCATACTGGCCATCAGGGTAATCAATGAGCTGATCACATAACGAGATACATGTGCCAAAGTATCAATACGACGAATATTTTCAGCCGTAGTGGCACGCCCCCCCATATGGACACGAAATGTATGGATCAATTTACGGCTTATTCTAAATAATAGCCAAGCAAACAGAAGAATTACGGCCACGTGGATCAGTCCGGCTGCGATAGTCGGGGCATCGCGCAAGTAGGCAAGGTCAAAAAAATTCATGCTCTTAATTTTTACTAAAATCACTCGCCCACTAACTCTTCGCGAATCAAGCGAAGTAGTAGATCGTCGAAAGTGTAAAAGCCGATATCGCAAGTTATCAATTGGGATAATGCAAAGACGGCACCCGTGCCAAATGCCTCACGTCTAATTGATGAATGAACAAGGCGAACAGTCTGGTGAGGAAAACCAAAAATTACTTCATGATGGCCGACAATCCCGCCTAGCCTTAGCGAAGTGATATGTTCATCGTCAATACATAATTTTTCCGCGATCTTGCGCGCCGTACCTGAAATTTCGGGTTTCTCTTTGAAATGCTGCTCAAGAATTTCTACGTCAGCGAAAGGCGCAATCTTACGCAAGAGGTTGGCCGCTACAATAAGAAAATTAATGCCAAGGGTGATGTTAGGGGAACACATTACGCGAATATCTCGTCCCAAACTATGCACATAATTCAATTCACTTTCCGAATAAGCCGATATCGCAGTGACCAGCATAATGCGCCGGTTCCGAATGACCTCACCATAAAGATGCACAGTTTCACTGGACGAGAAATCGACCAATGCATCCACAGGATGCTGATCAAGCAATGACTCGAACGAGATTTCTTCAATCCCCATGATAGGAACTGCGGCGTTCAGTTGCAATTGAGTATCAGCGCCAATAGAACGACGAATAATCCAACACAGTTCGAAACGTGGGTCTTCAGTTATTACAGTGGTCACTGCTTTGCCTGCCTTGCCATAGCCGATGAGGCCGACACGAATTTTTTGGTTCAAAACAAACCCCTTTTAAGATACCTGTTAATCCTTTACTTGATAACGAGACACACATAGATTTCGATTGGACATAAGATGACAATGCCCGGTTCAATTCCCGGCATCAAAAGTTATCGTTAGATCAGCAGCACAGGTTGACTTAAGTGCTTCAAGCAACAATCTTTGGTTAGCTTATATCGATTTTTTTCCAATATTCTGTGTCACATTGGAAAGATGGCACTCCGCTTCAACCGACTAAAAATAAAAAATAGAGAGAGACTTAAATACTGAATATACGTGATCATCTATGGCCAGATCCCATGAGAATACATCAACCCCGTTCAGATTTTTTGAGTTGCCCGCATAGCTAGCTTACTGTCGCATACAGAGCAACAACTATGGGACTGAGAAGATAAGACCAACCAGAGTATTAGCTACGCTGCTTGCACTGAAATTTCATCGCGCTGGGCGATAATACGGTTGTGACCATCCACATACACCAGTTGAGGATGAAATTTCTGCAACTCTAGTTCGGTATACATTGCGTAAGTGGCGATGATTAAAATGTCGCCTGGATTTGCCTTATGCGCCGCTGCGCCATTCACCGAGATAACGCCGGAACCGCGTTGTGCGCGGATGGCATAAGTAGTGAAACGTTCACCATTGGTGACGTTATAAATATCGATCTGTTGGTATTCACGGATATCAGCGGCATCCAATAAATCCTCATCGATCGCACACGAGCCTTCATAATGCAATTCCGAATGCGTCACATGCACTCGATGCAATTTGGCTTTGAGCATAGTTCTTTGCATTGCGTTACCCCCTACGGGAGAACAAGGGCAGGCATTATATAAGGGCGCCTCTATAAATCCAAATTTCGTCCTAATACTGTATACCCAAGAAGTTTTTTAATATGTACTAAATCATGTGTTGTACTAAAATTTCTTGCATGTCTTCGTTTGTGTGTCTGATTAAATCTCTGTCCGACATTCTCACTTTAAGGTTTTGAATTGATAATGACATCCAAATCACCTATCTCTTAAGACCTCCAGATTATCTATAAGTCGAGTCTGCCCCAGCCAAGCTGCGGCCAATATGACCAGATTACACTCGCACGATGTTGGCTCGGCCAAATTGGACTGAGCGCGTATCGACACATAGTCGACCCGCCAACCACGCGCGGTAAGCACTTCGATAGCTTGCCGTTCCAATTTAATGAAATCCGTTGCACCATCCATAATGGCCAGGCGAATTCGAATAAGATTTTGATATAGAAAAATCGCTTCAGTTCGCTCCGCAACTTTCAAATACTGGTTGCGCGAACTCAGCGCCAGGCCATCCGATGCACGCACAGTTTCGCCGCCGATAATCTCTACTGGCAGATTCAATTGTGCCGTCATTTGCCGCATTAAATACAGCTGTTGATAATCCTTTTTGCCGAATACCGCGATGTGCGGCTGCACAATATTGAGCAGCTTCAGCACCACCGTCGCCGCACCGCGAAAATGACCGGGACGAAAAGCACCGCATAATTCATTGGCGATGGGTGGTAGCTCCACTGTCACTTGCTGCGGCTGCGGATATAAATCACGCTCGCTCGGCCCAAATACCATATCCACCCCGCTCTGTTCCAGCATTTTGCAATCCTGCTCGAGCGTTCGCGGGTATTTGGAATAATCCTCGTTCACGCCAAACTGCAGCGGATTGACAAATATACTTACCACCACAAACTGGCCATGCTGGCGCGCAATCCGCACCAGATCAAGGTGCCCCTGGTGCAGATTGCCCATGGTCGGCACAAAGGCAATGCCAGTTAAACCTTGCAAGCGTGCGCGCAGTTCGGCAATGGTGTGAATCACTAGCATCAATGCACCTTAAAAAATTATCAGAAGCTGTGTTCCGCACCGGGAAAGGCGCCGGATTTCACCTCAATCACAAAACGCTTCACCGCGTCGGCAATGCCTTGCGCACCCTGCATATAATTCTTCACAAAGCGTGCTTTTTTGCCTGGATAAATATCCAGCATGTCGTGCAGCACCAGCACTTGGCCAGAACAAGCCGCACCAGCGCCTATTCCTATAGTAGGAATAGAAACATTGGCGGTAATTTCTGCGGCCAGCAGCGCTGGCATGGCCTCCAACACCACCAGTCCAGCCCCAGCCTGCTCGACTATTACTGCATCTTGCAACAGACGCTGCGCGTCGGCGTCATTCTTACCTTGTACACGGTAACCGCCGATCTGGTGCACGGACTGCGGCGTAAGCCCGATATGGGCACATACTGGAATGCCACGCCCAGTGAGAAAAGAAATAGTCTCGGCCATCGCCGCTCCGCCTTCGAGTTTGATCATCTGTGCGCCCGCTGCCATTAGGCGCGCGGCATTTTCAAATGTTTTTTCCGAGCTAACCTGAAAAGTGCCAAACGGCATATCCGTGATTATGAATGCCTGTTTCGACCCTCGCGCTACGCAAACTGTGTGGTAAACCATCTCGTCCAAGGTCACCGGCAGAGTAGTCTCGTGTCCCTGCAATACCATGCCGAGCGAATCGCCCACCAGCAGTGCGTTGACACCACCTGCTTCGAGCAACGCCGCAAAGCTGGCGTCATAACAAGTCAACACAGCGATTTTGTCGCCTTTGTCACGTAATGCCTGCAATGACGTCAATGTCGTTCGCATCATGCTCCTCTACTAAAGAATTCACGCTGCCCGCGCATCCCTTCGATACGCTGTATTAAAAAGGCGAAATCCTCGTCACTATCCACAAAATTCAAATTCTCACTGTTCACGATAAATACTGGCGCCGTGTCGTAATGATAAAAGAAATCGCTATAAGCCTGCGCCAGACGCGCCAGGTAGGAATCAGCAATCTGCCGCTCGTAAGGTTTGGCACGTTTGTGCACGCGCTCGACCAAAGCTTCCGGCGAAGCTTGCAGGTAGATCACCAAGTCCGGTGCAGGCACTTGCGGTGCCAAGTTGTGGTAGATGTTCTGGTAAAGCGCAAATTCATCATCGCTAAGATTCAAGCGGGCAAATAGCACATCCTTGTCAAATAAATAATCCGCCACGGTACTAGTGCGGAATAAATCCATCTGCGCTAAATCACGCACCTCATCAATACGCTGAAACAAAAAGAACAATTGGGTTGATAACGCATGACGCGCGGGATTTTCATAAAATCGCGCCAAAAAAGGATTTTCTTCGGGCTTCTCCAGCAGCGCAGTTGCTTCATAATGTTCGGCAAGACGGCGCGCCAGGCTGGTCTTGCCCACCCCGATCGGTCCCTCGACCACTACGTAACGGTACTTATCAAACAACATCTACAATCCGCTCCAATTGCTGTTGCTGACAGCCTAGTAATGCTTCTGCCACCGCACCCACACCGGGAATAACACAATCCGGCGCAATTTCCAGCAAGGGGCGCAACACGAATGCACGCAGGTGCATCTGCGGATGAGGAATGGTCAAGCTGTGCTCATGGTGACGCAAATCATCATACAACAGCACATCCAAATCCAGCGTTCGCGGTGCATTATGAAATTCCCGCGTGCGACCACACTCGCGTTCCAATCCAAGAAGCGCATCCAGCAGGGCGCGTGGACCCAATGTCGTTTCCAATTGCGCTACCGCATTAATGAAATCCGGCTGTTCCAGATAACCTATTGGCGCACTGCGGTAAAACGAAGAGCTCGCCAATACCCGGATATGTGGCAAACTGGCTAATGCCCGCAAAGCGTGTAATAACTGTTCGCACGGATCGTCCAGATTACTGCCCAAGCCAATGAAAGCCGTATGCTTGGAATTCATTCTTAAAATATGCCTTATGCGATTTCAGCAGGATGGGTGCAGCGACGCGATACCTATCGCATTTTAACGAGAGTAAGCAGGCACAATGACGATGTCTTGCTTACTCTCCATCCACGAATGAAGGTTTTCTTGATACTCATCATTCAGTAGACGTTTCCGCTTGTACTGTCACGCCCGATTTCTTGCGACGACGACGTTTCTTGACTCCTTCGTCAGGCAATAGCATTTCAGCGCGGCGTTCGTCCTTGGCATCCTGAAATTCGTCCCACCACAAACCCAGTTGCGAATCCACCTCGCCACTTTCACAGCGCAGTAGCAAAAAATCATAAGCAGCGCGAAAGTGCGGTTGAGACAACAAGCGAAATGGCCGCTGCCCACCACGCTGCCCGAAACGAGGTTGTAATAACCACAAATCCTTCATGACTGCATCATAACGACGTGGAATGGCGATCTGCGCCTGCTGCCTGTCAAGTACCTCGTCCATCGCTGCATGTAGCGCTGCGATTGGACGTTCGCCTGCTTCCTGATGCACTTTCCAGGCAGACAGTACATCGTGCCACAGTAGCGCGGCAAACAGGAAAGCGGGCGATGCAGATTTCCCATCACGAATACGCTGATCGGTATTCTGCAAAGCCAGCATGACGAATTTTTCGCCCAAAGGCTGTTTCAATATCACATCCAGCATCGGCAACAGTCCATGGTGTAAATCCATAGACCTTAGTTTCTTGACGCACTCCAACGCATGGCCCGATAGCAGCAGTTTAAGCATCTCATCCAGCAAGCGTGCTTGCGGCACGTTACCCAACAAATCTTTCATTTTTGCAATAGGCGCGGCGGTAGCAGCCTCCAGCTTCATGCCCAGCTTGGCCGACAAGCGCACCGCGCGTAACATGCGCACGGGATCTTCGCGGTAACGCACAGCTGGATCACCGATCATGCGCAAGGTATTGGCGCAGATGTCGGCATAGCCATTGTGAAAATCGTAAATTTCCTGACTGGAGGGATCATAAAATAGCGCATTGGCGGTAAAATCGCGTCGCGCTGCGTCCTGCTCCTGATCGCCAAATTCATTGTCACGCAGTAACCGACCATGTTCATCAGTTTCTGCCTCTTCACTCTCTATCTTGCGACGAAAAGTGGATGTTTCCACCGTTTCCTCGCCGAACAACACATGCACCAAACGGAATCGCCGCCCGATGATGCGCGAACGACGAAACACGCGACGCACTTCTTCCGGCGTGGCGTCGGTTGCAATATCAAAATCTTTAGGGTGACGGTTGAGTAATAAATCGCGCACCGCACCGCCCACGACAAAAGCCGAGTAACCCGCCGCCTGCAAACCATCTGTCACCCTGCGCGCAGCGGGACTAATTCCATCGCGGCTAACGCCATGTACCTCGAAAGGGATGATGTGACAATTTCCTTCTATCCGAGTACGGACAGATTTTCCGAAAATGCGCTTGAGCAGTTTTTTTATCATTGCTTTCTACTGTGACAGAAATGCCGCAACAAACCGCGACAAAATTAGGAGCGCGGATTATACACCCGCTACAAACCAGCGCTCTCCCTCCACGGACAGCTCGCGTAACGGGTATTGATACAGCGCTTCCAAGTGCGCGCACGTCAGCAACTTTTGCGCTGGACCATGCAGCACATGACCATCAGCAAACTGCAACAGCACATGATCGCAGCAGCGTTGCGCCCATAGAGTGTCATGCAGCACCATCATAAGCGCGCAGCCTTGCTCCTTCAACCGGCTGAACACTTGCATCGTCTGTGCCTGATGGCGCAAGTCAAGATGCTGTAACGGTTCATCCAGCAAATAACACTGTGCCTGCTGCGCCAGCGCTTGGGCAATTGCGGCACGCTGCCGTTCGCCGCCTGATAATGTATTGTAGGGTCGTTGTGTCAGCCCCTCTAACTCCATCTGCGCCAAAGCCTGCTGTGCCAGCGTTTCATCTTGTACGTTATAACCGAACAACGAGGTGCGATGGGGAAAGCGGCCCAGCAATACATATTCCTGCACGCTACCCCAGAACTCACCGCCTTCATTCTGCAGCAACACCCCGAGATGCTGCGCAAGGTTACGTCGAGCATGGGCGGCCAGTGCCACACCATTCCAACTCACCATGCCAGCCTGTGGCGTATGCAAACCGGCCAGCGTGCGCAGCAAGGTGGTCTTTCCCACCCCGTTCTGTCCTAACACGCCCCAACACTCGCCGGGACGAATCATCATATCAAGTTCGCGGCATATCAACTTGCCGCCTATTGCTACCGTGAGTTTACGTGCCTCCAAAAACGCTTGCATCAGCTCCGCCGACTCAATAACCACAGCAATACCGGCACGCCCAGCAGCGCAGTGAATATACCCACAGGCAATTGCAGCGGCGACCACAACATGCGTGCCAACGTATCGGCCAGCACCAAAAAGCTGCCACCCAATAATGTCGACGATGGAATGAGCCAGCGGTGTGCGCCGACACCGAGGAGGCGAATGGCATGCGGTATCATCAAACCGACGAAACCTATGCTACCGCCTAGTTGCAGCGCCGTCACAGTAAGCGCGGCAGCAGCAAAATACAGTCCCGCCTGCCACCGACCAACCGCCACCCCCAGTGCCGCCGCCTTGTCTAGCCCACCGGCCAGCACATCCAGCCCGCCGGACAACACCGTGGCGCACAACCCCACTGCCAGCAGCACGAACCAGGCAAATGGCAAACCTTGCGAATGCGATAAATCCCCCATCAGCCAGAACAACATACCCTTCACCTGCTCACCCTGCGCCAATGTCAGCAGCAGGCTGATCAGCGCGCCGCAACCAGCAGAAAGTACCACGCCGGTAAGCAGCAGGCGGTAGATGTTTCGTTCGCCGTGTCGAAAGCCCAAACCAAATACCGCGACTATAGCCAGAAATGCACCCGTAAACGAAGACAACTGCGTGGTAGCCAAACCCGCGCCAAGCAACATGGCGGCCAGCGCACCCACCGCAGCGCCACCAGAAATACCAAGAATATAAGGATCTGCCAGCGGATTGCGCAACAGCGCCTGCAACAGCACACCGGACAAAGCCAGCAGCCCGCCACAGACAAATGCCGCCAATACACGTGGCAAGCGCAACTGCCACAACACCTCTGTTGCAGTGTCTTCGTTATTGCCCAACAAAGCGTACCACACCTCAATCGGTGCAAGTGGCAATGAGCCGTTCATCAGGCCAAAGCCTAGACTCAGCGGAACTGTACAAAGCAATAGGGGAAAAAGGACTCGTGGGGACATTATTTATTTGACATCAGCAATCAATAAAAAACGCACGGTTTGACGTGCGCTATTTTAGGAAAAATTCATCAGTTAACCGTTCAGTCATGTGCTCATAAATTAGTTGCATTCATCGTCTTTCAGCACCTTTTCATTCGCGTCCTTGTTGCACATTTCCATTGCATTCCCATCAATTCAAATAATGCGTTTCCAGAACAGAACGAAAAGTACTGGTTATAGCCTGCTTGCCGTATTGCACCAGCCCTCAACGCAAAGTCAAAATACGCCAGCCGTGCTGTTCTGCATGCTTGCGTAATGTTGCATCCGGATCGACAGCTATTGGATTATTCACTTTCGCCAACAATGGCAGGTCGTTCAAAGAGTCGCTGTAAAAAAAGCTATCGGCAAAACTATCCCACCCCCATCCTCGTTGCGCCAACCAACTTTCCAACCGGGTAATTTTGCCTTCACGGAAACAAGGTACGCCAGCCACACACCCAGTGAATTCACCGTCCTTTTCTTCCGGCTCAGTAGCAATTAGATGTTCCACGCCGAATTCACGCGCAATCGGCGAGGTCACAAAACTATTAGTGGCAGTGATGATAATGCACACGTCCCCCGCCACACGGTGCCGCGCCACTAACTCTTGTGCAGGCGCAGTCATCATGCCGCGCACCTTGCGCTGCATGAAGTCGTCACGCCAGCCATTTAATACCTTGCGCGCATGACGCGACAACGGTTTCAACTGGAAGTCGAGGAACTCATAAATATCCAGCGTTCCCGCTTTGTATTGCTCATAAAAAGCCAAGTTCTTCGCCTCAAATAGTTCGCGATCGAGCACGCCCTGTTCGATGAGAAATTGAGCCCACTCGAAATCGCTGTCACCATTCAGCAAGGTATTGTCTAAATCAAATAGCGCAAGGTTCACACTGACTCCAGGTTAAAAGTTTGCATCACTTCTTTCAGCAATGGTACCGAGGGCGCGCGCTGCAAACGCAAACACTGCGCGTCCAGCGCATCCATTAGCCCGAGTAGCGCAGGCATATCACGCCGTCCGTGACGCAGCAGGTATTGCGTCACGTCGCGCG
The DNA here is from genome assembly GCA_003402375.1 of Candidatus Nitrotoga sp. CP45. Lineage (GTDB taxonomy): Bacteria > Pseudomonadota > Gammaproteobacteria > Burkholderiales > Gallionellaceae > Nitrotoga. The sequence goes on from QFXJ01000022.1 coordinate 17,852, forward strand.
GCAGTATAAAACCGCGCGCTTGTCCATGCTGCTCTAATGCTTGTGCCTTTTCTGCATCATTCAGCGCATGCACCTGATATACCAGCCCCCAGCCCAACCGGGTGCGCAGGTCATCACGCAAGTTTAAATGGGCCGGCGCAGATACACCACTAACCAGCAACACACCGCCATTTTCGCGCACCCTATTATAAAGGGCGAACAGCGCAATCTGTGCTGCATCATCTAGCACCTCAACATCATCCACTGCAATCACTGAAACCACATCCGGCACAGCGCCATGAGCAAAGACTGCGGACTGTCCCAATGAGCGTGCCTGCACCACTGCTGCCTGCATAAGATGGCTCTTGCCACAGCCTACCTCACCCCATAGGTAGAAACACCGTTCATTTGAGGTGCCTGCCAATGCATGTTGCAATGCCGAGAGCAACTCAACGTTACGGCCCGATACGAAATTATTGAGCGTGGGCAACCAGTCCGGAGTGATGTTTAATAATAATTGCGTCATAAAAAATGAATCACGATACACGGATATGGATAGCTGCCATGCCCTGGACATGGCCCAATCTGACCAACAGTGCTGCCCGCACGGGAAGGGTTGAGCAGTAAGCAAGCGCATCCCCTTGCAGTGCGGCAAAGCGTTGAATGGTCATTTGGGGTAAAATATCGCTAACGAAATGGCCTGTACTGTATCCCGAAGAAAGCGAGAACTCAACTTGAGCTTACCTAATACCCTTTCCTACCGCGACGCCGGCGTAGACATAGCCGCAGGTGACCGTCTGGTGGAAAACATTAAACCATTCGCCAAACGTACGATGCGCCCGGAAGTTCTGAGTGGCATAGGTGGCTTTGGCGGATTAGTCGAAATTTCTAAAAAATACCGCGAACCGGTGCTGGTATCTGGCACCGATGGCGTGGGTACCAAATTAAAATTGGCATTCGAATTGAATCGTCACGATACAGTTGGCATCGATTTGGTTGGGATGAGCGTCAACGACATTCTGGTGCAGGGCGCAGAGCCGCTGTTTTTCCTTGATTATTTCGCCTGTGGCAAGCTGGATGTGGATGCCGCCACCGAAGTTATCAAGGGCATAGCGGCAGGATGCGAACTGGCTGGTTGCGCGCTCATAGGCGGCGAGACCGCCGAAATGCCGGGCATGTATCCGGTGGGCGAATATGACCTTGCCGGTTTCGCTGTGGGTGTAGTGGAAAAAGCCAATATCATCACTGGCGCTGACATTCGGCCTGGTGATGTAGTGCTGGGACTCGCTTCTAACGGCGCGCACTCCAACGGTTACTCGCTGATACGTAAAATCATCGAGCGCAGCCAACCCGACCTCAATGCTAAATTTGATGGTGAGCGCACACTGGCTGATTGCATCATGGCGCCCACGCGTATCTATGTGAAGCCATTACTGGCGCTGATGCAAACCCTCCGGATAAAGGGTATGGCGCACATCACTGGCGGTGGCCTACTTGAAAATGTGCCGCGCGTGTTGCCTTCCACCGTCACCGCCGTGATTGACGGACTCGCCTGGCGCACACCCAAGCTGTTCGAGTGGCTCCGCGAACAGGGCAACATAGCTCAACAAGAAATGTACCGCACCTTCAACTGCGGCATCGGCATGGTGGTTATCGTGGACCAGAATGATGCCGCAGACGCAATCACCCAGCTTGTCGCCGCTGGAGAAACCGTATGGCGCATAGGCACAATTGAAGCGCGGACAGGCGATGAAGCACAAACCCGAATCTGTTAACGTAACGATAAAGTCCGTCGTTATTCTGATTTCCGGCCACGGCAGTAATATGCGCGCGCTACTGGAAGCCAACCTACCCTGCCGGGTAGCGGCGGTAATCAGCAACCGAGCCGATGCCCCAGGATTGGAAATTGCCCAACAGTATGGCATTACAACAAGGGTCGTGGCGCATCGTAGCCATCCAGACCGCGAATCTTTCGACACCGAGCTAGCCAACTGCATAGACGACTACCAGCCCGATCTTATCGTGCTTGCCGGCTTCATGCGTATTCTCACCCCTCAGTTCGTGGCACGCTATCAAAACAAACTTATTAACATCCACCCCTCGCTGTTGCCCACATATAGTGGCCTGAATACTCATGCGCGCGCACTCAAGGACGGTGTAAAAATCCATGGCTGCACCGTGCATTTCGTTACCAGCGACGTCGACCACGGCCCCATCATCATCCAAGCCGCAGTGCCGGTACTCATGGACGATACCCCGGCAACCTTGGCGGCACGCGTGTTACATCAAGAACATCGCATTTTTCCGCAAGCCATCCGTTGGTTCTGCAACGACGATATCAGCCTGAGTGCGGATGGCAAGGTGCTAATGAAGCGTCTGGAACAGCCCGGTTGCGCCCTAATCTCTCCAAAAATGGAATAAATTAATGCTGAACATCATTTATCTAGCTGGCTTGCTATTTCTTGTTAGCACTGCGCCGCAAGCAGTATTCGCTGCTGCACCCTCCTTGCCGTTACAGTTCACCAATGTTGGCGCCCATTACGATGTACTAAAAGGCAATATTAAAGTCGCGACCATGACAGAAACCTATAGCCGAACGCAGGGCGGCTACCGTATCGAGAGCGTAACCAAAGCAATCGGCTTACTCGCCATGTTCAAGCCAGAAGTGATCCGCGTCACCAGCGAAGGTACCCTGACAGCGAAGGGCTTACGCCCACTCGCTTATATTCAGGAACGCAAACTCGATACCGAGCGGAATACACGTGCCGACTTTGACTGGAAGACTAAAAACATCACTCTGACTGACCGCACGGGGAAACGCACGCTACCGCTACAAGCTGGAACCCAAGACCGGTTAAGCGCGATGTACCAGTTCATGTTCGCCCCCCTACAAAATACCACCGAGCTCAACTTCAACATGACTAACGGCAGTAAGGTAGATGAATACAGTTATCGCATTACCCCCGACCAAAGCATGACGATTCCGCTCGGTACATTCAAGGCATTGTACGTAGCTACCCCGCCGCAAGAGGGTGAGAATCGTACTGAAATCTGGCTGGCAACAGAACACGGCAATTTTCCTTACAAGATGACCATCACCGAGTCTAACGGTGACAAATTCACACAGGTGTTGACCCAAATAAATTTTGAGTAACAATCATTCTGGGCTATTTATGAAATGAATTCTGGCGCGCCCACCAGCCGTATCACCCTTGCCATCGCACTCTCCGTACTGCTGCATGGTGCAGCACTGTGGCTCTTTCAAGTAGAGTTGCCGAATAATGAAACACTACTGCCACCACTTAGCGCGAGACTAGAAGCATTACCTCTACGAGCCGATGCGCCCATGCCAGAAGCTCAACCTACAGACCCTCCAGCCGAATCTGACAGTACTGTAACAACCATACCAGAACCGGCATCAATACCTGTTATGGAAGCTTCATCTGCCGTAGTAGCCACTCCTGAACAGGAAACAACATCTGCTATTGAAGCAGCATCTGCTGTAGCACCCACCCCCGAGCCGGAATCAATACCTGCTACAGAAACAGCATCTGCTGTAGAAGTTATCCCCGAACCGGAATCAATACCTGCTATAGATGCAGCATCTGCCGTAGTAGTCACTCCCAAACCAGCATCAATCCCTGCTATAGATGCAGCATCTGCGATAGCCAGGGTGGAAGAACCAGTCGCGTCTCACCCATTGCCTAAACACGCACAGCTAAAATTTGCCGTCTACTATGGCCAGGACAATTTCCAGATTGGCGAAATTACCCACCGGCTTGAAATTAGTGGAGTTCAATATGTCCTAAAAGCGGAAACGCAAACAACCGGACTAGCCCGGTTGTTCAAAAGTTACCAACTCATTCAAATCAGCCATGGCAAGGCTGGTGATTTCGGGCTACAGCCAGAAAGCTATGAAGAAGAGCAAAACGTATCCAGCGGTAAACAAAAACTGAATGTCGCCTTCAACTGGACAGGAAATAAATTGCATTTTTCTCAAGGAGGTGAAATTGAGTTAGCCTCTGGCACACAAGATATCCTGAGCTTTTTATATCAACTCTCACAGCTTCCCTTGCACCATAAAGTTATATCGATTGCTATCACTACTGGCAAAAAACTTGAAAAATATGAGCTTGAGATCGGTGCAGAGGAGGAAATTATCACCCCGATGGGCAAATTGCGCGCATTACCTTTGCGCAGACTGCATAGCCAAGATGGAGACGGTATGGAAGTTTGGCTCGGGCTAGAATATCGCCTGCTACCAATCAAATTTCGCCAAATTAAACGTTCTGGTGGCATGGTCTTAGAAGTTGTTATTTCTGACATCCGTGTCGCGGATGAATAAAAAATTCAAAAGTCATGAAGCCCTGTCCTGTAAACTTCGCCTCCATTCCTGTGATCGCGTCCATCACCACATCAATACCTTTACCTTAATTTAGAACCATGCTACTGACCGAATATCGCCTAGACCTCGTTATCCAAGCCCTGCGTAGCATTCTGCCGCTGGAACATCCCGCCGACGCTATGCTGCGCCACTTTTTTCAGCGCGAGCGCATTGGCTCCAACGAACGTGCGCTGGTGGCAGAAACGGTGTTCGGTGTGTTGCGCCACCGCCTGTTTCTGGAACATGCCTGCGCCAATCAAGCCACGCCGCGCCGCATGGCGCTGGCTTATTGGATTAAATTCAGCGGTTATAATTTGCGCGAACTCACCCCGCTTCTGAAACGCGATGAGGCCGACTGGCTGGGGCAAGTGAAAGCCATCAATCTTGCCGAATTATCTTTGTCGGTGCAGGCCGAACTGCCAGAATGGTTGGTCGAACAGCTGCAAATCAAAATGACGGATGAAGCCATCCTCATGCTGGGTCGCTCTATGCAGCAACCCGCCGCATTGGATTTACGCGTTAACACCCTGCTCGCCACGCGCGACGAGGTGCTGCAAGCCTTGCGGGCAGAAAGCATGGACGCGCAAGCCACACCCTACTCCCCCATCGGCATCCGCCTCAAAGACAAGCCATCACTCACCAAGCACCCACTCTTCCTCGGCGGAAAAATAGAAGTTCAAGACGAAGGCAGCCAGCTGCTTGGATTTCTTCTCGCACCCAAGCGCAATGACATGGTTGTGGATTTTTGCGCAGGCGCAGGCGGCAAAGCACTCATGCTGGGTGCCATGATGCAATCTCAGGGCAGGCTGTATGCGCTAGACGTATCCGAAAAACGGCTGGCCAACCTCAAACCACGTCTGAAGCGTTCAGGGCTTAGCAACCTGCATCCGCAACTCATCGCACATGAAAACGATAGCAAAATAAAACGTCTGGCTGGCAAGATCGACCGCGTTCTTGTGGACGCGCCGTGCAGCGGATTGGGCACACTACGCCGCAATCCAGATATCAAATTTCGCCAATCGTCTCAAAGCGTGACCGAATTCACCCAATTGCAAACCTCTATCCTGGCCTCAGCCAGCAAGTTGCTCAAACCCGGCGGCCGTCTGGTATATACCACCTGTAGTTTTTTGCCACAGGAAAACCGTGCCATAGTCGATGCATTTCTTGACGTACACACAGAATTCACGTTACGTCCTGCAGGAGAAATTCTCGCACAACAAAAAATCCCGCTGGAGGCGGAAGAGTGCCTGCAATTATTGCCGCAACAGCACAGCACCGATGCCTTCTTCGCAGCGGTACTGGAACGGGTAAAAGCGGTTGCCCAGAACAACGTCGATTCTGCTTAAGTTTAAAAGAAAGTAACTAGGGATTTATTCGACTACATTTAGCGGTATAACTTGCCTCGCCCATTTTGTTGCATTTTTTTGACTGAGTGCCATGCTGGATTTCACCGAATACACCAAGATCTTTATCAGCCTATTCGCCATCCTTGATCCGATCGGGATCATTCCTGTCATCATTTTATTCACCTCCGGCATGACAGCGCCAAAACGTGCCCAGGTTGGCCGCATTGCATCGCTGGCGGTATGTGCCATTTTGCTGGTTGCGTTATTAATAGGCCAACCACTACTGGCTTTTTTTGGTATCAGCATCAGTTCATTTCGCGTAGCGGGAGGCATTCTGCTGATGTTGATGGCCTTCAAAATGTTGAATGGCAACCTTTATACATCTGTCGCAACCGATAATGATAGTACTGGGGGCGAAGCAAGCTCGATACATGCCATCGTGCCTCTATCTATCCCGCTGCTGGCAGGGCCTGGCTCCATCAGCGCGGTGATTTTAGAGGCACACAAGGCGCACGGCATTGAGCATTATTTAATCATGAGCGTGGTAATAATGTTGCTCAGCGTAACAGTCTGGCTAACATTCCTCATTGCGCCGTGGGTGGCGCAACGTTTGGGTAAGATAGGTATTGACGTATTTACTCGGCTAATGGGTCTGGTACTTGCGGCCATTTCCGTAGAATTCATTGCGGGTGGTATACGCGGCTTATTTCCTACCCTTGGCTGATCGTCCATTTTTTAATAATTCGTCCCGCTGCGCGCATCATTTGTACTCTAGGAGTTTTCCTCCAGCTGCTTCGGCCGAGGCCGTTTACCAACCGTAACTTGTACCACAACTTCACGCTGATTACGCAGCAGCTTGAACAAGACAACTTTGCCAGGTGGCAAATTGGAAATAGTTTCCAGCATAGCGCTGGAATCTGTTAATAACTGCTTGTTATCTACCATGGTGAGAATGTCGCCAGCATGTATCCCGGCTTTGTCCGCCGGACTGCTACGCATCACTTCCGAAATTAATACACCCTGTATATTGCCGAGCTTAAACGATTCCGCCAGTTCTGGCGTGAGCTCCTGCACTGCGACGCCGATCCAGCCGCGTGTCACCGAGCCGTTTTGAATAATCTGTTCCATGATTTTTTTTGCCGTGCTGACAGGAATAGCGAAACCTATGCCGAGTGAACCACCATTAGGCGAGTAAATCGCGCTGTTAATACCGATCAGGTTGCCATTTATATCTACCAGTGCACCACCTGAGTTGCCTGGGTTAATGGCTGCGTCGGTCTGGATGAAGTTCTCAAAAGTGTTTAATCCAAGGTGATTGCGTTTCACTGCACTGACGATACCCATTGTCACCGTTTGCCCGACGCCGAACGGGTTGCCGATAGCTAGCACGATATCACCTACTTGCGCTTGGTCTGGATGACCAAAAGTGATGGCTGGAATAGCGCCAGGCAGATCGATCTTGATGACGGCAAGATCAGATTCTGGATCGGAACCAATAGTACGTCCTTTCGCCTTGCGCCCATCAGCCAGGGCCACTTCGATCTGGTCGGCCGCTTCAACCACATGATGGTTAGTAAGGATGTAGCCATCATGGCTAATGATGACACCTGAACCTAAGTTAGAGCCGCGTTGCGGGGAATTATCAAACTCTTCGCCAAAAAAGAAACGGAAGCGCGGATCATTCATTAATGGATGCGTGGGTTTCTTTATTTCGGTGCTGGTAAAAATATTAACCACGGTGGGCATCACTTTGCGTGTCGTAGCGCTGAAGCCTGCGGTAGGGATTTGACTGGTACTATTAGTAACGCTTTCATGCAGCGTAACAATGCCACTATGTGTCGCAGAGGGAAGAAGGCCGGGCTTCAGGGTGTTAATGATAAATAATACCGCCAGCCCAATAGTGGTGGCTTGTGCAAATAAGAGCCAGAATTTACGCATGATTTATAGCTATTTTACATTGTTCAAAAATCGGCTTATCTAATCCGAATGCTTTATAAATTCGTGTAATGTTTTGCTGAGGTTTATAAATCTAAAAAATGCATCTCATCCAGCGGTATCGATTAAAAAATCAGAAGGAGATTAAGTTTAACGTAGCTAATTTAAAGTATTATTAAACTAATTAATTTTAAAGATGACGTCATGTTGTTGAATGATTTGCGCGATTATATCGCAAGCCTGCTGGAACCCGACCGTTTCCGTGACTATTGCCCAAATGGCGTGCAAGTGGAAGGTAAGGCAGAAGTCCGCCGTATCGCCAGTGGTGTAACGGCCTCGCAACGTTTATTAAAAGCAGCCACAGCATGGAATGCAGACGCCATTCTGGTTCACCACGGTTATTTCTGGCGTAATGAAGATGCTGCTGTAACTGGAATTAAAAAACAACGGCTTGCATACTTGCTCAAGCACGACGTTAATCTGCTGGCTTATCACCTGCCGCTGGATGCGCATGCTGAACTTGGCAACAATGCGCAACTCGGTAAACGTTTGGATTTCATCGAGCATGGACGCTTCGGTGAACAGGACATTGCTTGTTATGGGGAGTTGACGCAAGCACAAACATTGGCGCAATTGACCCAGAAAATTGCCCATAGCTTGCAGCGTACGCCGCTAGTGATCGGTGAGGGTGACCCCACTATCCGTCGGATCGCTTGGTGTACTGGTGCGGCGCAAGGTTACTTCGAAGCAGCGATAGCGTTGGGCGTAGACGCCTTTCTCACCGGCGAAATTTCCGAACAAAACGTGCATGTAGCGCAAGAAACCGGGGTGGCATTCATTGCCGCTGGCCACCACGCCACTGAACGCTATGGTGTGCAGGCTTTAGGTGCGCACCTCGCCGAGCATTGCGGTATAGAGCATCGCTTTTTCGAGCTGGAAAATCCGGTTTAAGGGTGTGCGTTAACGCTCGAGGTTTACGCGCAATCTATCGAGTGATACCACTGAAATTGGAGCGCTTCTTGAAGACTCACGCAAAGCTGTATTAGCGGAATGCAAAGCATCGTGATGCGTCACCAACAGATTTTGTATAAGATCGACGGCTTCATTTAATAGCGCGTCTGCAGCGGTAGAAAAATGCAGCAGGAAATCCATGCTACGCGGGTAATAGGACGTCCATTGCCAAGCCAAGAAGTTCTCATTACTCTTAAAGCCTGCCTCCTGGAAAGTAGTATGTAGTGTGTTAATGACACTTAACTGTTTTTGTTCGGGCGTAGGCACAGCGCTCCACATCAGCCCATAGTAAATACGCAGGGTATCCCCCAGATATTGCTGTTCCAACATGGGGCGCAGGTAAAGCTTTTGTTCTACCTTAGGTTGTAGGTGCAGTCCAACCAGGCACTCAGTCGCGTTGCGATCTTCGGTAGTTGATACATGCCAGTCTGGCGCACTCGCCACAATACGTTCGCTTAATGCCAGCCAAAAATCATTGTTCAATTTCTGGCGTATTCCATCCACCTGATTTGCCACGCTAAGCGCTAAGGGCAAGTTTTCTTTTTGTGCGAAGAAATTCAGCACCGCCTGTTCTTCATTCATCTGCCCATCCTTGAAAATTAAAAAATAAAATTATGCGGATTAGTCTTTATCCCGAATGGCTATAATTAGCCTTGCCATTTGTTTTGTAAAGTTTAAGTTAGTGATCTCAATAACCACATTATTTAGATGAATACTTTAGCAGACAATCCGCGCAGCTGATGCCCGCAAATTTAAATTTTGGAGGTGTATGTATGTCCGATGCCGAAATGCTCTTACAGGAGGTCTCCACCTACCTGAAGCCTAAGGATGTCGAACATATCCGGCAGGCACTTAAATTTAGTGGTGAAGCGCACGAAGGCCAACTTCGCAAATCCGGCGAGCCCTATATTTCGCATCCTATCGCCGTTGCCCGAATACTGACCCCACTGCATCTTGATGCGCAAGCCATCATGGCGGCATTACTGCATGACGTGGTGGAAGACACCCATATCAGCAATGAGGAGGTAGCCAATATATTCGGCAAAGCGGTAGCCGAACTAGTTGATGGCTTGAGTAAGCTTGACAAGATTGAATTTCAGACCAAAGAAGATGCACAAGCGGAAAATTTCCGCAAAATGCTATTGGCGATGGCGCGTGACGTGCGCGTCATCCTGATTAAGCTGGCTGACCGCCTGCACAACATGCGCACATTAACATCAATGTCCCGCGAAAAATGTGAACGTATCGCGCGCGAGACTATGGAAATTTATGCACCTATTGCCAACCGCTTAGGCCTTAATGCTATCTATCAAGAATTGGAAGACTTGGGTTTCAAGTACCTGTACCCCAAGCGCTATGAAGTTTTGTCTAAGGCTATCAAAGTCGCACGCGGTAATCGCCGTGAGGTTGTAGGAAAAATTCAGGAGGCCATTCGCCAACGCCTGGAAGAGCATCACATCACCGCCCAAATACAAGGGCGGGAAAAACATCTATATGGCATCTACCAGAAAATGCAGGCAAAATCACTGGCCTTCGCCCAAGTACAGGACATTTATGGTTTCCGCGTAATGGTGGATGATGTACCTTCCTGTTACCTGGCGCTGGGAGCACTGCATGCGCTATATAAACCGATTCCAGGCAAATTTAAAGACTATATCGCCATCCCCAAGGCGAACGCTTATCAGTCGCTGCATACTACTCTGTTTGGGCCATTCGGTACCCCCATCGAAGTGCAGATTCGCACTCAGGAAATGCACAAAATCGCAGAGGCTGGTGTCGCCTCTCATTGGTTATACAAGGCCGCACAGACACCATTCAACGATCTGCACAAGAAAACCCACCAGTGGTTGCAAAGCTTATTGGAAAGCTTAAGCCAGAGCGGCGATTCGGTGGAGTTCCTAGAACACCTGAAGGTCGATCTGTTCCCGGATGAGGTGTACGTGTTTACGCCTAAAGGCAAAATTCTCGCGCTGCCACGTGGCGCAACGGCTGTGGATTTTGCTTATAGCGTGCATACTGACATCGGCAATAGCTGCGTAGCAGTCAAAGTAAATTTTGAACTGGCGCCATTACGTGTTGAAATGAAAAATGGTGACCGCGTGGAAATAATCACCGCAACAAATGCCCACCCCAATCCCGCATGGCTCAGCTATGTAGTTACCAGCAAGGCACGCAGCCAGATTCGCCATGCACTAAAAACGATGCACTTTGACGAATCCTCCGCATTGGGGGAACGTTTGCTGAACCAAGCTCTATCTTCACTTGGGCTTAAAAAACAAGATATTGACAATAGCCGATGGGAAAAACTGCTCAAAGATACCGGTGTAAAGTCACGTGAAGAAATATTTTCTGATATTGCTCTGGGACTCCGCCTCAACATGGTTATTGCACGCCAGCTTGCACGTATCGGAGAGGCTGGGACACAGGAGCATCCCGCACCCAATGGCTTAATCACGATCCTTGGCACGGAAGGTATGGCAGTCCAGTTCGCTAAATGCTGCCGTCCAATTCCGGGAGACCCTATTATCGGCATTATCAAAAAAGGCCAAGGATTGGTAGTTCACATCCATGATTGTCCGGTTTTATGCAAAGGACGCGGCGGTATGGACAAATGGTTGGACGTGGCGTGGGACAGACACATCAACAGGCCCTTTGAGGTGAGCATTAAATTAATCGTAGCTAATCAGCGTGGCGTCCTGGCTAAAGCAGCAGCAGCAATTGCCGATGCCGAATCCAACATCGAAAACGTCCACTTTACCAACGAAGGTAATTACACTACGCTGTACTTCACCTTGCAGGTTAGCAACCGCATACATTTGGCCAACGTAATGCGCGGTCTGCGCGGAATACCCGAAGTAATACGTATTACCAGAATCAAAAGCGCACCTACCCAATGACACTTCTAATTTGTCTCACCCAAATTAAAACATGGCTGTTACCAAACACTACCCTTCAGCTTTTCAATTTCTCTTCGATCGCGTTTGGTTGGCCTCCCTCTTAAAAAAGTGGGCATCGGTTGTGCTTTTAACTCATCAGACAATGCTTTTCGCCGCAAAACACTTTCTTCCGTCTCTCTGTAAAGCGTCTGTGCTTGGGGAGCTGGCCCGCGCTGACTGGACAGGGCCAATACCTCTACTATGAATTGATACTGACCAATACGGATAGCCAGCATATCGCCCACCGCTACAGATTTTGCCGGCTTAACACGCACGCCATTACATAAAACTTTGCCGCACTCTAAAGCATCCACTGATAAAGATCGCGTTTTGAAAAAACGGGCAGCCCATAACCATTTGTCTATGCGAAACTTGACGTTGTCATTTTTTTTGTCCATGTTATTCATCAATTAAAGTTGCGATAGATAGCAAATTTGGGCAGCGTCCCAAACAATAAATTGGTTTACCCTCATCCAATCCATAAGCAGCCGAGTCACGCCCAACACGTAAGCATATAAGTCTTATAATCTACCGCTGCCATCACCTCTTCAATGGCCATGCCGCGTTTCTTAGGCCGCCCCACTGATGTTCTCCTCGCTGGCATATTAGATTAGAATGTACCGCTGGCTATTATTTTAGGAGTCATTTAATGAATAAAAAACTTTTAGAGTTATTGGATGGTGCCAACGATAAATATCCGCACACCCTGGAACAGCAGTTTCCACATGTTGTTACCAAAATCATGGAACTATGGGGTTTGCCGGCTCTTAATCAATATTTCGTCGATCTGATGTTACACACACGCGCCGAGCCTCGACAAGGTTTTCCGCCGAAGGCGGCTAAAGAGATCCTCGATTTAAGCCTGATCAGTGACCAACAAACTCAAACAAAAAAGGGTACATTGATCAGTCGATGAATAGGGAAGAAGCTCGCCTTAAAGATACAAAGCCGAATTCCCGTATCGCTTATAAAAACTTCGTCTAACCCATCTCTGCCGCTCCGTAGAGCTGAATTTAACCGGGCAAATAATCTACAAATCCAAATATTTCTTTGCTCGCCACACGTGCAATTAACAAATTAAACCGCTTCCGCCCACAGATCGTGGACATCCGAATCAGTAATTCGGACATTCACAAAATCACCTGTCTTTAATGTCTGGCCGTTACTGATGTAAACCAAACCATCAATCTCCGGTGCATCAGCTGGACTACGCGCAATTGCACCTTCCTCATCCACTTCATCCACCAATACTTGCATGGTCTTGCCTATTTTATATGCAAGGCGTTCGCCACTGATCTCCTCCTGCAAGTGCATCAAACGGCCCAACCGTTCTTGCTGAATTTCAAGCGGGATGTGATCCGGTAAACTATTGGCCACGGCACCTTCCACAGGCGAATACATAAAGGCGCCGACGCGATCCAATTGAGCCATTTTGAGAAAATCAAGTAACTCTTCGAACTCTTCTTCTGTTTCGCCGGGGAAGCCGACAATGAAAGTGCTGCGCAAGGTAATATCCGGGCAGATTGTGCGCCACTGCTGAATGCGCGTAAGCACGTTTTCACTGCTGGCGGGACGTTTCATTAATTTAAGAATACGCGCATTGGCGTGCTGAAAAGGGATATCCAGGTAAGGCAGGATTTTCCCCTGCGTCATTAACGGGATGACTTCATCGACATGTGGATAAGGATAAACGTAATGCAATCGGACCCATACACCCAGTTCGCCCATCGCTTGCACTAACTCAGTCATACGCGTTTTGATTGGCCGACCGCCCCAGAAACCCGTGCGGTATTTTACATCCACGCCATAGGCACTGGTGTCTTGCGAGATTACCAGCAATTCTTTTACGCCTGCGTTCACCAAATTCTGTGCTTCCTGCATCACGTCCCCCACTGGCCGGCTCACCAGATCGCCGCGCATGCTGGGGATAATGCAAAAGGTACAACGATGATTACAGCCCTCGGAAATTTTCACATAAGCATAATGCTTGGGTGTCAACCGTATGCCCTGCGGCGGGACCAGATCACTATACGGATCATGCAGCTTCGGCAAATGGACATGGATAGCTTCCATTACCTCATCTGTCGCATGTGGGCCAGTGACTGCCAATACTTTTGGATGTGCTTCTTTCACCACATTGCCCTTGGCACCCAAACAGCCGGTAACAATAACTTTTCCATTCTCGGCCAGTGCCTCGCCGATTGCTTCAAGCGATTCTGCCACCGCACTGTCGATAAAACCGCAAGTGTTAACGACCACCAGGTCAGAATCCGCATACTTGGGAGAAATAATGTAACCCTCCGCACGCAAACGAGTAAGGATATGCTCAGAATCCACCGTTGCCTTAGGACAACCGAGAGAGACGAAGCCGACGCGTGGCGCTGTGTTCTGTGTGCTCATGATTTAACTTGATATATTGGATTAAACATATTTTTTATTGCCGCCAGCTTTATCTTCGCTGCACTTTCACTAATTGGGCAAAGAGCTGCATTTAATAATGCAGGAGGGAACCTTTTTACTCTACCATTAACACACTCATCAACCACACTGTCCCTACGCCCGATACAATCAACACCACTTGCTGCAAGGTATCGCGTAACTGCACGCGCTTGTGCAAACCGGGTATCAAGTCTGCCACCGCAACATAGATCATGCTCGCAGCTGCCAATGCCAACAATGATGGTATCCACGACTGCATAGTCTGCAAAGCGAAGTAGCCAAGTATGCCGCCTGCCACAGAGGCAAAGCTGGATATTAAATTTAATTGGAAAGCACGCAGTTTGCTATAACCCGAATGCAGCAGGATAGCGAAATCACCCACTTCCTGCGGAATTTCATGTGCAATGATAGCCAACGCCGTGACAACGCCCAGATGCACGTCAGTAAGAAACGCCGCAGCTATGATGATGCCATCCACAAAGTTATGGAAAGTGTCACCTATGATGATCATCATGCCACTGCGTCCATGGTCAGCCCCATGCTCTGCATCGATTGATAAATGCGCTTCGCAATGCTCATGGTGACAATGCCTCCACAGCACCAGTTTTTCCAAGATGAAAAACAGCAGAATGCCAAACAGCACCGTACCACTCAAAATAGCTACATTGGGGGCTAGGTTGATTGCCTCGGGCAAAATATTGAGAAATACCGCTCCAAGCAACGCACCTATTGCATAGCTCACCATGCCACCAAGATAATTCTGTGTACGGCTGTTGAACGCGAATAATGCTGCGCATACTACGCTCAACGTGCCACCTACAATGCAGGTGGTAATAATCCAGACCAAAATACTCATGGAGAGTTCAAGAAATAAATGAGGCGCGGATTATACCTAAAGGCAGGCAAGCCATTCTCTAAGTGCGTGGTCAATTGCAGCAAATTTGATTTTTCAAAATCCTGAAAAAACAGACAAGATCGATATCTGCACTACATATACGATCTATGTAACGGTATAGGTTTCAGGATCGAAAAAACTTGCACGGTCAGGGACTATCTCCCAACTCATGTTGCCACCTTCGTTTCTACTCCCAGTGCCCGAATGCGCATAGCGAACGCTTCCAATTGTTGCTCTGACAGTGTAGCCAATTTCGGCGCTTCCGGTTGTAATGTGGGGCGTGCCAGGCTGTAAAGCAGCACACCTTCAGGTTTAATATTGTCATACAACAATGTGGCCAGAAAATTCAAATAATCGTCCTCGTCCTGCTTACCCGGCAGCTCGCCATCCAGCATAAACCAACAGGTTTGCAGCCAAGTCGGGCACAGCCCGATGGAGATGGCAAGGTTCTCGCGTACCTTAACTAGGCTTGTGCGGGTATTGTTGATCCGCTGCATACCAGCCTTGCTGGCACGGTCAACCTTGAACCACACTTCACCATTGAGTTGCGCCATCTTGCGCAGTCCCTCCTGCACATTTTTGCGGTGCATAAGACTGCCATTAGTGATGAGAACCAATTTGATATGGGAAGGTAACGCTAATTCTTGTCGCAGCTTGCCGATGAGCGTTATAACTTGCTCAAACTCGTTAGCGCTGGTCGGCTCACCATTGCCGGACAACGCAATATCGTTAATGCGGCGCGCACCTTCTGGCACGCGGCGCTGCATAAAATCACCATGCAATAACTCATGAAGAAAACCACGTAACTCCTGCTCCAGCAATGCCAAATCAACTGGCGGAGCTGTACCACGTTTGAGTTCCGGCACCTGGCAATATATACAGCGCCAATTACAAGCATTGTTGGTATTAAGATTAATACCAACTGACACCCCACCCGCCCGCCGCGACACCACAGGATAAACATAGCGCAACCCCGCGCTGTCGCGACTGTGGTCGGTTACGTCAAGACCAGTGTTGCTCAAGATTTTACGAGTGGTAGATATTTGGCAGGATCAACCGGCTTGCCAAAACGGCGTATCTCAAAGTGCAGGCTGACTTGATCGGTGTCAGTGTTGCCCATCTCCGCAATCTTCTGCCCTTTGCTTACGTTCTGTCCTTCCTTTACCAGCAGCTGGTCGTTATGGGCATAAGCACTGAGATAAGTCTTGTTGTGTTTGATGATGACCAGCTTGCCATATCCGCGCAGTCCACTGCCGCTATATACGACCTTGCCCGCCGAACTGGCAACTATCGCTTGACCCAGTTTACCGGCAATGTCGATCCCCTTGCGGCTGGCACTTTCAGAAAATTCGCTTATCAACGCACCAGACGTTGGCATAATCCATTCCAACGTACTGCCATCATCATCAGCATTAACATCAATTTTGGCCTCAGGTCTGATTTCGGGCTTAGCCTGAACTTTGGCCACCATCACAGATTCAGATTTTTGCAAGTCTTCCTGCATTTTTTCAATCTGTGCCACAGCCTGCTCGGTATACGGCAGCTTGGCCACCTTAGGTTGACTCTTGATAGGAATTTCCAGAGGCTTACTTTCAACCATAGTTTTAACCACGGCCGAAGTGCTGGCAGGGGGCAAGCGCAACTCCCTCCCTAGTTGGATCAAGCCATGATTTTGAATGTTATTTAGCTCTGCAATTTCACGATAATCAAGACCATAGTTAAAGGCTATGCTATGCAAAGTATCGCCTTTTTGTACTACGTGAACCTGCGGGCGTCCGTCTTTATCGCGTGGCACAGCTTTCATGGCTGGCGCGGCTACCGGTACAACCGGTTTTTTCAACTTAATTCCGCGTTCTATTTCGCGTTCTACCCCATGCTCCACCACAGGCGCGTGAGACCCACTGGCAGAACAGCCTGCCACTAGCGCTGCGGCCATAACCGCAATAGCGATGGACTGCAGTCGAAAAGTAATTTTTATCGGCATCATACTTTCCCCATCAATAGTGGCACGAATTTCACCGCCTCCAGGCGAGTTTCACGGTAACCCTGCGTTCCACGCTCAATCAAGCATAAAAACTGTTCCTGTGCGCCCAATGGCAGCACCATTCTACCACCCACGGCCAGCTGCTCCAGCAATGCCTGTGGTACGTGCGTAGCGGCTGCCGCCATAATAATGCCATCAAACGGTGCGACTGACGGTAAACCAATGTTGCCGTCCGCATAACGCAAGATAACATTTTTCACCTTCAATTCTTTCATGTAGCCTGCCGCGCGCTCATACAAAGGTTGCACGCGTTCCACCGAATATACCTCATGTGCCACCTGCGCCAGCACCGCCGCCTGGTAACCGCAACCGGTACCCACTTCCAGTACGCGGTTAAGTGCCATGCCATTGCGTAGAATTTCGACCATGCGCGCCACAATGTAAGGTTGTGAAATGGTCTGACCAAAACCCAACGGCAACGACACATCATCATAAGCACGGCTAGCCAACGCTTCATCGATAAAAATATGGCGCGGCACCGCATTCATTGCAGCCAGTACAACCTCATCCTCAATCCCTTGCGCACGCAACCGCTCTATCAACCGCCCACGTGTGCGCTGCGAAGTCATGCCAATGCCACTATGGCGTCCACTCATACAGCGTCACCTGCCAGCCATGTTCCCACCGCATCGATCTGGCTATATTGCGTCAAATCCATCTGTAATGGCGTAATTGATACACGGCGCTGAGCAATGGCATAAAAATCCGTGCCCGCACCCGCATCCTGCGCCTTGCCGGCCGCACCAACCCAATACACAGTCTCACCGTGTGGATTAGTACCCTTTACCACTGGCTCGGCTTTATGGCGCTTACCCAGGCGGGTCACTTCGCGGCCTTGCAATTGATCGTAGGGAATGTCTGGCACATTCACGTTGAGTAACCATGGGAGAGAATGAGTGCGTTTTTCAAATTGCCGCACCAGGTCAGCCACCACACGTGCCGCAGTATCGTAATGCGCCAACTCCCTGCTCGCCAACGATACGGCAATGGCCGGGATGCCCAGCAAAAAACCTTCGGTGGCAGCTGCCACCGTGCCTGAATAAATTGTATCGTCACCCATGTTGGCACCCGCATTAATGCCGGAAATGACCATATCCGGTTGGGTATCCAACATGCCGGTAACCGCCAAATGCACGCAGTCGGTTGGCGTTCCGTTTACATAATAAAAACCATTAGCTGCACGGCGTAAATTGAGCGGGCGATCCAGCGTCAGTGAATTGCTTGCACCGCTACGGTCGCGCTCTGGCGCCACCACTATTATTTCGGCAATAGTAGACAACGTTTCCGCAAGGCAAGCCAGCCCAGGCGAAAAATAACCATCATCATTGCTAAGCATAAGCATCATATTGCTACTATCCTTTTATTCTGTAAGGGCTTGAACCCGCCAATGCGCTTCGATATCCGTTTTTTTATTTTGCCAGCAACCGCAAGCCAAAGAATTAGAACCGAAAGTAATAAAGACCATAATTATCGCTTGAATTGCCCCGGGTATAAATCCTCAACGTCATTGATTTTTTACTTAACCTATCAATCAAGCGAAACAGGCTATCATTTGCATTTTTTTGGGCATATTGCGTGACAAAACTGACAGACAACATAATTTGGGCAACCACTGTAATATGCTCTACACGTTGAGCATGTGATTACACCGATATTGGGAAACATTGCTCTTGCCCAGCGAAATTGGCAGTAACGATCGTTCAAAAATAATAACAAATCGTTTCGTCCCAACCTTTGTCAGTTTGGCATGGCACCGTGATGGTAAATTTTTTAATCATATCAAGAATCGTCAATTTTGCTGAAAAGAAGAATCATGACGGCAAGGAAATTGCCGCTCCTCACAAATTTCTTGATTTAACACACATCATTTCACGGAAACATTAAAAATGCGCTCACGCCACATAGAACGACACCTTACTGGACAAATCGGCTGGCTCCGCCCCGCAGTATTGGGCGCGAACGACGGTATCGTTTCCACAGCAAGCTTGGTACTGGGTGTTGCAGCTGCGCATGCAACCCACGACAACATATTACTTGCGGGAATTGCCGGTCTTGTCGCAGGAGCCATGTCAATGGCTGCAGGCGAGTACGTGTCCGTCCAATCACAGGCAGATTCTGAACAGGCAGACATTGAACGTGAACGAAAAGAACTTGAGACAGATGATCCTGGCGAGCGCAAAGAGCTGGTAGCGATCTATGTCGGCCGCGGCCTTGATCCTGCGCTTGCAAAGCAGGTTGCCGATCAACTCATGGCGCATGATGCGCTTGGTGCACACACTCGCGACGAACTTGGGATATCTGAAACGCTTAATGCGCGTCCGCTTCAGGCTACTTTTGCTTCAGCAACCAGCTTCGCTGTTGGAGCAGCCATGCCTCTTATAGTCACAGTATTTGCTCCAGAAGAAAACCTGATTGCCTTTATCTCAGTTACTTCACTTGTGTTCCTTGCACTTCTGGGGGGCGTGGCGGCGCACAGCGGTGGAGCGCGAGTGGCAGTAGGTGCAATACGCGTCACCTTTTGGGGGGCTCTCGCCATGGGATTGACCGCTGCCGTGGGGGCACTGTTTGGAACAGTTGTATGAACTAAGGTTGTTTATTGGAAACGCGAGTTACGTGTAAGAGTTACGTGTAATACCGACGAAGACAATAAGTTGATCTAATTAAATAAGTTAAAAAAACAGATACAACCGTTTTGATAAACTTAAGCGCTATTCAGTCATAGACATCAGACTGGTTCACTTTTATTCCACAATCAACGCAAAAATAAGTCAATTTTAGTAAAATCGTTAATACCACACAGCCTGCATAAAATTTATGGCGTTGAAATGAATGGAGTATAAATCTCTGGAATCGAATTACCTTGATTTGAATTTGCTGGATTAGAGAAAGTGTGGGGAATAATAGGCGGAGTAGCAAATTGTGGGGATGAAAGTAGGCCCGGTGTGATATTTGAAGTAGACAGCAAGCCTGGTGTGATATTTTGAGTAGACAGCAATTTTGCTGTGATATTCGGAGTAGACAGCAATCTCGATGTGGCATTAGGCGTAGCAGTCTGCGGAGTATTCCGTGCCGAGGCTGGAACTGAAATTGAAACAGCAATTATGCTGAATAAAGCCAATATTATTCTGTACATTGACATTCCTCCTAAAGTAACTCCCCTGACCCAAGACGGTAATTTATTTAGCGAAAGGGGCAGCACTTACATACACGCAGCGGATCGGCGCTACCCCGTTATTACCCCAACTCCTAAGTAAATTTTACTGTTCCACCACAAAATTCTGCCGTAGCCGTATTAGCAAATTTCTACCAGAAGCTCAATTGTACTGTTGACCTGTAGGTAGATGCTAACACTATATACCCCACAGCAAAGGCACCGCATACCTTAATGAATATCTGCTCCACAGGCATTAAGCAGACGCAATGGTAGATACTGAAGTAATTGATGGCGATTGAAGCGATACAAAATTCAAGGCCAAAATGCTACCCTCTGTATTAACTTGCATTTATTCCGATTCACAGCTTCACCCGGCTCAGCCTCAGCGCGTTACTGATCACCGATACCGAACTGAAGCTCATTGCAGCTGCGGCAATCATCGGCGAGAGCAGCACGCCAACAAATGGATACAGCAGCCCTGCCGCGACCGGCACACCCAACATGTTATAAGCAAAGGCGAAGAACAGGTTTTGCCGGATGTTACGCATCGTCGCCTGACTCAAACGACGCGCGCGGACGATGCCGTTTAAATCGCCTTTGACCAACGTCACTCCAGCGCTTTGCATCGCCACATCGGTCCCCGTTCCCATCGCGATGCCCACCTGTGCTTGCGCCAATGCCGGCGCATCGTTAATGCCGTCTCCCGCCATCGCCACGATTCGTCCTGCGGCTTGCAGTTGTTTCACGATCTCGGCTTTTTGTTCCGGGAGCACTTCGGCCACCACGCGTTTAATCCCCAGCTTGTGTGCAACCACATCTGCGGTGGCACGGCTATCGCCAGTGAGCATGACCAGCTCCAATCCAGCAGCTTGTAAGGCCCGCACCGCTTCCAATGTGGATTCCTTGATCGGATCGGCCACACCGATCAAACCTGCAGGCTTGCTATCCACGGCCACGAACATCACGGTCTGCCCCTCTGCGCGCAGCGCGTCGGCACGTTCGAGCAGCGCAACCATCTCTACGCCCGACTCGACAAATAATTTCTCATTCCCGATCGCGACTTTGCGGCCAGCCACCAGACCAGTGATACCTTTGCCACTGACGGATTGAAAATCTTTAACCTCGGCCAGTGTTAGGTTACGTTGCTCTGCCCCCCTGATAATAGCTGCCGCCAGCGGATGTTCACTGGCGCGCTCAAGACTGGCACCCAGTTGCAGAATGTCATTATCCAGAAATCCTTGCAGCGCAACTATCGAAGTCAGCTTCGGTTTGCCTTCGGTCAACGTGCCGGTCTTGTCGGTCACCAGCGTATTCACTTTTTCCATGATCTCCAGCGCTTCGGCGTTCTTGATCAGCACACCTGCGGTTGCGCCGCGCCCGGTTCCCACCATGATTGAGATTGGCGTCGCCAGACCCAGCGCACAGGGACAGGCGATGATCATTACTGATACTGCTGCCACGATGGCATGAGCGAATCTCGGTTCGGGTCCCCAGAACATCCATATGCCAAATGCCAGCAACGCAACGAGAATGACGACCGGCACGAAATAACCTGACACCGTGTCGGCCAACCGCTGTATTGGTGCGCGGCTGCGCTGCGCTTCGCTGACCATGTGGATAATTTGTGCGAGCAAGGTATCAGCACCGACCTTTTCCGCACGCATCAACAGCCCACCAGTGCCATTCAGTGTAGCGCCGATCAAGCGCTCTCCTTGCTGCTTCTCTACCGGTATAGGTTCGCCGGTTACCATGGATTCATCTATCGAACTGCTGCCCTCCACGACCTGCCCATCAACCGGAATTTTTTCGCCGGGACGCACGCGCAATACATCTCCGGCCTGTACCTGTTCCAGCGGAATGTCTTCCTCCTTGCCATCGCTACGCACGATGCGCGCGGTCTTGGGCGTAAGACCCAGCAACAATTTAATAGCGCTGTTGGTGCGGCTGCGTGCTTTCAGTTCCAGTACTTGCCCCAATAGCACAAGCGCGGTGATTGATGCAGCAGCTTCAAAATAAATCGGTAGCGTGCCATCTTCGCGACGCAGCATCGCCGGAAAAATATCCGGCAAGAAAGTGCCGATTACGCTGTATAGCCAGGCCACACCGACACCCAGCGAAATCAGTGTGAACATGTTCAAATGCCGATTGACCAGTGACGCCCAACCACGCTGAAAAAACGGCCAGCCGCCCCACAGCACGACCGGGGTCGCCAACAAAAACTCAACGAGTTGCAAATGCGTAAACGAGATCATTTGCGGCGCAAAACCCATCCACATATCAGCAGCCATCGCCATCATGAACACCGGCACGGCCAAAACCGTGCTGAGCCAGAAGCGGCGCGTCATATCGTCCAGTTCAGGATTCTCTTCCTTGGCAGCCACAGTTCTGGGCTCCAACGCCATACCGCAGATTGGGCAATCGCCGGGCTCGCTGCGCACAATCTGCGGATGCATTGGGCAAACGTATTCGGTGACATCGGGTTTATCTGACAAGTTATCCACCGGCTCCAGCGCCATGCCACACTTCGGACACGAACCGGGTGTAGCCTGATGCACCTCAGGATGCATTGGACAGGTATAACCTCCAGCAGATGGCGTTGCAATTGTGGGAACCGGCATGACCGGGTTAAGGTATTTATCAGGATCTGCCGAAAATTTTTCCACGCAGTGTTGTGAACAAAAATAATAGCGCTTACCCGTATATTCCAAGCTGCGCCCCGACTCGCTGTCAACTTTCATACCGCATACAGGATCTGTAGTTATGCTCATGGTCTGTTTCTTTCAATTACGTTCATCGAAATTCACAAAGCGGAAAGTATCGGCATAACTTGCCCGAATATGCTGCTTGCCATAGCAGGCCAAGCACCATGCTAAAGTAAACTACTTTTTTGCATGATGTGACAACTTGAATACAATATAGGGCACCTCTAAAAATTAAGAGTTCTAAACAAGACTTGGCGCGAATAAAAAATGTTGACGCAGCATATAATCAATATGTAAGGAAACATTTTTTGTGAGCAACAACGTATTGTGACGAGACGGGTTAAGCAGGCAATCCCCGAAGGGGATGCTCGCAAATCTGAATTTTTAGAGGTGCTCTAAACCCATGATAACCGACAAAGAAATTCTTATACTTTATTACAGCCAGAACGGTGCCGTGCGTCAAATGGCTCAACTAATGGCGCGCGGCGTAGAACAGGTAGCCGGTGTACGGGCGCGGCTGCGTACCGTACCTAAGATCTCCACGGTCTGTGAGGCGACCGCGCCCGGCATACCGGATGAGGGCGCCCCGTATGCCGAGTTATGCGACCTTAAAGAATGCATCGGCATTGCTGTTGGTAGCCCCACACGCTTTGGCAACATGGCCGCACCGATGAAATATTTCTGGGATGGCACTGGCTCGCTATGGATGCAGCATTCCCTGGTCGGTAAGCCCGCTGCCTTTTTTACCTCGACTGGCTCTATGCATGGTGGACAGGAGAGTACACTACTTACTATGATGTTACCGCTGATGCATCACGGCATGGTTATTGTTGGCCTGCCTTATTCCGAGCCGGAACTCGCCACCACACAGCAGGGCGGAACACCTTATGGCGCCAGTCATTTCGCAGGGATGGCTAACGACCGCCCCATCAGCGAAGACGAAAAAAGACTGTGCATCGCGCTCGGCAAGCGGCTCGCGCAAACTGCATTGAAATTGGCCGCATAAAATTGGGCGTATAAATGCCTCAAGTTTATTATTTCCGCTTTTCCGGAAATAACACCATAAATAATTTTCAGGGACATCCATGAATAATGCGCGCGAAGCCCGCCAAATGTTACGCGCTCATCGCTACGGCGCGCTATGTACGCTGTCTAAAAAATTTGATGGCCATCCGTTTGGCTCTATTACGCCCTATCTGGTTGACCATGATGGCAGCCTACTCATTCTGATTAGCACATTGGCGGAGCATACCAAAAATATTCAGCATGACCCACGGGTGAGCCTAGTAACGCATAATCAAGAAAATCCACAAATTCAGACGCAAGGTCGCATCACCGTGGTAGGTACAGCGCAAATCATTACGGATAAAGACAAAGCTGGCACACGCTATTTGCGCTACTTTCCAGAAGCGCAAAGCTACTTTGACATGCATGATTTTTCGTTCTACCGCATCATGCCGCAGTCATTACGCTATATCGGTGGCTTTGGCAAAATCCATTGGGTCGAGGCGGATAGCTATTTAGTGCCTCCCTATCCGTTAATCCCGCAAGAAAATGATGTGATTTTGCATATGAACGCGGATCATCGCAAAACAATGTGTCGCTACTGTCAACACTTTCATAAAATCGAAGTGCTGCATGTGGAAATGTTAGGCATCGACTGCGATGGTTTTGATGTGCGCGCCGATGAAAAAATATTGCGTTTTGATTTTCCCGAAATGGTGCTCGATGCACAACAGGCTCGCCATGCTTTAGTCGCAATGTCACGAGAAAAATAGAATGTCATTCCGTAATTGCAAAATAAGCAAATATAATCGAATGGATATTGTAGTTTTCTTGATCGTGATATGAATTTTTTATTCTAAATGCCTAAGCTTATGATGGCATAGATGGGTGTATTGCGTTATCTTTATCAAAAAATTATATAGAACCTGTAACTATTTTAATGACTGTGCCATCCCCAAAAATTGGTAGTTTTAGTGCCCCCTTGTCGCTCAATTTCGATGGCGGCGGGGTTTCCGCACGTAGACTTGAATTATTGGCTGCGATCGGCCAAGAAAACTCGATCAATGGTGCCGCAAAAGCTGTCGGAATGACCTACAAGGGTGCTTGGGAAGCAGTTGAAGCCATGAACAATCTCGCTGGTGTACCTTTGGTAACGGCTTGGCAAGGAGGCCGTGGTGGAGGCAGAGCCGAGCTAACTGAGGTGGGACAGCGTTTGGTAGGGGAGATGCGACGCATTACTGCCTTACAAACCCAATTTTTTGCGGCACTTGATGAAAATATGATTCTGGATGATAGCTTCCAACTCCTGAAAAGGATTGAAGTAAGAACTAGTGCGCGGAATGCTTTCACGGGAATTGTTGAAAGCGTGCGAAACAGCGTGGTAGATGCAGAGGTGACACTAAGACTCGCCAGCGGTGAAGCCCTATACGCCATTATTACCCAGAATAGTGTACGCTCGCTTGATATTGTGCCGGGCAAGGTCGTGTATGCTTTAATTAAAGCGTCGTGGGTACTTCTGACTCCGGCAGACGAGAAAATAAAAACATCAGCGCGTAACCGATTGTGTGGGGTGGTAAGCCACATTGAGGCAGGTCCAATAAATACTGAGGTGTTGCTTGACTTGGGTAACAGCATTACCCTTGCTGCGATTATCACCAATGAGTCGCACAAAATACTTGGGCTTGCTGTTGGCAGCCGTGCATGCGCCTTAATCAAGGCATCTCACATTATTATTGGCGTCGACTAAAGGGCAGCGCTAAAAAAACTCACCACCCATCGCCGCCCGAGACACCATTACGACCCACTTGAAATAACACACTCCATCATCCTTCTCCACAATCGTTTCATCTTTCAAGACCTACACGTAAAACTACGCCGCTTGAAGCTATTTAATAAGCAAATCCACAGACAAAGTTCATTACACCCGCTAATAATTCGTCTAAACAAAATCTCCCCACAAAGTTTGCAAAGTGGCGATACCCGCCATAGCAGCCGTCTCAGTACGTAGCAAGCGTGCACCTAAACGGATAGCAATAAAACCCGCTTGCCGGGCAATATGGACTTCATCCGCACTGAAACCACCTTCCGGCCCAATCAGCAGGGTCACTTTCCCTTGCGGTTTCGGCTGCACATGCAATGTTGTCACGGCTTCCGGCAACAGGATAAATTTGCTGCCCGGCGCATCGCATATAGTGGCAATCCAAGAGCTGAATTCCAGCGGGGCATGAACCTTAGGCAACATGTTTCTGCCACATTGTTCACATGCCGCAATGGTAATGCCATGCCAATGTTGGGTGCGCTTTTCAGCGCGCTCCCCAGTTAGCTTTACCATGCTACGTTGGGTCTGTACCGGCTGTATTTCGGAAGCACCGAGTTCAGTGGCCTTTTGTATTACCCAGTCCATTTTTTCGCTACTACACAACGCCTGCGCCAGTACGACGTTTAATGGCGACTCGCGGTTAACCGTACAGACTTGTAGTTTCTCCAGCACCACTCTTTTACCTTCGATTTCGCAGATGTGGCCATGCAGTTCATTACCTATACCATCAAATACCCGAACTTCATCATTAACGCGCAGGCGCAAAACTCGACTGGCGTGGTGTGCGGCAGCTTGTGGCAGCTCAAATTTGGTGCCTGCATGCAGCGGCGGGGGGCAATAGAAGCGTGGGGTAGTCATTGATCGATCAGGTATAAATGGTCTGCATGATAATATAACGGCCATCTGTAAAAACTCAAATTCACGTTAGACGGGGTATTTCAGTTAACCCCACGCCAAATACTCAAACAACATTTCAAATGAAAAAAATCGGCCGTAATGATCCTTGTCCTTGTGGCAGCGGTAAAAAACATAAGCATTGCTGCCAGCCAAACGGCGATGTTTCTATGGCAAAAACGCGCTCTGCAGATTTATCAATTCTCCAAGCCATCCAGATCGCACGGGAGCACCATCAAGCGGGACGTTTACCCCAGGCAGAAGCTATTTATCAACAAATACTCCAGGTAGAGCCAAACCATCCAGATGCGCTGCATTTATTAGGCCTGATAGCCCGTCAAGGGGGAAAAAACGGGATTGCTGTTGGACTTATGAGCAAGGCTATCCGTATAAATCCATCTAATCCAATTTATTACATTAATTTGGGGAATGCGCTCAAAGATCAAGGCCAACTGGAAGACGCCATCCTCAATTACCGTCAAGCGCTTTCAATCAAGCCGGATTTTGCAGAAGTGCACAACAACTTGGGGAATGCCCTCAAGGAAAAAGGTAATTTGGAAGCGGCAATTGAGAGCTTCCGCCGGTCACTCGCATTGAAGCCGGATTTTGCCGAGACGCACAGCAATCTGGGGAATGCGCTCAAAGATCAAGGCCAGCTGGAAGAAGCGATAGCCTGCTACGGCCAAGCACTTTTGCTCAGACCAGATTATGCTGAAGCATACAACAACTTGGGAAGTGCTCTTAAGGCGCAAAACAATCTGGATGCAGCAGTCGGAAGTTACCGGAAAGCAGTTTCGCTCAAGCCGGATTTTGTTGATGCGCATAACAACTTGGGAAATGCGCTCATGGCACAAGGCAAACTGGAAGCAGCGGTTGTGAGCTTCCACCAGTCGCTCTTGCTCAAACCGGATTTTGCCGAGGCGCACAACAATTTGGGGAATGCACTTAAAGATCAAGGCAGATTGGATGCAGCGGTTGAGAGCTTCCAGAAAGCGCTCGGGTTCAAGCCGGATTTTGCCGAGGCGCACAGCAACCTCGGGCTTGCGCTACAGAAGCAAGGTAAATTGGACGAGGCGATTGCCCGCTACAACAAAGCGCTTTCAATCAAACCAGACTATGCCGAAGCGTACAACAATCTAGGACTTGCGCTACAGGAACAAGGCAAATTGGATGAAGCGGTCGACAGCTACCACAAAGCGCTCGCGCTCAGGCCGGATTATCCTAAGGCCCGCAGTAACCTGCTTTTTACGCTGAGCTTTTATTCCAAGTGCTTGCCTGATGCCTATCTCGCAGAAGCACGTCATTATGGCAATAACGTGATGGCAAAGGTCCAACCGTATACAAGTTGGCCTGTTTATCCAGAAAACGTAACGGAGCGAGGCATACAGCCGCTACGGGTTGGTCTGGTCTCCGGAGATTTTAGAACGCATCCAGTTGGTTTTTTCCTGGAAGGCATTCTCGCGAATTTGAACCCTGCTCGGGTAGAACTGGTTGCATATTCGATGTCTCCACAAGAGGACGAACTCACCGCGCGCATTCAGCCTTATTTTGTTGCCTGGAATATGATTGTGGGCCTTAGCGACGAAGCCGCAGCCCGGAAGATTCACGACGATAGAATTCATATTCTCATTGATCTGACGGGACATACTGCCAGCAATCGTTTGCCAATGTTTGCACTGAAGCCTGCCCCGGTACAAGTAAGTTGGTTAGGCTATTTCGCCACTACCGGGTTACCGACGATAGATTATCTGCTGGCAGACCCAGTATCAGTACCGGAATCCCATCGGAAACACTTTACTGAAACAGTGTGGTATCTGCCAGAAACGCGTCTCTGCTTCACCCCACCTGCAAATAAATCAGGGCTGGAATTAACTCCCTTGCCAGCAGTAAAGAATGGCTATATCACTTTTGGTTGTTTCCAAAATCTTACCAAAGTGAATGACAATGTGCTCGCTGCATGGGGAAGAATTTTCCTCGCCTTGCCAGAAGCACGGCTGCGGCTGCAAAGCAGTCAGATGAATTGCTTAACCGCGCGCGAATCTTTGCAACATCGGTTAGCCCAAGCCGGGATAATGCCGGAGCGGGTAATAATGGAAGGGCATGTTCCCAGAGAGGATTATCTCGCCGCATATGCTAATGTGGATATCATTCTGGATACATTCCCTTATCCCGGGGGCACTACCACCTGCGAAGCTTTATGGATGGGAGTGCCTACACTAACCCTCGCCGGCGGCACATTGCTCGCCCGCCAAGGTACCAGCATGCTAACCTGTGCCGGTCTGGAAGATTGGATTGCCAGCGATGAAGATAATTATGTAATCCGGGCTCTATTTCACGCTACTGACATTAATCGTTTGGCGCAACTGCGGTCAGGATTACGGCAGAAAGTGCTTGCTTCTCCACTTTTTAATGCCCCACGTTTCGCCCTGCATCTGGAGGATGCACTGCAAAAAATGTGGCAACAAAAAATGTACCCGGGATCTGGTCATAAATAAGCTGCCTAGTGCTTGCCAAAAGCATGCATTACACGAATGCTTAAAGCTTATTATCCCATTTGAAATATTCTGATGCTTATTGACCAGTCTGCAGCCAAACTCTTAGCATCGTTTCTGCCTTGGCAGGCGGACAACATAAACAACTTAAAGTTCAATCTATTTGAGGACTTAACCTATAAATATATGCATTCAAAGTACATTAATTCAGTGCTGAATTAGTCCATGCAGCGTGTATAATCTTCGGTTTTAATATTTCTTGAATTTGTGAGCCAATCTCCTTCCTTCACTGGTGAGCGCTTTTTGCCCGAGTGCAGCGGTGAAATCTGGTATGAACATTGGCATCGTTATGCCTTGGCGCGCCAGTTAAGCCAACATTGCACAGTTTTAGATGTAGCCTGCGGTGAAGGCTATGGTGCCGCCATGGTGTCTGAAACCGCACATACAGTGGTGGGGGTCGATTTATCTGTTGATGTAATTCAGCATGCCAAAAATAATTATAGGCATCACGCTAACCTGCAATTCGTTACGGCTTCGTGTGAATGTTTGCCATTTCCAGATGCAAGCTTTGACTTCGCAATCTCCTTCGAAACAATAGAGCACATTGAGCAACAGAAAGAATTTATTTCTGAACTCAAACGTGTTCTACGCCCGGATGGGATATTAATCCTGTCCTCTCCAAACAAGCGGCTGTATTCCGATGCACATGATTACCATAATGAATTTCATGTGCGCGAATTGTATCGGAATGAGCTGGACGAATTACTACATGAAACTTTTCCGCATATATTCTGGCTTGGCCAGAAATTATTGTTCCATTCCGCCATCTGGCCAGAAAGCCAAGCCTGCGCTACAACAGAATATTTGATCAACGATGGTCGGCAAGTTACTGTAGGCAACCATCCTTCTGTCGAGCCAATGTATTACATCGCAGTCTGTAGCGGTAACCCAGCTATGCTGCCCACCGCGCTCAATAAACTTTCTTTGTTTAGTGACAGCGCCGAAATGATTTATCAGGACTATGCCAAACAAACCCGGCGCGTGATGGAGCTGGATCAACTTCTCAAAGATCGCGAATGCCTCATTGCTGAGCGTGATAATTTGCTCTCGCTCCGCACTCAACAAATGGAAGAAAGTGAACACCTCATTGCTGAACGTGATAATTTTCTCTCGCTTCGCACCCAACAAATGGAAGAACGTGAACACCTGATCGCTGAACGTGATGCACTTCTGAACATACGCACCGAACAACTAAATGAATATATCGAACAATTGAACGGACGTACCGAACAATTAAATGAACGTACTGAAGAAATAATCAAACTCAATGCACTTCTGACGCTACGCAACGAACAAATTGCTGAACATGAACGTTTGAAGGTTGCTCTCAACCAGCAAATTGACTATCGCGCCAGTCTGGTTTGGTGGCTAAAATCACCTTTACGCTTCATTACACGTGCTCTCAAAGGGAATTCTTGAATTAGCATGTTATCCCCAGCAATCGACATCATCATCCCGGTCTACAATGCCTATGAGGACTTAATGCGCTGTCTCGACAGCGTGCTTCGCACCACCAAGCCCCATCACCGCATCATCATGATCGACGATTGTTCGACGGATAGTCGCATCGCCAACTATTTTGAGATGCAGCGTAAGACAGCAGACCCACGTTTGTGGCTGCTCCAGAACGAAACAAATCTCGGCTTTGTTAGCACTGTTAACCGTGGCATGACGCTCAGCCAAAATGATGTGGTGTTGCTCAATTCCGATACCATCGTTACCTCGGGCTGGTTAGAAAAACTTTGCGGTTGCGCCGATTCAGACCCCCTTATTGGCACAATCACGCCGTTTTCTAACAACGCCGAGATTTGCTCGTTCCCGAATTTTTGCCAAGATAACGCATTGCCGCAAGGAATGAATGCGGAGGACGTCAATTGCGCCATTGAGGCAGCCGCCCTTCGCATTTATCCTGACATACCCACCGGAGTCGGCTTTTGCATGTTTATTCGGCGCCGTCTGCTTAA
The DNA here is from genome assembly GCA_003402375.1 of Candidatus Nitrotoga sp. CP45. GTDB lineage: Bacteria > Pseudomonadota > Gammaproteobacteria > Burkholderiales > Gallionellaceae > Nitrotoga. The sequence continues at coordinate 48,911 of QFXJ01000022.1, forward strand.
TAAAATCGGCCTGTTCGATGCAGTTACTTTCCGTCTCGGCTACGGCGAGGAAAATGATTTCTGTATGCGGGCGTTGGCGGCTGGCTGGCGCAATGTGCTATGCGACGATACCTTCGTCCAGCATGTCGGCAACTGCTCGTTTAGCACGAAAAAAGAAACGCTGGCTGAAGAAAATATGCAGCGCTTACTAGCTAAACATCCGGACTATATGCAACGTGTAATGGCTTTCATCGCAGCCGACCCGATCAAACCGATCCGTCAGTTGGCACAGTCGTTCCTGGCGCTCACCGGAGCGGCCGGCGATAAGCCCGGCATCCTGCATATCATGCATGGCCGTAGCGGCGGCACTGAACAGCACACCCGTAGCTTGATACACAGTGACGGCGGGGGCTGCCGCCATTATTTGCTAGTCACCATGGATGATGTCTGGCAACTTAAGGACGCCAACAGCGGAGAGCTGTTGACTTACCACTTCAACCGGCAACCCGACCAGCTGTGGACAGATTTTCTGGCTGGCTTGTGTGCCAGTTTTCGCATCCATTTGTGCCATGTGCATCACCTAGCCGGCTGTCGGCCGGGTTTGCTGGAAGCGATGCGCAACCTTGGCATTCCATTTGGCTTCAGTGTGCACGATTTTTTTCTGGCTTGTCCGACTATCAACCTGCTCGACGCCACAGGAATTTATTGTGGCAGCGAAACTGATACATCGCGCTGTCAAAATTGCCTTAACGCCCAACCAGATTTTCGTGGCATTGACATCGTTGCTTGGCGCGCAGTGCATGCAGATTTCATTGAGCGGGCAGTATTCGTGATTGCCCCCAGCGACTTGGCCGCCGAGATGTTCTGTCGCTATTTTCCACGCGACGATGTTCGCGTTATCCAGCACGGCGTTGATTTAACCGCCAACCGCAGTAATGCCCTGACATCGGCACTACTATTGCCGAAAGATAAATACCACAATATCGGTGTATTGGGTGCGATTGGCCCGGTCAAAGGTGCCCGCCAACTGGAACGTTTAGTGGCACGCAGCCGCGAACGCAAACTGCCTTTTCGCTGGGTTGTGGTCGGCTATATGGATCGCCAGTTTCAGCCGTATCAGTCCGCCGATACTTTATTGACAGTACATGGCCAATACACACCAGATCATATGGAAGACTTGCTCGACCATTATCGAATTAACCTGGTAGTGTTTCCCTCTGCTGGCCCAGAAACCTATTGCTACACCCTGACCGAAGCCTGGATGGCTGGACGTCCTGCATTGGTGCCGCCAATTGGCGCACTGTATGAGCGTGTGCAAACGAACGGTGCCGGTTGGATCATGCAAGACTGGTGTGATACTGATGCTATTTTAGATGACATCATTTCGATATTACGGCCAGAAAACAGTAGCGATTTTGCACACAAGCAAACGCAAGCGCGGGCAGTGCCGGTCACCTCGGTACGCGACATGGCTAACGCTACGGAGATGGTTTACCACGAAGTTTTGTCGCGGCAAACCGTCAAGTTTGCCGCACCATTGCCGCAAACCACCCTTTACGCCGCGCTGCAAACCGCATTGGGAGTGGCTGCAGCCAACAAGCACCGTGCTCTGTCAATAGGTGAGCACTGGTTGCTGCGGCTTGCACATCTTGGCTTGCGTTTGCGCTATACATTGCTTGGTCGCTGGCTGTACCGCATCATTCCGGTCCGATGGCAACAAATCCTGAAGAAACGACTGTTGGCATAAGTATTTTTAAGGTAACGTTTCCTGAGAACCATTGAAAAAATGGAGTATTCATTGCTTTCATGGGAATTGAAACGATACAGCTCATTATTACCCCCACTTTTAACCCGAAGAGCCGGAAACGGCTTTGACTTTTTATTTAAATACCCATAACCACCAAGTGCTTTAAATCACCCAACACCCACCCAGTCATTGCAAAAATGGCACAAAAAACCAGATTTATTAGTTGGATGTGTTTATAAACAAGCAAAACTTGGCACCACAAAAAACATGGCAGATTAGCCACAGACTTGCCAAGCAATTAAAGCTCAGCGTGATATGACCGATATAAATCAACGCAGCCAAGCTCAATGAGTCTAGACGATCACTTACTGATCATTTTGCGCTGAACAGCTGTATATCCCATAACGGATTGCTTAATTTTGTCGCGAATATAGTCACTAAGGAAACACCATGGCAGCGGAAAATTTGAAAAAAAAAGAATTCCAATATCGATGGGAGGGTAAGGATAAATCCGGCAAACTGGTAAAAGGTGAGGTACGGGCTGTCGGCGATGCTGTTGCTGCCACACAACTGAGACGGCAGGGCATAAATGTTACCAGCATAAAAAAAACCCGCAGTGGCGGGGGTAAAAAAATCACCCAAAAAGATCTCACGCTGTTCACACGCCAACTTGCTGTCATGATGAAATCCGGCGTTCCGTTACTACAATCATTCGACATTGTCGGTAAGGGACACCATAACCCTTCCGTTGCCCGCCTGCTAAACGACATTAAAACCGACGTAGAAACGGGTAGCAGTTTAGAACAGGCATTCCGGAAATTCCCACTGTATTTTGACGATCTGTTTTGTAATCTGATAGGGGCGGGCGAACACGCCGGTATTCTGGACAGCTTGCTGGACCGCTTGGCGACCTACCAGGAAAAAACGCTGGCCATTAAGAATAAAATCAAAGGGGCGTTAATGTATCCCGTTTCAATTATTGCAATCGCCTTTATTATCACCGCAGTAATCATGATATTTGTAATCCCCGCGTTTAAACAGTTATTCTCCAGCTTTGGCGCAGACCTGCCCGCACCTACGCTAATTATGATGAGCATTTCCGATTTTTTCGTTGCTTATTGGTGGGCGATTTTCAGTATTTTAGGCGGCGGTCTTTACGCATTCTTTTATTTTTGGAAACGTAGCAAAAAAATGCAGGACGTTATCGACAGAATCATGCTCAAACTACCAGTTTTCGGAAATGTAATCCGTAAAGCCTCTATAGCAAGATGGACACGTACACTGGCAACCATGTTTGCCGCCGGTGTGCCCCTAGTGGAGGCGCTTAACTCAGTGGCAGGCGCTTCTGGCAACGTGGTATATTTTGATGCAACCAAAATAATTCAGCGGGAAGTCAGTCAAGGGGGCACCCTGACAGCAGCCATGCAAGACGTAGGCGTATTCCCCAGCATGGTATTGCAAATGGTCGCAATTGGTGAAGAAGCAGGCTCACTGGATGGCATGTTAAACAAAGTGGCGGATTTTTTTGAGGCAGAAGTCGACGACGCAGTGGCAGCGCTGGCCAGCTTGATGGAGCCTATCATTATGGTGGTATTAGGCACACTAATCGGCGGTATGGTGGTCGCAATGTATCTACCCATTTTCAAGATGGGGCAAGCTGTTGGTTAAATCACTTTAGGTAGGAAGCAGGTTCAACCATGACAGCATTCATTGAGTTACTGCAAAGCCTCCCGTTTTTTTTCATTATTCTGTGCGGTATTATCGGTCTGCTGGTGGGTAGTTTTCTAAATGTCGTCATTCATCGCCTGCCCAAGATGATGGAGCGTGAGTGGCATGCCCAGTGCGCCGAACTCACCGGCAATGAACCAGCAAATGTACCGCCTTACAACTTGTTCATGCCGCATTCCGCCTGTCCGCACTGTGGCCACAAAATAAGAGCACTGGAAAACATCCCGGTCATCAGCTATTTGCTTTTACGCGGCAAATGCAAGGGTTGCAGCGCGCATATCTCGGCACGGTACCCCATCGTGGAAATGGTGTCTGGACTTTTGAGCGCCTATGTCGCATGGCATTTCGGCTTCGGTTTAACTGCCGTGGCCGCGTTGTTATTTATCTGGATGCTGCTGGCACTAACCTGCATTGACCTCGATACCCAACTGCTGCCAGATAACATCACATTGCCACTTCTGTGGCTGGGCCTACTATTTAATTTGTCGACCACGTTTATTGATATTAATAGTGCGGTCATCGGCGCAATCACAGGGTATCTAGCGCTATGGAGCATATATTGGCTATTTAAGCTCGCCACCGGTAAAGAAGGCATGGGCTATGGTGATTTCAAGCTACTGGCGGCAATCGGCGCATGGCTGGGCTGGCAAATGCTACCACTGGTTATTATGCTCTCTTCAATAGTAGGCGCAGTGGTCGGCGTTACATTGATTATCGTGGCACGCCTTGGCCGCAACGTCCCTATTCCATTCGGCCCGTATTTGGCGGGCGGCGGCGTGATTGCTTTATTCTGGGGACAATCCCTTACGCATGGCTATCTGCAACTGTTCAGCATTCAATGATATATCGCGTAGGACTAACCGGGGGTATTGGCAGCGGCAAGAGCACTGTCGCTTCACTATTCAAAGAATGCGGTGCATTAGTCATCGATAGCGATGTCATTTCACATCAGGTGACCCAATCAGGTGGCATGGCCATCGCTGCGATCCGCACGGCATTCGGAGATAACTATATCGATGCCAGTGGCGCATTGGACAGGGCGTCCATGCGTCAATTGATATTTTCTGATCATGCCGCCAAGCTGAAACTGGAGGCTATTCTGCACCCACTAATCCGCGCGCAAATTCTGGTGCAGATCGACACTGCCAATATTCACAGCCCCCCTACATCTCCCTATTTGCTGCTGGTCATTCCACTACTATTTGAAACGCTCAACTACCACGAACTTGTGCAGCGCACATTAGTGGTGGATTGCGCGGAAACCACCCAAATTACACGCACCATGCAGCGTAGTGGGTTGGATGAACAAACAGTGCGTACCATCATGGCATCTCAAATCACGCGTGCCGAAAGGCTACGGCTTGCCGATGACATTATTCAAAATGATGGCAACCTGGATATTTTGCGTCAGCGGGTTGCCAAGCTACACAAGTACTATCAAGCCATTTCCTCATAAATTGATTGACGGTATATAATGGCCGGAATATATTGGTCATTTTCGTAACCCATACCCGCCCCCATCCTACTTGCATTGTGATTAGCTATGACTTCCCTCTCAATGAACGCATGCGCACTTTACTGCGCCTGGAGGATCTTTATGCCAAGTTGCTCTGTTTGATAGAACGATCTAGCGCCATTGACCATCACGCCGCTTTGGGCGTGTTGTTTGAAATCCTCGAAGTCGCCAGCCGTTCCGACCTGAAATCTGAACTGCTGCAAGAATTAGAACGCCAAAAACGGCAGCTTTCAGCTTTACACAACAACCCAGAAATTTCAGAGTCAGCACTGGATGCGATACTCGATGAAATTGAATGCGCCAGCAGCGGGATGTTAAACATGAATGGCAAGGTCGGCCAATACTTGCGGGAAAACGAATGGTTAATGGGCATCAAGCAGCGTGCCTGTATTCCCGGCGGAACCTGTGAATTTGACTTGCCGTCCTACCATCACTGGCTGCATCAAGATGCCACGCTGCGGCACGATTACCTAATCAATTGCCTCACGCCCATGCTCCCCATACGCAACGGCCTGGCAATCATCCTCAAGCTCTTACGCGAAAGTGGAAAAACTTACCATTACACTGCCCACCAAGGCAGCTTTCAGCAGATGCAATATGGCCGCGTGGCGCAAATGCTGCGTGTTAGTTTGGATAAGGCGCTACCATGCGTTCCTGAAATCAGCGCCAACAAATATATGCTCAATATTCGCTTTATTGCCGCCGATTATGTAGCCAAAAGCGCCTTGTACGATCAAGATGTGGCGTTCAACCTTACTTTCTGCTCTTTTTAACGACACTTCAGTGGGTACGGCGTCAGCGATGAAATCATGTTTTGTCCGTTTAGTTGAAAACAGGAATACATCATGTTGAAGAAAACAACTATCGTCAGTTGTCCGCAATGTAAAAAAGAAGTGCCCTGGAATAACGGCAGCCTTTATCGTCCTTTTTGCAGCGAACGCTGCAAATTAATTGATTTGGGGCAATGGGCCACCGAAACTTACCGCATCCCGCAATCCGATAGCAACCCTGACGAAGAATCTACTTACCAAGCCTGACGCAACAGCGCAATACCATGCGCACCATGTTGCCAGGCCATTTCCATATCGTCACAACATAATCCACCCAACGCATACACCGGAATGGCCGAGTTTTCTACCATCCTCGCAAATGCCTGCCAGCCTAAATGTGCGGCACCAGAATGACTGCGGGTGGGTAGTACAGGGCTCAGCACCACAAAATCAAAACCCAGACTATTGGCCCGTTGTACTTCGTCGGCGTTGTGGCACGATGCCGCACACCAAGTCAAGCTGGGACGTAACTTACACGCGGCAAGCTGGGCACCATTCAAATGCACGCCATTTGCGCCAACCTCACTGGCCAGCTCAATATCACCGTTAATTAATACTTGTGCGCCGTATGTATGTGCCAGTTTCACCACACGCAAAGACAATTCACGCATCGCTTCACGCGACAAACCTGGCTCGCGCACTTGCACCAACCTCAAGCCATTTTCCAGCGCAACCTGTAAACGTTCCATAAAATTTTCACTACCCAACTCGGCAACGTTACTAATGGCGTACACAGGTGGCAACTGCAACGCGCGCAGGACAAATGTATTGGCCGGCAGCATCGGGGATACTGTCAAATTGGCAGGCGTTTGCCAGCTTAGCTGTTGATTTTCTTTGCCATGAAGCTCACCCTGCCATGCAGTGATACGAAAAAAACTCAGCCTCACTGTAGCGTGTGTATAAACATGCAAGCATGTTAACCAAGGATACGCGGTGGCAATTTTAATACCTAACTCTTCGTGCAACTCCCGTTCCAGCGCATGCAGCAGTGTTTCGCCCCCTTCAACTTTGCCGCCCGGAAACTCCCAGAAACCTGCGTAAGATTTACCTTCCGGCCTTTGCGCCAGCAAGAAACTGCCATAGGTATACCGCCCCTGGGCAGAGTTGATGGCGAACGACGCATCGGCTTCGCCAGCAACCTCGCGCAACAACACGCCAACGGCAACTTCAAGCACACAAGCATTCATATGGGCATCCCATTATTAATGGGCACTTCTAAAAATTCAGATTTCGTCACAATACGTTGTTGCTCACAAAAAACGTTTCCTTACATATCAATGTATATGCTGCGTCAACATTGTTTATTCGCGCCTAGTCTTGTTTAGAACTCTTAATTTTTAGAGGTGCCCTTAAGCAATAACTTCCCTGCCCGCGCGAAAAAAGAAAATTTGTTGCCGCACTAACGGACAGTTTGAATAAACTTCCTGGTTCCAGCCGCTCCGGACTCTTCAGGCATTCCATCCACCTCACTCCTAATCACCTCGCCCTCGATCACCTCGCCCTCGATCACCTCTCCTTCTGCCACAACATCATCGCGTGGGCGATACTGGCGCATTTGTTTTCTCAGGTCGCGGGTTCTCCACCACACATAGCCCCATGCCAGTGCCCCGACAATCAAGACGGCCAAAAATAACAACGCAGAAAACATCAACGCCAGTCCAATTAAAACGACGGTTACGGCGATCTTGGCAACCTTGCCCAACAGGCTTGGTGATTTTGTACTGATATATATTGGGTTTTCCATCTGTTTTTTTGTGAATGTCCGTGACAGTTATTTACAGCGTGAATGATAACAAGAGTACCTGCCCTTGTAGAGGGCTTCCACTATTTCAAATCCGCTTCCCAAGCATGACCATAGATTTTTCCGTTACGTGACAAGACCCACATTTGGTACATACTCATAAACCACATGATTGTTGCCGCAACGCTGTAACCAAAACCGCCAATAAGCGTAAGCCATGCAAAACTAGGATTCCATTTCGTAAGCCACCACGAAAAAACATCCGCGATCAAAAATGCAAAGGGAATCGCAATGGCTGAAATCTTCAACCATTTCGGTACGCCTACCGCAAAGCTAAAAATAAACCCTACAAAAAAGAAAATGAAACTGATCCCGAATAAATGGATGTGCGACGATCTAATCAAGGCTTGAATACTTGCGCCTTCATCGATTTTGGCGACCTTTTTGACCTCCTCATACTGGCTAAAATCAGCAACACCAGAACCAGGCCCATGGCACTGCACGCAATATTGGTTAAAAATGCCCTTAAATTGGGGCTCCCATTCTGTCTCGGGTGCTCCGTTGCGCACCCATTTGATAATGCTGAGACGCACTTCTGGCGTACCCATCTCTTTCATGGATCCATTGAGCTTACTTTCCAGCTTGCTCCCGCTACGGTTTCCATAATAGCTGTATACAATGTCATCCAAGGAAAGCCCCGGCTTACCATCTGCCATGCCGTGTGTCTGCATGATCTGAAGGCCAGCCATGCATAAACCCAGCCCAATTGCGAGCAAGTAGCCGGAAAAAAGCACTTTGACGGGCATCGGCAGATTAGGTAAATTAAACCAAGCAAAATTTGGGGGTATCGATTTCATTTCACGACCTCTTTTTTTGGTAAAACGAAAAGTAAAAAATATATACCTAATTTCTATTGATTATTATGCGCTTAATCGCACTCCTTGGGCTTTCTGTTATCCATTAAAACGCAGGCAAACCTGATATGAAGGCAGCATTAAACTTCATCCATCTGGATAAGATATCCAAACATAAAATGAAGTATTGTTGCCATTAACACTCAAACCTACAAGAAATGAGAATCGTGATGAAAAAGCCGACCGCACAGTTTCTGATTTCGTTCATTTTGCTTGGCATTAGCAGCGCTGCCTTCGCCCATCCCGGCCATGATGTTTCCGGACTAAACGCTGGCCTGATGCATCCGTTCAGAGGGTTTGATCATCTGCTCGCCATGGTTGCCGTGGGTCTGTGGGCAGCACAAAATGGCGGCCGGAAAATAGGGCTGTTGCCCGCCGCTTTCATGTTGATGATGGTAGTCGGCGCAAAGTGTGCGCTGATTTATCCGTTTTTACCGCTGGTTGAATCAGGCATCGCTGCTTCAGTATTGGTGCTGGGAATGATCACCGCACTCTCGCTGAAATTTTCTGCACCACTTGCCGTTGCGATCACTGCCTTGTTCGGTTTTTTTCATGGCTACGCCCATGGATTGGAAATGTCCGGGGCTATCAAAGCGGAAGCGTACGCACTGGGTTTTCTTGCCGCAACCGTCGCTCTCCATCTCGCAGGTATCGTGATCGGCATCGCCACTCGTGCCCGTTTTGTACGTCTGCCGCAAATGCTGGGCGCCATCATCGCCGCCAGCGGTTTATGGCTGCTATCAACGACATAATTCAATATATACATCAATAGCGCAATAATTACCCCATCGAATACACCGAGAAGGTTATTCATGTAGGGAAGCATTGATGATACTCTGGGTGGTTTATGCCAAACAGCTTTTGGGTGGCCCGGCGCAAGTGCTGGAATATCTCGGCCGCCATACGCACCGGATGGCGATCTCCAATGAGCGCATTCTCGGCATGATTGGGTTGACGCCACACTTCTAAACCTTACAATCCCCATAGGTTCCGTTCTTCCATGGTTCAGTCCAACGAGGTTTATCCGCCGCCAATAAGGTCGCGGGTTTAAAAAGCTTGGGAAGGGCGGCAGATAAACACTATTCGTTAGGGCTCGCAGGTGTTTACTCAGCGTCTTGTGCACGCCATCCCTGTATCGATTCAGCCGCAGAAGCGGTTGAAGTTCGTGCGTACCTCTTTGCTCGCCGGCGTTTCGCTGCAAAGCGCTGGGGGACCACTTGGGCGGCAAGTGGCAGAACGGACAAAGGCGCTTCCCGTTCAGCCTGGCTTCGTCCCGACACACCTGATCGTCATCGAAAAGAATAAGTACATTGACGGTCTTGATTCACGGATGACGGCCGAAGGCAAGTCTTGGGACAAGGGTGAATACTCGTTCATTGATCTCGATGGCATATCCAGGCAGGTTTTGGTTGCAATTACCCTTCGCGGCCACTGTTCGTGGCAACTTGGTGGCCACCATACCTTCGATTTTTCTGACAAAGATTTCCCGTACTCCTCGGCCGGCTACAGTCATCGGGACTCAGAATCGGTCTCAGGGCTACTTAGTCACTCTGCACCGAACGACTGGTATCGCGACGTCAAGGCCTCGGAGCTTCGGATGGCGTGTAAGCAACTCGACTGCTACTACAGGAGTGGTACTTGGTGGGTGGATCGGCTGAGCGTGGCCCTGGGCTATCTCTGGAGCGGATTGACCACAACGCACAGCGAACTTTCCTTTGTGTCCTTCTGCATGGCCCTTGAGGCTGTCGCATCGACTTCCAGCAACGAGATCACACACATCCTCGCTGAACGCTGTGCGCTCCTCGCGGAAGCGTCGCCTGAACGACGCCTCAGCATGTATTACGAGGTGAAAGACCTGTATGGACTTCGCAGCAAGATCGTTCATGGCCGTTCCGCTCCTCGCAAGGGCCCGATCACACAGGAGTCGCTTGCCATAACTGCCAAGCAGTCCCGTGTCCCCACAAGAGCACTTTTTCGACTCCTTGCGGTCACAGTGGCAGTGATTAATGGAGTCCTCGGCCGCCCGGATCTCCTAACACTCCTTCATGTTCGGCGTAGCGAGGACAAGGCATCTGAGGCACTGAATGAATACTTCCAGCGGTTGTTTCTGTGTGGAAAGGCTTAACAACTAAGGTTAGATTGTGATCGCGAAGCGAGCCATAATCTAAACCGTTTGTTGGACAAACCCGGTGAGGCTATTGTCTGGGTGGTAAGAAAAATTCGCGTGGGTTGCTCACAAAGCGCTCCGCCAGCATCAGCAGCAATTCACCAATACGATTGAAGAGGACAGCGAGGTCTTGCAATACAGCATAAAGAAGGCTTATGAAACCGGTGAATATACGATGCAACAAATTGCCGATGCTTTTGGAGTGCATCATTTCACTGTCAGCAGAGCGCTCCATAAAATTTCGCTCAAAAATGCATACTTGCAAGATTTGTATAGATTGAATAACCCGGCATCACCGCAGCATTACAACAAAAGACATCTCTAAATATTGCAGCAATATCACATTAGAATGATGTCGTATTGCTCTTGGCTATACAAGCTTTCCACCTGTAGTGACACCGGTTTGCCGATAAGATCAGAAAGCTGGGCCAGGCTTTGCGATTCTTCGTCGAGAAACAGGTCGATGACCAGTTGCGAAGCCAGGATGCGATATTCACGAGCGTTAAACTGGCGTGCTTCGCGCGTAATTTCGCGCACAATTTCGTAGCAGATGGTCTGCGCGGTCTTTACTTCGCCGCGCCCCTTGCAAGTGGGGCAAGACTCGCACAGTATGTGAGCCAGACTTTCGCGCGTGCGTTTGCGCGTCATTTCCACCAACCCCAAAGCGGAGAAACCGTTTACCGTGATACGGGTGTGATCGTTTGCCAGCGACTTCTTGAATTCTTCCAGCACGGCATCCCGATGTCCCTGGTTATTCATGTCAATAAAGTCGCAAATAATGATGCCGCCCAAATTTCGCAGGCGTAACTGGCGCGCGATGATTTGTGCAGCATCCAGATTTGTCTTGAAGATGGTGTCGTCAAAATTACGCGAGCCGACGAAGCCACCGGTGTTAACGTCGACCGTGGTGAGTGCTTCGGTCTGGTCAATGATGATATATCCCCCCGACTTGAGATTCACGCGGCGCGATAGCGCGCGCTCAATCTCTTCTTCTACTCCATACAGATCAAATAGCGGGCGCTCGCCAACATAGTGCTCCAGCCGCGACACCGCACTGGAAATAAAATCCTGTGCGAAAGCAGCCATTCGTTGATAAGTTTCGCTTGAATCCACCAAGATGCGAGTGGTGCTTTCGTTGACGAAATCGCGCAACACGCAGAGGCTGATGTTGAGCTCTTGGTATAACAAAAAAGGAGCTGAGGATGTTTTCGCCTGCTCTTGGAGCTTGATCCACAGTTTGTTGAGGTATTCCATGTCGGCGAGAAACTCTTTGTCTGTCGCAGTCTCTGCCATGGTGCGGATGATATAGCCGCCGCTGCTATTTTCAGGCAACAGCTGTTGCAGCTTAGCGCGCAGTAGTTCGCGCTCGGCTTCATTTTCAATGCGTTGTGATACGCCGATGTGCGATTCCTGCGGCAAAAACACCAGTAAACGTCCGGCAATGCTGATCTGAGTGGAAAGTCTGGCGCCCTTGCTGCCGATGGAGTCCTTGATGACCTGAACTAGCAGGCTCTGCCCTTCATACAGCATTTTTTCGATGGGCTTGGCAGTATCGCTGTTGTTGCGGTTTTCCCATATATCCGCAACATGCAGGAAAGCAGAGCGTTCCAGCCCAATGTCGATAAAGGCGGATTGCATGCCAGGCAGAACGCGTTTCACGCGCCCGACATAGACATTGCTGACTATTCCGAGATGGCTGCCGCGCTCAATATGGAGCTGTTGCACTATTCCCTGTTGCATGACTGCAACGCGGGTTTCCTGCGGGGTGACATTGATTAAAATTTCGTCATTCACAGAATGGGATAACCGAATGTTTGCAGCAGCTCAGCCGTTTCGAACAGGGGTAAGCCCATTACGCCTGAATAGCTGCCGTCTATGTGTTGTATGAATGCAGCAGCGTGACCTTGGATGGCATACGCGCCGGCTTTGTCTAATGGCTCGCTAGTGAGAATGTAACGCCGGATGCGCTCTTCGTTAAGCGTGGCCATCGTCACTTTACTGACCGATAAACGTATTTCCGTACGTTCTTCGAAGGTAACTGCGACGGCACTCAGCACTTGATGTTGACGTCCGGAAAGAACACGTAGCGTAGCTGCAGCCTGTTCACGGCCTTGCGGCTTACCAATAATTTTGCCGTCCAGAATAACGCTGGTATCGGCCGCCAAAACCGGAAGCGGGGGTAAATTGCGAAATTGAAGAAGCCTCCATCCGGCATTCACTTTTTCCTGGCAAACCCTTTGCACATGGGCTTCCGGTGATTCATCTTTGTGCGGAGTTTCATCCACATCCATCATGCGGGACGTGCTGGAACGCAACAGCAACGTTTCAAAATTAATCCCGATCTGCTTCAACAGCTCTCGGCGGCGCGGGCTTTGCGAGGAGAGGTAAATGCGTGGGTGGGAAATCATGGCTCTTTAAAATCCTATATTAACGGGCCGCATCATTCACGATGATAAGGGTGATTGTGCAGCAAGCTGTAGGCGCGATACAACTGTTCCGCCAGTAATACACGTACCAGGCCATGCGGCAGTGTCATCATCGACAGCGACAGCAACTGCTGTGCACTGTTTTTTACTGACTCGTGCAAACCATCCGCGCCCCCAATGATGAAGGCCACATCGTGTCCGCTGCCCATCCAATCTTGCATTTGTTGCGCCAACTGTTTGGTGGAAAAATGCGCGCCGCGCTCATCCAACGCGACGCGCAGGGCATTCTTCGGCAGCGCAGTTAATATACGCTGCGCTTCTGCCCCCATCATCTGCGCTACGCTCTTACCGGTGGTTCGCGACTCCGGTTTTATCTCTATCAATTCGATTTGGGCCTCGCGTGCCATGCGCTTGGCATACTCGGTGAAGCCTGCGGTAATCCAAGCCGGCATCTTGTGCCCAACCGCTACCAGCCACAATTTCATTACGGCTCGTTAGCCGCCTTAGGCGGCAAATGCCTTATGCTCCATAGCTCTTCCAGTTGGTAATAGGCGCGCACTGCGGGCTGCATGATATGCACTACCACTTCACCGAGATCAACTAGCACCCACTCCCCGCTTTCTTCGCCTTCTACGCTAAGTGCGGGTTCGCCACGCAGCTTGAGTTGCTTGGATACATGATCGGCCAACGCCCTGGTTTGACGCGGCGAATTGGCGCTGGCGATCACCATGCGCTCGAATAGCGGACTCTTTTTGCTGGTATCAAGTACGGTCACATCATTGGCCTTAATATCCTCCAATGCGGTTACTACGGCCAGGATTTTTTCTTCAATGGTTAGCATGTTAGGTATATAGGTGATGTAATTGAATGTAATCGGCTACTACGTCTGGTAGCAGGTAATGTATGTTTTTATTTTCGGCACAACGTTTACGGATATCCGTGGCGGAAATTTCCAGGGCAGGCATATCCGCCACCAGGATCGCCCCGGCAGGCGAATCACGCAGAATACAAGGTGCCGGAACGAGGCGCGCCCTGTATTCATCGCGCAAAGCTTCATTCGCCCTATTTATGGTGTTACCAAGTGGGTGCCCAGCACGCTGCATGACCACTATATGCGACAGCTCAAATAAACTCTTCCATTCATGCCAAGAGTGTAACAGCAGGAAGGCATCGCCGCCCATCAACAAACACAGCGGCTGTTGCATACCGTGCTCGGCACGTAGTGCAGTAAGCGTATCCACCGTATAACACGGATCGATGCGATAAATTTCGCGTTCATCCAGCACGAATGCCGCGTTACCTTGCAATGCCAGGCGGGCCATATCCAGACGCTGTACTGCGCTTGCGTGCGGCGCATTACGATGCGGCGGCGTACCGCTGGGAATGAAATGTATCGCAGCCAAATTGCATTGCTCCAGCGCTTCCTGTGCCAAGCGCAGATGGCCATTATGGACAGGATCGAACGTGCCGCCCAAGATACCAATGGGGGCTTGGTTCACAGCTTATAGCACCAACCGGCGAACATCCGACAACACTTTGCCAAGATAACTCGTGAACCGTACTGCCTCCGCACCATCAATTACACGATGATCATATGAGAGTGACAGTGGCAACATTAGCCGTGGCACAAATTTATCCTCTTGAAATACTGGCTTGATGCTCGCTTTGGACACACCCAAAATAGCCACTTCTGGCGCATTAATAATAGGCGTAAATGCTGTCCCGCCGATGCCACCCAGACTGGAAATAGTGAAGCAGCCACCTTGCATAGCGGTTGCGGGGAGTTTTTTCTCCCGTGCCTTGGCACTAATCTCGCCCAACTCCTTGGCCAGTTGAACGATGCCCTTTTGGTCTACGTCACGTAACACGGGCACCATCAGGCCATCCGGTGTATCCACGGCCACGCCGATGTGAAAATATTTTTTCAGCACCAAGTTTTCACCACTAGCATCTAATGATGAATTGAAGTCCGGGTGTTGTTGCATAGCTGTCACCACAGCCTTGAGCAAGAAAGCCAGCGGAGTAATTTTTATTCCCTGCTTTGAGTATTCCTCGCCCAGCTCCTTGCGGAAAACTTCCATCTCGGTGATGTCAGCCTCATCGTGCTGGGTAATGTGCGGAATGGAGACCCAGTTGCGATGAAGATTAGCACCAGAAAGCTTCTTGATGCGTGAGAGCGGCTTGGTTTCGATGACACCGTATCTGGAAAAATCCACTACCGGCATGGCTGATACCTGCAAGCCGCCACCCGAGCCGCCTTGCGGTTGTGCAAGTGTAGCTTTAACAAAGCTCTGCACATCATTTTTGGTAATGCGCCCCTTTTCTCCGCTGCCTCTTACACGCGTAAGATCAACCCCCAATTCGCGCGCAAAATGCCGAATGGACGGGCTGGCATGCGCCTTTCCTGTAGGGCTGCTTTGAAAACCGGTTGGCGTCACAATAGGCATGGCAACAGGCGCTGTAACAGGCGTTGCGGCAGCTGGATTTGCAGCTTCTTTTACCGGAGCCGGTGTTGTGGGGGGGCTAACGTCAGCTGACGTTTCCGTTGCACTGGTTTCCATCGATAAAATCAGTGTACCTTCCGATATTTTGTCGCCCACTTTAACGCTAACATTCTTCACCACCCCATCAAATGGGGCGGGTACATCCATCGTAGCCTTGTCAGTTTCCAGGGTAAGCAGGGGCTGCTCAGCCTTGACCGTATCACCCGCTTTTACCATTACTTCTATTACCGGCACATCTTTGGAATCACCGATGTCCGGCATCAGTACTTGTTTGATTTCTGCCACGCGTGTCTCCTACCCGCTCAGACCGTAGTTGGATTCGGTTTATCGGGATTGATATTGTACAGTTTGAGCGCCTTGCTGACTTCACTCATGGCTACCGTGCCTTCGTCAGCCAGCGCTTTCAGCGCGGCGACAGCTATGTAATAACGGTCAACCTCGAAGAAATGGCGTAGCTTTTTACGCGTATCAGAGCGGCCAAAACCGTCCGTGCCCAACACTTTGTAATTGCCGGGCAAGAAGGCACGAATCTGGTCAGCGTAGCTTTTAATATAATCAGTTGCTGCAATGACAGGCCCCTTGCGCTTGCCCAAGCATTGCTCAGCGTAACTTACGCGTGGCGCAGCTTCAGGGTGCAGCATGTTCCAGCGCTCGCAATCCAGACCATCCCGACGTAATTCATTGAAGCTGGTTACGCTCCAGATGTCGGAAGCTACACCAAAATCCTTCACCAATAATTCTGCTGCTGCGATGACTTCGCGCAGAATAGTCCCGCTGCCCAAAAGTTGTACCGTGGGTGCCGTGGCGGATTGGGCTTTACCTTCATTGAACAAATACATGCCTCTGATAATGCCGGTCTCCGCACCCTCCGGCATGGCCGGATGCGCGTAGTTTTCATTCATCACAGTGAGGTAATAGAACACGTCCTCTTGTTCCTGATACATGCGGCGCATACCATCCTGAATAATCACCGCCAACTCGTAAGCAAAAGTTGGATCGTAGGACACACAGTTAGGAATGGTCGCCGCCATCAGATGGCTGTGGCCGTCTTGATGCTGCAAACCTTCGCCATTCAATGTGGTGCGCCCGGCCGTGCCCCCCAGCAGAAAGCCGCGTGCACGCTGGTCGCCCGCCGCCCACATCAAATCGCCGACACGCTGAAAGCCAAACATGGAATAGTAGATATAGAACGGCACCATCGCGACACCATGGTTAGCGTAAGCCGTAGATGCGGCAATCCACGACGACATCGCACCCGCTTCATTGATGCCTTCCTGCAAAATCTGCCCGGCCTTGTCTTCCTTATAGAACATCAACTGATCAGCATCCTGCGGCGTATATAACTGGCCAACTTGAGAAAAAATACTGAGCTGGCGGAACAATCCTTCCATGCCGAAAGTGCGCGATTCGTCCGGCACGATAGGGACCACCAGCTTGCCAATATTCTTGTCTTTCACCAGAACGCCTAGCATACGCACGAAAGCCATCGTGGTGGAAATTTCGCGATCTTCGGTACCTTTAAGCAATACTTCGAAGGCATCCAGCCCTGGTATTTGCAATGGCTCTGCCACTATTTTGCGGTCGGGTACGGTGCCCAAGGCCTTGCTGCGCTCGCGCAGATAACTCATTTCCAAACTATCATCGGGTGGACGACAGAATGGCAATTTGCTGAGCTGATCATCGGTCACTGGAATATTGAAGCGATCACGGAATTTGCGCAATGCTTCACCGCCCACTTTCTTTTGCTGGTGGGTGATATTTTGGGCTTCACCAGCCTCACCCATGCCATAGCCCTTTATGGTCTTGGCCAGAATGACGGTGGGTTGTCCCTTATGGTTTGCTGCGGCCGCGTAAGCTGCAAAAACTTTATGCGGATCGTGGCCACCACGATCAAGATGCCAGATTTCCTCGTCCGACATATCAGCGACCAGCTCCAGTAATTCCGGATATTTGCCGAAAAAATGTTGGCGCACATAGGCGCCATTTTTAGATTTATAGGTCTGATATTCGCCGTCTACCACTTCTTCCATGCGCTTCAGCAAAAGTCCTGTCTTGTCCTTCGCGAACAGACGATCCCATTTTCCGCCCCACACCACCTTGATCACGTTCCAGCCCGCGCCACGGAATACACCTTCCAGCTCCTGAATGATCTTGCCGTTGCCGCGGACGGGGCCATCCAGCCGCTGCAGGTTACAGTTAATGACAAAAATCAGATTATCCAGTTTCTCGCGCGCAGCCATTGAAATCGCCCCCAGCGATTCCGGTTCATCCGTTTCACCATCACCGAGGAACGCCCATACCTTGCGTCCTTCGGTACTAACAATGCCCCGATACTCCAGATAGCGCATGAAACGCGCTTGGTAAATAGCCATCAGCGGGCCCAAGCCCATGGATACAGTGGGGAATTGCCAAAAATCAGGCATCAGCCACGGATGCGGGTAAGAAGATAAGCCGCCGCCATTTACTTCTTGGCGGAAATTGTACAATTGCTCCTCGCTGAGGCGCCCCTCAAGGAAAGCGCGTGCGTACATGCCGGGCGATGCATGTCCTTGGAAATAAACCAGGTCACCGCCGTGATTCTCGGTCTTACCATGGAAAAAGTGGTTAAAGCCCACGTCATACAGCGTGGCCGCCGAAGCAAAGGTAGCGATGTGGCCACCCAATTCAGACGACTCACGATTGGCGTTTAACACAATAGCCATCGCGTTCCATCGGGTCAGGGCACGAATGCGATGCTCGAGTTCATAATTGCCGACCGAGCGTTGTTCCTTGTCGAGCGGGATGGTATTTAAGTAAGGTGTGATTGTACTAATCGGCAGAGCGACACCGGCCAAGTGCGCCTTGCGGACCAGCTGGCCAATCAGGTAATGGGCGCGTTCCGCGCTTTCATGCTCCAGCACCGAATCCAGCGCATCCAGCCACTCTTGTGTTTCCTGTGAATCGCTATCAGGTAAATCTGCCATATATCTACTCTCTAATCATTCATTGTTGGTCTGTGCATTTACGCACCAAGCTGTTATTTTTGACGATGCACAAGCACGCGCTATCTGCCTAAATGCATATCAGAAACGCACTCTATCGTCTCGTTCTCCGTTACCACCCATTCCACTTTGTGATCGGTGGCTTCCTGCGGTAACCCTTCGACTAGCTGGATAGCAAATGCCCCGGCAACCAGTGCAGGATGGCAACCTTGATTCGCATCCTTCATTCGCGCCAGCAACTTGTCATAAAATCCACCGCCATAACCTAGCCGCGCGCCGTCACGTCCAAATGCTATTCCCGGCAACAAGATAAAATCCACCTCTTTCAAAGAATTTATTTTGGTACAGCGCTCAACCAGCGGTTCGCGGATACTCCACTGACCGGGTGCCAAATCATGCTGCAAGTTGGTCACACGGTACAAATCCAATTCTTTTGTGGCGCGGTTGACCTTCGGCAACAGCACGCACTTATCATCGCTCAAGGCCTGCTCCACCCATTTTTCGGTGGAGAACTCCGCGCCGAAGCTCATATAAGCTAGCACTGTATTGGCCGTGCGGTAAGCATTCAGGTTGGCGATACGCTCCGAAATGGCATGGCTCAAACCTGCCCTCTCAGCCGCAGTCAATTGTTCGCGGCCTGCAATTATACGTTGTCTGATAGCCTGTTTCATAACCTGTATTGTCATGGGCAGATTATCCTTGCTCATACATTCAAATGGGCAATTTCTGCCAAAATTTCGACGAAAACTTCGCAGCAGTTGTTCAAGACTTTCTCGATCAACGCGACAAATATCGCCACATACTGACTTGAATAATTTGTCAATGAATTCAGGCGGGCTATTGGTTGGAATATCGCCCGGAATAGCGGAACGTCTCCCATGAAATCATGAAATACACCTCCGGATTTGATGGATAAAGACGAATTCAAATTTGCTCGCGCTTAATGCAATTTATCCATTAGCTCAAAAACAATTTGTATGCCGGATTATCACTTTCATCCCAGTAACGATAACCGAGATTGTCCAGGAAAATTCGCAGCGGTTTCTTGTCATGATGCGGCACTTGCATGCCGATCAGCACGCGGCCGTAATCCGCACCATGGTTGCGATAGTGGAACAAGCTGATATTCCAGCTATGGTTCATGCTGTTAAGGAACGTCATCAATGCGCCAGGGCGTTCTGGGAATTCGAAGCGAAACAGGATTTCGTCCTGCAAACCGGGGGCATGTCCCCCTACCAGATGACGTACATGCAGCTTGGCCATCTCGTTGTCGGTAAAATTCAGCGTGGACAGTTTGTGTTTTTCCAGCGTGGCAACAAGCTTGGTAGTTTCAGATTGATCTTTTACCTGAACTCCGACGAACACATGCGCCTCCTTGGAGTTGGCATAACGGTAATTAAATTCAGTGATATTACGCTGGCCCAGTAAAGAGCAAAATTTTCGAAAGCTGCCAGGAGTTTCCGGGATGCTCACTGCCAGAATAGCCTCGCGCTTTTCGCCAAGCTCTGCCCGCTCCGCGATAAAACGCAAGCGGTCAAAATTCATATTGGCGCCACTGGCAATTGCCACCAGCGTCTTGCCCTTTAGTTTTTCGCGCTCCGCATACAACTTAGCACCAGCAATAGCCAACGCTCCGGCAGGCTCAAGATTGGTGCGGGTATCTTCGAACACATCCTTGATCGCTGCGCAGATAGCGTCGGTATCCACCAATATAATTTCGTCCACCAATTCGCGGCACAAACGGAGAGTCTCCTGCCCAACTTGTTTTACAGCCACGCCATCGGCGAACAAACCGACATGTTCAAGCTTGACGCGCCGACCGGCTTTAATCGAACGGCTCATGGCATCGGACTCCACGGGTTGCACGCCAATAACCTTGATTTCCGGGCGCACCGCTTTAACGTAAGCGGCAACGCCTGAAATTAGGCCGCCACCACCGATGGGCGCAAAAATTGCATGGATAGGCTGGCTATGCTGCCGCAATATTTCCATACCAATAGTTCCCTGTCCGGCGATTACATCAGCATCGTCATAAGGATGGACGAAGGTAAGCTTGAGTTTCTGCTCCAGCTCCAACGCATGCAGATAAGCATCAGAATAAGAATCGCCATGCAATATTGTTTTTGCGCCACGGCTGGCAACCGCCTCCACCTTAATCTGCGGCGTGGTTACTGGCATAACGATGATGGCCTTGCAGCCCAGTTTCTGCGCCGACAACGCCACACCCTGCGCGTGATTACCCGCCGAGGCAGCGATGACACCGCGCTTAAGCTGCGCCGGCGTCAACTTCGCCATCTTGTTATAGGCGCCGCGCAGCTTGAAAGAAAATACCGGCTGCATATCTTCTCGCTTTAGCAAAACGTTGTTGCCGATGCGCACAGACAAATTGGGTGCATCATCTAGCGGACTTTCAATAGCCACATCATAAACACGGGCGGTGAGGATACGGTTTAAGTAACTTTGCATGATTGCCTAAAAATTAATTTACGGACAGATTATGGTGCAAGACTAGCAGTAATTGTATGCAACCCAAAAGGGTTTCCGTCATTCCGTACCAATTTTGGTCGTCATTTATATAGCCCCTGTTGCCACTTTGTCGCCCGCACGATGACTGACCTACCTCTGCCTCTTTTACAATTTGTATTTGATTCAAACTACTTTCTTCAAAACAGAAATCTTATATCGCTACTCGCAGGTGTGTATGTGTTTATTCATTTATACTTCTTTAGTTTGGCCATGTTAAGAGGCGGCCATGCTAACGCAGTTCGACTCTCGGACAATCTTACAAAAAATGATAATAGTGGAAACGCATGATTCTGAAATTGCAAAATAATTGCCGTTTGTTTGTCCCCATCACCGCTGCCTTATTGCTGGCAGCTTGCACCACCACAGAACCTGCCAAAAACAGTAAGCACATCCCACAACAAAGTGATCGCAATTTACTCAGTCAGCTTGGTAAATCAGATATTGATCGCTTGGCAGATGTAGAGATGCGTGAAAACACCCAAATTTTGCGTATGTTAATGACAAAACTATACAAGCGTAATCCGCGCGAACTTAGAAAAAACAGCACCGCCAGCGCGGAAGAGATGGTGAAATCAGTATTCGAAAACCAAAATGGCTGGCGGTTCAAGGAAATCGGCGAAGCGCAGGGCTCCTACGCTATTCAACAGGCGTTCCGGCCTGACTATGAAGGTGACCGGGTAATGTCGTTAATCGTAGGCCTGCAAACGATGTTAATCAAAGCACATGGTGGGAAAACCGAGTTCTATTTTACCGACACCATTGAGCCGCAAAACATCTTTAATGCCGCACGTAACGTCGAAATCGTCGTGTGGCAGCTCTCCAATGCACGCGATGACAAAGGACAGCTTGATTTGTTAACTAATGAATTAAATGACCACGAGCGCAATCTCAGCTTTGAACGTGAGTTCGGGAAAATTATCGGTAGCCTGGATTTATTTGCGATTACATTATCGGAAAAATTACAGCGCGGAATTACACGCGTGGTGCAGACTTTATCTACGGCATTATTCTTACCATTTTGACTTTAACCCATCGTTACACTCCACCGCCCAAGCCCATGGTTTTGACTTTTACATAGGCTGATGGGTTGATAAAGCACGCGGGCATCTCCCAACTACATCTGCCCACTGATTGTTTAGTCTAATACTGCTAGCACCACCATACTTTACGCTGCGAGTGAGGATTGGTTGGGGACTGTCATCTGAAAATAAAAAAACTGCAACACGATGATCAAACTAAAATAGCAAAAAAAATTATGCAGCATCCAGGCTAGGCGGTCGGCAAATTCGGCAACGCAATCTGGTTGTCGGTACTGAATTGATAATCCTTAAACACATGCTCAGCCGTTAGTATCTGATAAGTCCCGTCTGGTAGGCGGCGCGTGGTGTCCTTGAGGCGATAGGTGTAGTGTCCGCAAGTCCAGCAGTCAAAGTTGCGCATAGCGGTGCACAAACAGGTTTTGTCCATAACGGAGATTTTCTTAGCATTCGGGTGAGCCGCCACTTCGGCGTTGTACGCCGTGATGTACGCGCAATTGCCGTTACCGTCGAGTAGGTAGCCGTAGGCTTCGCAGTTGGGGCGTATACCCGCGCCGATAGCCGGACTCTTCTTCAACATGCGCATAGGATAGCCTGTAGGCGAGATCATATTTACCTCTATGTCTTCCTCGTTAGCTTTAAAGTACTCTTGCACAATTTTTTCCGGCAAACCACACTCATGCGTTGCCGTAAAGCGCGTTGCCACTTGCACCGCCGCCGCACCCGTTTCCAGATACGACACTGCATCGCTACCGGTAAAAACTCCACCGGCCGGTATGATCGGAATCTCCAGCTTTTCGGTCTGCAAGTACTGATAAATTTCTCTGCAGATTTCCCGCAGATCGTATTTCATCCAATCCAAACCGAAGCCCAAGTGGCCACCGGCCAATGGCCCTTCTATCACGATATAATCTGGCAGGCGGTTAAGTTTGGCGTTTTTGCGCAAGAAAATTTGCAGCGCACGTAGCGAGGAGACGATGATGCCGAGCTTAGCGTCACGAAAACGTGGATGATCTTCCATCAACGCGAATGAACCCAGATGCAATCCGGCGCTCAAGGTAATTCCATCTATACCGGCAGAGAGCGCCCCATGCAGCCGTACCCGCAACGTTTCGCGCGGTGCATTCATAGTAAGCTTTTCCATGCAATTAACAAAAATCATACCGGAACCGCGTTTGGCTTCCATGGCTTTGCTCAGGTGCAAGCGCGTCGACTCTGCAATTTGCCCAAGGTCAAATTGCACCTTAGATTTATCGGTATTGGCAACATTGTATTTATACTGCTGGAGCTTTGATTTAACGAAATTCGTATTTAAAAGCCGATCCGTTACAGTCGGCAACATAGCATCGGAAAGATGCCCTATGCCGCCGAGACGCGCAGCTTCCAGCGCCAGTTCGGCAGTGGAAATATCAACTCCCATCCCACCAATTATGATAGGCACCAGCTCTTGCTTGCCAAATCTCAAACGAAAATCATCAACACACTTCATTGCCATCCTTCAATTCAAGACGCTACATTAGTTTGGTAATCGTAGGCAATCTTCCGCATCGTGCGCAAATATTTGTCAAAAACCATCTGGATACTTATATTAAAAAATATCCCGAAAACGTGGGAACTATTGGGTTAATCAGAACAAGGCCGTTCGGCGAACACTATTAATTCCTCCCCGAAAAATCGATTTTCCGCAGCCTCAAATATGAATATGGACAAGCTCTTCCAGCTTATTTTTCGCTGCACCGCTGGCGATAACTTCCTTGGCCTTTTTTACACCCTCTTGTAGCGTTGCAGCCAGCCCCGCCACATAAATGGCCGCACCCGCGTTAAGTTGCACGATGTCACGCGCGGGACCGCGCTGATTATCCAATACCGATAATAACACCGTGCGCGCCTCATCGGCATTGGCAACACGTATGCTATCCAGCGGCGCTGCGTGTAAATCGAAATCTTGCGGTTGCACCAAGTACTCAAGTACCGTACCGTTCCTGAGTTCCGCAATGTAGGTTGATCCGCTGATAGAAATTTCATCCATGCCATCTGCACCATGCACCACCAACACGTGCTGACTTCCTAACTGCTGTAGCACGCGCGCCAATTTCACCGTCAGATCCCTCTGAAATACACCCATTACTTGGTTCTGTGCGCCCGCCGGGTTGGTTAACGGACCCAGCAGGTTGAACAGCGTGCGCACGCCGAGTTCACGCCGTACTGGTGCGGCGTATTTCATCGCACTGTGATGATTGGGCGCAAACATGAAGCCCACACCAATTTCCTGCACACAGTGCGCCACTTGCTGCGGCGTAAGGTTGACCTTGACACCAAGCTTTTCCAGGATATCGGCGCTGCCACACGTGCTGGAAACTGAACGTCCACCATGTTTGGCTACGCGCGCTCCCGCTGCCGCCGCGACTAGCGCGCTGGCAGTGGAAATGTTAAAAGTCTGCGCACCATCACCGCCCGTGCCGCAGGTATCAATCAAATATTTGTCATCCTGTACCGTCACTTTGCTCGACAGATCGCGCATTACCTGCGCTGCCGCCGCAATTTCAGTGACAGTCTCTCCCTTCATGTGTAACGCGACCAAAACCGCTGCGATTTGAATAGGAGTAAGCTGCCCGCTCATAATGCTCCGCATCAACTCGTGCATGTCGTCGTGCGGCAGGTCTTCACGATTAAGTAGGCGACTGAGCAGGTTGGCATAGTTCATTAGCGTTCACCGCGTAAAAAATTTGCAAGCAGCGCATGACCATGTTCAGTGAGTATGGATTCCGGATGAAATTGCACCCCTTCTACCGCCATCGTTTTGTGACGCACCCCCATGATTTCGCCGTCTTCAGTCCACGCGGTAATTTCCAAACAGTCGGGCAGGGTGGCACGCTCAATCACCAGCGAGTGGTAGCGTGTAGCGGTGAATGGGTTAGGCAGGCCATGAAAGACACTACTGTTGTTGTGAAAAATGGCCGAGGTTTTGCCGTGCATTAGCTGCTTGGCGTGAACAATTTTTCCACCGAATGACTGGCCAATACTCTGATGTCCAAGGCACACCCCCAGAAGGGGAATGCGTCCGGCGAAGCGCTGAATGGTGGCAACCGAAATTCCAGCTTCATTAGGCGTGCATGGCCCCGGTGAAACCACGATGTGTTGTGGTTGTAATGTCTCAATCTGCTCCAACGTAATCTCGTCATTGCGATGCACAACCACATCTGCGCCTAGCTCGGCAAAATATTGCACCAAGTTGTAGGTGAATGAGTCGTAGTTGTCTATCATTAGCAGCATAACTATACCTAATTATATGATTTTTATATAAATTTATTTATTCGCCAGCAAGTATCAAGACTATAGGACCTAATCATCAAAGCAAATTTTTTAATCCAATCACTCTTCTGTCTGAGGGGGCGCCTCGCTAGCGCCCGAATCCTGGAGTGGTTCTAACAAACGGCTTGCGAGAACCTTGTCAATCCGTTTACCGTCCAGATCAACAACCTCCAGCCGCCATTGTTCCCACACTACAACATCCGCCACTTCAGGTAACCGCCCAAGCAACCACATCACCATGCCGCTAAGTGTATGGTATCGACCCTTGTCTTCTTCGGGGACAGACTTCAACTCTAATTGATCTTTCAACTCCGGCACTGGAATCATTCCGTCCAATAGCCACGAGCCATCCTCGCGCTGTACCGCCCAACGATCCGCATGATCGGGCGGAATAAACTCGCCGGTCACCGCTTCCAATACATCCTGAAGGGTGACCAAGCCCTGGACTTCGCCATACTCATCTATAACGAAAACCATATGGGTGCCTGACCCTTGGAATTGTGCCAAAAGCTCCAATCCAGTGAGCGATTCAGTCACAAAAATGCATGGATGCAGCTGTGCAGTCAGATCGGGGCATCCGCCATTAATGGTTTGATTGAATAGTTGCTTAAAAGAGGTCACTCCCAACAGGTCGCTCAAACTACCCCGACAAACCGGGAAACGTGAGTGATCAGATTGCGCTATGCGTAAGAGATTAGCCTCCAATGGCTGGTTGATATCCAAATATTCTATATCCGCTCGGGGGATCATGAGGGAACCAACCTGTCTTTCATCCAAGCGAAAAACGTTGCGAACCATATCATGTTCGTGCTGCTCAATGATTCCGGCTTCGGAACCCTCTTCCAACATTGCGTGAATTTCCTCTTCCGTGACGCTAGGCTCCACTTGCTGGCTCTTTCCCATCATTCTCAGGAGAGCATCAGTAGATATCGACAGCAATCGTACGAACGGATGCGTAGTTAATGCCAAGATGTGAATGGGTCTTGCCACTAGGCGCGCAATCCCTTCCGGATTAAATTGGGCGATGCGTTTAGGCACCAGTTCGCCGACGACAATGGATAGATAGGTAATCACCACGACTACCAAGGCGGTTGCGCCCAGCTCGCTTGGGCGCTGATCAACGCCGAGCGTTTGCAGCCATGTTGCGAAGGGGGCAGCAAATACCGCCTCGCCGACGATACCGTTCAAGATGCCGATTGAAGTGATTCCGATCTGGATGGCGGAAAGAAAACGTGTTGGATCCTCACCCAGACGCATCGCCACTTCTGCCGAGGCATCACCGTCTGCCGCTAGACGCGCTAAACGCGCGTGCCGTGCAGTGACAAGAGCGATCTCCGACATGGCGAAGATCCCGTTTAACAAAATCAGGGTTATCAGGACCAGTATATCCATGAGATTATTCGAAAGAATGATGGTGAGGAGAAGACATGCAAATAACGGAACGATTGCCTTGGCCGGGGTGTTGACCAATAAGAGGGGGACGGAAATACAATGCCCGAGTTATTGGCTTTGCTACTGTCTCGATAATTAACGGCGACAGCACACAAATGCCCCCGCGACGTTCTTTTCCGTACAGCCAAAGGGCAATTGTGATTCCTACGGAAAAAAGGCAAAAGAGCAGATAACGAAATACGTTCTCTGATAAAAACTCCTCCCCGTTTATTATGGTTCCACTAATTTCAGTAGAGGGTCTGTATGTAAATGGACAATCACTACTACTATTCATAGGGCGAAGTATAACCCCGCTCCCCCTGTCTGTTATTTTAATGGTAGCCATCATAACAGACACCATTAAAACTTTCTATCAATTTGATTTCTATATAAATTAATTGCATTAAAGACTATTTTTCAAAAAACATTGCAACGTTGCTTTCAACTCTTCAGATAAGCCGGCAAACCACGATCTAAAGATCAAGGCTGCAAATTAAGCGGTTATCAATGGCCCGATAATTTTAAAGCCATCCCTTAAACCCTCTCAGATCCAACTTTAAAGTTATGTGGATTACTGCCATGGCTGCGCTACCGGTTTGGACTCACATGGTACCTGAAACAGCTTGCGGTCTTCGAGGCGAATGGCGGAAAGCGCGCCACCCCACAAACAACCTGTGTCAAGCGTAATGATTTGAGGGGTAACGTTCAACCCCAGCGCCGACCAATGTCCGCACACCACTGTAGCATTAGCGCTAGCGCGTCCTGGCACATCAAACCACGGCATGTATCCCTCAGGCACATTGTGCACTTCACCCTTAAATTTGAATTCCATTTCACCGCTCGGGGTGCAAACACGCATGCGCGTGCAAGCATTGGTGATGGCGCGCAAGCGCTGGTAACCGCTAAGGTCATTTTCCCAATGGTCAGGATGGTTGCCATACATATGCACAAGAAAATCGTGGTAGTGTTTACCTGTTAATGCGGCTTCCGCTTCATGCGCCAACTGCTGTGCTTGGGCCACTGTCCAGCTCGGTAGCAGCCCGGCATGTACCAGCACGAAATTACCTTCCACATATAGCAAACGCTGCGCACGTAGCCAGGTCAACAACTCGCCTCGATCAGGTGCGCCAAGAACATCGTGCAGCGTGTCGCAACGATGTAATTTGGCAGCGCCCTCAGCCACTGCAAGCAAATGTAGATCATGGTTACCCAGCACAGTAATGGCGGAATCTCCTAGCGATTTTATCAAACGCAGTACGTCCACTGAATCCGGCCCGCGATTAACCAAATCACCTACCAGCCACAACCTATCTATTGCAGGGTCAAAGCACATTTTTTCTAACAACCGCAAAAGCTCGGTGTAACACCCCTGTATGTCGCCTACCGCGTAAGTTGCCATTATTCGCAATCAGTCAGTTTTTAATTCCATGTGCATTAAACAATTAGCCCAGAGAATTATATTCAGTAAATTCACAGTAAGGTGCATTTAGTGTTATTTTAACTTTGCAACGCCATTAGAATCTGGACAGTATTCCGGTATCCATTGTGTCAAGGCACGTTTAACTTCTGCATCGTCCTGCGCAGCGTGCGTGCTAAACCAAATTAATAAATTTGCCAACCATGCGGCGTCTACTTCACGCGCTTGTGCAATACGCAGTTTTATATGGGGGGTGGACAAAGTGTGTTCATTGTCAGCCAGCAGTTCCTCGAACAGTTTTTCACCTAAGCGCAGGCCAGTGAATTCAATCCGAATATCATCCTTACTTAGGCCAGAAAGACGAATAAGGTCATTCGCCAGATCAACAATTTTTACTGGATCGCCCATGTCCAAAACAAATATTTCTCCGCCTTTTCCCATTAAACTGGCCTGCAACACCAATTGCGCAGCCTCCGGAATTGACATGAAATAGCGTGTAATGTCTGGATGTGTGACAGTAATTGGCCCACCCTTAGCAATCTGTTCGCGGAATTTTGGAATGACGCTGCCGGTGCTGCCCAAGACGTTGCCGAAACGCACCATAATAAAGCGCGTTCCGCCGGGCTGCTGCAATCCCTGACATACCATTTCCGCCAAACGTTTACTCGCCCCCATCACATTGGTTGGGTTAACCGCTTTATCGGTAGAGATCAATACAAATTTTGCTACATCATAGCGCTGTGCAGCAGTGGCGACCGACCATGTACCCAGCACGTTATTACGTATCGCCTGCCAAGCGTTATGTTGCTCCATGAGGGGGACATGCTTGTATGCGGCGGCATGAAAAACCACCGCAGGCTTATACTCAGAAAAAACTTGATCAAGGCGGGCAGCATCACGTACATCGCCTATCAGGCAGACAATTTCAAGACCATCGAATTTCGCAGCCAGCTCCTGTTCCATGTTGTACAGTGCAAATTCACTCAACTCGAACATCACTAAAGTACGTGGTTTGAAGTGTATGATCTGGCGACACAACTCAGAGCCGATAGATCCACCGGCACCGGTTACCAGCACAGTTTTGTTAGTAAATAATTCATGCAGCCCGGCCGCATCCAATTGTACCGGATCACGTCCCAGCAGATCGTCCAGCTCCACGGCACGCAATTGCGAAATGGCGACACGTCCACTTAACAGGTCATCGAATGACGGTACCGTCAACACCTTGACACTGGCCTGATTACAAATCTCAATCGCACGCTTGCGCACTTGGTGCGAAGCCGATGGCATGGCAACAATAGCTTGTTTTACATTCATGCGTTCCGCCCATTGCGGCAGGCTATCCAGCGCGCCCAGCACCTTGATCCCATTAAGAATACGCCCATGTTTATCCGCATTGTCGTCCAGAAAACCCACCAGCCGCCAATCGCGGCTGCGTGCCAGCTCCTTGGACAAGCCTACAGCTGCATCGCTTGCTCCTAACACCAGCACAGGCTCTACATTTAATTTTAGATTGCGATAAAAGCCATGCTCTTTCCAGAGACGATAAATGAAACGGCTCCCGCCCATTACAAGTAGCAATAGTGCAGGATTAATTACCAGTACCGAGCGCGGTATTACAGCGCTGATCCGAAACATCCACACCACCAAAGGAATCAGTGCGGCAGCCGTCAGCACCGCTAAAAAAATTCGGCGCAGGTCAGTTACACTGGCATAGCGCCATAGGCCACGATATAAACCAAAGCGCCAGAAAACAATACTTTGCAAAGGTACAACCCAAATCAGGGTGTGCAACATTTCATTAATGAAATGCGGTGGAGGCTCGAAATTGAAGCGCAACAGATAAGCCAAGCTCCAGGCAAATGCGGCCGCCGCAAAGTCATGCAGCATGGCCAGCAAAGTGCGTAGATCTAATTTAGCCACGCTGGCTTCGCTGAAATGCTTTCCAGCGACTATCCAAAATCAGCATCAGCCCAGCATATACCCCTCCCCACATCAGGAACAGCAGCCAAGGCCATTCAGTGGATTGACGTAAACACCAAGTAGCAGATGCGCCTGCCGCAAACATCAAAGTATATTCAAATAATGCGACATTACGATGCCCCCAACCAATTTGCACCAAGCGTTGGTAATAATGTTCACGATGCGCCTGAGAGATTTTTTCACGGCGCAACATACGTTTGAGCAAGGTGACACTGGCATCCATGATAAAAGGAGAGAATACCAACAACGGAAACCATCCAGGCCATATTCCTTGTTGCCAGCCCCACAACCCCATCGCGGCAGATAAAAAGCCAAGGGGAATGGATCCCGCATCACCCATGAATACTTGAGCTGGATAAAAATTGTAATAAAGCAATCCCAAGCCAGCGGCACCTATTGAAAAATTTAGCATGGCCTGAGTATCAGCGCCATGCATCAATGCAGCTACGCCATACATGGTGAAACCGAAAAATGTCATACCTCCAGCCAAGCCATCCGATCCATCCATAAAATTGAATAGATTGGTCATCCAAACTACGCACAGCAACACGAGCAAAGCTTGCGCTATACCCTGTGCCAGCAAACCGGAACCGAGCACCAGAATTGCAGCAGCAGCGATGTGCGCCAACAAACGTTGCCGTACCGGCAGGCCGTGCATGTCATCTAGCAAAGAAACAACGAACAGTACGATCATGGGCAACACCACCCACCAAGCTAATGACATCACCATCAATGCCCAGGCAGACAAAAGACCCGCCATTAATCCCACCCCACCAATGCGCGGAATTGGCTCCTCATGCAATGAGCGCTCATTAGGGATATCTTGAATTTTTTTGCCGGCTTTACTGAATACAATAATAGTAATCACCAACATGGTGATCAGCGCTGCAATTAGGGGGGCGTAGTGCGACATGGAGGCTTGTACTCTATAACAACATTAATCATTTCCACGCAATCCACTTTCATGCGCGGTCGTTACCGTATGGAAAATTGCTTACCCAATCCTCGGCTCGATTGGTATGGTTTATTAAACATAATGGAACAGCATAAAAACACACTTATTAACTTTTTTTACCTGAGCGACGGTGCAATTCCGCAGTCGCTTGCAGCCCCTGTTGCAAAGTATAAGGAGGTACCCAATTTAAATCACGGCGAATTTTACCACTATCGACCTGCAACGAACCGAGTAACCGTTCGACTTGATCAGATTTACCGGATAATTTTCCCAGTATACGTAACCAGCTTGGCGGGAACGGCAATAAGTGCGCCGGACATCCCGTCGCATCGCCTAATTGGCGCAACAAATCCGGGGTGGAAATATCCTCACCATCGCATACCAAATAAGTCTGGCCTGCGGCAACACAATGGGTTGAACAAGCTATCAAGGCATCCACCAAATTACCCAGATAAATCAGGCTGCGACGGTTATGCACAGAAGCAAATGGCAAAGGAATGCGTTTAGCGACCACCGCCAGCATTTGTGCAAAATTGCCCTTCACACCCGGACCATAAACCAATGGAGGACGCACAATCACAATTTCCAAGCCGGTTTCTTGGGCAATGCGCCACAACGCTTGTTCGGCTTGCCATTTCGAGATACTGTAAAAATCTTGTGGACTGGGTTCATCCAACTCTGTAAATGGCTGAGTTGCGTTGGTCTGCTCGCCATTCACCTTGATCGAACTAACGAAAACGAACCGCTTCACCCCAAAGCAAGCAGCCTGCCGAGCGAGATTTGAAGTGCCGTGCAGGTTGACCTGGAGAAACTCCGCCAATGGATCGGTAGCGCTCTCGCGCATTACATGCACTCGTGCAGCGAGATGAATCACCACATCCACGTCACGTAATGCATCAGCCCAATTCGTCTCGCTATTAATTGCGCCAACAACGATGGTTTCAATATTTCCAATCAATGAATTCCCTGAACGCACTGCCGCGCTTACAGAGTGCCCTCGCCGAAACAATTCAGCACAAAGCGCTTTACCAACGAAGCCATCAGCCCCAGAAATCATAAATTTCATGATGTTAACCAATGAGTAAGCATGATTAAGTTAAGTAAGCTTTAATTGCTTTATCGCACATTTGTTCATGGTTTTTTTTTCAAACGCAACCAGAGTATTTTTAAAAACAAAGAGGAACAAAAAAATCGCATCATGCTCATAAGATGCCACTTCAAATACTGAAAACTATTATGACTGCTTCTACGCGCAAGGTGAACCACCTTAGCATCAGGGCATAAAACCACTTCATAACCCTTTAATCTCAGCCTGGCGCATAAATCTACATCTTCATAATAAAGAAAGTATCGCTGATCAAACCCACCTAATTTTTTGAATACATCGCGCCGAAATAACATGAACATCCCGCCCACCCAATCAGGAAAGATCGGATTATTTTCTACAAGATAGTCGCTGCCTTTACACCTGCCTAACGCTTTGCAAAATATCTTGAGTGGCGTTGGAAAACGACGGGCGCTATCTTCCACCGTACCGTTCTCACTTAATACGAGTGGCGCTGCCACACCTACTGAAGAATCCTGCATACACATAAGCAACGCCTTGAATGGATTATCATTCAACCGGACATCTGGATTCATTAC
The DNA here is from genome assembly GCA_003402375.1 of Candidatus Nitrotoga sp. CP45. Taxonomy (GTDB): domain Bacteria; phylum Pseudomonadota; class Gammaproteobacteria; order Burkholderiales; family Gallionellaceae; genus Nitrotoga. The sequence goes on from QFXJ01000022.1 coordinate 81,749, forward strand.
ACAAAAGAATCGCCCTGCTGCGTATGTAAATGCTTGATTGTGGTTGGTCGCGAATCCTATAGGGATTGGGTTACGAATAACCTTTATTGGAAATACAAAGCTATCTGCTGCGAACGGCAATGTCTCATCCAGGTTAAGCGTGAGAATCAGTTCGATGAATGAAGCCCGGCAATGCTGGTTGATATCATGCAGCAGACACCCAATCAACTGGATTTGTGCATGACTGACAACAGAAATGGAAATTTCGGGTGATTGCTCTACGGCTATTTTGTCCATCAAAAATAATGAACCTGAGCTTCCCGAGTAACTTGCCTTGTAATTAAGCTCTCACCCATAAATTGTATTCCATAGGTTAGGCGCGAAAATCACAAACATCCTCTGGAAGAAAAAAATAAATTAAGCAAGATCAACAATTCTCGATGGATTTCAATGCCGGTTTTCGCCAAGCTCAGATTCGATTAATCAATATAATGAATCGCAAGATCAAGTTATCCAACCATTTTTGCCGCCATATTTCTTTGGACAAAATTAACTGAACACGACACCACAATGATGATTTTGCTGCGATGAATTTATTGAGAACTCGTCTTTGAGATAACGGAATGCCATTTTCAAACATATTTAAAAAAACAGAAGCTTGAAACCAAAGCAATCCTTTTCCGCTGTACATAAACCTATGCAATTTTCTTTTTAATTCATCAAACATATTCACGGTTGCACCAATCGTGTTATTGCCGTGCTGTCGATATTTTATATTGGCGTTACTATCAAAAATTATTTTGCCAAAACAAGATAGAACTAAATAACACCACCAATCATGCATCAACACTTTGCTTGGAAGATGCATACAAATAAGTTCTACTGCTTTTCGATTAAGCACCATCGTACAGCCGGTAGCAACATTTTCAACTAACGCATTGCCAAAACCAACTTTTTTGGGTGTATTGGTAAATCCAATATGATTTAACTGTTCATCAACAATTTCTAGCCTGGAGCAAAATAATGCCGGGCAGTTATCGGCGACTACCCGCAAGGCTGAAACCGCATGCTCAATTTTATGCGGATGCCAAACGTCATCTTGATCACAAAAAGCAACGTATTCCGTTTCAGTGAGCGCAGCATTATGGAGCAATTCAAAAAAACTCAGGGCTGGGCCCAAATTCTTATGCCCTCTTAATATATCTATACGTCCATTTATTTGCTCATTTTCTAAAATACTTCTTGTTGAATCTGATGATCCATCGTCCCTTACCAAAATTCTGATATTTGGATAGGTCTGCTCGTACAAAGAATTTAACTGTTGCTGAAGAAACTTACTTCCATTATATGTGGACAGCAGTACTGTAACCTTATTTGGCTTGGATACATCTGGTGTCATCGTTTAACTCCACCCTTGACAAATCTACTTGCTTCATTCATGGACTCTTCCATATAGATGTGCCCCGGGGTATCTTCTACACCTTTTATTTCATGCATGGAACCTCTGGAACCCGTCATACTTAACCTAAATTGGCGTTAAATTTTGGATATTACCTACATCTGAATGATGTAATAAAGGTTTTTTGTGCTCCAAAGTTAATTATTACATTGTCACGTTTAACCTCAAAATATCTCAAGACACTTATCGTTTAACCATCTCGATGGTTGGGAGCGGAAATACCAAATTTACGCCCCTATATTTATCGTTTTCTTGGAAAAATTTTCTAAAATGCCATGGCAAAACGACCAGGTAATCCGGCTTTTGCGATAGCAACTTTGCTTCTGGAATAATGGGAATCCATGTGCCTGGAGTGTAGCAGTCATATTTTTCTGGGTTAACCTCGCCAACAAACGAAATATCTTTTTCTGTCACTCCGCAGTATTGCAACAGTACATTCCCCTTTGTAGATGCGCCGAGTGCCGCGACTGTCTTATTTTCCGCATGGGCTGTTTTGATGAAAGCCAGTAAATCGTACTTCGTTTTAGCTGCACGCTCTGCAAATTTTTGATAAGGCACAAGCGTATCTAGCCCATTTTCCTGTTCGCGATCAAGAATCTTTTTCACCAAAGGAGCTGGCGTTAAATCGCCATGCGATTTCGACACTGTGATTGAGAAACTGCCCCCATTAACTTCATTGAACTCCACATCAACAATCTTGAAGCCCACTCTATCAGCCATCCATTTGATCTGGCGCAGAGCATAAAACTCAACATGCTCATGACAAACTGTGTCATATGAATTCATCTCGAGCATAGTTGGCATATAGCTTTGTTCAAATACCCAAACTCCATCATCTGCAAGTATGTCATGCACTTGTTGCATAAAATCCGTTGGGTCTTCTAGATCGTAGAACATTGAAAACGAAGTGACTACTTTTGCTTTTCGCTTTGGGAAATGTTCTTTAACTAAAGCTGAAGAAAAGAAATTGGGGATTAATTGAATGTGTGGTGGGTAGTAACTGTGGAATTTAATTCCCGTCGGGTCAATGCCTACCAGATCCGGCCCAGAAGATGGATATGCCTGCAGCGTAGTGCTGTCGTTACTACCAATATCAATAACAAGATCGCCTTTATGCAACTCAACCTGCTCAAGGATTTTTTTCACCTTGTCATTGAGGTGAGCTACCATGCTGGCATTGAGACCGGAACGATAACCATAGTTCTCGCCATACATCTCGTCAGAATTATAGGAATGCTCAAGCTGCAATAGCCCGCAGATATCTTTTCCCCCCATGCATTTCACCAACCGCAGTGGGCCAATCGTGATTGCTGAACTCCTCTCACGCGGAAATATTCCAGTCAGCATCTGCTCTCCCAAATCGAGCACGGGCTCCAGATGCTTATTGCCACAAATTCTGCATTTTTCAATTTTTGTGAACACTATCTTATCCCTATCCTTTTGCGCGATCCTGCTCAATGAGCTTACGCAAATCAGCATCCACCATCATGCTTACCATCTCGTAAAACCCTACCTCAGGTATCCAGCCGAGTTGATTTCTCAATTTCTTGGAGTTTCCCACTAATTGCTCTGATTCAATGGGGCGGTATGAAGCAGAATCCTCTCGGACATAATCGCGATAATCCAAATTGAAATGTCTAAAGACGATTTCACACAGCTCTCGCACCGAGTGCGTTTCACCAGTGGCAACCACATAATCATCCGCGTCCGGGTGCTGCAACATCAGCCACATTGCGCGCACATAATCTCCCGCAAAGCCCCAATCACGGCGTGCATCAAGATTTCCCAAGTAAAGTTCATTCACCAGTCCCAGTTTAATCTTCGCCACTGCATGTGTTATTTTTCTTGTTACAAAACCCAATCCACGACGGGGACTCTCGTGATTGAACAGAATCGCCGAGCATCCATATAATCCATAGTGCTGGCGGTAAATCTGGATCATCGAATGTGCGTAAAGCTTTGCGGCACCATATGGGGTACGGGGTCGAAATGGCGTTGCTTCTGATTGAGGGCTTTCGAGTGCATTACCAAACATTTCACTACTTGATGCCTGGCAGAAACGAATATCGGTATCCACTGCGCGAATGGCATCCAAAATCCGGGCAACCGCAAGCCCATTCACCTCTCCAATATCGACAGCATCATTGAACATTCCTGCTCCTGATGAATAGGCGGCCAAGTTATAAATCTCCGCTGGGCGATATTCAGCCAATACCTCTGTCATTCGACATTGATCCAACATGTTCCATGTAACTAACTTAACACTCTGCATCAATACTGTGGTGAGGGACTCTTTGGCATTTTGTATATTTCTAACTGCACCAACGACACGATAGCCTTTAATAAGCAACAATTCCGCCAAATATGAGCCATCTTGGCCTGTTATACCGATTATTAAGGCTGTTTTCATAGTATATGTCAGAGAAATCGAGCCAAAAAACGACTAACCCAAGTAGCATACCTACTACGTGAAAGATCATACAATACTGAACGGGCATTTCTATTCACGAAAACACAGTAAAGACTAACAAATACATTTGCGATGACGGCAGGGAACATTGCAATTGCCATATACACCACACGAGACAGTCCTTTTGTCCTAACCGCTATAAAATGGCGGTACTCGGAAACGGTATATCCTCCAGTAGCTCTATATAAAATGAGTTTTTTAATTGGTCTCCATGGCTCTTTGGAACATACAGCAGACTTCGATTGATCTGAGAAATCAGGAAACGACCAAATCAACTGCGGCCATTTGAACAGCCAAATTTCAAAGCCCCGCGATGTCCACATCGCATTACCATAACGTATTATTATCAACGGATCTGCAATAATCTTGACCTTGTTTATCGGGGGATGCTGGAAGATAACGCCGATATGAATGAAAAGTGTTCCGTAATAGGACAAACGATCCCGCCCTAGCCATAAGCTTCGCTTCACAACAACACCACCGATGAACGAAAGATAATTCGCTACTTCAGAAAAAAACTCTTCCCCATCCTTTGCTGCATACTCCTTGTCAGTAGTAAATTTGAGCAAACGAGTTTCAAGCACCTTTGAAAAATCGACATTTCTTACTTGGGAATTCACAACGACCAGATCGAACTCTCCATTGAGAGACTCAAGAACACGAGAAATAGCCATAGGAGACAATAGATCGTCATCTGTCACTAACCAACAATACTCTCCCCTTGCATAACCAACAGCCTTATCATAGTCGCCATCCACACCCGAATTTTCTTGCTCACGAAAATAACGAATTTCAGGGTAGCGCAACAAATATTGCGCCATCACTTCAGGGGTGTTATCCGGTGATGCTCCATCCACAATGACAAGCTCAACACCAGGCACTATCTGACTAAGGATGGAATCCAGAGTCTCACCAATAAATCGCCCTCTGTTATAGGTTGCCATGCAAATTGAAAGTTTTGTTTCATTCATTTTTCAACCACTCTTACAGCCAACCAAAACGGCGACTCCCTGCAATTAATGAAAGCGGAATATCTTTATAGTTCTCAACCAGACAACACAAATATTCATCCTCACTAGGCATAAACTTGTCTAATTCGACTGTCCAATCATCAGCCTTTACCCATTTATTATTTTTAAAATCAAAACGCTTTATTACCTTACATGGATTACCGATAGCAATACTAAATGGTGGTAAATCATGCACGACCAGAGATCGTGCACCTACAACCGTACCGCAACCAACCCTCACATTCTGTAAAACGGTAACTGATGTAGCAAGCCAACAATTAACACCAATTTCAATAATACCCCCCGCGCTTAACCCAGATGCAATGTAAGGTATAAACGGCGTATCAATATTGTGACCACACCCTAAAAAATGGCAATCCAATCCAGTAAACCCATAATCTTTAATTTGAATGCGTGGTCCAGACGAAAAATAATTTCGTCTGCCGATATGGCAATTATTGCCAATAACAATGCGGCTAGTTAGATCAGCCCTGAAATTCACATTAAACCAAGACTCTTCTGATATCGTTGTATTACAACCGATTGATACATTTTTCCAACCAACAACTTGAACACTTGGATCTACGTAGCTATTACGTCCAACTTGCAATTTTCTGAATTGTCTTGCCTGTCCCCAAGATAATGTAGCTAACCTATAGACAACACCGCAGAATCGCCATGGCAACAAAGTAAATAAGCGTCGCTTTATTTGTTTTATGACAAGCCTCATTCAATGGCTCCAAATTTATAACAAAATCAATTTCTTCCGGTATCCACTACTTGTTTGCTATGGAAATAACGAGAAATCAATAAAAGTAGTTGGGGTGTCAGTAATACATTAACTACAACCGTAAGCAAAGCTATACTGCCACCGATTGCTAATTTGATATAGGTAGAGTACTCGAGATTTTGACAGATATATTTGGCCGCCATTCCAGCTATTAGCGCTACACCCAACGGTACTCCAACGTCACTAAATAACCACTGTTTGCCCAGCCCCCTTAATAGATGCCGATGTGTCAACCATGTACCCAGCAATACATACAATGCATGAAGCGTGAGCCATGCCATTGCGCCGCCCAATACACCATACGTAAGCGTAAAAAATACGATTAACGGCAATATGACAATCATCAATACCCCATTGATGATCAATGGTAATCGCGTCATCCCAAACGCCAATTGAAGAGCATGTGGAATAAACATTATGCAGTTTAATGCTGACCCTATAGCCAGAAGCGTTACAACCGGAGCTACGCTTGACGCGAGCTCTGTATTCCCTGTCCAAATACGCACCAAGTCATAAGCAAAAATGGCTAGTATCATCGCGGTCGGAAATAGGATTATTGAGAGTATGCGCGTACACAACCTGTAAAGATTGCCGAGTTTTTTAAAATCGCCACTGGCCACAAGGGCAGAAAAACGCGGATACACGGCGTTGTACATCGGCGTGACCAAAACATACAACCCACTCACCACAACAGTGGCAAGCATATAGTGGCCAAACTCTTCCAATCCAAGCATTTTGCTAAGAATTACCTTGTCCAGTTGTGTAAATACAATTCCTGACAAAGCGACACCACTCATCCCCGCAGAAAAACGACATATACTTTTCAGCTTATTAATATCAAACCGTATGCCCGGTATTCGCCCTATGATCCGCCATGCCCCCCAGCGCATGGTAACCGCATAAACAAAACCTACGCAGGCCTGCCAAATGAAAAAGGCCTCAATCGTCGGCGAGACAAACGCGAGCACTACCACCGCGCCCAAACTTCCGATCGTCACCATGGCCATATTAATACCGCTCGATACCGCCAAACGCTGCGCCCCGATCAATGCACCTTGATACAGGCCGATTGGCCATCGGCAAGCAATAACCAGCCCCATTAACATCACGGCGTGTGAAATTGTTTGCGGTGAAAGTTGTTTAGACTGCAACCAGTACTCTGCAATTAATGGCGCGAACACCAGGATCAATAAAGCGATTACCCCCGCCATACTCCAATAGATAATGGCAAGTGTATGTAGTAGCGTTCCCGCTTCCTTTAAATTTCCAGATGCAGAATGGCGTGCAACTTCGCGGATGGTCGTTGGAGCTAATCCCATATCAAGAAGGGAAAGCAATGCCTGCGTCGTCACAAAAAAACCGATCAAACCATAAGCTTCTATTCCGAGGTATTGAAGATAAAAGGGAATGACTGCCAAGCCGATCAGTGCCGACCAAATCGAGTTTGCTAATCCTGCAAGTAGGTTTCCACTCAGCCTCATTATGCTGGGAAATTCACGAGAGTCGTGTCGTTGGAATGCCCATTGAATCGTATGGCCGAGCCAGCCGCAATGGCCAAAAATGCAAGTCTTGGATTCAAGAGAAAAGGGGCAAAAAATTCAAGGTTCAAGGCTAGAGGCACATGACGAGGTTTACGAGCGCAGTTTTTTATATCTATTTTTTGTTTATGGATTTCATATTTAAAATCAATCCCTATTAGCGACCAATGGGAAAATACTCCAGTCCGTGTGCACTTAGTGCAGCCGATTCATACAAGCTACGGCCATCGAATATTAATGGGGTTTTAAGCTTGGTTTTGATTATTGCGAAGTCCGGATTGCGGAATTCTTTCCACTCAGTGACGATAACCAATGCATCTGCATCCTTACAGGCTGTGAACGGATTGTCTGCGTAAGAAATCCTGGGGTCATTACCAAATATTCGTTGCGCTTCGGGCATAGCTACCGGGTCATAGGCAGTGACGGTGGCGCCTGCATCTAATAAATCTAAAATCAGCTTGCGACTCGGGGCGTCACGCATGTCATCGGTATTGGGCTTAAAAGCAAGACCCCAAACAGCAAAGTTTTTTCCAATGAGATCAGTACCAAATCGGGCCTTTATTTTGTTCGTGAGGACTTCTTTTTGTGCATCGTTGGCGGCTTCTACAGCATTGAGTACTTTAAGGGTGATACCAGCGTCGTCATTAGCAGTTTTGATGAGTGCTTTTACATCTTTGGGGAAGCAGGATCCTCCGTAACCGCAACCCGAATAAAGAAAATGGTAGCCGATGCGGGTATCAGAACCAATACCTAGCCTTACCATTTCAATGTCGGCACCAAGTTTTTCCGCGACATTGGCCAGTTCGTTCATGAAACTGATGCGGGTGGCAAGCATAGCATTAGCGGCATATTTAGTAAGTTCGGCACTTTTGACATCCATGACGATAATACGGTCGTGGTTGCGATTAAATGGGGCATATAATTCCCGCAGCTGTTGGATGGCATGTGTATCATCTCCGCCAATGACGATGCGGTCCGGGCGCATGAAATCTTCAATCGCCGCGCCTTCTTTAAGGAATTCAGGGTTGGATATGACGCTATACTTAAGCCCAATGTCACGCTTTTGCAATTCTTCTGCGATAACTACGCTTACCTTATTGGCAGTACCAATCGGAACCGTACTTTTATCAACAAATATTTTGTCTTCAGTCATACGGCTGCCGATATTTCTGGCTGCTGCCAAAACATATTGCAGGTCGGCAGAGCCGTCTTCATCGGGAGGGGTGCCGACGGCAATGAACTGGATACGGGCATGAGCAACGGCGCGGTCTATGTCTGTGGTGAAACAGAGGCGGCCAGCAGCAATGTTGCGCCGCACAATGTCGATCAAACCAGGCTCATGGATGGGGATATCGCCATTTTCCAAAATGCGTATTTTTTCTGGGTCAAGATCGAGGCATAAAACATGGTGACCAACCTCTGCAAGACATGCACCGCTAACTAGACCCACATATCCGGTTCCCACTATTGTGACTTTCAAACGTTATCTCCGATATACAGCCTGTGTAGAGTTTTATTGTGACCTTATAACCCTTAATTCAGGAGAAAATCTGCTAACCGGGCACCGTTTTATCCAATGATGCCAGTAATCAACGCTGCTTCGCTCATTAAGCAACTTGCATAAAGATTGCAGTGCGCAAGATATTCCATTCCTTGCATATTGGATTGCGGATTATAATTCAAGCTACGCATCTCAAGAAATGTTTGTCATCAACCTGTTGAAAGCCGCTATGCTCTATCCCGTTATTTTGTCTGGAGGTTCTGGCACCCGTTTATGGCCATTGTCCCGAGCGGCACTGCCTAAGCAGTTTTTACCGCTGATTTCCGACCACACTTTATTTCAGGAAACATTGTTACGCCTTAAAAATGTTCCCAACATGGCTGCGCCATTAGTGATCTGTAACAACGAGCATCGCTTTCTCGTTGCCGAACAGTTGCGTGCCGTTAACATTGATCCTTTATTGCAAGTGCTTGAGCCACTAGGTCGCAATACTGCACCTGCAGTGGCGATTGCCGCACTCGCCGCACAAGCTAAAGATAATCAGGCAATTTTGTTAGTGTTGCCTGCAGATCATCTAATTCAGGATATTGCAGGCTTTCATACGGCGATTCAAACAGCATTCGCATTGGCGCAACAAGATAAGCTGGTGACCTTCGGTATCACACCCAATGAGCCTGCTACAGGATTCGGCTACATTGAACGCGGTGCAATATTAGAACGCGGTGAGCACAGCTTTGAGGTGGCGCGTTTTGTGGAAAAACCAGATTTGGATACGGCTAAACAGTTCGTGGCTTCAGGAAGATTTTTTTGGAACAGTGGCATGTTCGTGTTCAAGGCATCCGTCTACCTGAATGAGTTGCAACGCTACCGCCCAGACATTTATCAAGCTGCACATCAAGCATGGCAACATAGCACACATGATCTGGATTTTTGCCGTCTGGATGAAAAATCTTTTGCCTCCTGCCCATCGGATTCCATCGATTATGCCGTGATGGAACACACTCAGGCAGCGGCTATGGTGACAGTGGACATCGGCTGGAGCGATATCGGTTCATGGTCATCACTCTACGACGTCAGCGCACAAGATGAGCAAGGCAATGCTTTGCGTGGCGATATTTATACCGCAGAAACCACACAAACTTATGTTCGCGCAGAAAGTCGCATGGTGGCAGCTATCGGGGTACAGGATTTAATCATTGTAGAAACTGCTGATGCAGTATTGGTAATGCATAAGGACTTTGCACAAGATGTAAAACATACCGTGGAATATCTTAAGCAGGCCGAACGCACTGAACATCTGATTCACCGTCGTGTCTATCGCCCCTGGGGCTATTATGAAGGCATCGATATAGGCGAACGATTCCAGGCCAAGCGCATTATGGTGAAACCCGGTGCAAAATTATCTTTGCAAAAGCACCATCATCGCGCCGAACATTGGGTTGTGGTTTCAGGTTATGCCAAAGTGACTCGTGGCGAGGATATTCTGCTGCTACAAGAAGACCAATCCACTTATATTCCTATTGGCATGAAGCACCGTCTGGAAAATATCGGTACAGGATCGCTTTATCTGATTGAAGTCCAGTCTGGCTCATATCTTGGCGAAGACGATATTGTGCGATTTGACGACGATTATAAACGTAACTAATCTCCTTCCAGTTTTATTGGCTAACTCGAAGTAGTAATGAAATTAATAACCAGAATATTCTATTATTGATATACGTTCTTGCTTGTCTTTAAAATATTGCATAGCAAAAAATATTGCACGCGATCATCGCACGACACGAAAAATCCGGCGTGTAAAAATTAAGAATACCGTTTGCACTAACTCCCTCATTCTTGATGATTCACCCACATTTCTTGCTGGCCTATCAAATCAACCCTGGTTGTATGATATTCACTTTTCCATGTTGAACCCTCGTCAAATTTATACTCTCTTACTGTGGTTTTTTTTGCCATATGTATTTTTCCATCTGCTCTGGCGCGCAAAAAAACAACGTGAATACCTGCAGCATATTGACGAACGTTTCGGACGCTACTCTGCCCACAGTAATAAACCAATAATCTGGCTGCATACCGTATCAGTTGGAGAAACACACGCGGCGGTCAGCTTGGTGCAACGTTTGCGGGAAAATTACCCAAATCATCAACTACTGCTTACACACACCACCCCAACCGGCCGCACAGCTAGTGAGCAACTTTACGGCGGTGATGTCCTGCGGGTTTATTTGCCTTACGACTACCCGTTTGCTGTCAAGCGCTTCTTACAACACTTTCGCCCGTGCATCGGAATCTTGATGGAAACTGAAATCTGGTTTAATCTGATCCACAGCTGCCACACTATGCAAATTCCCTTGCTGCTGCTTAATGCTCGGTTATCTGAGAAATCTGCTGCACGTTATGCACGCTACCCGAATTTAACGCGACTAGGCTTGAACGAACTGAGCGCTATTTCTGCGCAAAGCGAAGTCGATGCTAAACGCATAACTGGATTAGGTGCGAACAATGTATCTGTCATGGGCAATCTGAAATTTGACATTCAACCCCCATCCGCGATGCTGAAACTGGGTGCGCAATTACGCACCCAGTTTGGCGAAAGCAGGAAGATTTTTCTGGCAGCCAGCACACGCGCCGGAGAAGAAATACTATTGCTATCCATGCTTAAGGAAGTAGACACTCCCCGTTTGCTAACCGTCATTGTGCCGCGCCACCCGCAACGCTTCGACGACGTAGCTGACATGCTCACCCAGCAAGGCATCCGCTTTCAGCGTAGAAGTGAGAACTGTCCGATTGCGCCAGATACCCAAGTAGTATTGGGTGATAGTATGGGAGAGATGTTTGCCTATTATGCCGCCTGCGACCTTACCTTCATTGGTGGCAGTTTATTGCCATTTGGAGGACAAAACCTTATTGAGGCTTGCGCCGTAGGCAAACCTGTGTTGATTGGGCCACACACATACAATTTCGCACAAGCCAGCCAGCTTGCTGTCGAATGCAGAGCAGCCGTACGGATACAGAATTCAGCCGACCTAGCGCACAATTTACAAAATTTACTTACCCATCCCGATCAGCTAATCAAAATGAGCCAAGCCAGTCTGCATTTTGTCCGCGCCCATCGGGGTGCAACAGAGCAAGCACTGCGGCATATAACCTATTCTCTTGATAACCACTTTCAGTAAAATATCGCAAGATAAAATAATATATCAACCTTCCAAACCATGAATAAAATCCTTATTACCGGCGGTGCCGGATTTATTGGCTCCGCAGTTATTCGCCAACTAATAACAGAAACCGACACTACTGTCATTAACGTTGATAAACTGACCTATGCCGGCAATTTACAGTCCTTAATATCAGTCGCAGCCAATCCACGCTACCACTTCGAACATGTGGATATTTGTGATGCGGCTACAGTCGCGGGACTATTTCATGAACATCAGCCGGACGCGGTGATGCATTTAGCTGCGGAATCCCATGTCGATCGATCCATCACTGGCCCGGCAGCCTTTATTGAAACCAACATTATTGGTACATACACGCTCCTGAACGCAGCGCGGGAATACTGGAGCGAGCTTTCTGCAGAACGCAAAAATACTTTTCGCTTCCACCATATATCCACAGATGAGGTATATGGCAGTCTCGGTGAAACCGGTTTTTTTACCGAGACGACCGCTTACCAGCCAAACTCTCCTTACTCGGCAAGCAAAGCATCTTCAGACCATCTAGTGCGTGCTTGGCATCACACTTACGGCTTACCTGTGGTCACCACCAACTGCTCCAATAATTACGGCCCTTATCATTTCCCAGAGAAGCTAATCCCGTTGATCATCCTGAATGCGTGCAATGGTAAACCGCTACCCATTTATGGCAAAGGTGACAACATCCGCGACTGGTTGTATGTGGACGACCATGCGCGTGCGTTGCGCTTGGTACTAGAGCGGGGCCGGGTGGGGGAAACCTACAATATCGGCGGCTGGAATGAAAAAACCAATCTGGAAGTGGTTTATGAGATTTGCGCTATTCTTGATGAGCTCCGCCCTCAAGGTGCGCCGCATGCATCCCTTATCACCTACGTACAGGATAGGCCCGGACATGACCATCGCTACGCGATCGATGCCGGTAAAATCGCCCAGGAACTGGGCTGGAAACCTTTAGAAACATTTGAAACCGGATTGCGCAAAACAGTGGAATGGTATCTGGCAAACCCAGACTGGGTTAATGCTGTCATTAGTGGCGAATATCAGAATTGGATCCAACAAAATTACGGCGACAGGAAAACATCATGAAAGGCATCATACTCGCAGGTGGCTCCGGCACCCGGCTTTACCCGGCTACCCGATCCATCTCCAAACAATTATTGCCTGTTTATGATAAACCAATGATTTACTATCCGCTGACCACACTTATGCTGGCCGGCATTCAGGATATCCTGATCATCTCCACTCCACAGGACATACCGCGTTTCGAACAGTTGCTAGGCGATGGCTCACAGTGGGGAATGAATTTTTCCTTTGCTATACAGCCTTCACCGGATGGGCTCGCGCAAGCCTTTATTATTGGCGAGTCTTTTATCGAAAATGACGCCTGTTCGTTGGTGCTGGGGGATAATATTTTTTATGGCCACGACTTCGAAAAAAATCTTTCAGCCGCCAGAAACAAACTAGAGGGCGGCACAGTGTTTGCCTATCATGTCAATGACCCAGAACGCTATGGAGTAGTGGAATTCGATGCTACGGGGCATGCAATCAGTCTGGAAGAAAAGCCCGTAAGACCCAAATCCAATTATGCCGTGACAGGTCTCTATTTTTACGACAACAACGTTGTTGAGATTGCCAAATCCGTTAAGCCTTCTGCGCGTGGTGAATTGGAAATTACCACTGTCAATCAGATTTACCTCGATAGCGGAAGGCTGGATGTGCAGGTTATGGGGCGTGGCTATGCATGGCTGGATACGGGTACGCATGATTCATTGCTGGAAGCTTCAATGTTTATTCAGACACTAGAGAAACGTCAAGGTTTGAAGATTGCCTGCCCGGAAGAAGTTGCCTATCGCCGAGGTTACATCACGATGGAGCAAATGGAACGGTTGGCCGAGCCGCTGGCAAAAAATGGTTATGGTCGGTATCTGCTTGATATTCTAAAAGAGAAAGTTTATTAAAAATGCACGTTATCCAAACTGCAATAGCCGACCTTTTAATTATAGAACCCAAAGTGTTCGGTGATGCCCGTGGGTTTTTTTTCGAGAGTTTTAATCAAAAAGCCTTCGAAAATATCATAGGGCGATCCGTCAACTTCGTCCAGGATAACCACTCCCGATCAACTCAACATGTACTACGTGGGCTGCATTATCAAATCAAACAACCACAGGGCAAGTTAGTTCGTGTGGTGGCAGGAGAGGTATTCGATGTAGCAGTGGATATTCGTAAATCATCACCCACCTTTGGCTTATGGGCGGGCGTTGTTCTTTCTGCCGAAAACAAACGGATGTTCTGGGTGCCGGAAGGGTTCGCCCATGGCTTCGTCGTGCTTAGCGAGCATGCAGAGTTCCTCTATAAAACAACAAATTATTGGGCGCCTGAATATGAGCGTTCTATTTTATGGAACGATCCCGACTTAGCTATTGATTGGCATCTTGGCCAGAACACACCTATTTTGTCCAAAAAAGATCAAGAGGGTTCATTTTTTATCAAAGCAGAATTGTTCCCATAAAACTTTTTTGATGGGCAAGGGTAATCGCAACAGTAACGAGTTAACCACTATCCGCACTGGCGCAATTGTGAATTCCCGCATTTCTGGTTTCATTTTTAGATTAAGACGTAGTAGTTTGATGGCATCATTAATTTCGCTTATTCAATCACAGACAAGGCAAGATTTTAATCTAATCGAGTTACCACAATAGTCGGCATTGCCCTAGGCATTAGGTAAAGGACAAAGCACCTATTTCGCCAAACAAGGTTTGCTTACTTTGTTTGAACCTGCATAATAATATCCGAAAATACAATGAATTGAGCTGAGCAGCCGAGTTGGTTGATTCACTTTATATTTCCATTTTTTAAAGTTAATCAAGTATAATGGCAGATTATTTTAGTAAGAAATCCACAAAAAGGAAGGCAAATAATGTCTATTAATCGTATTACTTTCTTCCCGGTCGGCAATGGAGATACCACCTTAATCGAAGCGAACGATAAAACGATACTTACAGATGTAAATTATCGTTGCGAACGATATACCGATCGCTTTAGACCATGCATTGATGTTAACGGTCAGATAGGAAACGCCGCCACCCTTGGGCAGGAGGAGGCATCAAAACCGTTCGAGTGGATTTATTACGATTTTGCTCTCGATCTCCAGTACGCTTGTTATCAATCCAGTTATCGGAGCAATCGCGAATATCGGTTATCACTCCTGGTTTTGACTCACCCAGATAAAAACAACCTGACCGGCTTTGGAAAGCTCTTTTATGTGGGAGATCCTGCTGAATTTGAGGATCGGCCAAAAGAAGATGACAAATTGATTTTGATCGAGGAAATGTGGATCAATTCGTGCTTTACAGACCCAAAATTCGAGACTGACGAATCTAAACCCGTATTTCAAGAGATCAAGCGTAGATTGGATCTTCAAGGCAAGCAAGGTTCAGAATTGAATGGCAATAGAATCAGCATACTGGAGGCAACATCATCGGACGGATTGGTTAAAACATTTTCTCGAAATATTGAGGCGCATGTTCTTTCTCCTGTCAAAAAAGAAGGCGAAACATCGAATGCTGCTCAAGCAGACGTTAACGATGCTAGCCTAGTTATACGTTGGACAGTTAAAGTCTTTGGCGGCATGAATCGGATTATGCTAGGTGGGGATGCGACAGTTGAGGTTTGGGATCGTATCTGGCAAAACTATCAAAACAATACCGATAAGCTCAGTTGGCATATCTTGCTTGCGCCACATCATTGCGCCATTGATGCCATAGCGCGAAAAAATAAGGATGGCAAGTATGAATATTCCGAAAATGCGCTTAACGCACTTGGTCAGGTTATAAGTGATGGTTTCGTTGTATCCAGTAGCAAAGAGATTAAACACAATGATGACTTGTTACCTAGTTGGGAAGCTAAACAAAAATATCTCGGAATGTTGAAAGATGCGGACGAAGCTCGGTTCTTAAACCCTGATACTCGGGCGAACGCACCTTTACTTTACTCGCCACTTCAGGATGATAAACCTGAGCCAGTAGTGTTCACCTTGACCAAGGAAGGGCCTTCTCTTGATGAGCCTGCACCTGCTTCACCGCATACACCTAAAAAGATTGTGCCGGTTGAAACGGGCAATGACGAATTCGGCTACAAATGGAATATGAAAGTGTAAAGTGCGATTCGTTGGCAACCGTGGAGTCTAACGAGTAAAGCAACCAATTTTTTCGTCATATCACTGAGTGAATGCGACAGAGGGCAGGTAGCCAAGGCGAGCCTGCCCTCTTTGTCGGTTGTAGAATGCTTCGATGTACTCGGTAATTTCCTGCGTTGCTTGTGCTCAGGTACGGTAGTGCCGATGGTGGATTAGCCCATTTTTGAGGGTACTCTGAAGCTTTCCATCGGTAGCATTATCCCAAGCGGCGTCATAGATGCCATCATACCGATTGCTCCATCACCTCCCGGTAACTGGGTATATTAGCGACCTCGATCCGATCTTCTTGTAACACACCGCCCTAGCTTTATTGAAGTTGCGCTTGGTGCGATCCACGCCTGCTCAAGTTTTTAACAGTGCACCTAAAGTCCTCCCGCAATGCGCAAGCGGGTGCACTTATGCTTTGCTGTACTCAACAGCCGTATCAACATGATTACCTAAAAAACACTTGGCGTTAAAGACGGTATCTACCGAGCTGATTTGTAGACCATTACGAAACATTGGTCCGAACAGCGCGCTGGGAAACAGTTATTGAGAAAGGACATAATGTGCGAGGACTTCGGCCTCAGCATCGCTAAGACGCCCAAATGCCGGCATTGACACCGGCCCCCATTTGTTGGAGCCGCCATCGCGGATGTTGCGCGCTACCAGCACAGCCGCGTTGGCCTTGGAAGCATACTTCGCCGCCACGTCCCGGAAGGCTGGCCCTACGATCTGCTTGTCGATCGAATGGCATGCCATGCAATTATTGGCCGCGAGCAGTGCTTTTGCGTCGGCAGGTTCAGGCGTCGCGGTGGGCGCGACGGTCTCCGGTTTGCCCGCTGTATTTAGTGCCACCGTCCCGCTGTTGCGTTCTGCACCATAGGTTTTAACCAGATAGTCGACGATAACAGGGATATCTTCGTCCGCAAACTTCGCGCCAAATGGCACCCGCATTTTCTTGACGGTGGCCTCCCAATAGTCGCGTGTTGAAGTAGGCGGCTGTGACTGAATGTAATGAACCGAATGGCAAATCATGCAATTGCGTTGGGCCAGCATATAACCAGGCAGTTTACTCGGTTTGAACACGGCGGTTTCAGGCGGCAACTGAATGTCGAGGGCGATTGCAGAGCCAGGCGCAAGGGTACTTGCCGCCGCCAGTAAAATACAAATCAGGGTGTACCTCATGCGTTTCTCCTTAAACAGCAACAACGTGGATTGACTCGACCGCATTGCGCATATAGCCGCCAGGGTTTACCAACGGATTGAGCGGCTGGCCCTGACCGATCCGATTGACCGCACGCACCAGCAACTCGTGGCTCCCTTTGTGTTTTGGCGTGAACGCCACGCTCCATTCGCGGAAGGAATACCTGCCCAGATCCTTGCCCAATTGAGCGGTCTGCCAGTTTTTGCCGCCATCGGGCGAAAACGCGACCTCGGTCACGCCGTACCCGCCATCAAAGGCGATCCCGCGCACGATAACCTGACGTCCGCTCTTGACATACATGCTATTAGTCAGGCTGGTCACGAACGAGCGTACGTTCATGCGGTTGATCGGTATAGTCTTGACGGACTCTTTTCCCGGCTCGATGCAAGCACACGGATTATCTGGGATGCGATAGGCCTTGCCCATCCAGAACCCATCGAATACCTTGCCGGTTACCGTAATGTCGGACAGGTGTTTCACCCAATAAGTGCCGTAGTGGCCGGGGACGATCAGCCGCACTGGGTAGCCGTTCAGCAGGGGCAGGTCAGCGCCGTTCATTTGCCACGCCAGCATGACTTCACCGTCGAGCGCGTGATCGATATTAAGTGCCTTGATGAAATCGGGCGCATTACCCACGGGCGGCGTGTCGAGGCCATTGAATGTGACCTGCATCGAGCCTGCTTTCACACCTGACTTTTCCAACACCTTGCGCAGCGGAATGCCGGTCCAGCGAGCGTTACCCATGGCACCGTTCGAAAGTTGGTTACCGTTGATGCGCGGCGTAAAGTGACCCCGGCTGTTACCGGAACACTGGTCGACGGCGACCAAATCGACCGGATCGGCCATTTGTTTGAGGTCGGCGAGCGACAAATTGAGCGGCGTGTTGACGTTGCCGCCGATGCGCAACCGGTAGCTCAACGCATCGATTGAGGTGGGAATGCCGCTCCAGTGATAGCGTACGAAGAAAGCGTCGTTGGGCGTGATCACCCCTTCATTGAATACGCTGAATGGGGTTTCCAGCTGTGGCGGGCGGGCATTGAGCAAGATCAGCGGACGCTTTTGCGGGTATGCGACGAGATCACGCTCACCATTTTCGAACGGCAGCGTGACGTTACCGGATTCCCCAGCAAGTACCGTCAATGCTGTGCTGCCGAACGCGGTTGCAGCGCCCAAGGTGCCAGCCTGCCTGAGAAGTCTGAGAAAGGCGCGCCGCTGTAATGCACCCGCTGTCAACACCAAAGTAGGCTTCACCATGCTGATCTCCGTTATTATTATTCAATCGGTCAACGCACACTGTCGTTGCCAAGTATAGCGAAAATTTCGATTTCGGCTCTATGTGATTTGTAATGGGCTGGAATTTGTGGCGCCATCTGCTTCATCCTCATGATAAAGTACAAAAACCCCTTTCGGGGCAAGGATGAATTATGCTATTTAATCAGCTTGCTGAGGGGGTGTTTCTCCGCAATTGTGGCTGGCGGTTCAACGCGCAATGCATGGCTGCTGGTTAACCTGGGTGTTAGGCATTTCGCTAAGCAAACATGTGAGAGAAAGGAAATTATGCAAGAGGCAGCGTCAGTATTAATTTCGCCCTTCGATGGGATTTGGCGAGCTCTTGCAGCGCAAGCAAACGCTTGGACAACGATACACAAGATGCTTGGGCAAAGTATTAAATTGCCACAACAACTGTCAGAGATCAGCGAAGCATTAAGGGCAAACGGTGTCGGCGAATCACTTGGTGAGCTTTCCAGTTTGATTAACGAATCACGGGTTTTGGCGATGGATGCAGCCAACCTTCTAACTTCTCAACAGCAAGCAATCGTATATCCCGGCCTTGTTGGTGCATGGGCCATAGTCGAAGCGGCATTTGACGACCTGATAATAAGAATCTTGGTTAATGATCCGAGTGTCACAACCAAGTTAAAGACAGCCGGGATCAAAACTGCTTCTAGCCACCCGGGTGGTTCAGAGGCGTGGGCGAAAGAGCTTTATAAAAGGGTGGAGTCTAAAGCGAAAGACAAGGCTAAGGGCTTAGTTGTAGAAGCGCACAAGGCCAGCTTCAGTACATTTGGCATTGTGTTCGAATATCCCGCCGACTATTCACGTTTAATAGAGGAACTGAACCAAGTGAGAAATTGCATACTGCATAATCAGGGTACTGTCGACGAGAAAGCCTTAAAGAATTGCCCCCGGCTCGTGCCGTATCTTGGCTTGCCGATACCTCCAACAGATCCACTGTTCACCGTAGCATTGACAATGCTGACTGACTACACATTTGCATGGATCAAGGCTTTAGTACATAGCCCATACCTACGCAATGGCCTTCTCGCAGGTGCAGAAAATTCGTTTTTACCATGACCATAAAAAACCTTGACCCTACCCTCGTCAATTGTCTTCCTAAAAGACAGAACGTTAAGTCAGCAAGATGATTTTTTTCCAGTGCCCAGATTTATCTCCTCTGGCGCGCCAATAAATAAAGGGCTTTCAGTTAAAAACTGAAAGCCCTGAATTCTTAAGGTATGGCGATCCTACCTGCGTCCTAAAAGACACCCATGCGCCTTGGCAGATACGGGGTTATGGTAGATGAGTTCAGGTAATCATTGATTTTTGCATGATCCAAACCAAGACGCTGATCGCGTCAACTGCATTCATCAGTGATGCGCGCGAACTCTGCCACTCCCAGGTTTTCCGCGCGCAGTTGCGCATCTATTCCCAGCCGGATGAAATCATCTTCCGTCAAATAGGCCTTGAGCGTGTTACGCAGGGTTTTGCGCCGTTGCCCGAAGGCTGCGGCGACAATTTGTGCAAATAATTTTTCGTTTTGCACCAGCATTTCGTTCGCTGGCAGCGGGATCATGCGCACGATGGCGGAGTCAACTTTAGGTGAGGGACGAAAAGATTCCGGCGGAACGTCGAGTAACTTTTCCATGTGGAAACGGTATTGCAACATTACCGATAAGCGGCCATAGGCTGGGGTTGATGGTTCAGCCACCATGCGCTCCACTACTTCGTTCTGCAACATAAAGTGCATGTCGCGTATGCGTTCGCAGTAGTCTGAGAAGTGGAACAGCAGCGGGGAAGAAATGTTATAGGGCAGATTGCCGACAATGCGCAAGGGTGCGGGCAATTGCGCCAGGTCAAACTTAAGTGCGTCTCCCGCATGGATGATCAGCTTATCCTGTGGGTAGTCTTTTTCCAAGCGCGCGATAATGTCGCGATCGATCTCTACTACATGCAGTTGATTAAGCCGCTGCAGCAAAGGGCGAGTCAGCGCACCCAGGCCAGGGCCGATTTCCACCATGATGTCCGCTGCTTCCGGGCGGATGACGCGGATGATGTCGGAAATGATTTGTTCATCCACCAGGAAATTTTGACCAAATCTTTTACGTGCTTTATGCATGGGAGTACCAAGAAATTTTCATTTCTGCTTTCGCGAGGATAACGATCTCTCGATCAAAGGCGGGCTGGATCATGCGGTCTTGCGTGTTGCGCCATATCTGCTGCCATCTGAATCGCTTCAAGCATGCTGCCTGCCTCAGCACGCCCACTACCGGCCAGTTCCAGCGCGGTACCGTGATCTACGGAAGTACGAATGATGGGCAGGCCCAGCGTCACGTTTACCCCCCGCCCGAAGCTGGCGTGCTTCAATACCGGTAGCCCTTGGTCGTGGTACATGGCCAGCACGCAGTCGCATTGTGCAAGCCGTTGCGGGGTAAAAAGCGTGTCAGCGGGTAGGGGGGCGCTGACATTCATGCCTTGCGCGCGCAATCGATCCAGCACCGGAATCATAATGTCGATTTCTTCGCGTCCAAGATAGCCGCCCTCACCTGCATGAGGATTGAGTCCGGCAACCAAAATGCGAGGCTTGGCAATGCCGAAACGCCGCATCAAATCACGTTGAATGACGCGCAGCACATTTTCCAATAATGCTGGCGAAATTGCGTCGGCTACCTGCCGCAAAGGCAGGTGGGTGGTGGCCAGCGCCACACGCAGGCCGCCGCCCACAAGCATCATGACAACTTGCTCGGCATGCAATTTTTCCGCTAGAAATTCAGTGTGCCCAGTGAAAGGAATGCCAGCATCATTGATGACACCTTTGTGTACAGGCAAGGTGACCATGCCAGCGAATTCGCCCGACTGGCAACCTTGCATCGCGCGGATTAGCAGATTGAGCACATAAGGACTGTTGGCTGGATTCAGCAGGCCGGCCTGAACGGGTTGTGCCGTTGGCACATGCAGCACACGTAAATGACCGGATGGTAGAGGCAATATTTGCTGCGGATCATAATCATGCCATTGAACACTTAGCCCAAGCAGCGCTGCGCGCTGTTGCAACATGTTTTTGTCGGCCAGCACCACCAGTGCCTGCCCTTGTTGGGCCAATTGTAGACATAGGTCGGGGCCAATGCCAGCAGGCTCACCGGCAGCGATAGCCAATAATGCGGTTTGCACCATTAGGGCGTTTGTTCGAGGCGATACTCAATGGTAGCCCCGTCGCGTAACTGGCGCAGCCAGTCTTGATATGCAGCGTCGGACTTATCGGCACGTATCGCCATTTGTGCTTGTTTCTTTTTCTCTTTCACACTGACATCGGTGTTGCGGCGGTCTAATACCTGGATCAAATGCCAGCCGAAGGCAGATTGCACGGTGCTACTCATCTGTCCGATTTCTAATTGATCCATTGCGGCCTCAAATTCAGGCACCGTTTCGCCAGGTGAAATCCAGCCTAGATCGCCACCCTTCGCAGCACTACCGTCTTCAGAATAAAGCTTGGCCTGCTTGGAAAAATCAGCCCCCTTTTCTATTCGTTGTTTGATGATCAACAGACGATTCTTGGCTTCATTTTCTGGCACCAGTTCGCTGGTTTTTATCAGGATGTGGCGTACTTGGGTTTGTATAATGACTATTGGATTCTCTTTGTTGCGTTTTTCAAGCAACTTGAGGATGTGGAAACCATTCGGGCTGCGAAACACTGGGCTGGTCTCACCGGGAGTCATTTTTTTCATTACTTCCAGAAAAATGGCAGGGGTACGATCAGCTGATCGCCATCCCAGATTGCCGCCTTCCAAAGCGTCCTTGGCATCAGAAAATCCGGCCGCCACTTGGGCAAATTCTGCGCCACCGCGCAATTGTGCCAAGGCTTGCTCGGCGCGTTGCCGGGTAGCCTGGATTTTATCGGCACTGGCTTGTTCCGGCACCAGTACCAAAATGTGCGCTAAATGGTACTCCTCTCCCTTACCTAATTGCTTGGCTTGGTTATTAAGGTAGTTTTCGATCTCGCCGTCGCTAATCACCAGCTTACTGTCCACTTCACGCTCGCGCAGACGAGCGTAAGTAATTTCGCCGCGAATTTCCTCCCGAAATTTTTTGAAGCTTACCCCGTCTTGCTCCAGCTGGGCGCGAAATTCGGTCAACGAAGGGAATTTATTTTCCTTAGCGACGCGCTGCAAGGTTTTGTCGAGCTGGATATCATCAATGCGTATGCCAGTTTCCTTGGCAAATTGGATTTGCAACATTTCCGTGATCATCCGTTCCAGTATTTGTTTCTTTAACATATCTGGGGCAGGCAAGGCTGTACCCTGTTTTTTCAATTGGCGTTCTACGTTACTAAGCCTGTCTTCAAGTTCGTAACGGGTAATCGCATCGTTGTTTACAACTGCAACAATCTGGTCAATCAATCTAAGCTGCGTTTGCGACGCGATGTTTTTCGTTGTATCGGTGGCTTGCACATCAACGGCGGGGGATATAGCTGGGCTCTGAGGCGAGATTTTTTTTGTTACGTCGGGGGCTGGTACATCAGTAGCAGGAGATGTACTTTTATTTTGTAACTTAATTTTTTTGGTTGTGGCGGAGGCTTTCTGCAAGCCAGCGGCAGAGGCATTTGCCGCGCTGACTAGTGATACAAAAAGAAGTACCAGCATCGACTTGACATACAGCATAGTATCTTTAGATTTCCTAAATGAGAATTTGTTAGCGTAATCCCTGCTCTGAGCTAACAACTGCGGGTTGGTTCAATTTTGTAAAGCCGGCAATGCTCTGGCGCAATGCATTCAAAGGATCGGAACCTATCCTGACCATGCCATTCAATTCTAATTGCACAAAGATACCGGTTGAAAGCTCATTGGTGGCTGTAGCAAAACGTTGTGCCACTACCCGCAGTGCCCAACAGCTTTCATTATACTCGAGCCCGCTCAGCAGCTCCAAAATACGGTTGTCCTGCAGGGAATAATTCCAGCGTGCCATCATGCTCCAACGTCTCGAGAATGGCCATTGGGTAGATATGTCCACTTGTCTCAGGCTGTCACGCGTAAAGCGGTAACCCAGGTTGAGCACTTTGCCGCTTTCGGGCTGGTAACGCGCGCCCACATTTAATTTCTCTTCGCGTCCTTGGTTGGGGTTATATTGGAAGGCGGTGTTCAAGGACAACTTGGGGGTAATCTGACCCAAGACAGCAAGCAAAATATCCGATTTATTGTTGGTGACTTGCTCGGGAGTTACCAGACTTACCAACGGTGTCTTGAAGCTAAAACGCTGACCTATGGCTACGCGCAATCGCTCCGCACCACTATTGGCTTCAAGCAGGCGCGAGGTAAGTGACAGTGTTACATGTTTGGCATCACCAATGCGATCGCTACCGAAAAAGCGATTTTCAGTAAACATCTGGGCAAAGTTGAAGTCAGCCTGGGCTGTGTCGAAATTCGGCAGCAGGTCTTGATTGCGATATGGAATGTATAAGAAATAAGCGCGCGGCTCCAACGTCTGTACGTAATTCCGTTTTCCCACATTCCAATCGCGTTCCAGCACCATGCCGCTGTCCAGGCTAACAATCGGCAAAGTCCGTGTTGCATCGGGCAGTGCCGCCAAATTGTTATCACCCAATGCATAATAGGTGTGATGTACGCCAAATTTTGGGGTCACATAAAATGATGGTGTAGTAATTAGCGGGTAACTTACACTGGGGTACATGACCAGACGTCGCCCACTAACAGCTGTGGGATGGCTAAAATTTACAAATTCTCCGGTAAATGCCACATTTGCCCCGGCCAGTGGACGTAGCGCGCCCACGGTTATTTGCGGCAAGCGACGATATGGCTCCAGAACTGGCGCAGCAGGATCTTGCAAGGTTTGATAGCTTTGCATGCGTGCCGCTGCATTCCACCAGCTCCCACCGTAGGACACTATGCCTTCGCGCACTAAATTGGTTAATGACGTGCTGCTCACCGCGTTTGATAGGTCACGGAAATAGGTATGGTCTGATACGTAGTTGAAGTTTGTTGATGCGCTTAACCCATAACCCAAGTTCTGCGTATGCTTGAGCGATGTCCGTAAACGGGTGCTGTTAGTAAGGGCATCATTAGGTAATACGTCTAAATGAGCCTCACCGGCATAATTTTTGTCTATATAGCGAAATTCGTTGTTAAGCATTAGCCCCCGCTTGGCCATTGCGCGCGGTGCGATGGTCGCATCACGGTTGGGTGCAATGTTCCAGTAATAGGGCAACGTCACTTCACTACCGCTCCTTGCGGTACTACCGAACACCGGGCCAAGAAAACCCGATTGACGTTTGTCACTGAGCGAAAAATCCATCCACGGCATATACAAAATAGGCACACCCAGAAACTCCATGCGGGCGTTGCGTGCCACCCCTATTTGGCGGTCGTTGTCAATTTCCAGTTGGCTCGCCTTTAGCATCCAGTCGTCGTTACCTATAGGGCAGATGGTATATGCCACATTCTGGACGGTGTATTTCTGTCGGCCTTCCATATGCAGGATATCGGCGCTCCCGCGCGATTTGTTGACGGCCATCTGAAACGTCGGCTTCGTCATATCGCCGATATTTGTATCCAAATTAAGCTTGACATGCGGGCCTTGTATCTTGATACCATTTTGCTCCACGCGTACCGCGCCATCGGCAACCAATTCTTGGCTGCTTTGCTTGAATACCACGCGATCGGCGAATATAGCCTGCCCGCGCTTGCGCAACTCGACCTCGCCGCTAGCAATAACCTGATTTTCAGTCTGGCCTTCCACGCGCTGTGCCGAAATGAAAGCAGGCGTATCTTCGTCGCCTTTTGGCAAATTCATGAAGGTACGGTCAAGTTTCAGCCGCAAAACCTCGCCCTCAGCGTAAACCATAGGTGTAAAAATGCAGAGCAGGGAAAGCGCAACGAGGTTAAGGCGCAAATGCATGGAGCAGGGTCGATAAATTAAGGTGCTAAAATCGCACAAATCCACGATTTAGGCAATCCAAAATCTATAATGAAACGTCAACAACAGATTAAGACATGGCTGCATAGCAAATTTCCCGATAGTGCTTTCAATATTTCGCCCGCTTCTGCCGATGCCAGCTTCCGCCGTTATTTTCGCGCCACATTCGCCGACCACACACTAATAGTGATGGACGCGCCACCCAAAAATGAGGATTGTCGCCCGTTCATCCATATCGCCCAGCTGTTTGGCACAGCAGGGGTGCACGTGCCACAGGTGCTGGCACAAGATCTGGAACAAGGCTTTTTATTGTTAACTGACTTAGGCAACACCACGTACTTGCAAGCACTGAATTCCACTAATGCACGCGAACTATACGGCGCCGCTACCGATGCATTGATCACTATTCAGCTAACGAGCCGCGAATTTGAACTCCCCCCCTACGATCAAGCACTGCTTATGCGCGAAATGTACCTGTTTCCTGAATGGTATGTCGCTAAACATTTGCAGGTCACGCTAGACGAGAAACTAAATGCAGCATTAGAAACTGTGTTTCAGCGCATCGTACAAAATAATTTGGCACAGCCACGTGTGTTTGTTCATCGTGATTACCATTCACGTAACTTGATGGTCAGTACACCTAACCCGGGTATTTTAGATTTTCAGGATGCAGTCTATGGGCCGATTACATATGATTTGGTCTCGCTATTTAAAGATGCTTATATTCATTGGGAAGAAGCCGAAGTGCTGGATTGGCTAATTCGTTACTGGGAAAAAGCGCGCAAGTCTGGGCTGCCAGTACACAATGACTTTTCCGATTTTTTCCGGGATTATGAATGGATGGGCGTACAGCGGCATTTGAAAGTATTGGGCATTTTTGCGCGTCTGTATCACCGGGACAGCAAGGACGGTTATCTGAAAGACTTACCGCTGGTAATGGATTATTTGCGCCGCGCTTGTGAACGTTACATAGATTTAAAGCCGCTACTGCATATACTGGATATCCTGGAGAAAAAGCAACCAGTCGTGGGGTACACCTTTTGAAAACCATGCTTCTAGCCGCCGGACGTGGTGAACGCATGCGTCCGCTCACCGACCACATACCCAAGCCCTTATTGCAAGCCGGTGGCAAATCGCTCATTGTGTGGCATATCGAGAATATGGCAAGAGCGGGCATCTGTGACCTGGTAATAAATCACGCACATCTCGGCAATCAAATCGAAACTGCGTTAGGAGATGGCTGCCAGTTCGGCATACGCATCCGCTACTCAGCGGAGAATCCCGTTCTTGAAACCGCAGGGGGTATCGCGAATGCATTACCGTTATTGGGTGATGCGCCGTTTGCCGTTATCAACAGCGATATTTACTGCGATTATGATTTTGCTCAACTTCCCGAACGTGCGGCTGCACTCGAAGCAAGCGGCGACACTGCACATCTGGTGTTAGTCAACAATCCTGCGCACCATCCCAATGGGGATTTTGGTTTAATCAGTGGCAGGGTAGTCAATAACACACCCGCATTTACTTTCAGTGGTATAGGAATTTACCAGCCCGGCTTATTCGCAAATATCCCACGCGGCACCGTTGCACCTCTCGCACCGCTCTTACGCACCCAGATTGCGCTGGGTAAAGTAAGCGGCGAACATTATAGGGGCCGCTGGCTGGATGTGGGAACGCCGCAGCGCCTTGAAAAACTCGACAACGAATTACGTTCACAGCACAATGCCACCCATGTTTAATACCTCTCTTTATGCCAGCCGCCGTAACCGCCTTATTAGTCAGATGCAGCGTGGCATTGCTGTTATTCCCACCGCACCGGAAGTGTTGCGCAATGGCGATGCGCATTATTCTTATCGTTTTGATAGCCACTTCCACTACCTTACCGGTTTTGATGAACCGGAAGCCGTGCTCGTGCTGATTGCTGGCGCCACCCCGCAGTCCATTCTGTTCTGTCGCGCGAAAGATATGGAGCGCGAAATATGGGATGGTTTTCGCCACGGTCCAGACGGTGCGAAAGAAAAATTTGGCTTCGATGCTGCATTTCCCATCGCACTACTGGATGAAAAACTCACCGAGCTGATGGGCAACCAGTCCGCGCTGTTCCATCCACTTGGCGCTCATGCCCCGTGGGATGATCGCATTCTTGCGCTGCGCGCAAGTGTGCAGGCAAAGGTGCGTAGCGGCATAACCGCGCCAAATGAGATCCATGACATACGCATGCTGCTTGATGAAATGCGTTTAATTAAAGATAGTGACGAACTTGCCATCATGCGCCGCTCCGCCGCCATTTCGGCTGCCGCGCATATCCGCGCGATGCGCGCCACACGCCCCGGCAAAATAGAATACGAAATCGAGGCAGAGCTGTTGCACGAATTTCGCAAAAACGGTGCGCAAGCGCCCGCCTATACCTCAATCGTTGCCGGCGGTGCCAATGCCTGCGTATTGCACTACATCAGCAACAATGCACAATTACAAGACGGTGAATTATTGCTGATAGATGCAGCCTGCGAAGTCGATGGCTATGCTGCAGACATCACCCGTACCTTTCCGGTAAATGGTCGCTTCAATGGTGCACAAAAAGACATCTATGAGTTGGTGTTGACGGCACAGGCCGCCGCTATTGCAGCCGCACGCCCCGGCTCACACTGGAACGAACCGCATGATGCTGCCGTGCGCATGCTGGCGCAAGGCTTTGTCGACCTCAAGCTATGCAATGGCAGCGTCGATGCTGTGCTAGAAAGTGGCAGCTACAAACGCTTCTACATGCATCGAACTGGCCACTGGCTTGGCATGGATGTACATGATGTCGGCGCATACAAACTGGGCAATAATTGGCGCGCGCTGCAACCCGGTATGGCACTTACGATCGAACCGGGCTGTTATATCCGTCCGGCAGATGATGTGCCACAAGCATTCTGGAAT
This sequence comes from Candidatus Nitrotoga sp. CP45, assembly GCA_003402375.1. GTDB lineage: Bacteria > Pseudomonadota > Gammaproteobacteria > Burkholderiales > Gallionellaceae > Nitrotoga. Next base: position 110,201 of record QFXJ01000022.1, read on the forward strand.
ATCGGTATCCGCATTGAAGATGATGTGGTCATTACCGAGCAAGGCTGCGAAGTGCTGACCGAAGCCGTACCCAAAACTGTCACGGCTATTGAAGATTTGATGAGACAGTCATGAATGCACATTGCGACATCGCGATAGTCGGGGGGGGACCGGTTGGCACCGCGTTGATGCTCGCACTGCGCGACAGCGGGTTGCAGATTGTCATGCTGGAAGCGCGCAAAATGGAACACGTGAGCGCTGACCCGCGCGCCTTGGCGTTGTCCAGTGGCAGCCGTCAGTTACTGGAGCGACTGGGGGTGTGGCAGAGTATTACGCAGATTTCGTTGATCAAGACCATCCACATTTCACAAAAAAATTCTTTTGGCCGCACCCTGTTACGTGCCAAAGAACTCCAGGTGTCGGAACTGGGCTACGTACTGCCCTACACTGCGCTGCAAAACGCATTACAAAGTACTGTAACGGGGAACAAAGCAACTTGCCTCACTGGTGCTGTTGTTACGCAACTACAAAGCACATCGAATAGCGCATCCATTAACTACGAGCATGCCGGGCAAGACCACCAACTTGAAGCGCGTTTAGCAGTGGTGGCCGATGGGGGGAAATTGCTGGAAGCCGCCCATCCGCCGGAGATTCGCGATTACGGTCAAAGTGCCGTCATTGCACATGTCACCTGCACCCATCCGCAGCCGGACATCGCGTTCGAGCGCTTTACTATGCAGGGACCGTTGGCACTACTGCCGTTCAGGGACGGTTACGAACTGGTATGGACCGCGGCACATGAAATGGCGCAAGAAATGCTGCACTGGAATGATGCCGCTTTTCTTGCCCAATTGCATCAACACTTCGGTGATCGGGTTGGGAAATTTTTGACAATCGGAAAACGCGCTTGCTTCCCTCTGCGGCTCAAGCGCGCACCTGAAATCACGCTGCCGCACACAGTATTGATCGGCAATGCTGCGCAGACGTTGCACCCTGTGGCAGGTCAAGGTTTTAACATGGGTCTGCGCGACGCGTGGGAACTGGCGCAAGAGATTCTTAACTGCGAACCTGAGGCGCTCGGTTCAGATGCCATGCTTACCAGCTATCGCAAACAACGTCAGTTTGACCGCCATGCCGGCATACATTTCACCGATGGCCTGGTGCGTCTTTTCTCCAATGATCTGCTGCTGCTTAAATCAGGACGCGCGGCTGCACTTACGATACTGGACTGCCTGCCGGGCGCGAAGAAATTCGTAGCAAGACGCATGATGTTCGGAACTAACGGGTAGAGAACATAGCGGCAAAAAGTCCAAGAAAAGCAATCCGGAAGGGCAAAACAAAACGGGCTGAACTTAACTTTTTGCACAGTCACACATATTTCGTAATTGGAATTCTGGAAATACGGTGCTTGTTCTGCGTAGCCTTAAGTTTCCATAGCTTAACGTTTGCCGGGCAACATGCCCTTCATGCCGCGCATCAATTTACCTATGCCGCCTTTGCTGAACATCTTCATCATTTTTTGCGTTTGTTCGAACTGGCTCAACAACTGATTAACATGCATTACCTGAACCCCCGCTCCGGCGGCTATGCGGCGCTTACGTGAAGCTTTAATAAGTTCCGGATGGGAACGTTCTTGCATTGTCATTGAATTAATGATGCCTTCAGTGCGATTGACGGCGCGGTCGTCCATCTTGGCGCCTGCTGCAGCTTGACCGAGTTGTGCGGGTAGTTTATCCATCAAGGCAGTCATGCCGCCCATTTTGCGCATTTGCACGATTTGCATCTTGAAATCGTTGAGATCAAATCCATGACCACTTTTGATTTTCTTGGCTAGTTTTTCAGCCTCGGCCTGATTAATCTCACGGTGGACATCTTCAATCAGTGACAATACATCACCCATGCCCAACACGCGCGAAGCCATGCGCTCTGGGTGAAAAGCTTCCAAGCCATTGGGCTTTTCGCTCACGCCAACAAATTTGATCGGTTTGCCGGTGATATGCCGTACCGACAAGGCCGCACCACCCCGCGCATCACCATCCAGCTTGGTCAGGATAATACCGCTTAACGGCAACGCCTCACCAAATGCCTTTGCGGTATTTACGGCGTCCTGGCCAGTCATGGCATCCACAACGAACAGGGTTTCAATCGGATTAAGGGCAGCGTGTAATTGCTGGATTTCCTCCATCATTGTGGCATTAATTGCAAGGCGACCAGCCGTATCCACAATCAGCACATCGTGGTGGCGCTTGCGCGCGTAATCAAGCGCTGCCAATGCTATATCGCACGGCTTCTGGCTAATGTCAGAGGCGAAAAAATCAATTTCCAATTGTTGCGCCAGGATACGCAATTGCTCAATCGCAGCAGGACGGTACACGTCACAACTAACTAGCAGAATTTTTTTCTTCATCTGCTCACGCAGCAACTTGGCAAGTTTTCCACTCGTGGTAGTCTTGCCTGCGCCCTGCAAACCAGCCATCAGAATCACGGCCGGCGGCACGGTGGTGAGATTCAACGCATCGTTGTGCTCACCCATCAGCTTAGTCAGCTCGCGATGTACGATACCAATCAATGCTTGTCCCGGCGTCAGGCTGCCCAATACCTCTTGTCCCAACGCAGCCTGCTTTACCTGGGTAGTAAATTCTTTAACCACGGGCAGCGCCACGTCAGCTTCCAACAGGGCCAAACGTACTTCACGCAAGGCATCCTGGATGTTGCTTTCAGACAAACGCGCTTGTCCCCGCAGATTTTTTATAACGCCTGAAAGACGTTGTGTAAGGTTGTCCAGCATGATATCGCTCCTGTTTTCCGCAGCATTGGCTATAGTGTAGAATCCGTGAAGTCTAAAACATCCTGACTAAAAATGTCGAATCTTCCGCTCTATGTAATCACCTTTCTTGCGTACAGCGTGTTTGCGGTTTATTTTTGGCGTGCACAATCTGCCGGAAGTATAGATGTCTTAAACCGTGGAATGATTGGCCATGCTGTATTGCTGCCGCTAGCACTCCATGCATACCTGCTGTATAGCAATTTATTCAGTGGTGGTGATCTGAACTTGGGGTTAATTAATGCCCTATCGTTGATTTTGTGGCTGACCATGCTGGTGTATTGGGTAGCACGTTTTTTTTACCCAATTGCCAGCCTGCAAACTTTAGTGTTGCCTCTGGCAGCAGGAGGTGCGTTACTGCCAGCGCTGTTTCCTGCGATCCATCCGCTAACGAATAATCTTTCATTTATCCTTGAGGCGCATATTCTGGCAGCAATGCTCGCTTACAGTCTGTTCACCATTGCGGTGCTGCATGCGGGCCTGATGTCACTGGTGGAAAAACGCCTGCACCATGCTACGCTACCGCGTGTGCTGCAAGGCTTGCCACCATTGCTCACCATGGAAACATTATTATTCCGCATCATCGGCACTGGCTTTGTTCTACTCACTCTTACATTGGCGTCGGGCATTGTCTTTTCCGATCAGCTATTTGGCAAGCCGTGGCAATTCAATCACAAAATGCTGTTCGGTTTCATTTCCTGGTGCGTGTTCGCAGTGTTGTTACTGGGCCATCATTATAAAGGCTGGCGCGGTCGCACTGCGGTGCGTTGGACAATGAGCGGCTTCATTTTCTTGCTGCTCGCCTATCTGGGCACCAAATTCGTGTTGGAAGTGTTACTGCATCGATAATGTCACTTGCCATAACATTGTAAAGTGTCGTAGAATCTGCGCCCTTTGGCATTTGCTAACGATAAAGTAGAAACTATGGTTATTATTCGATTTGCACGCGGCGGCTCCAAGAATCGCCCGTTTTTTAATGTAGTTGTGGCCGATTCGCGCAATCGCCGTGATGGCCGATTCATCGAACGCGTTGGTTTTTATAACCCGGTTGCCCCGGAAGGTCCTGAAGGCATGCGTATCCAACTGGATCGCGTGGCTTTCTGGCAAGAGAAAGGCGCGCAATTGAGCGACGCCGTCGCCAAGCTGGTCAAGCGCGCTGGTGCCGCAGCAAAAGCATAACCAATCAGACTCCATGATAGTTATGGGGCGCGTGGCAGGTGCGCAGGGAATTCTTGGCTGGGTGAAGATTAAAACTTACACCGAGTCCGTGGATAGTCTTGCTGACTATCCCATTTGGTGGCTAGGAGACGAGAAACATCCTTGGTGCGAGACAACTGTGGAAGCCTTTGCTGTGCACAGCAAAGGCTTGGTCGCCAAGTTCCTCGGAAGCAACGATAGAACCACCGCCGAAAAATATAAAGGCTTGCTGGTAGCAGTGCCACGCAGCAGCCTGCCTCAAATGCCTGAGGATGAATATTATTGGTCGGATCTAATCGGGCTGACGGTGGTTAATCTCGCTGGCGAATGCCTGGGAGTGGTGGACAACCTTATGGATACCGGTGCTAATCAGGTGCTGTGTGTGCAGGAAGACCCTTCCAGAAAAAATCGGGGTGAATTATTAATCCCATTCATTGCCAGCGCGATCAAGCATGTGGACTTGTCGGAAAAAGTGATACGTGTCGACTGGTCAACCGATTGGGCCGCAAAACACTGAGTAGCGGCAATGCGCTTTGATGTCGTTACGCTATTCCCGGAAATGTTCGACGCGATTACCCAATATGGAGTAACGCGGCGAGCGGCGGAGCAAGGCAGGTTTGTGCTCCGCACATGGAATCCGCGTGAGTTCACCATCGACAAGCATCGTTCCGTGGATGACCGACCTTATGGCGGCGGTCCGGGAATGTTGATGTTGGCAGAGCCACTAGCGCAGGCAATCGCAACAGCGAAACAAAGCCAAGCGCAAACTGGCGTGGTAAAAAGTCGTGTAATCCACTTGTCACCACAAGGACGACAACTAACCCACGAAGTGGTGAAGGAACTTTTGGAGCGGAATGATGGTTTGATTCTGCTGGCAAGCCGTTACGAGGGTGTAGATGAACGCCTGATACGACAGCAGGTGGATGAAGAACTTTCCATCGGTGACTATGTGTTATCCGGTGGCGAGCTGGCAGCAATGGTGCTAATAGACAGTCTGGTACGGCACTTGCCCGGTGTGCTGGGGGATGCCGAATCAGCACAGCAGGACTCGTTTGTAGCGGGCTTGCTGGATTGTCCGCATTACACGCGGCCAGAAATTTTTGAAGGCGAAGGCATACCAGAGGTTTTACTTTCCGGACACCACGCCGAGATAGAGAAGTGGCGGTTGAAGCAGGCGCTAGGACGGACCTGGCAACGCCGCCCAGATTTGCTGGCACAGCGCCAGTTAACAAAACAGGAAGCTCGGCTACTGGCAGAGTACCAGCAGGAACAAGCATCCGTACAAAAAGAGGAAATAAAATGAATCTTATCGCAATACTTGAACAAGAAGAAATTGCCCGTCTGGGAAAAGTAATCCCGAGCTTCGCTCCTGGCGACACTGTTATCGTCAATGTGAACGTGGTCGAAGGTGAACGCAAACGCGTGCAGGCTTATGAGGGCGTAGTGATTGCAAAACGCAATCGTGGTCTAAATTCGTCTTTTATCGTGCGGAAAATTTCCGCTAGTGAAGGAGTGGAACGTACTTTTCAAACCTATTCAACAGCCATCGCCAGTATCGAAGTAAAGCGCCGTGGTGATGTGCGTCGTGCCAAGCTGTACTACTTGCGTGACCGTTCCGGAAAATCCGCACGTATCAAGGAAAAACTCCCTAACCGCAAAGCGGTTTAAGTTTGCAGTTAGTTCATTCTTATTTTTATTTAAAATGAGAATAGGCAAATTGATTACCTCCGGCAAAACCGGAGGTTCACTGCTGGGATACCTCAAAGACTCTGGTAACACATAAGCCACCTAAAAGCGTCTATAGCCAAAATTCATTGGGTTATAACGTACGTCTTCCTGTCCCTGATTAAACACACATGAACATGTGTCAACCATCAAGTACCATTCAACAACTTTGCACTTTCTTTGTAACGCCAATTCTCGAAATATCTCCCTGAATGAATGCTTGCGCAATGCACCAAACATTGCTTGCTTCCGTCGCTTGGGAATATAAACTACCTGATATTTAAAGGTTCCATCCCATATGGCTCAGACCCTGATATTCTTGTATCTTGAAACTTCTTTTTTTGATAGATACAAAAGTTTCAATACGACCGACTAACAGATCAAAGAGCCTTGGGGAGTCCTTGGCGAAGCCGAAGGTTTACCTCATGAAACTAGCTAAATATTCGTGGAAGGAAGGTAAATGAATTATCAGGCAAAGCTACCTACACCATTTGGCATGCTTGGTATCCGCTGTGAGGCGGATGCGCTGACCGGCATCGACTTTCTGGAGCCGAGTGCCACGCCACTACCACCGAGCCAAGCGTTCGCTCGAGAGGTGTGCGAACAATTACAGGCCTATTTCATTGATCCAATTTTTCATTTTAATCTTTCACTCAAGCTTAACGGCACTGCCCATCAAACAAAAGTGTGGCAAGCAATATCTGCTATCCCATCCGGACAAACACGAAATTATGGCGATCTTGCCACGTTGCTAGGTTCCAGCCCGCGAGCGGTTGGTCAGGCGTGCGGCGCAAATCCCATTCCCATTGTCATCCCCTGCCATCGCGTGGTGAGCAAGTCTGGTATCGGCGGCTTCATACACCAGCGCGGAGGGGATGCGCTGGATATCAAATGCTGGTTGCTAGCATATGAAAACAATCAAACCAAGGAGTCTGTCGGACTTCGCTCGTAACCAATTGATTACACTGATGCGCCAATTGTAAATGATTAAGATGTATGAACAACACTGACATCCTGGATGAATTCTGCGACTGCCTGTGGCTAGAAGATGGCTTGTCGCGCAACACACTGGAAAGCTACAGACGCGATCTGTGCAAATTTATTCTCTGGATGGAAAAACAGCATAATTCTACCTTGCTAGAGGCCACACACGCTGACGTCCAAGGCTTTCTTGCCTATTTGGTCATCGAACAAAAAGCTAAAGCAACCAGTACCAGTCGTGCCATATCAAGCCTCAAACGCATGTTCCGTTATCTGTTACGGCAGACCAAAGTAGACACTGATCCCACCCTCCAAATCGCTACCCCCAAGCTGCCGCGTAACCTGCCAAAAACGCTTACCGAACAGGATGTGGATATGCTGCTGCAAGCACCTGATATAAATACACCTCTGGGCATGCGTGATCGCACTATGCTGGAAGTGCTATATGCCAGTGGATTGCGCGTTTCCGAGTTAATCAGCTTAAGCGTCGCACAGGTCAGCCTCGACATGGGCGTAGTGCGCGTGATGGGCAAGGGTAATAAAGAACGCCTAGTACCACTGGGAGAGGAAGCGCTGGACTGGCTGCGCCGCTATCTGGTTGATGCGCGCCCCGCCTTGCTGGGCAATAAATTAAATGCAGCGATGTTCGTTACTCAGCGTGGCACAGAGATGACGCGGCAAATGTTCTGGTATCTCATCAAACGTCATGCCAAACACGGTGGCCTACACAAACCACTGTCGCCACATACCTTGCGCCACGCCTTCGCTACACATTTACTTAATCATGGAGCAGATCTGCGCGTAGTACAACTGCTGCTTGGCCATGCTGATATTTCTACCACGCAGATTTACACGCATGTAGCACGCGAACGGCTGAAACAACTGCATGCACAGCATCACCCCAGGGGGGGTAGGACTCAAGAACCAACCACACAACGTTAGAGCCGACGCTCCATCCAGACAAAGCCTATATGTTGGGGATTGCCAGGTGAAAAGTCAGGGGTTCGAGCTTCTGGGTTAGCGGTTCGCAGAGAACCGCGCAAGGGGTACGCAAAAAATAATGCCATTACGAGATAAAATCCGCGCCTATACGAAACGTAACAAAGGAAACTCCACCGATTACGTGTACACGGCCTTCTTCAACCGTCTCTCCAAGGCTAGCACGGCTATGTCCAACCACTCACCGGTTCATTTTCTCATCAATCAACGGATTTTTTCGCCATCGATTACGAGCCATACTACTGCGCTGGCAAAAGCACAAACCAGATCAAGAACGATACTTCAATGGCATAATACTTTGAGCTTGGGTTGCTCACGATGTCCGAAACCCCTCGATTAGCGCACTATAGACTCGGCACGAATTATCCGTGATTTTTTTGAGCAAGACATGTATCATTGCGTATGGAAAAAGACGACGCAAGAAAACAAACAAGGGAGGTGCTCCACGAGAGGCGCAAGCAAGTTATTCGCATGCACCGCAAGGGAATGCCAGTCATGCAAATAGTTGAACACTGTGGTCTCAGTTGGTATGCCGTAAACGCAGCGATCAAGCGCTATGCAG
>QFXJ01000023.1 GCA_003402375.1 Candidatus Nitrotoga sp. CP45
CTCATGGGGTTACTCCTTTGCGCTTACGCGCTTTGGTTGATAAAGATTCGCACCTCTATCAAACCGGGTAACCCCACCCTTTGGCAAGACCTTACTGTCAGATTAAGTCTGAACCACTACACTTCAGCACGGCACAACGCAACAGTGTTGTTCTCATTCCTCAAGCGGGATGCCTAATATGGCTCACCAATGTCGCCAACGTTATCCGGAACCTGCTCAGAGGCGAGCACAAAGCACTCGTACCTCAGTTTTTACTGGCTTGGCATTCCAATGATAGCTAGAATCCCCTCATTACTTGCTGTTTCCTGCTCACCCCTTTCCCTCGCGCATCCGCAGCTTATTTAACTTAGAAGGAAACGGATTATTTATTTTCCTCAGCAGAAAAAGATTTCATGGTAATACCAACGTGTTTTTTGGTATCCGCAAGATATGCTTGAAACGCTTCATCACCAGTTATTTGGCGAAGTTGCTGCATATAACGCGCACGCTTGGTATCGTCGGTGCCAGTAATGTCTTTAATTGCATCTATACGAACCAATACATAGCCATTCTGTTCATTTTCGACACCCATATATACCGGAAGAACAGCCGCGTTTGCCTGAAATACTTGACGAGCCAGACTATTATCAAGCTCAGCATGCTGTTCACGCGTTACTACAGTCGGTACTGTCCATTCCACGTTAACCTTTTCACCACGTTGCAACTTCGCCAACACTAATTTCCCCTGTTTGACCGCAAGCTCTAACGCTTGCTTGCGCAGTAGTTTCTGGCGAATACTTGCATTTACCTCCTTAAACGGAAGTGTGCTAGCTGGCTTATATTCCAGCAACCGTGCCGCGAACAAAGTATTAGGCGCGATCTCGATAGCAGCGCTATTACGCTTCTTGTTCGTTACATCTTCCGCAAACACAGCCTGTAACGCTTTATCCGTCCAAGGTAATGGTCCAACCTGTTTTTTGTGCAACCAACCGCTTTGCTGTAGCGGCATTTTAACCAATTCTGCAGCTGGTTTGAGAGCATCACTCTGCTCATACACAATATTGCTAAATTTCTCTGCCAATTCGGCAAACTTATCATTTGCTTTCTGCAATTTCAACCTCTGCGTAATAACACTCTGTGCCTCATCCAGCGGAAGCACTTTAGCAGGATTCACTGCCAGCAGCTTGATAATATGATAGCCAAAATCGCTTTGTACCAAATCGCTAATTTCGCCTACCTTAAGCTTGAATACGGCCTCTTCGAATGGCTTGACCATCATCCCGGGGCCAAACTGACCAAGATCACCTCCACTAGCAGCGGAGCCAGGATCCTGCGAATATTGTTTAGCTAATTCGGCGAATTTATCTGGTGACTGTTTAACTTGCTGCAATACCTGCGCTGCTTTAGCCTTGGCAGCCAGCTTATCTGCATCTGCTGCCTGCGCGGCCACCGCAATCAGAATATGTGCAGCCTTGCGCTGTTCTGGTGAACCAAATTCATTCTGATGCTCATCGTAATATTTTTTAATATCAGTTTTATCCACTGCCACTTGTGATTGCAATGCATCGGCCGAGAATGTCACATACTCCACCCGCACCTGCTCATCCGTCTGAAATTCCTTCAAATTCATATCATAATAACTTTGTACCGCAGTTTCATCTACTTTCGCCTGTTTTAGATATGTTTCAAAAGAAATTTTTGCTACAGCAACAACACGTTGCTGTTCATTTAAGCGTATTAAATTATCCGTAATAATATTTGATGCATAACCATTCCGCATATATGCGTCAATCAACTGGTGCATATATAGTTCTCGTGCTACGTTTGACTCAAATGTCATCGGCGTCAGTTTCTCACGACGCAAGACTGACTCATAAAGCTGCTTATCGAATTTTCCATCTTTTTGAAACGCTTCGATACCAGCTATACTCTGAGCCAAATATTTCTCATTTACAGTTAATCCAATGGAACGCGCCTGCGAAATCAACAAACGTTGGCTAACTAGACTTTCCAGGATCGCACGTTTTGTTTCAGGCTTATCAAACATAGTTTGATCATAGTTGCTACCCATCATTTTACGCATTCTCTCTTGCTGCTGACGCACAGCTTGATCGAACTCTGCTTGGTTGATTTTTTCACCATTCACTGTAGCTAAAGCTTCGCTATGGGAGGACTTATTGTAGGAATCCACGCCCCAAAATGTAAACGTAAGAATAATGAGCAACAACACGATTTGTACAAATCGTCGATTCCCATGCACAAAATCAAACATAATAACCGCCCGATAAAATTTATTTAAAATAAATAAAAAAAGGCGAACTTTCGTTCGCCTTAATGTGGCGGAGTGGACGGGACTCGAACCCGCGACCCCCGGCGTGACAGGCCGGTATTCTAACCAACTGAACTACCACTCCAAATTTAAGCAGCTGGTGGGTGCTGAGGGGTTCGAACCCCCGACATTCGCCTTGTAAGGGCGACGCTCTACCAGCTGAGCTAAGCACCCAATCAAAGTATTATTCTACAACATTCCTCAGACCTTTACCAGTGCAGTATTTCGATACTTTCACTGCTTTAATCAAGGTCAACCCACCAACACTAAAATTTCAAACATGCAACGCGCCACAACCAAAGAAAAATCTACAATAGTTTTATATCAAGGAGTTCTAGCACCATCAAATAAATTAGCACATTATTATACACTTACAATGGCTTTTAGAAATTTGCGCATATTTCATCAATGTTTGATCACAGTAGCGCGACTTTCATCCGCCACCAAAATCGGATTGACTACTGGCGCAGCCTCAGGCAGTGGTTCTGGCTTACGTTCCAGAGCCATTTCCAACACCTGTTCAATCCATTTAACTGGATGAATTTCAAGTTTATTTTTTACGTTATCAGGAATTTCAACAAGATCCTTAGTATTTTCTTCTGGAATCAAAACAACTTTAATGCCACCACGTTGAGCTGCCAGTAACTTCTCTTTTAATCCACCAATCGGCAACACCTCGCCACGTAGCGTAATTTCCCCGGTCATCGCCACATCAGCACGCACCGGGATACCAGTTAACGCCGATACTATCGACGTACAAATACCGACACCAGCACTCGGCCCATCTTTTGGTGTAGCGCCTTCAGGTAAGTGGATATGTAAATCAGTTTTTTGGTAAAATTCGTCAGAAATACCCAAGCTACGGGCGCGGCTACGCACTACGCTAAGTGCAGCTTGAATCGACTCTTTCATAACTTCGCCTAATTTGCCAGTGGGGGTGATATTACCTTTGCCTGGTAATACTGCAGTTTCAATGGTTAGTAATTCACCGCCAACTTCTGTCCACGCTAATCCAGTTACTTGTCCAACCTGATTATGTTTCTCTGCGATTCCATAGCTATAACGCCGCACTCCAAGATATTTGTCCAAGTTACGAGCGTTTACCATTACCTTGCTATCGCGCCCTTTGAGCAATAATGCTTTCACCACTTTACGGCAAATCTTGGAAAGCTCGCGATCCAAGCTCCGCACACCCGCTTCACGGGTGTAATAACGCAATATGTCACGAATTGCGCTTTCTGAAATACCAATTTCTTCAAGCTTCAATCCATTGTTCTTAAGTGCTTTTGGAATTAAATAATGCATCGCAATATTTACTTTTTCGTCTTCGGTATAACTTGATACATGAATAATTTCCATACGATCCAAAAGCGGAGCAGGGATATTCATGGTATTTGCGGTCGCAACAAACATTACATCAGACAAGTCGTATTCGACTTCGACATAATGATCAACAAAAGTATGGTTCTGCTCTGGATCAAGCACCTCAAGCAGCGCCGATGAAGGGTCGCCACGAAAATCCATACCCATCTTATCTACTTCATCGAGTAAGAATAACGGATTTTTCACGCCAACTTTGGTCATGTTCTGCAAAATTTTACCAGGCATAGAACCAATATAAGTGCGACGATGACCCCGAATTTCTGACTCATCACGCACTCCACCTAGCGACATGCGAATAAATTTACGGCCTGTAGCTCGTGCAATAGACTGACCAAGCGAAGTCTTACCAACACCTGGCGGCCCAACTAAACACAAGATAGGTGCTTTCATCTTGTCGACGCGTTGCTGCACAGCAAGATACTCCACAATACGTTCTTTCACCTTCTCCAATCCATAATGATCTGCTTCCAAAATTTCTTCAGCTGATTTCAACTTATTATTAATCTTCGTTTTCTTTTTCCACGGCAAAGCCACCAACACATCAATGTAGTTGCGCACCACAGTCGCCTCGGCAGACATGGGGGACATTAAACGCAATTTTTTCATTTCGGCTTCGGCCTTGGCGCGCGCTTCCTTAGGCAAATGCGCAGCCTTTATTTTTTTTGCCAACTCCTCGAAATCTGCACCATCTTCACCTTCTCCCAACTCCTTCTGTATCGCTTTTACTTGCTCATTCAAGTAATACTCGCGTTGGCTTTTTTCCATCTGCCGCTTGACTCGTCCGCGAATCCGTTTTTCTACTTGCAATATGTCAAGCTCAGCTTCCAATAGACCCAACAAATGATCAAAACGCTTTCGAACATCAAAGATTTCCAGTATTTCCTGCTTTTGCTCTAATTTGAGTGGTAAGTGCGCTGCTATGGTATCCGCTAATCGCCCGGAATCATCCATACCAGCCAAAGACGTCAGTGTTTCCGGCGGAATTCTCTTGTTTAGCTTAACATATTGGTCAAATTGATTAATTAAGGCACGACGCATAGCTTCTGCTTCACTACCCAAACTGTCGCCAACTAAAACTGGATCAATATCAGCATCAAAATGACTTTTTTCATCTAATACGTGCAATATTGTTGCACGTTGCGTACCCTCCACAAGAACCTTAACGGTACCATCAGGCAACTTAAGCATCTGCAAAATATTAGCAATGCTACCAACGCGATACAAATCCTCTGCGGCAGGCTCATCTTTAGCGGCAGTTTTTTGCGCCACCAGCACAATGCTCTTACCCGCTTCCATAGCAGATTCCAACGCCTTAATCGATTTCGCGCGTCCAACAAACAATGGAATTACCATATGCGGAAACACCACTACATCACGTAAAGGAAGTAATGGGAAAAAACTGGAAACAAGTGCATTAGTATCATGCTCAGTCATGGCAGGAAACTCCTCTATGGATTAACTTGACAGTTAGATGGGGGCGCGGCGAAATAATTCAAGTGACAATACAAATCACCGCACATCAACTTAATGTAGGGTGCTACTATAAATATAATTAAGCTGCCCTGGAAGTATCCGCGTATATCACAATTGGTTTAATTTCGTCATTTGTGCTGCTTACATCCAGCACCACCTTGCTCACATTATCCATCGAAGGCAGGTCGTACATAATATCGAGCAAAGAATGTTCCAGAATAGAACGCAAGCCACGTGCACCCGTCTTACGTTCCAGCGCTTTTTTGGCGATAGCCTGTAATACGCCCTCATGAAATTCCATATCCACGCCTTCCATCGCGAACAATTTATGGTATTGTTTGGTCAAGGCATTTTTAGGTTCTGTCAAAATTTGAATTAATGCCGTTTCATCCAACTCTTCCAGTGTAGCAACCACTGGCAGGCGTCCAACGAATTCTGGGATCAAACCAAACTTGATCAAGTCTTCTGGCTCCAAATTACGCAGCACTGTGCCCACACTCTTCTTGTCGCCATGTTTGGCGAGGCTTGCGCCAAAACCAATACCGGTTTTCTCTGAGCGATTGAGTATAACCTTCTCCATGCCATCGAACGCCCCACCGCATATAAAAAGAATATTAGTAGTGTCCACCTGCAAAAACTCGGTATTAGGATGTTTGCGGCCACCCTGGGGCGGAACAGACGCCTTGGTACCCTCGATCAACTTGAGTAGCGCCTGTTGCACCCCTTCACCAGAAACATCACGAGTGATAGAAGGATTGTCTGATTTGCGAGAAATCTTATCAATTTCGTCAATATAAATAATACCGCGCTGCGCGCGCTCCACGTCATAGTCACACGCTTGTAATAGCTTCAGAATAATGTTCTCGACATCTTCCCCAACATACCCCGCTTCGGTGAGCGTAGTAGCATCGGCCATCACAAACGGCACGTCAAGTAAACGCGCCAAGGTTTGCGCCAGCAAGGTTTTTCCAGAACCAGTCGGACCGAGAAGTAAAATATTACTCTTGGCCAGCTCCACACCATCCTTACTAGTACTTCTCAAGCGCTTATAATGGTTATACACTGCCACAGACAAAATTTTCTTAGCATGTTCCTGACCGATCACATACTCGTCAAGACGTGCACGAATTTCATGCGGTACAAGCAGGTCAGCCTTGTCCGTCTTGCCGGACACAACACTATTAACTTCTTCACGAATAATGTCATTACAAAGCTCGACACATTCGTCGCATACGAATACAGAAGGCCCCGCAATCAGTTTGCGAACTTCATGCTGGCTCTTGCCGCAAAACGAACAGTACAATAATTTGTCGCCCTTGCTTTTATCCAGCACCATTCATATCCCCTGTTTTGTTTATCACCACTATTTATTATCTATCAATTAAGCCTATGCAGTTGTTTAAGCGCGCTTGTCCAGCACTTTATCTACCAAGCCATAATCGACTGCTTCAGTCGCATTTAAGAATTTATCGCGCTCGCTATCACGGGCAATTTCCTCGACATCGCGACCTGTGTGCTGCGCCATCAGGGCATACAGGCGCTCACGCAGACTCAGAATATATCTAGCATGAATCTCGATATCCGTTGCCTGCCCCTGAAATCCTCCCAACGGCTGATGAATCATTACCGAAGAATTAGGCAGAACAAATCGCTTTCCCTTTGCACCGGCCTGCAACAAAAAAGCGCCCATAGATGCCGCCATGCCGATGCACAACGTAGAAACATCTGGTTTTATGAATTGCATAGTGTCGTAAATCGCCATGCCTGCCGAAATAGAGCCGCCAGGCGAATTGATATAAAGATGAATCTCCTTATCTGGATTTTCAGACTCAAGGAATAACAATTGTGCTACCACCAAGTTAGCGGTCATATCATTGATGTTGCCAACCAAAAATATTACGCGTTCCTTGAGCAAACGTGAATAAATGTCGTATGCACGTTCTCCACGCCCGCTGGTTTCTATCACCATCGGAATCATACCGATATTTTGCGGGTCCTCATTATTTTGAGGTATTTCGCTATACATCACGCGGCATTCTCCATCAACTCGTTAAATTCCATCACCCTCTCTGTCACCTTAACAGCATCCGTCACCCAAACCACCACGTTATCCTCCAGCACCAAATTTTCCGCGTCTTGCAAGCGTGTCGGATCATTATAGTGCCACTGCACCACTTCTTCTGGGTTGTCATAACTTTGTGCATAATCCTGAACCAGCGCCTTAATCTGCTCAGGTTTAGCGTGTAAATCATATTTATCTACCAACTCTGTCAAGATCAGGCTCAACTTGACACGCTTTTGCGCACGTTCCGTAAACAGTTCAAGTGGTAACGATTCCTCCCCCTTCGGCATTTCCATTCCGCGCTTTTTCATATCGCGCATAGTTTGCTGCATCAAGCTCTGCGCTTCAGCATCCAATAGTGCCTTGGGTATCTCCAGTTGAGTAACTTTCAGCAAGGTCGCCATTGCGCTGTCTTTGTTACGCACCATTAAACGACGCTTGATTTCGCGCTCTAGATTATCGCGGACTTCAGTCTTTAGTTTATTCACATCGCCATCTTCTATACCAAGTAACTTGGCAAATTTAGCGTCAATCTCTGGCAAATGCTGCTCTTCTACCTTGTGCAAGGTAATCGTAAAAGCTGCTGACTTGCCAGCCACTTTCTCAGCCTGATAGTCTGGAGGGAAAGTCATATCGAAAGATTTTTTTTCTCCAGCCTTCATGCCGATGATGGCATTTTCAAAATCCGGCAATAAACGCCCGGCACCCAGCAACACAGCTAAATTCCTGGCCTCACCACCTTCAAATATTTTGCCTTCCAGTAAGCCACTAAAATCAATATGCACCCTGTCTCCATTTTGCGCCGCACGATCAACCACTTCGAATGTCGCGTGTTGCTTACGTAGAGTAGCAATCGTGGTATCAACATCGGCATCGCTCAGGGTATAAACCGCTTGCTCCATGCTTTCAGCGCTAATATCACCCAATACGACTTCAGGATAAACCTCAAAAGTCGCACTATATTCGATCCACACGGCATCCGGGTCGGTGGTCTTGACCTCAAAAGTTGGATAACCAACCACTTTCAATTGGTTCTCCTGCACTTCTTTGGCAAAGGACTGCCGTAAAGCATCTTGCAACACTTCCTGCTGTATTTTCGCACCGTGTTTTTGCTCCAAAATCTTGAACGGCACCTTGCCCGGCCTGAAACCAGGCACCTCAGCGGTACGTGCCAGATTCTTCAGGCGCGCTTCCATTTCACTGCCAATCAGTTGCAGAGGGATGGATGCATTAAGGCGGCGCTCCAACCCGCTCATGATTTCTATACTCGACATGCTAACTTTCCTTAGGTAAATAAGTGAATTCTTCAGTTGGTGCGAAAGGAGAGACTCGAACTCTCACGCCTTGCGGCGCTGGAACCTAAATCCAGTGCGTCTACCAATTCCGCCACTTTCGCCCGTTCCAACAACAGGGCAATTGTAACATATGATAAGTAAGTAGGCGGTAAGCGTAAATGGGAAATGTCAGCCTATTTTAAGATGGTGCGCCCATATGATGGGTCATGCAGCACCTTCTAAAATACTTCGGGTAATTACGAAGAGACATGCGTTGTGCAATCAAATCAAGACACGCCGTCTGTAATTCGGTCGCCATCTGACAATTTCAAATATTCATACTCACTATCTTTGCTCTCACTGCCGCTACATAATGATCAAGCTGTGCAAGCATTGAAATAGCGGAAGTACCCACTCCGCCTAAACAACTAACCGTGTTATCGTCCTAGTTGAAATTTGATCAGCGCAAAACATTTTGGTCATATATGAATCGTGCGTTTAGCGACTGCCAGAGCCGCTTCATGCATCACTTCAGACAATGACGGATGTGCATGAATGGTGCGCGCCAAATCTTCACTACTAGCCGAGAACGCCATCGCCAGCACTGCCTGCTGAATGAGCTCAGATGCCATCGGACCTATGATATGCACGCCGAGGATACGATCTGTATTAGCATCGGCGATGATTTTAATAAATCCCGTCGTGTCACCCAAGGCGCGGGCACGTCCATTAGCAAGAAAGGGGAACTGACCAGCCTTGTAAGCGACGCCCGCTGCCTTAAGCTGCTGTTCAGTCTTACCCACCCAAGCGATTTCAGGAGCGGTATACATTACATTTGGCACCAAATTCAAGTCGCAGCATCCCATCTGCCCGACGATCAATTCCGCCACCATCACGCCCTCCTCCGACGCCTTGTGCGCCAGCATCGGCCCCCGCACCACATCGCCCACCGCATACACATTCGGTAGGCTGGTACGGCAATGTTCATCCACTTCAATGCGCCCTGCGGGGCCCAGCTTGAGCTCGACCGCTTCTGCGCTCAGACCTTGCGTATTTGGCACACGCCCTACTGCAACGATCAACTTGTCCGCAACCAATTCCTGCACGGCGCCCTGTATATCGCGCCAATTAATATTTACTGCCTCAGCAGACTGAATGACACCATCAATCTGTGCGCCCAAGTGAATAGTCAGCTTCTGCTTGGTAAAAGTACGTAACGCTTCTTTCGCCACTTGCTCATCAGCGGCAGGAAGGAATACCGACGAGGCTTCCAGTAGCGTCACCTCAGCCCCCAATCTGCGCCACACACTGCCGAGTTCCAGTCCAATAACCCCTGCGCCGATGATCGCGAGGCGCTTGGGCGTCTCGCTAAAACTCAAAGCGCCTACATTGTCCACAACCTGCACCCCATCCAGCGGGGCTTGCTGCAAAATACGCGACGTTGAGCCAGTGGCAATGATAATATGTTTCGCAGTCACCTCCTCCTCTCCATCCGTAATTCCGACACGCCATACATCACCATCCCGACCCAGAAGTTGAGCCCTGCCATGCAGTGAACTCACTTTATTTTTCTTGAATAACTGACTAATGCCCAGGGTGAAATCGGACACAATCTTATTCTTTCGCGCAATCATTTTCGGCACATCCACGCGCGCATTTTCGGCACATATGCCGTGCGCATTTTCGGCACATATGCCGTGCGCAGCAAAATCATGCGTCAGATGCTCGAATTTTTCCGAAGACTCCAGCAAAGCTTTGGATGGAATACAGCCTACATTAAGACAAGTCCCGCCTAAACTGGGCTTGCCTTGCGCGCTTTTCCAATCGTCGATGCAGACTGTGTTCAGACCTAATTGAGCACAGCGTATCGCCGCCACATAACCTCCGGGGCCGGCACCGATAACTACAACATCAAATGATTTCGACATAATGAAATCCTTTTATTCAGTTCTGAACTCGTAAGAAATTCTTCATTTCATTCTGGCCAGGATCGGCAAAAGCGTAGTTACAAATCCAGCAACACTCGTCCAGGATATTCCAACGCCTCTTTGATAGTGGCGAGAAATAATACGGCATCACGCCCATCAACGATGCGGTGATCATATGACAGCGCGAGGTAGTTCATCGGGCGAATGACGACTTGACCATTTTCAGCCACTGGTCTGTCTTTGGTGGCGTGAATACCGAGGATGGCGCTCTGTGGCGGGTTGATAATCGGGGTAGAGAGCATGGAGCCGAACACGCCACCGTTAGAAATAGAGAAGGTACCGCCAGTCAACTCTTCCAGCGTAATCTTGCCGTCCTTGGCACGTGCACCGAAGTCAATGATTTGTCTTTCGATGTCGGCTAGCGAAAGTTTGTCAGCATCGCGGATGACAGGCACCACCAAACCGCGCTCGCTGCCGATTGCCACGCCGATGTCGTAATAGCCGTGGTAGATGATATCCGTGCCATCCACCGATGCATTCACCACCGGGAATTTATGCAACGCAAGCACCGTGGCCTTGATGAAAAATGACATGAAACCAAGCTTTACGCCATGCTTCTTTTCAAAAGCATCCTTATAGTGATTGCGCAACTCAATCACTGGCAGCATATTCACTTCATTAAAAGTAGTGAGAATTGCGGCATTCTGTTGCGATTGCAGCAAGCGTTCGGCGATGCGCTGACGGATGCGAGTCATTGGCACGCGCTGTTCCACACGCCCACCCGCTGTTGGTTGCGGAACTGCGGTAGCTGGCACAGCCGCTTTTTCCTGCATCGCAATCAGCACATCTTCCTTGATGACGCGCCCGCCACGTCCGCTACCGCTAATCGCAGTAGTGTCAATTTTATTTTCTGCCGCGATCTTCTGCGCTGCAGGCATCACGGCAGCTTGCTCCTTGGCCGTCACATCTGGTTGCGCGGCTCTGCTCACTTCAGGTTTGGAATCGGTATCCAGTAGGGCAATCACCTCACTGCTGGTCACCTTGTCACCATTCTGCTTGAGAATTTTGGTCAGCACTCCAGATTTGATCGCGGGTAACTCTAAAACCACCTTGTCGGTCTCAATATCGATCAGATTCTCACCTTCAGCCACAGCTTCACCCGGCTGCTTGTGCCAAGACACCAGAGTGGCTTCGGAAACCGATTCAGAAAGCTGCGGCACTTTCACTTCAATTTGCATGGTGTCTTGCTCCTGATTTAATGTCGAGATCGCAGCGGAATGCGGCGTCTATCACCGCCTTCTGTTGTTCATTATGCACTGCCAAATATCCTGCTGCGGGCGATGCCGAAGAAGATCGCAACGCATAAGCAAGCCTCATCCCATCACGCAGATGGCGCAGCAGATAGTGCTGGATGCGATGCCACGCGCCCTGATTACCCGGCTCTTCTTGGCACCACAGCAATTCCATCGCATTTGGATAATTGGCAATCTGTGCCTCGAAAGCATCATGCGGAAAAGGATAAAGTTGTTCCAGCCGGATAATCGCCACTTCTTCCGGAGACAAGGACTTCGGCAAGGCATTTTGAATGCCGCGTTCGCGTCGCGCGGCCTTAAGCTCATAATAAATTTTTCCGCTGCACACGATAATACGCCGCACCTTGGCAGCTTCCAGCGCATCCACCTCTCCAATCACTGGCTGAAATGAACCCTGAGCCAAGTCATTCAGCGGCGAAGATGCGTCCTTGCTGCGCAACATGCTTTTAGGCGTAAATACAATGAGCGGCTTGCGTATCGGGCGCAACATCTGGCGACGCAGCAAATGGAACATCTGAGCTGGAGTGGAAGGAATACATACTTGAATATTGTAATCTGCACACAGCTGTAAATAGCGCTCAATGCGCCCAGACGAATGTTCCGGCCCCTGCCCTTCATAACCATGTGGCAAAAACATCACCAGCCCACACATGCGTCCCCACTTGGCCTCCCCCGACGAGATGAATTGATCGATTACCACTTGAGCACCATTAGCGAAATCGCCGAACTGCCCCTCCCATATAACCAGCGAATTGGGTTCAGCGCTAGCATAACCATACTCAAATGCCAGCACCGCCTCTTCCGAAAGAATGGAATCAATCACGATGAAATCGGCCTGATTCGGCGCAATATTTTGCAAGGGAATGTGATAGCCCTTGTCCCACTGCACGCGATTTTGGTCGTGCAGCACGGCATGACGATGGAAAAAGGTGCCGCGCGCGCTGTCTTCCCCAGACAAACGAACTGGAATACCCTCAGCTACCAAGCTGGCATAGGCCAGGTTTTCTGCCATGCCCCAATCCAAAGCCAGTTCGCCATTACCCATGGCGCGGCGATCGGTGATAATTTTTTCCACGCGCGAATGAAGCTTGAAATCTGTCGGGACTTCCGTCAGCCGCTGAGCCAATTTTTGCAACTGTTCGTGCGGAATGGCAGTATTCACCGCTACGACCCAAGGCACACCACTCCTGAATTTTGACCAATTTACTGCGTATTCCTTATTAAAATCATTCAGCACGGGTTGAATCGGATTAATGCCCTCATCCATCGCGCGACGATAGGCCGCAATCATCGCCTCCGGCTCCCCTTCCGCCACCACGGTTTGTTCTAACAAACGTTTAGCATATAACGCACGTGTGCCTGGATGCTGATTAATATAACGGTACATGAACGGCTGCGTAACCAGCGGCTCATCCTGCTCGTTATGACCCAGCTTGCGGAAACACACCATATCAATTACGACATCCCTTTTGAAGGTCATGCGGTAATCCAGTGCAATTTCGGTAATTAACAATACCGCTTCAGGATCATCTCCATTCACATGAAAAATCGGGGCTTCTATCATCTTCGCTACATCGGTACAGTGCAAAGAAGATCGGGCATCACGTTTGTCCGAAGTAGTAAAACCGATCTGGTTGTTGATAATGATATGTACTGTACCGCCCGTGTGATAACCGCGCGTTTGTGACAGACTGAACGTTTCCATGATCACGCCTTGTCCGGCGAAAGCCGCATCACCATGCAGCAATACCGGCAGTACCTCGCGCCCTTCCTTGTCGCCGCGACGATGCTGGCGCGCGCGCACCGAGCCTTCTACCACCGGATTAACGATTTCAAGGTGTGAAGGATTAAACGCTAAAGCCAAGTGCATCGCACCGCCCGGCGTAGGAATATCCGAGGAAAAACCTTGGTGATATTTCACATCGCCGGAAGTCAGCTGTTCACTGTGCTTACCTTCAAATTCAGCGAATAAATCACGCGGCAGCTTGCCTAGCGTGTTCACTACCACATTCAAGCGCCCACGATGCGCCATGCCGATAACTGTCTCGCGCACTCCCTGTGTGCCTGCACGTTGCAATAAATGTTCGAGCATCGGAATAAGCGATTCACCGCCCTCCAGCGAAAAACGTTTCTGGCCGACATACTTGGTATGCAGATAGCGCTCCAACGTTTCGGCAGCAGTCAGCCGCTCTAGGATACGGTGCTGCATTTCAGCACTGTAATTTGGCTGGCCGCGCACGCTCTCCAGACGATTTTGAATCCAGCGCTTCTGCACAACATCATTGATGTACATATACTCTGCGCCTATGCTGCCGCAATAGGTCTGACGCACCAGCCGCAGAATTTCCCGCAGCATCATACGTGGCGAACCCACTAGAGAGCCTGTCTCGAATGTGATATCCATGTCCGCCTCAGTGAGACCGTGAAAGGCTGGATCCAATTCAGGCACTTCGAGCTTGAGATGCCGGTTAAGCGGATCGAGGCTGGCGCGGCGCACCCCGAGGAAACGATGGGCATTGATAAGTTGCAGTACTGCCACCTGCTTGCGCGCCATATCAGCATCTTGAATTGCGCCTTGCACACCCGTTAACGGCAAGGCAGCAAAAGCACGCACTACCGGACTATGCGCCAAATCTTGCAGCACAGCGCTTGGCATATTTTGCAAGTTATCGAAGTAAGCACGCCACTCATCGGAAACCAAATCGGGGGCGCTCAAATACGCCTCATACAGACCTTCAATATACGGCGCATTGGCACCAAACAAGATAGAGTTGCCTAGCATGGTTTGCATTACCGACGTCATGTATGTTTACCCATCTATTTATGTCGCGATGTCTTTGCGTTTCATTACTTCATCAAACTTCCGCACCTGTACATCAAATGAATTCAATGTGGTATGACATCAGAACGCATAAACACCCTCCAGCCTCTATTTTTCCATGTGTGAGTTTTTGCGATCCGACTTTAGCGCTGGGCAAGCGGTATAAAATCCCGCTGCGTCGCACCCTGATATAACTGACGTGGACGACCAATCTTACGCTCGCTGTCAGCAATCATTTCATTCCACTGCGACACCCAACCTATGGTGCGTGCCACAGCAAAGATTACTGTGAACATATTGCTCGGGATACCCAACGCACGCAGCACGATTCCGGAATAAAAGTCCACGTTGGGATACAGCTTGCGCTCTATGAAGTATTCGTCCCGCAGCGCAATCTGCTCAAGTTCTAGCGCCATTAAAAATAGTGGATCCTTCTCCAGCTTCAACTCTTCAAGCACCTCATAGCAAGTAGCGCGCATCACTTTTGCGCGCGGGTCCATGTTTTTGTATACCCGGTGGCCAAAGCCCATCAGACGGTATTTTTTTTCCTTTACACCCTGTATAAAATCCGCCACGCGCGACACATCACCTATCTCTTCCAGCATCTTTAACACTGCCTCATTCGCACCGCCGTGCGCTGGCCCCCACAGTGCCGCAATACCAGAGGACACGCACGCGAATGGATTCGCCCCACTGGAACCGGCCAGCCGAACAGTCGAAGTCGAGGCGTTCTGTTCGTGATCAGCGTGCAGTATAAAAATACGCTCCAGTGCACGCACCAGTTTCTGGTTCGGC
The DNA here is from genome assembly GCA_003402375.1 of Candidatus Nitrotoga sp. CP45. GTDB lineage: Bacteria > Pseudomonadota > Gammaproteobacteria > Burkholderiales > Gallionellaceae > Nitrotoga. The sequence continues at coordinate 15,358 of QFXJ01000023.1, forward strand.
ACATAGTCTTCTGCCGGAGTAGCGAACATCATGTACATGAAATTTTCCACGTAGCTAAATTCATTCTTTGGGAACATAAATGGAAAACCGATGTAGTATTTATAGGTCATTGCGGCGATTGTCGGTACCTTGGCCAGCAGGCGTAACGCCGAAATTTCGCGATGTTCCTGGTTATTGATATCAAGCGAATCATGATAAAAAGCCGACAGCGCACCCACCACCCCAACCATTACCGCCATCGGATGAGCGTCACGGCGGAAGCCGTTAAAAAAACGGGCAAGTTGATCATGCACCATGGTGTGCTGCATAACCTTTCCCTTGAACTCGCGTTTCTGTACTGCATTCGGTAATTCCCCGTGCAGCAGCAAGTAGCACACCTCGAGGAAATTCGACTTTTCCGCCAGTTGTTCGATGGGATAACCGCGGTAATACAGTAATCCAGCGTCACCATCAATAAAAGTGATACTGGAAGAACAACTGGCGGTGGAGACGAAAGCCGGATCGTAAGTAAACATGCCGAGCTTACCCAATTCGCGGATGTCGATCACATCAGGACCCAGAGTGCCAGACAATATCGGCAACTCGATACTACGGCCATCATCCAGCATCAGTGTTGCAACGCGTTTTTCTTTCATTTTGCCTCCTATTTTTACATCTTTCTGTCACAACAGATCACGCTGTTAAAGCTCAAACTGCCTGAAGCAATTCAAGCACCGCACGCTGCTCATTTTGTAGCGACGAAGACTGTGTGTCGGCAATCATATCCCAGAGTATCGGATCGGGCATATCCAGCAACCTATCAAATGCAACCTGCTGCGCCTTATTCAAACTTGCATAATGCTGCTCGATGAATCGGCCCAGCACGATGTCAAGTTCCAACAGGCCGCGTCGACAGCGCCAGCGCACGCGTTCCAATTCTTTCATACTGCACGCTTCACCATTAACGCTTTAATTTTTCCTATAGCTGCCGTAGGATTCAAACCTTTGGGGCATACATCCACACAATTCATAATAGTGTGGCATCGAAACAGCCGATACGGGTCTTCCAGATTATCTAGCCGCTCGCTCGTTGCCTGATCACGGCTATCAACGATAAAACGATAGGCTTGCAGTAAACCAGCGGGACCTACAAATTTATCCGGATTCCACCAAAATGATGGGCAAGCAGTTGTACAACAGGCACACAAGATGCATTCATACAAACCATCCAGCTCGGCGCGCTGCGCTTGCGACTGTAAGCGCTCAGTTTCCGGAGGCGGGTCGTTATTCACCAAATAAGGCTTGATCGAATGGTACTGCTTGAAAAACTGTGTCATGTCCACGATTAGGTCACGTATAACTGGCAGGCCGGGCAACGGACGCAATTCAATTGGTTGTTTCAAACTGGACAGCTGCGTGATGCAAGCTAAGCCATTGCGCCCATTAATATTCATGGCATCCGAACCGCACACTCCTTCGCGACAAGATTTGCGCAAGCTCAGACTGTCGTCCTGCTCCCTGATAAGAAGCAGTGCATCTAGCAACATCATATCGCCCGCTTCTATGTCCAGCTCATAATTGCGCATATATGGCTGCTCATCAGTTTCAGGGTTATACCGGTAAATTTTGAATTGCATAGTTCCATTCCTCTGCTAACCGCGTCGAGCCATTTACCTCCGCCATCCCCGCATCTCGTCCAATCACACCTCAAAATAATTACGAGTCCGCAGCCTTTCTAACGACACTCCAACAAGGTACCCCCTACCACTAGTTTGATTTAATGACAGAGCATACTTTACGTTAAAGCCAGCACTTTCAAAATCGTAATCATTTCCTGATACCTATTTTTCCAACCTACACAGCGGGAAGTAGTAGCGCTAATTTTTTTATCAGAAAATGCGCTACGAAATTCATCATCGCTAGGATAAATAAATTGCATGGCCTCCAATACAGCTGTCGCAGTGCTCATATCGCCACGTGAAATTTTTTGTGCCACCAAATAATAAATGCTCTCTTGTTTGTTCGTCGGCTGACTGCCAATTACAATGTAGCGAAACGCAATCGCTATACAATTACGCAGCACACGCTCAAAGTCACTGGCAGACAGCATTCGATGAGCCGCTAAAAGCAATGGAAAAGGCTGGCGCACTCTAAGCATATGCAAGTCCTGAATAGACTCCTTGAGATCCACAGGCCATTGTGATGACTCCACCTGGGTAAGCGCCAGATAGGTTTTTATATCCTCTTCCATACCCTGCAGCAGCTTGAAAACTTCTTCACGGCTTGTTACTTTGGAGAGTATGGTTTTAAAAAGTTCAGATTGCCTGACAAAAGTATGGCGGCTAATCCAGTGCACTAGTAAAAAATCGGGGAAACTCTCGCTACCCAAACAAATAACCATTGCTTCCCAGCGGTCTTCCAGAGTTTTCATTTCATGCAAATAATCCTTATTGCCATACAGAACAGACAAGAGATGATTTTTCAGCAAATCCACTGAGGATAGCCGTATGCCACGTGCATTAAACATTTCAAATACTTTATAGGCATTAAGCTCATCAGTAACACTGATCACCGTAAAAAATAGCCTGTCACTAATTGACTCCACCAGACTTGCCAGCGTTATTCCTTCGTCCCCGCCAGAATTTTTTGTATATTCATTTATTTTGATCGCAAACCATTCCAATGCTTTGCACAACCTGCGCTCAGATTCCTTACAGCCACTTTGCAATAAATAATCCAGTGGGATCAAATAATTTTGAAAATAAATATCGTTATTGCGATTGAGCGTGAGCTTGGTTTGTGACACCAACGTTACCGGATCAAGATAAGCAATATAGGTTTGACGAATTTGATTCATCCGTTGCTGATTAACCTCCGGATTACTTTTTTCTGCGATCAATTGCGTTAAATTCTTGAGTGCCGCTAAAATAATCAGCATGAGGGTCGTCAAGCGCTGCTGCCCTTCAATCACATCGAATATCCTGTTATCTTTCGATTGCAATACAAGGTAGCCCATATAGTGCGCTGGTTCGCCGTCGGCCTGAATCACCCCCATAATATCCGCCCACAAATCTCCCCATTCATTTTCCGTCCAGCTATAGTCCGGCTGAAAATGAGGAATACGGTAACTCAAGCCACCACTGATCAATTTGCGATAAGTATTATTTTCCGTTTTAAAATTGGCTGCCGACACGCTTCTATCTCCTGATTAGTACACCCGCGCCTTAAGCGGAAATGATTCCACAGTCAACGGCTTCAGCCGAACCGGCTTGTAATCCAGTTTTTGCCCTTCGCTAAAATACAGTGAATGCTTCAGCCAGTGGTCGTCGTCACGTTCCGGGAAATCATTACGCGCGTGGCCGCCACGACTTTCTTGTCTCGCCGCGGCAGAAACCATGGTGGCTTGCGCTACTTCGATTAGATTATCAAGCTCCAATGCCTCCACGCATGCAGTATTAAACACCCTACTTTGATCATTAATCATGGTATTTTTAACGCGCTCGGCTACTGTGCGAATCTTTCCCACGCCTTGAGTCAGCAAATCAGGAAACCGAAATACACCACAATGATTTTGCATCACGCGCCGCATTTCTGCTCCCACTTCGGCCACACTCTCACCATTTTTTTGTGACTTCAGCCTTGCAAGGCGCGCCAGCGGACGTTCAGCGGCATCGTGCGGCAATGGTTTTGGATGCGGATTACGCTGCAAGTCCTCGATAATCTGCCGCGCCACCTCACGCCCGAACACCAGCAAATCCAACAATGAATTACAGCCCAGCCGGTTAGCGCCATGCACCGACACGCAAGCGCATTCACCCACCGCATAGAACCCCTGCACCACCTCTTCTGGCCCTGTTTTGTACGGGGCAACCACTTGTCCATGATAATTAGTGGGAATGCCACCCATCATATAATGCGCAGTGGGCACCACCGGAATGGGGTTCAGGGCCGGGTCAACATGCGCAAATTTTAGGGAAATCTCGCGGATACCGGGCAGGCGTTGGCGAATGACAGCATCACCAATGTGGTCAACTTTCAACAAAACATGATCGCCATGTTTGCCGCAACCGCGCCCTTCCTTGATCTCAGTGGCAATGGCGCGTGACACCACGTCGCGGCTGGCGAGATCTTGGGCGTTTGGCGCATAGCGCAACATAAAGCGCTCACCGTCTTTGTTGATGAGATAGCCGCCCTCCCCGCGTACACCTTCTGAAATCAGCACGCCCGCGCCGTATACGCCAGTAGGATGAAACTGAAAAAATTCCATGTCCTCCAGCGGAATGCCGGCACGGGCTGCCATGCCAAGGCCGTCACCGGTATTAATGTAAGCATTAGTGCTGGCCTGAAAAATGCGCGCTGCCCCCCCGGTGGCAAACAGCGTGGCACGTGCCTGCAAAATCATCACTTCACTGGTTTCAATTTCCATTGCCACCACGCCAAGCACATCCCCATCTTCGTCGCGGATTAAATCCAGAGCCATCCACTCCACGAAAAAAATGGTATTGGACTGCATGTTTTTTTGATACAGCGTATGCAACAAGGCATGGCCAGTTCGATCAGCGGCGGCACAGGCGCGCTGCACCGGGGTCTTGCCATAGTCTTGCATGTGGCCGCCGAATGAGCGCTGATAAATTTTACCATTTTCCAAACGATCGAATGGCATGCCGAAGTGTTCCAGTTCGTACACCACTTCCGGCGCGGCGCGACACATGAATTCAATGGCATCTTGATCGCCCAGATAATCCGAACCTTTCACCGTGTCGTACATATGCCAATGCCAATTGTCCTCGCTGATATTACCCAACGATGCCGCAATACCGCCTTGGGCCGCTACCGTGTGCGAGCGTGTGGGAAAAACCTTGGACAATACCGCCACCTTCAAACCGGCCTCAGACAATGCCAGAGCCGCACGCATCCCCGCGCCACCCGCCCCCACGATTACAACGTCAAATGTGCGTTTCGCCACTGCCATCACATTCCCCACAAAATTTGTACTGCCCACATCGAATACAGCAACAGCGCCATGATCACCAATACATAGATAACCAGGCGTATTCTTGCCGATTTGACATAATCCATGACTATGTCACGCACACCAATCCATGCGTGGTAAAAAACGGCAAACAGAAACAGTAATGAGAACGAACGCATCACCAAATTCGAAAACAACCCCGTCCAGGTGTTGTAATCAAGACCAATCCAAGCATTGCTTTCAAAACGGGAATGCAGCAGCACATAGCCCGCAATAAACAACGTATAAGCCACCATCAAAACAGCGGTAACACGCTGCACCAGCCAATCCCGCAATCCATAATGCGCGCCGGTTACGATGCGATCTACCATAGCCATGCTCCTATTAGCAAGGTTAAGCCGATACTCACGAACAACACCCACTTGCTGCTGGCACGTGCCTGCGCTAGCCCTACTCCAATATGCATATCTATCGCGAGATAGCGTATTCCAGCGCAAAGGTGGTGTAAAAATGCCCACAGCAGGCTAATTAAAATTAATTTACTCAAAGGATGCCGTAGCGTAGCGGCCAATTGAGTATATGTCTCGATAGAAAACAGGCTGCACTGCAACATCCTCAAAAACAACGGCAAAACTAAAAACAACAATAACCCGCTTGCACGATGCAAAATAGATACAAAGCCCGGCAAGGGCAGTTTGATCAAACGCAAGTCAAGATGTATAGGACGATTTTTATTCATTGGCGCACACGAAGTGGAGTAATAAACCAACGTTTGTAATTTTACACATGATGGGTAATGAATTATCAATCAAAGAATAATTTGAATTATTAACCCGGTCCATTGAACTTCAAAGTTTTCATATTGCATATTCCACACGAAAATCCTGAAAGTAATTTTTAACCCGCTTCTGTATACGCCCTGTTATTACGGTCTTCAGGCTTATCTAAGCGCGGACAAAAATCTTTGCATAAATGGCCCGCTTCACACCAGCGTTAAATCGTATTTTCGGGTTCAGTTCTGAACCGTAACTAAACCAATAAAAGCATTCTGTTTCTTTCCAACCAAACCGTACTGGTTTACTGTGGTGCACTTTCAAATTATGTTCCGTGGAACAACATATTTTTTAGAGATAGCCTAGTAACAGACATGGCTATCTTTTAAAAATTTTTGTAAAAACCATATAAAAATCGCTTGAACGTACCCATCACCTTAAAGTATCTCAGTAACCTGCCGTAAAACAACTATCTTAAAAGCATGTGGTGCGAGAGGTGAACTGTTTAAGTTCATCATTAAAACATAGGCCATGTTGCGGTTGCGACTTAACCTAAACTTATGCGACCAATTCAAAAATATTATTCAGCTTACATTAAGCTACACTTGCTGGCGGCGGGATTGCTATTCGCCCACGCAACACACGGCAGCGCGCAAACTTACCAGCCTCTATCCGCCAGCGTGCAAATTTCGTTTAACCATTTCATTTCGGATCAAGCATCACCCAAACTGACATTCGCAGCGCAACGTGAGTACGACACTTGGTTGAATAATACATCGCGCCGCTTGGAGAAACACATTCCAGACGCGAGTGACCGCGTAGATTTCCTCAGAACTGTCTATTACGAAGCCACGCGTGCCGGATTAGATCCACAATTGGTATTAGGATTAATTCAAGTAGAAAGTGGTTTCAAGAAATATGCCGTCTCCAGCGTGGGAGCAAGAGGATACATGCAAGTCATGCCGTTTTGGCTGAATCTCATCGGTCAACGCGAGGGTAATTTGTTTCACCTACGCACTAACCTGCGGTATGGTTGTATCATTTTGCGCCACTACCTCGACATGGAGAAAGGTAACCTTTACCGCGCTCTGGGGCGCTATAACGGCAGTTTAGGCAATCCGGAATACCCCAACTTGGTCAATGCCGCATGGCACAAACGCTGAAATCTGTCACACCACATAGCCAGTCCCTAAAATTAACAACGGTTCCAATTAAATATTAGTCCCATTATTAATACTCAACTCCATTCCATCTGACAGGCCCCGAAAAACACCTCAAACCTTAAATAACCAAGAGTTTTACCGTCTTGCCATCCGGTCATCAAACTGGATCGTAAACCGATTTAGTGCCGCTTTTTAATTGCGAAACATATCGCTTATGTCTTGCTAGTATCATAGATTACCCCAATCCCCTGATTGCCTAAACTCACATTTACAATACAATTATTTACCCCTGTTGCTCTACTCTCTTTTCAAGACATCCTGCTTTCGGACGTAACATAAGGGATATGAAACCCATTATCCCTAAATGTTTTCTCAATCTGATTAAAGTTAATCATTAGGCGGATTCAAGTTCGAAGTGCAACAGCTATGCTGGCTTGGTGTAGCGCATCTCCACCCCGAATAATACTTCATGCGGTGATCTGAAACCCAGCACTTTGCGTGGCCGGTGGTTGAGTCGTTCTACCGCTCGCTGCACTTGCTCCTCGGTAACGTCAATCAACTCCATACCTTTGGGGAAGTACTGCCGGATTAGCCCATTACTGTTCTCGTTCAGACCTCGCTCCCAGGAACGGTAGGGGTGCGCGAAATAGATCGCAGCCTGAAGTTCTGCTGCGATGCTTTCATGCCCTGCAAACTCTTTGCCGTTATCGAATGTAATGGTGTGGCATTTGTCCTTATGGGGACTCAGCAAACTCGTTGTCACAGCCGTTACACCCTCGGCATGTTTGCTGCGTATGTGCCCCGCCAACACATAGCGCGACTTCCTTTAAGCCAGTGTAACCAGCCCACCTTTGTGATTCTTGCCGATAACGGTATCACCCTCCCAATCACCCATACGCGTCTTTTGATCAACGATTGCCGGACGTTCATCAATACTGACACGGTTCTTGATAATGCCTCGCCGTTCTTGCCCACTTGCATATCGCTTACGGCGTGGTTTCTGGCAACGCAAATGCTGGTACAGGTCACTTCCATCCCGTTTGTCTGCATAGACATGCCGGTAAATCGCCTCATGGCTGATCTGCAATTCGCCTTCCAGCTCAAGCTGACTGGCGGCTTGTTCTAGGCTGAGGTCTTCCCGGATCAACCTCTCGACTTCCGCCCAGCTATCCGATGAGAATTGCTTGTCATTGATACAGGCTTGCTTGCGCTCATCACGTAACAATTGCGCCTGTTTTGGCCGCCAGCCGCGTTGATCTTTGTTTCGCCTAAACTCTCGTGAAATCGTCGATTTGTCCACGCCCATCTTTTGGGCAATCCGAGTTTGATTCAAACCCGCTTGTTTCAATCCGTAAATCTGATATCGTTGCCCGCTGGTGAGCTGCTTATATTTCTTCATCTGTGCTCCTTTTACTTGGTCGTTTAAGTGGTTCGATATTAACGTAGCTCGCCACCTAAATTTACTTACAAAAGTTGCACTTCAGAGTTGAATCCGCCAATTACTATCCAAAGTGAAGAAGGGTTACACTAAATTAGCATTAGTTATTGCACTTCGAACTTGAATCCGTCCATCAAGAAAGGCCTGACAGGCAACCATTTCTGGCATGATACAAATATGAATGGCAAAATATTCGCGCAACGCACTTCTCAAAGAATGAAGCTAGACTAAATAATTTTAAAGGACAACCTTATGACTACGCCAAACCACCTCAAGACTGTCGGCCTCAAAACTACGCTACCGCGCCTGAAAATCCTCAACCTGTTCGAAAATGCCGAGGTACGGCACTTAAGCGCCGAAGATGTTTATAAAATGCTTATCGGAGAAGGGCTCGATGTTGGTCTGGCAACGGTATATCGTGTACTTACACAATTCGAGCAAGCGGGACTACTTGTCCGTCACCACTTTGAAACTGGCAAAGCGGTATTCGAACTTAATAAAGGTGAGCACCATGACCATTTAATATGTCTGCAATGTGGCCGGGTTGAAGAGTTCCACGACTCCGCAATCGAAAAACGCCAAATAAAAATTGCCGATGAACTTGGTTTCACGATCCGTGACCACGCGCTTTACCTTTATGCTGACTGTACTAAAGTCAATTGCCCAAACAAGGCATGAGCGCAAAGTAAGCATTGAATTAAGCGTGGCTCAAATCCGCTGCCCACCTAAATGCAAGAACAAGCTTGCTTCATGATGCGGCATTTTTAATTTTGGGAAAAACCACCACATGATCCACCTCCAAACGGATCCCGATCCACTCACCAATGGCATGGTTATGGTGGCTCGGTACCAGGGAAAGCACGCGGTTGCCGCCAGGCAGGCGCAAGGTATAAAGAATATCCGCACCGCGAAACGCTTTGTGCTCAACTTGGGCTAACAGGGAACTTGCGTCGTCATGGATAATATCGTCCGGGCGTAGCAATACCTCCACCTCACACCCCTTTCTGTTGCTACCATCGTGACAATCTACCGTAGAGTAAGCACCAGGAATTTTGCTATACAGTGAACCCAACTCGATTTCAACCTGGTTAGCGTTAAGTAACTTCCCGGGCAGAAAAACGCCTTTACCAACGAAATCCGCAACGAAACGGTTCTTAGGCAGATGATACAAATTGTAGGCTTTGTCCCACTGCTGAATCTCGCCATCATGCATTACGCCTATCATGTCGCCCATGGCGAAGGCTTCATGCTGATCGTGAGTGACGATAATAGCGGTAGCGCCCTGCTGCTTGAGTATATCGCGCACCTCTAGCGAAAGTCGTTCGCGTAGCTCAACATCCAGATTGGAAAATGGCTCGTCCATCAACAATAGGTTTGGGCAAGGCGCTAGCGCGCGAGCCAATGCCACGCGTTGCTGCTGGCCACCGGAAAGTTCATGCGGATAAGCTTGGCCACTCCCTTCCAGACCTACTGTTTGCAACAATTCTTCCACACGCTTATTGCGTTCGGTGCGGGATTGCCCATGCAAGCCAAAGCTCACGTTGGCGGCTACATTCAAATGCGGAAACAGGGCATAGTCCTGGAATACCATGCCTATACGACGCTTCTCGGCAGGAATAATAAAACCGGGTGCACTCACCCGCTCACCATTAAGCACAATTTCACCACCCGTAATAGGCTCGAATCCGGCGATAGCGCGGAGCACAGTGGTCTTGCCACACCCTGACGGGCCAAGCAGACAACCTATATCGCCAGTATTAAGCGCAAAGGAGAGGTCGCGCAATACTCTGCGTGCAGCGTAGGACTGACTGACATGTTTAAGTTCAAGCAGCATGATAAGTAGTCTTCAATTTTCTTTTGTATTTATTCAACCAGATAGCCATAAACTCAGAACCCCCCCCCAAGAATCGAGAACATTAAAAATTTCCTCTAACCTTGTTTTATGGAATCAAGATGCCTTGCCCTGCCTTTGTTTAAACCTAAACTCAACACACAGGAATTATTTTGAACGATATTTAGTCAGCACAACGACTGGTGCCAGCCCAGCCAGTACCAGCGCCACAGCGGGTAGTGCAGCTCGGTTCCACTCGCCTCCCGAGGTCATCTCGAACACCCGCACTGCCAGCGTATCCCATCCAAACGGTCGAGTCATCAGCGTAATCGGCATTTCTTTCATCACGTCCACAAATACCAGCGCCGCCGCCGTTAAAAGGCCGCCACGCAACATTGGTAAATGCACCCGGGCAATTAAGTTGACACCAGATACGCCCAGGCTCCGCGCTGCCTCATCCACGCTACGGGTAATACGATGCATTTGACTTTCTATTGGACTGTGGGCCACCGCCAAAAAGCGGACTAGATATGCCAGAAGCATTACCATCAAAGAACCTTGCAACAGCGGCGACTGCACCCAACCCGCAGCCACGAATTGATTATCCAGCCACGCCACCGGAATAAAAACGCCCACCGCTAGCACCGCCCCCGGTAGCGCATAACCAATAGTGGCGATACGTGCCGTCACACGCAACAACAAACCAGGGTGCTGGCGCGCGCTATAGCTCAATAATAAGGCAACTGCTCCTGCCAATAGTGCAGCAAAACCGGCCAACGCCAATGAATGCCAGAAAAAATCCAGGTAGCGTGCATCTAAATCTTGCTCCACCACTTCTGACGCCCACAGCAGTAACTGAGTGACCGGTATGATAAATCCGAGTGCCAGCACTGCCAGGCAAAAACCGGCAGCCAACCAAGCCCGAGCACCCGTAAGCAGAATGCGAGCCTGGACGCTGTGTTTGCCAGTCTGAGTATAGTGCATGCGTGTGCGGGTCTGCTGCTCTGCCAATAACACCACCAACACGAACACAATTAGCAGTGAAGCTAGTTGCGAAGCGGCTTGGAGCGAAAACAGCGAGAACCACGCTTTATAGATAGCGGTGGTGAACGTGTCGTAGTTGAACACCGCCACGGTGCCAAAATCCGCCAAGGTTTCCATCAGGGCCAACATCACGCCGCCAACAATCCAAGGCCGCGCCATCGGCAAGGCCACCCGAAAAAATCCGACTTCAGGCGACAGTCCAAGGGACTGTGCCACCTCCAGTGCGTGTTTACCTTGGGTGAGAAAGGCATTTCTAGCAATCAGATAAACATAGGGGTAGAGCGCCAATGTCATCACCGCGATAACGCCACCGCTCGAGCGGATCGGCGGAAACTCAATCGGCCCCCACCATTCTCGCGCCAGGGTTTGTACCGGCCCGGTAAAGTCAAGCAAACCGATAGCGACAAATGCCGTCACATAGGCAGGAATCGCCAGCGGCAATAATAGTGCCCAAGAAAACTGCCTGCGTCCTGGAAACTCACATACAGCCGTGAGCCACGCTAGGGAAACCCCAATTATCGCCACACCCAATCCCACCCCCAATACTAGCCAAAAGGTATTGGTAAGCAATTGCGGTAATTGGTATTCCACCAGATGCGTCCAGATTTCCCGTTCCAGTGTTAGCAATGAACTAAGCACTACAACAACCGGAACCAAGGTGAGCATAGCAATTAGCAGTGCCGCTAGAACCCAACCACTGGACAAGCGGAACTTAAAAATAAAAGCGCCCGCTATGGGCGCTTTTTCAAAAGACATAGGCAATCGCTGCATTTAGCTATTTATTTATAATTGGCACGATCCATTAATTTAACTGCAGCGGCTTGCAACTCACCTGCTTTAACCACGTTAAGGGGGTTTTGCTTAAATTCACCCCAGGCCGCAACCGTAGCATCAGGCTTCACCTTGGGGTTGACCGGATACTCCATGTTTATATCAGCAAACAGATTCTGCGCTTTTTCCGAGGACAGCCACTCAAGGAACTTAACCGCCTCCGCTTGATGTTTAGCATGGCGAGTAATGCCTGCGCCGGAAATATTCACGTGCACCCCACTGCCTTTCGTATCCTGATTTGGCCAGAAAATCGCAAGCGGAAGATTAGGTTTTTTCTTCGTCAGACCGCCAAAATAGTAAGTGTTAACCACCGTTATATCGCACTGGCCGGCGGCCACTGCGGCCATCGCTCGGGCATCGTCGGATATAGGAGAGGTGGCGAGGTTAGCCACCCAAGATTTTATGATCTGCTCAGTTTTAGGCTCACCATATTCCTGAATCATCATCGCCACCAACGATTGGTTATACACCGTCTTCGAAGTGCGCAAACATAAGCGCCCTTTCCACTTTGGATTACCCAAATCTTCATAGGTAGAAAGAGCAACTGGTTTCACTTTATCCTTGTTGTAAATGATGGTGCGGGCTCGCACCGACAAACCGAACCACTGGTTAGCCGGGTCACGCAGATGGGCGGGAACATTATCTAACAGCGTCTTGGATTGCACTGGCTGCAACAACCCCAAATTGGTTGCTTGCCACAGGTTACCGGCATCTACCGTAATCAGCATATCGGCAGGAGTATTAGCCCCCTCCGCTTTGAGCTTTTGTAATAACGCTCCTTCCTTGTCAGTGAGGAACTTGATGCTGGTGCCGGTTTCTTTAGTGTAGGCGTCGAATAGCGGCTTGATGAGCTGCTCGTTACGGGCCGTATAAACTACAATTTCATTAGCCGCGTAAGTAGTCATTGCCACTGTTAGCATGGTAGTAGCAGCAAGAATGCAGAGAAAACGATGCAAAAACGACAGGCGTTTGTCCATTTTTATAAACTCCGAAGTGTCAATTAGACAAATTACTAAAGATAAAAAATACCGAGTAAGCGCTAGTTAACCATAAATGATAATAATTATCAAACGCGATAAAAACATATTTCTTGTTATGGGTCCTTAATCATAGCTGGGTACACGGCGCTCGCAATGAAAGTCTTTAATTACACCTTCTGTTGCAACAAGTTCTTGATAAAAAGAAAGCGTGCTTTCCTCACACGCTTACGGTCTTGCACAGCTTTAGAAACGTTTTGAAGTGCTGAAACAATGGGCATACCACGCTATATTTAGCGTGGCTTCTTAATATTGTGATCGATCAATCCACTATTGGGAATGAACGCTCAATGGAATTGATTCTCAACCTGTCACTTGGCGCGCAACACTTCGAAAGTAGGTTGGTAACTCAAAATTTATTAGCGATTTTTTTAGCCGCACCCCAACCAGAAAAATTATTAGCTGGCGGCAAATAACGTACTAACTCATTCAATGCCAAACGATAGACATCCCTTTTAAACTCGATCACACTTTCCATCTCAACCCAGTAATCGTTCCAACGCCAAGCATCAAACTCGGGGTGAACGGAAGCGCGCAAACAGACATCACAATCGCGTCCAACCAGCCGCAGCAAAAACCATATTTGCTTCTGCCCCTTGTAACTACCACGCCACTCACGTTTAACCCAATGTTGCGGCACCTCATAACGTATCCACTCACGCGTACGGCCAAGTATTTGAACATGACAAGACTGCAAACCTACCTCTTCCTGCAATTCGCGATACATCGCTTGTTCCGGTGTTTCACCACACTGAATGCCACCTTGCGGGAATTGCCACGCATGCTGCCTGATGCGCTTACCCCAGAATACCTGATTCTTAGCGTTGGACAGAATGATGCCGACGTTGGGGCGATAACCATCCCGATCAATCATCTTCGCCACCTGTTTAATTAATTTACATAGGGTAGATTTTTTCACATTTCACACCATATTGAAAGCCGTCTCATCACAATCGGTACAGCATGCTTACTTCGTTCGCTGTAAAATCAACACTCTGATAATTCGATTTGGCAAACATACCATCATGCGCGTTTCACAATTTTTCATCTCCACTCAGAAAGAAGCTCCCTCCGAAGCCGAACTAGTCAGTCATCGTTTGATGTTACGTGCTGGCTACATCAAGAAACTAGCCAGCGGCCTGTACACTTGGATGCCGTTGGGTCTACGCGTGTTGCGAAAAGTGGAAGCCGTGGTACGCGAGGAAATGAATAATGGGGGCGGCATTGAGCTGCTAATGCCCGCCGTACAGCCAGCCGAACTTTGGCAAGAAACTGGACGGTGGGAAATATTTGGGCCGCAAATGCTCAAAATTAAAGATCGCCATGACAATCTATTTTGTTTTGGCCCCACTCACGAAGAAGTTATTACTGACATTGCACGCCGTGAAATAAAAAGTTACCGTCAGTTACCCGTAAATTTCTACCAAATCCAGACCAAGTTCCGGGATGAGGTGCGTCCCCGTTTTGGTGTGATGCGTGCACGCGAATTTGTAATGAAAGATGCTTATTCATTCCATGCCAGCTTCAGCAGCCTAGAACAAACCTACCAAGTAATGTATGACACATACAGCCGCATTTTCACCCGTCTTGGCCTCCAATTCCGGGCCGTTGCGGCGGATACAGGCGCCATTGGCGGCAGTGGCTCGCATGAATTCCATGTGTTAGCCGATTCAGGCGAAGACGGGTTAGCATTCTGTCCCACTTCCGATTATGCCGCCAATGTGGAACTGGCTGAGGCCATCGCACCAAGCACTTTACGCGCGACTGCTAGCGAAACATTACAAAAAGTCATTACACCCGGACAAAAATCCATCGAAAGCGTCGCCACTTTCTTGAATGTGACGCCGCAACAAGTACTAAAGGCAATCGCCGTGATGGATGCCGGTAGCAACTTTACCCTGCTTCTGCTGCGCGGAGACCATATGCTGAACGAAATCAAGACAACCAAGATCCTAGGCGAATTCCGTTTCGCCAGCGACGATGAAATCCATCAGAACATGGGCTGCCGTACCGGTTACATCGGCCCGGTCAATGCGGTCGTGCGAATCTTGGCTGATCATGCTGCTGCTGCCATGAGTAATTTTGTATGCGGGGCCAATGACGACGGCTTTCACTACATTCACGCAAACTTTGGACGCGACATCAGCTTGGACGAAACCAATGTGCATGACCTCCGCAACGTGGTTACCGGTGACCCCAGCCCCGATGGAAAAGGCACGCTGGAACTCTGTCGCGGTATCGAAGTTGGCCACATTTTCCAGTTGCGCACCACGTATTCCGAAGCGCTCAATGCTAATTACCTTGATGAAAACGGCAAATCTCAACCTATTGAAATGGGTTGTTATGGTATCGGAGTTTCGCGCATCGTCGCTGCCGCAATAGAGCAGAATTATGACGATCGTGGAATTACTCTGCCTGCTGCCATGGCTCCGTTCCAAGTGGCACTTGCCCCAATCGGCATCAATAAGAGCGAAGCCGTGCGCCTAGCGACAGAGCAACTTTATGCTGATATTGGCGCGGCAGGGATTGAGGTATTGCTTGACGACCGTAACGAACGCCCAGGCGTAATGTTTGCTGATATAGAACTCATCGGTATCCCACATCGTATCGTAATTGGAGATCGCGGTCTTAGCCAAGAAGTGCCTATGGTTGAGTACAAGGGACGGCGCGATGAAGAAGCGCAACAAATCCCGTTGCAAGATATTGTTAAATTCGTGCAATTAACCTCACTTCAATAAAATTACTATTTAATACAAATGGAGATAGATATGAAACAGTCAAGATTCGTTATTGTCATTGTCGTACTGGCGTTGTCGGCATGCGGAAATAAAAGCGAACAGGAGCCCGCAGCGGTTCCAGTATCGCCACCGTTAACTGAGCACAAAACTACCGTTACTCCCGACTTGCCAACGGCCACCCCTACGGGGGACAAAATATCGGGAATGGCATTACCAGCGTCAACGACCGTTACGCCAATTGCTCCTGAAATAACAGGCAAACCACCGAAGGCAAATGATGGCGTAAAGGACGAGCTGCTTAGCCATCAAAAAAGCCCGAGCGTAAAACAAAACCCCCCAATAATCACCGGGCAACCAATGCCCTCACCTACAAAAGAAACGATATCAGAAAAAGCAGTGCTAGAACCAGCTGTCCCCAAACCCGCATCTCCGGCGAAGGCCGAAATACCAGTTACGGCCAATAACAGCAAGAATAGCGGAGCACAGAGTCACGAGGAAGGACTGGCTTTAGCTAATAAAAGCGGCTGTTTAGCCTGCCACAAGATCGAAACCAAGTTAGTTGGCCCTGCATGGCGCGACGTAAGTAAACGCTACAAGGGAGATCCTGACGCTAAGGCGCATCTGATTGCAAAGGTGAAGGCTGGTGGCAAAGGCAATTGGACAGATGTAACTGGTGGAATCGCTATGCCCCCTTATTCTCCTCGGGTATCAGATGAAAATATCGAGAAGCTGGTGACATTTGTGCTGTCCCAATAAGCAATTTAAGTGCAAATAGCCTTCGGTATAACTGTATTTACTCATTCATTGGCAGTTACACCGCGATTTATAATTTGAAAGGACGGTATGCGCTATTTTAGAATTTCATTTCTTATTGCTTTTGTAGGCCTTGGGATTGCAGCATGGTGGGGTTATAGCCGTGGTGGTTGGGTGGTCGCGCTTGAAGCCCTTGGAATTGCCGCTATTCTCTGTGTTATGGAGGTATCACTTTCCTTCGACAATGCCGTCGTCAATGCTTCTGTACTGAAAAGCTGGAACAAATTCTGGCAGGACATCTTTCTGACAATCGGAATGTTGATCGCCGTGTTTGGCATGCGATTGTTTTTTCCGCTTGTGATTGTTGCGCTCGCGGCTGACCTCGGATTAATTGAGGTGTGGAATATGGGGCTAAACAATCCCGATGAATATGCGCTTCACTTGGTCAATCATCATGCTGAAGTAGCCGCGTTTGGAGGAGTTTTTCTATTGATGGTATTCCTCAATTTTCTACTGGATGCAAAAAAAGAATTGCATTGGCTTGGTCATATTGAGGAAAAAATCGCCACCTTTGGTAAGGTGGCATCAATTTCGGTCATGATTGCGCTAGGCACGCTATTGGCCAGTTTATCCATGGTTGAGGAGAGCAAGCAACTGGTGGTACTAGTCGCCGGCCTTTGGGGGGTGTTGTCCTACGTGGGTGTAGACATGCTGAGCAGCCTTCTTGAAAAAGAAGAAGATGACGCAAAAATCGGTGATGTTATTAAGCGCGGCGGGATAGGTGGCTTTCTTTATCTTGAGGTACTGGATGCTTCTTTCTCTTTTGATGGAGTGATCGGGGCATTTGCCATTACCAAGGATATCGTCATCATTATGATTGGCCTGGGTATTGGCGCGATGTTTGTACGCTCAATGACTGTATTTCTGGTACGTAAAGAAACACTTGATGCGTATGTGTACCTTGAGCATGGTGCGCATTATGCGATCGGAATTCTGGCTGTCATTATGCTTGCTAGTATGAAATTCCATATCCCTGAGATTTTCACTGGTTTCGTAGGTGTAGTTTTTATTGCCGCCTCTCTATGGTCTTCATTGCGCTACAGGCGTATCAAACAACAACATAAATAGCCACCGCAACAAAAAGTCCCTCCGCTAAAGCGGATTATTTACGTTGCGATATGTTGGCCTGCCCAGTTTGGGATTCATAGGCCGTATCCGTCAAACTACCATCAATGCTTACCGGTGCTACCGAAGCCGTCACTTCCGCGCTGACTAATGGGGAAATCCTTGACAATATTGAGCTGCATTTGCAGTACCGGCACGACAACCAGTTGTGCCATACGTTCCAGGGGCATTAACGTGAACGGGTGCTGCCCACGGTTCCAGATAGAAACAAATATTTGTCCTTGATAGTCGGAATCGATTAATCCGACCAAATTGCCCAGTACAATCCCATGCTTATGCCCAAGCCCGGAACGCGGCAAGATCATTGCGGCACACTGTGGATCGGCTAGGTGGACTGCAATACCGCTCGGGATAAGTTCACATTGGCCGGGCTGAATAATCATGCTCTGGTCAATACAAGCGCGCAGATCTATCCCTGCTGATCCAGGCGTGGCGTAAGCGGGCGGGTGCTCATGCAAGCGTGGGTCGAGAATTTTCACATCCACAGTTTTTTTCATAATTCATTTCCTTGCCGGTAAAGTTTGACTACATGCCGCAACAAAGCGCGCGCAACTGTGAGTTTATCCGTACGCGGCAAGACATGCTCGCCCGCATCGTCAAATAAAATCAACTCGTTATGATCTGCCCCAATTGCTTGCTGCGCTAAATTGGCTGCGATTAGTGAAATTTTTTTTGTTTTGCGCTTCGTTGCAGCGTATTCGTGCAGATTATGGCTTTCGGCCGCGAAACCCACGCAAAATGGTGGTTTTGGAAGCCCGGCAACATATCCCAGAATATCTGGATTGGGTAATAGTTCCAGTGTTAATCCGCCAGTACTTTTCTTGATTTTCTGTGCGGTTGGTTGTGCTACGCGATAATCGGCAACGGCTGCCACGCCAATGAAAATATCGGCATCTGCGACATGTTTTTTGACTACCTCGAACATTTCCGCCGCGCTGGTGACATTCACCAAAACAGCACCATGAGGGCTGGATAAGGCTGTAGGACCGGAAATCAATGTCACCTCCGCACCCAGCTCCAGCGCAGCTTGCGCGATGGCATAGCCCATCTTGCCGGAACTGCGATTAGTAATGCCGCGTACTGCGTCTATTGCTTCGTAGGTTGGCCCGGCAGTCAGCAGAACTTTCACGCCGGATAGTAATTTTGGCTGAAAGAACGTGAGCACAGCGCGTGCTAAATCTGCGGGTTCCAACATGCGTCCCATTCCTTCCTCGCCACATGCTTGCACACCGCTGACAGGACCTAAAATGGTTACACCATCCGCAATAAGTTGCCGGATATTACGTTGCGTGGCTGGGCTTTCCCACATTTGTCGATTCATTGCAGGGGCAACCAGCAATGGACAATTGCGAGCCAAACACAAAGTGGAAAGCAGGTCATCGGCCAAGCCATACGCCAGCTTGGCAATAAAATCAGCTGTGGCTGGTGCGATTATGATGGCATCGGTGGCACGACTTAGATTGATGTGTGCCATATGATTAGTTGCATGTTCGCCCCACTGATTGGTGAATACCGGCTTGCCGGATAAGGCCTGCATGGTGATCGGCGTGATGAAATGGCACGCAGCTTCAGTCATCGCAACCTGTACCTGTATGTCCTGATTGACCAACAGGCGAGTTAATTCGGCGCCTTTATAGGCGGCAATACCTCCGGTAAGGCCAAGCACAATACGCTTTGTTTGAATTTGTTCCATAATGCTATGCATCTTAGCAAAAACTGTTGTTCCATATCAAAAAACCACCACGCTTAGGCAAAGGAGAGCAATGGGAATTAATAATTGGCCTGAGGGAGAACGACCGCGGGAAAAGTTAATTCAGCGCGGTGCAACCTCACTCTCGGATGCCGAACTGCTGGCAATATTTCTGCGTACTGGTGTAATAGGCAAAAGTGCGGTGGATTTGGCGCGTGACCTGCTTACCCAGTTTGGCACACTTACCCGTTTATTCGCAGCTAGCCAAGAAGAGTTTTGCACCATATATGGCATGGGGCAGGCTAAATATGTTCAGTTGCAGGCCGTGCTGGAAATGTCGCAGCGTGCGTTGCAAGAGGTAATGCGCATGGGCGATGCGCTAAACTCACCGGGCGCGGTACGTGATTATCTTCGCTTGTTGTTGCATAGCCGCGAACAAGAAGTGTTCCTGGTTGTCTTCCTCACCGCACAAAACCGTGTGATTGCATCAGAGGAAATGTTCCACGGCACACTCACCCAAACCAGCGTGTATCCACGCGAAGTGGTTAAACGCGCGTTATATCACAACGCGGCGGGGGTCATCTTGGCACATAATCACCCTTCAGGCGTGACTGAACCCAGTCAGTCCGATCGCTTGCTTACCGACACGCTTAAACAGGCACTCGCGCTGGTGGATGTGCGTGTGCTAGATCACTTCATCGTGGCAGGAACCGGGGGTTTATCATTTGCAGAGAGAGGAATACTGTAATGGATTCTTTAGTCAATTGTTAACCAACCCTCAACTCGTTTCCCCTAACCCACACACCAATAATTTCAGCTAATTTTCATTCTTTCAGCTTCTCAAAAGCCTCATTTTAGTGGAGCTCCCATTTTCTCGTTTTTTTGCAAATTTCTAGCGTACTACTAACAGCCGCTTCAGTCTGACGTAACGGTAATTAACTGCTATGTGCCAGAAATAACCGGCTCACCAATTTTTGGTCGCGATGTCGCTTTTTTAGAAAATTGTTATTACGCTATTGCTTGCGCCTGAAGTTCCAAACGAACTTTTTGTCAAAATGGAGTCCAACGGTCAAATTATCTTTCGCAACAAAAGCGAAACAAAAGTAATGATAACGGGGGTTGAGTATAAAAATACTAATATGCCAGTAAATATGTTGTAGCAAAGAAAAATATTAGCGCCAAACTGGATATACTCCTTGCAGTTTTGTTAGGCGAATATAACAATGCGTCCCAATTTTTTAAAATGGAGATTCCATGAAATCAATTTATATTTTATTCCTGCTAATGATGCCTCTCACGGTATCTGTTAACGCGCATGCAGCCGGATCCGTGTTGAGCGTCAATTGCAAAGGTGATGATGAAGGGGCAGAAGTGTTGGTTAACGGCAAATTTAAAGGCGAATGTCCGTTAGACATAAAGGTGCCGGTGGGTAAATTGAAGTTGAAGGTGCAAAAGAAAGTTGATTCTTTTAGTGATCGAATATTCGAGCAAGAAATTCGTATAGGTGATGACGTAGTAAAAAAGATCGATGTGATATTGGGCGCGGCGCAGCTTAATGCCAAAGGCAAACGGCAGAAACCTAAGAAGCTAGCCCTGGAAGATAAGGTAAAAAAATTACAGGAAGAAAATAAAAAATGTGTTGAATGTCCCGAGATGGTACCGATTCCAGGCACCAATTTCGCCATGGCAAAATACACTGTCACCTTCCAAGACTGGGATGCCTGCGTGGTTGACGGTGGCTGTAATGGTTATCGTCCCTCGGATAAGGAATGGGGGCGTGACACACGTCCTGTGATTAATGTAAGCTGGAATGATGCTCAGGCTTATATTCAATGGCTATCGAACAAAACCGGTAAACCTTACCGTCTACCGACTGAACAGGAATGGGAAATCGCCGCGCGGGCTGGCACTACTACCGAATATTATTGGGGCATTTTTCCTTTTGGAGATTCGGCCTCTAGCGCTAATGCTAACTGTAATGCTTGTGGAAGCAAGTGGGACAACAGGACAACCGCACCAGTTGGCAGTTTCAAGCCAAACGGTTTCGGCCTATACGACATGTCTGGTAATGTTTGGCAATGGACAGATAGTTGTTGGGAGGGGGACTGCAAGAAGCGAGTGCTTCGTGGCGGCTCTTGGAATGACACCACGTCAAACATTCGCATCGCTACCCGCTTTAAGGATGATATAACTGAACGTTACCATATCAGCGGATTTAGACTTGCCATGACACTGAAAAAATAGAAAACTCCGGGTTAGTAATTTTTATCCCCCATAAATGGGTATATGAAAGATAGTCATTTAATAAATAACTTCGGCAACCAGGATAGTTTGAGTCTAAACCCATAGTTAAAACCTTATGCATTTAATAAGGAAAACCTTATTAAAATAGCTTAAAAATGCTTTGAGCATCTGCCCATTTTTTATTTTTAACGGAGATTTCATGAAATCAATTTATTTTTTATTCTTGTTAGTTCTGGCGGCATCATCCGCTAACGTTTACGCGGCTGGCTCCGTACTGAGTGTTGTGTGTAAAGGTGATGACGTGGGTGCCGAAGTTTTGGTTAATGGGAAATTTAAAGGCGAATGCCCGTTAGATATAAAAGTGCCTATTGGCACGCTTAAACTGAAGGTACAAAAGAAAGTCGATGCCTCCAGTGACCGCATATTTGAACAAGAAATCCGCGTGGGCGATGGCGTAGTAAAAAGGGTCGAAGTGCTGTTGAGCGCGCCAAAACTTAGCGCCGAAGGCAAACGGGCCAAACCTGAGCGATCGAAAGCTGCCAAGACTGAAGAGAAGAACACAGAAGAAAAGCTTACAACATGCACTGTCTGCCCTGAAATGGTGCCGATTCCAGGCTCAGATTTTGAGATTGGAAAATATACTGTCACATTCGATGAATGGGATGCCTGCGTGGAAGACGGTGGTTGTAATGGTTACAAACCATTAGATGAAGAATGGGGACGTGGCAAACAACCCGTGGTTAATGTGAACTGGAATGATGTTCAGAGCTATCTTGAATGGCTATCCCACAAGACTGGTAAAACCTACCGTCTACCGAGCGAACACGAATGGGAAATTGCCACGCGAGCCGGTACTACCACTCAGTATTACTGGGGGGATGAACTCGGCTTTCAGAATGCCAATTGCCATGGTTGTGGTAACAGATATGAGAAAAAAAAGTCCGCCCCAATGCCAGTGGGAAGTTTCAAACCTAATCCCTATGGTCTGTATGACATGCTGGGCAACGTCTGGCAATGGACTGATGGTTGCAGGGAAGGCGATTGTGCGAGACTGGTTCTTCGAGGTGGGTCTTTTGAATACGATTCAGAGTATCTAAATGTAAGCTACCGTGAGGGGATTGAAGCTACAGAACGCGTTAACAACCTTGGTTTTCGCGTTGCCAGGACACTACCGTAATTGTATTAACCCAAACCTGATCTGACAGTTACCGAATTTCTAGTGCCTGTCAGATATCGGCATAAAAAATTTACAGCATGGGAGCGGGCATCACTGCCTGAAACAAACACACCGCGTTTACGTCATTTATTACTGGTGCGGGCGGATTATTGACCATGTGCAGGAAAACCTGCTGTGTAGCTGATAACAGTCTGTTCTGTGTCTACATCAGTAGGATTTTTAAGATTGAATACATGGCGCTCGCGATTAATGAACGCTTCTAAGGAAATGTCGATTAAAATTCGTTCAGGCTGAACTTGTCGAAGCCTTTGCTAACATGCTGATTTATATAGACAGCATTTCGACGAGCTCAATGCGAACGAATTTTTAATTCGGCGGCTTCCCTAAGTTTTAGGTTTTAACGAGTTCTTGATCGCGATAAAGCGTACCTGTCGACATGCTTATCCTCTTGCAGGCTTCAGAGACGTTCTGGAAGCAAGATTGGCGAATTCGCCTGTGGAATAACCTGCTGCTTATAATATTATTGGCTTATTTGGCAATTCATTCACCGAAGTAGATTTCTTCGGGAAATGCTGCTGCAAATGGCTGCTCACTGCATGAATTCCCTTAATTACCCCAGCTTCAAACTTGCCCAGCCGAAATGCCGATTCCATTTCAAGACAAATTTCTTCCCAGCCAGCCTTGCCAAGCTTAACATTTATGCCACGGTCAGCGACAATTTCCACGTCACGATCAGCGAGTAGTAAATAAATCAACACTCCATTGTTGTGCTCGGTATCCCATACTCTCAATTGCGAAAACATATCAATAGCCCGCTCACATGCAGTCTGGTTAAGCCACAGGGCGGTGAAATCGAGCGATGCTTCAACCGCAAAGCGGATCTGCCCGGCATGTTTGGCTTCGGCTTCATGAATTGCCTGCTCGATGGCATGCAGCGCATGCGCAGGAAACGCAGCCCTCACCGCTGAGCTGCCCGTCATTAAATGCTTAATGATACGTTTAATAGCCATTCACCATCGCCCCGATGCACCACCGCCGCCAAAACCACCGCCACCACCACCAAATCCCCCCCCGCCAAACCCTCCTTGGCCAAAGCTACCGCCTCCTAAAGTGCCGTGCCCACCACCAACCAAAGTAAAGATAAACGCGATAATGCCCACAATCCCCGCTATTAAAATGGGCGCGATTATGAGCCAAGCGAGCACAGCTGTAGCAAAGCCAATAACAATCGCTGCGGGAAGCCGTCCTAACAATTTGCGCAGTACGCCACCCACCACAATCACCAGCATAAAACCGATGAATAAAAACGGCTCCAGATTTTGAAAACTTCCTGACATTGCGCTACGCTCACGTGGTGGCGGTAACGATTCGCCTTCAATAACCGCCAGCAGTTGTTCGATCCCGGTTGAAATACCCGCATAGTAATTTCCGCCCTTAAAGTGCGGAGTTATTGTCTCGGCAATAATACGCTTCGCAACAGCATCGGGCAGCACACCTTCCAGACCGTAGCCGACTTCAATGCGCAACGTGCGATCATCTTTGGCAATGAGCAGCAATACACCATCATTAATTCCTTTACGCCCAAGCTTCCACGCTTCCACAACCCGAATACCGTATTGTTCAATCGCTTCTGGTTGGGTAGTTGGAACCAGCAGTACAGCAATTTGCGCGCCTTTTTTCGCTTCAAATTGGGCGAGGCGTGTTTCAAGTTGTTGCTTTTGGGCCGCATCGAGAGTACTGGTCAAATCGGTTACACGTGCGCTTAGTGGCGGCACCGCCACTTCGGCGTGTACTAAACCGCTTAACCATAACAATGCAAACAGCAGGGCTGACGCCCAGACACGCATCATGTCACTTAGCAGGCAATAGCTGGCCAGGCGCGCTGAAATCAACTGTCGGCGGCTTGGCAATTTCTTTTTCGTTTTCGACCGTAAACGAAGGCTTCACCTTGAATCCGAACATCATCGCGGTTAAATTGCTGGGGAAAGAGCGCACAACAATATTGTAATCCTGCACTGTTTTAATGTACCGGTTGCGCGCCACTGTAATACGATTCTCCGTGCCCTCAAGCTGCGCTTGCAAATCGCGAAAGTTGGCGTCGGATTTCAACTGCGGATAATTCTCGCTTACTACCAGCAAGCGGCTTAATGCCGAAGTCAGTTCACTCTGGGCAGCTTGAAATTTGGCAAAAGCTTGTTCGTCATTGATGAGCCCCGGTGTAGCCTGGACGCTGCCGACCTTGGCCCGCGCATTGGTTACGCCCAGTAACACTGCTTGCTCCTGTGCGGCAAAACCTTTGACGGTATTAACCAGATTGGGCACCAAGTCGGTGCGGCGCTGGTATTGGTTTAATACTTCAGCCCAACTTGCCTTGATTTGCTCGTCGGTGGATTGCAGTGTGTTGTAACCACAACCGCTTAAAGCCAGTGTGGAAAGAAAAGTCAAGAATAATAGCCCAATACGCATGAAATTCTCCTCATCAAAAAATTATGGAAAAACAATTTCCAACTATCTAATCCCAGTGTGGCACATATTACGCTACTGATGGCAATACGTCTGGATCAAGATACAGCCGTTGACGGCTGAAATGTGAAGTAACGTTATTGGCTCTAGCAGCCTGTCGGGCTACCCGTTAGTTTTGCCAGCTCCCTGGTATTACCAGGTAGATTTAATCGTAATTCCATAAACCAAAACCAATAACAGGGAAGCATATCGTGAGCAGGGGGCGGATGCAGCGGTCATCCAAACCAGAAATGCCTAAAACGAAGTCAGGCATACAAACATCCAATGAAGACAGGGGTACGTTACCACAGGCTATACCAAACAAGGCACATGTATGCCTCAATCATGCTCTCGGTCAGAGGTATCCGATGTGGGTGGCTGAACAGATGGAACATGCTGACTGAACCAAGATTGCCAGAGTGTATGGGGAACGAACAGCGACCACCTAGCCGGACGTTTGGAATAAACCTGTTGCAGTCTTTGGTAAGACTGCAACGAGTACCCAACCTATTTGTTCAATATCTATTCAACGGGCCAGTGATATGGGTGGGGGCAAGCAGGCCAACGTTATTTTACGGTCACATTAATCGTGCTACGCATTTTTTCACCATAAGAAACATGCGCGCCATTTGCGAATTGTAATGTCAGCGTATGCATCCCTGGAGCTAATTTGATCATGGTTTCTGTTTGACCTTTACCAAAATGGCGATACTGGTCATTTCCAACCGGAACAGCTTCCCCGGCATTCAGCTGCTGTTGCACGTTTATCAGTAAATGATGGTGCCCAGTGTTATCTACTACGGCGCCAGCGGGCTTGATCTCCATGCCTTCTACACCCATCACAACTTTAACTTCGTTGCCGACTATTGCGCCATCTTTGGGCTCAACAAAATAAACTCGCTGTCCCGGCGATTTTATTGAATAGTAATCGTTCGCCAATACATTGTGGGCGTACCCGATTGATGACAACAACATAAACATCGGCAACGCTAGCTTTGATCTCATTATTTTGTCTCCTAAGTTAAGTATATCCAGCGGCACAATTTTAACCCGTAAATTAATTTCCACAAGAAATAACTGGCACAATGATAATTATTGCTGAATAACCGATAAGATGTTATTTCATTTACTTTTGCAAGCTATAGTACATAGGGAAAAATAGATGCAGAAACCTTTAAAAATTAAGCACTACACTAAATATGCTGCAATTTGATGTTTTAATTATAGGCAGCGGACTGGCAGGGCTTTCATTGGCGTTGAAGCTTGCCGATCAGCGAAAAGTCGCCATTATCACCAAGAAATCGCTATTGGAAGGTGCCAGTGTTTGGGCACAGGGCGGAATCGCTGCCGTGTTATCGCAAGAAGACTCTCTGGCTGAGCACATACAAGATACATTGACCGCCGGTGCTGGCCTCTGTGACCCAGCCACCGCGCGCTATGTAATCGAGCACGCCAAGCCGGCAATTAACTGGCTCATTGAGCAAGGTGTGCCGTTCACACGTGATGCCAATACCGATACCGGCTATCATCTGACACGCGAAGGCGGCCACAGCCATCGGCGTATCATTCACGCCGCCGATGCCACTGGCCATGCCGTACAAGAAACGCTTGCCTCCAAAGCTCTGGCACATCCCAACATTACGCTATTGGAACATTACATTGCCATCGATCTGATTACCGGCAATAAGCTCGGCCACACTCACAATCATTGCTATGGCGCTTACGCACTCAACAGCCTGAGCGACGAAGTCAACACCATCGCTGCCCATGACACAATTCTGGCCACCGGCGGTGCTGGCAAGGTATATCTTTACACCACCAATCCAGACACCGCCACTGGCGATGGCATTGCCATGGGTTGGCGTGCCGGTTGCCGGGTGGCCAACATGGAATTCATTCAATTCCATCCGACCTGCCTATATCACCCACACGCCAAGTCTTTCCTCATCTCTGAAGCGGTTCGTGGTGAGGGCGGCATCTTGAAACTGCCTGACGGCACACGATTCATGCCTGCCCATGATGAGCGCGCCGAACTCGCACCGCGCGACATCGTCGCGCGCGCTATCGATTTCGAAATGAAAAAGCGTGGTTTAGATTGCGTGTATCTCGATATTTCACATCGGCCGATAGAATTTCTGCAAGCGCATTTTCCTACCATTTACGCGCGCTGCCTATCGCTAGGTATCGATATTGCGCACCAGCCTATACCAGTGGTACCCGCAGCGCACTATACCTGCGGTGGCATCGTTACTGACCTGCATGGACGCACCGACCTCGCTAATCTCTACGCCGTTGGCGAAACTGCACATACCGGTTTGCACGGAGCCAACCGCCTAGCAAGCAATTCGCTGCTGGAGTGCATGGTATTTGCCGAGGCTGCCGCACGCGACATCCTGTCCACGCCGCAAAGGCCGTTCATTCCCCTACCGCAATGGGATGAGAGCCGGGTGACCGATGCCGACGAAGAAATTATTATCTCGCACAACTGGGCAGAGTTACGCCAATTCATGTGGGATTATGTCGGAATTGTACGCACCACCAAAAGACTGCAACGCGCACAACACCGCATTCGATTATTACACGAAGAAATTAACGAGTATTACGCCAATTTTCATGTTACAGCCGATTTACTGGAATTACGCAACCTCGTATTAACGGCCGATCTTATCGTGCAAAGTGCATTATCTCGGCATGAAAGCCGCGGATTACACTACAGCAAGGACTACCCCGATACCTTGCCACTAGCCGTACCGACCATGCTCACTCCATCTTGATAGCGGAGTCTTTTTAAAACATTAAATCTTACGTGATCAACCAGTTGTGAAATTTCTTGGTAATTTAACTGAACTAGTCTCAGTCTAATATGACAGTGCATCGCTCAGAATAGCTAACTGCCGGATCAAGTTTGAACTACTGCAAACGAATAATCATAACCACAAGTTTGACACTCTGCTAAACTTCACGGCGGTTCATTTTCTTTTCAAGATTATTGGTTATGCGGCACCGTGTTAATCGCGTGGCTTTAGGCGAATAGCCTGATGCAACCGTTAATGGTAGTGCAGATCTATTGTGTAAATCTCGAGTTCGCCCTGTGAATCAACCCCCCACGCTACTTGCCAATACTAGGAGTGAATATACCCCTCTAGTTGTTGACTTGGACGGAACTTTAACGCCAACGGATACGCTAATTGAGTCAATTATTCAATTAGTCAAGCACAATCCCCTAGAGATGCTTAGTCTTCCATTTTGGATGCTAAGCGGTCGTGCTGTTTTTAAGTCGAATATCGCTACACGAGTTAGTTTTTCAGTTGGAAACCTACCCTATCGGCAGCCACTTGTGGATTACTTACGCAGCGAGAAGGACAAAGGTCGACGGATTATCCTTGCCACGGCGGCTCATCGGAGTATTGCTGAATCTGTAGCGGAGCACCTTGGGATGTTCGATAGCGTGCTTGCAAGCGATGGGGAACGAAATCTAAAAGGAAGGGTTAAGCTCGAGGCCATCCGCGAAACGGTCGGTGAAAGGTTTGTCTACGCGGGTGATAGCGCGGCCGATTTACCTATCTGGAAGGCGGCCGAGGCTGCGATATTGGTGGGGACGTCCCCCCGAGTTTCAAACGCCGCTCGGCGCATTACTCCAATTGAGCGGGAGTTTCCGCAAATAAATCCAGGCGGAATTGTTTGGCTTCGTGCGTTACGGATTCATCAATGGCTAAAAAACCTTCTATTATTCGTCCCGTTATTAACCGCTTTTTCCTTTTTCGATGCCAGTAAACTGACGACAATGATTGTCGCATTTTTCGCCTTCTCACTTGCTGCATCTGCAACCTATGTGGTGAATGACCTATGGGATCTTGAAAATGACAGGTCGCATCCTCGAAAGCGTAATCGCCCATTTGCTAATGCCAGCATAACGATTCCGACTGGCATCACAGTTGCCGCTGGCGCGCTGATGGTAGCGCTCATGTTGGCGGCCTTCATTTCGCATGGTTTTCTCCTGATGCTTGTTCTCTATATTACACTTACCAGCGCGTACAGCTGGGTACTCAAAGAGTATGTACTGATTGATGTACTGATGCTCTCATTACTTTACACACTACGCATCCTTGCAGGAGCGGTTGCTATCAGCATACCAACCAGTTCTTGGTTGCTCGCATTTTCAGTATTCATTTTTTTCAGCCTTGCTTTAGTAAAGCGCTGTTCCGAGCTTGTTTCTCTCCGGCAGATAGGGGGGGAGGCAGCGCGTGGGCGCGATTATCGTGTAACTGATCTGATCGTGCTTTGGCCATTGGGGATTGGCGCTGCCCTTTGCGCTGTGGTTGTATTTGGCTTGTTTATCAGTGCTGCGGAAACCCAGGCAAGATATGTTAGTGCCCAACTTTTATGGTTCGTTGCTATCGGCTTAATTTATTGGCTTGCGCGTCTATGGATCAAGACTGCCCGGGGTGAAATGCATGACGACCCACTGGTTTTTGCGCTCAAGGATTTAGGTAGCCGTATGACGATTCTGGCGATGCTCCTCGCGACTCTCGTCGCTCATTTCATACATATTGGGTAGGTTATGAATACACTAATTATTGCCATGACGAGCATTATTCTCTCCGTTGCAGCTCAATTCGCACTAAAAAGTGGTATGTCGAGCATTGAAGTCAAAGAAGCACTATCCCAACCAGCTGCACTGCGTACCATTTTTGTAATTCTGACAAACAAATTCGTGATTGGTGGTTTTTTGTTGTATGGACTAGGAGCTGTCGTGTGGCTTGGAGTTCTCTCACGTTGGGATGTGAGTAAGGCGTATCCACTAGTCGGAATGGGATTTGGATTAACTGTCATTGTAGGGTTGCTGTTAGGTGAACAAATCACAATGCCACGCGCTGTTGGAGTAGCGCTCATTTGTGCGGGCGTTTTCTTGGTCAGCCGGAGTTGACATTGCGAACAGCTCTGCTACCGATTCTCGCTGTTGTAGCCATCAGCATCTTAATGGTTGCACATCTATTTTTTCGCGCACCCATTTTTCCATTCTCTCCAGATAGCGCTAACTATATTGAACAGGCTCGAAGCCTAATTCAAAACGGTTTAATGTTTAGCATTCCCTCTGGCGCAAATGGAATGGATAAAACACCGAGTCCTTTGTTTCCAATAGGATTCCCTATAATATTGGCATTCTTCAGTATTTTCGGCTTTGATGCACAAGAGGCATCCATTGCGGTAGGGTGGCTGTCTGCAATTTTATTTCCTGCGCTGTTGTACATTTGTTTCCAAAAACAAATAGGTCCGTTATACGCAGCAATATTGGCTGGCCTGAGTGCGCTCTCACCGGGAGTACTCACGTATGCTCCAATCGGTTTAACCGATATATTTTCCCTGATACTTGCTGTTGGTGCCATTGGATTAGTGTTGAACTCCCGTTCAACCATTTTTTTCTTTGTGGGTGGTGTAGTTGCAGGATTGGCGTACGCAGTAAGGAATGCGCATATAGCCTTACTCGCAGCACTCGCCATGTATTTTTTATACCTGTGGGTTAGCAATCCAGCACAGCGCGCTCAAACAATAAAACAGGCTATAGTTTTTGTAGTAGGTGCATCGACCATCGTATTGCCATTATTGCTACGCAATTTAATGATCTTTGGTGCGCTGAATCCTTATGAAATGCCACTATCCACCGTGAGCGCCGTACACAATATACGTGTTTATATTCAAGAATTTGTATATGACTTAACGGCCTTGCGTAGCCTTGGGATTTTCGTTGGATGGTCTACTCAAGGATTAGTTTTTCTCTTAGCGTTGGTGATTGGCGTAAGCGGGACGCTGATGATTGTATGGAGAGGACAATTAACGGAAAAAAAGAAGAAAACAATATTTTTGTGTGCCACATACTCAATAATTGGTACATGCGTTGTAATTGCCGCACGTTCACGTTATGAGTGGGGGGAAATGATCAATATACGGCATACCTTGCAATACACGCCGTTCTTTTTAGCGGCGTTACTTGCTGCCATTCCTAATGCGAATAGTGATGCTGCTTTATCTTTTGCGCGAAAAACCGGACTAACCTTAATGTTTTTTCTTGGCATTTTTCACACACTCTATGCATATAAATTAGGGGCAGAATATCAACAAAGCATGCGCAGAAGTTTAGATGCCATGAATGCGTATCAGAATGGAAAAAACCATTTGTGTGTTTCTGAAGAAAATACCTTGCTTGTGTCGAATTGGGAATATGTGTTTAGTATTCAATGCGCCGCACGTGCCCAGAATATGGAGCCTGTTAATCTCCGGTGTGATGGACAGGCACCTTTGGCTATTAATAAGGCTGAGAGGTGTCATACATTAGTTAATGGAATATTGAGCTTGTCAGATAAGTTGGCGGGAAGATCAATACGAGCCGGCTTCTTTCCTGGTCGCTCTGGGATAAATTTTAATAATCTACCACTTCCTGAAGCGGATATTTTAAGTTTGCAAAATTCCGGGTGGGACATTGTTCAGAACAATACTAGTGGACTGTTATTATCATATCAATCAAACAGCACCAAAGATTCCGGCTATTTAAACAGATAACCATCATATTCTGCAGCGTATCTTGAAACACCAAACGCCCATCCAGTCATTGCAAAAATGACGCGCGGTGAAGCCAGATTTATTCATCAACCTTGCTCATAAGTAGGCAGAGCTTGGCACTTATTGCACCAACCCTTCGAGCTGAGAAATTTCCACAGATCGCTCTAACCTATATTTCACGCCATCTTGACGGATAGCCAACAAATGGGCATTAATATTTTCTGGCGTCAACGCCACGCCAAAATCAGCCTCACCCGTTCCTGATAGGCGTGCCAATATCTGATGCCCCAACTCTTTCTTGAAGTGCCCTGCTTCCCAATAATCAGGCACAACAGTCTGTTTATCGCCAACAGGTGGGACACTCTCGCCTGCGTAACGGTGATAGCCACTAAAGTCCCAAAGGGTTGCCTGATTGTGGCTATGAGTAGCGACTCGCAATGTCAGTTCCCGTTTCCAATCTTCAAAGATATCCCAACAATTAGTGATACGAAAAATCTCCAGTAAATGGGCATGATATGGATAAATAACCACCTTAACTTGGATTCCATGGGCATGAGCCGCATCCAGAATGGCGGTCACGTCCTCAAAAGCAGGAGAGGTATGAGTGCCACGGGAAAACAAATTGTTTGGACGCTTCTGATAGACGCGCATATTCTCGATATCCCGTTGCCGGAATAAATTGAAATACCCCTCATTGCGCGCAATCCGCGAGTAATCATGCATGGGATTAAATCCAGCTGCAGTTAGATGTGCAACCTCTGTCTTGCCGTGCATTCGCACGGTATCTATGCTATGCAACACAGCATTCAGGGAAGCCAGAGTGATGGCACCATCGAGCATCATCTGTAACCAACGTTTATTATTGATCTGCCCATCTGGCGTAATTAAAAGCCGATGAATAATTTCTGGTTCCCATTTATTACTTACATCGGGTGATACCAGAAAATCCATGAAATCCACCCCCAGCACGATTGTTTTTGGGGGATGGACTGCCAAGACATGTTCAAAGAGACGACGGGCAACACGGGTACCCGTGCCCGGCAGTGCCAAATTGTATATGGGTTGAGCTGATTCGGGCCAAGCCGTATCTTCGGGGTCGAAGCCCACTTCAGCCCGTGAGTTACCTAAAATAAGTGTGCGCGGCGAATGTTTCAATACCAGGTAAGGCTTAACCAATTCGCCTTGTGCAGCACCATTAGGCTTCCAGCCACCTTCGCTATATGGCCGATAAAGTCCATAGGGATCGACCCAGTAATTTAGTGCCACAGCCCCTATCAACAAAATCAGTAAGACAAGAAACCAGATGCGTAAGTAAGTTGCCATAATCAGAACTGGTAATAGAGGAATTGCGTAGCCTGGGACAGCGAAAGTACGCCAGCTACTGCAAGTATTGCCATCGCCACCCCCCAAGCAAAGGTTGCTCTCCATTCCAATCGTGCTGTAATTGCTTCTGGATCGAAATCGAGCCCAGGGGAATGGCGGCGCATTAGCTCCTGGGTATTCGGCAGAAACAGAGCGATGGTTAACAGGCAGATAACCCATCCCCAAGTAAGTATGAAACGGCTACCGCCTCCAAGAGAAAAATGTATGTGCATACTTTCCAGTATGCCAGCTGCACCACCTAACTTCGATTGAAATACTGTCGGCAAGCTGATGCCATGCAATCCGATCATGCCGGAAAGCATGTTCAACGCACCTTCAAGCGTGGTTGCACGAAAGAATACCCATGCCACTACAACGGCAATAAAAGTGAAGGCCCATGCCATCAGTTTGCCCCAAATCCCCGTATCTCCGAGACCTGAAAAATATTTTTTGCATAGGGAACGCCAACCATGATTGATCGCCAGATACAAACCGTGCAGTCCACCCCATAACACAAAATTCCAGGACGCTCCATGCCACAAACCGCCCAGAAGCATGGTAACCATCAGATTAATCTGCCGCCGCATAGGTCCCTTGCGATTGCCTCCCAAGGGGATATATAGATAATCCCGCAAAAAACGTGACAGGGTCATATGCCAACGGCGCCAAAAATCAATAATATTGGTTGCCTTGTAGGGCGAATTGAAATTCAGCGGTAGCACGATGCCAAACATCCTTGAAAGCCCAATGGCCATGTCTGAATAGCCGGAAAAATCGAAGTACAGCTGTACGGTATAAGCCAATGCACCACCCCATGAGGCCAGCAAATCCAGCTTTTCTCCCATATCGGCAGCATGAAAGGCAACATTGGCATAGGGTGATACGCCATCGGCCAATACAGATTTTTTGAACAAGCCTATCGTGAAGATAGTCAGGCCGATGGTCATATTGTCCCAGGAAAAACGATATGTCTCGGGGCGGGCGAATTGGGGCATCATTTCTTTGTGATGCAGCACCGGGCCGGCAATCAAATGTGGGAAATAAGTGACAAACAATAAGTAGTGGATGAAGTTGTATTCCCGTGCTTTGCCCGACCAAGCATCCACCAAAAAAGCTATTTGTGTAAAAGTGAAAAATGAAATACCCAATGGCAAGAGTATGTCTTGCAAAGTCCAGCCCGTATCTAAAATACGGTTGGTCGTATCAAGAAAGAAATTGGCGTACTTGTAATAGCCCAATAGCAGCAAGTCAGCAACAATACCGGCCGTTAGAATAAAATTCTTACGTCGATTCCGATCCGTCTCATGTTCCCGGGCAAGAGCGTAACCTATCCCATAATTGAAGAAGATTGAAGCCAGTAGCAATCCTACATAGGCGGGGTTCCAATACCCATAAAAAAACAGGGAAGCGGCACCCAACCAAGCAGCAGCAAGCTGTTGGCTATAGGCACCTAAACGGAAAAAACCAATCGCCGTCACAGGCAAAAACAGCAGCAAGAATGAATAGGAATTGAATAGCATCGTTAATATCGGGAAATGCTATTTATGTTCGTATGCCCAAACCCCATCTACCGGGAGTCGTATCTTTTTAGCATCAGGCATCTCGTTTCGTACCGGCCATTTAGCGAACCAACATGATCGATTTTAATTCGTCGCTCTTAATGCGACAGAACCGTCTTTTAGGTCTAGCTGCCATAATTGTGAAATGTAGAACAAATCCCCTATTTTTCATGATGCTGCAACCATTGCTCGAGCATCATCAGGACCCAAATCATAACGCCGTAATAAGCTGCATGTCCCGAGCGGTGTTGTTCAATCAACGCGTCCAGGTATTCTGGCCTAATATAACCGCGTCCTCGCAATGACTTCAAACTGTCATAGGTCAACTCTTGCAGTGGACGATAGGTTTGCATCCAGACGCCAAAAGGCAAACCAAATCCTTGCTTGCTCTTGGTGAGCGTTTCTTGGGGCAAAAAATCTTTAAGCGCTTCCTTAAAAAAGTATCTGAGCTTCAATCCTTTTACTTTAAGGGAAGGAGGAAGTTGCGCTGCAAACGTGACAATATCCTCATCCAACAGAGGGTAATGAACTGCTACACCCGCCAATTCGCACATTCGGTTAACTTTGCGCAAATCGTTGTCCGCCAAGGTGAATTTTAAATCCAGATTAAGGAGGCGATTGATAGAGGAAGTAGAATCGGTACGGCCATATTCTGCCCGTAGCATTGCGTTCGGTTCTTGGTGATTCACTTGGGCCAGAAAGTCAGCAGTGAATATCTCGGTCGGTGAAGTGCGATGTAAAAAATTATAAGTTTCCAGCCGATCCGGTAATGGAATTCGGGCTTGCGCGATATAGCTTTTTAATTTTCTCAATAATGGAATATGTTCTATGCCCGGTATACCAGACATAACAGGCTCTAATAGGCCATGCCGTAGCATTGCAGGTACGAGAGAATAAGCTTCGAATATTTTTTGTTTGGCATAGCGCGCGTTTCCGCCAAAAATTTCGTCCCCGCCGTCCCCCGCCAGCATTAGCCGAATACCTTGTTCTTTGGCTAATTTGGCACAACAGTACGTAGGGACTGCTGATGCATTGCCAAAGGGCTCGTCGTAGGCTTGGGCAATCAGCGGGATCGTATCAACGACATCTTGTGCCGTAACATAATATTCGTGGGCATGGGTACCAAAATGTTTGCTCGTAATCCGTGCAAACTCCATTTCATCGTAGCCTTCGGCTGCAAATCCAATAGAAAAGGTATTTGCCGGCTTAGTGGATGATTGGGCGAGTACCCCTGCAATAGTAGAACTGTCCGTACCACCACTTAGAAAAGCGCCTACTTGCTCATCAGTGACTGACCTTTTCAGGGCGGCTTGCAGCAATTTCTTAAGGGTTTCTTGGCGTTGTATAAAGTGGCTTTGGCCCGAATCAGCATACTTCAGATGCCAATAAAAATTCGTTTCAATTTTCCCATTTTGGAATAGCGCATACTGTCCAGGCAATAACTTGCGTACATTTTTATAAATACTTCCTGGAGCAGGGACTGAGTGAAAAAACAAATAATTAAATATCGCTTGAGGATCAATCACCCGCTCCATATCAGGATGAGCGACGACCCCGTTTGTGCTGGTCGCAAAAATAAAATGGTTGCGTGGTGCAGCATAACAAATGGAATAAATACCCAATCGATCAATGGCAACAAGGGCCGTACCTTCCTGTGCGTTAATAACAGCAACGCAGAAAGCTCCATGCATATCCTCAAGAAATGCCTTCCCTGATCTTGAATAGGCTTTAGCTACCGCAGCGGCTGAAGTTTGCTCTTGCGCAAGTTCATTTAATTCATCGTTTCCCCAATATACATTGCCGACAACCGCTACCTTAAGCAAGCCCTCTTCATGACAACTTGCCTGGTCAATTTTTGACCAACCCGCTACGCCCTCACTACAACCGTAAAGCGACCGTATGGGATCGACTTTTTTATCAGTCATAACATCAATCATGGCATCGGTTATTTCCTTGGCAAGAATGGAATTCCTCTCGCCACCGAACCAACCACACATTCCATTCATGCAATCTTCTCCTTGTTAAGGCCCGCGATAAAATCTAACATATCAACGCAATCACCCTGTATTTCTCCCATGTATTTCTTTTGTTACTTATTTCTGCATGCCAGCATGTTACTTTATAATATTTAATCGTGGGAAACGTCGATTGATAATGTTAAAAAGCTACAGGGTATTATTTAAATGCGGCAATCTTTTCCATCATCTTTCGGTAAAGAAACTTAATAATAAAGGCGTACGCTTTGCGCATCCTTTCCAGTTTAGGTTCGGTCTGATGATAAATCATAAACATTTTTGAAAGATTTCAATTGAGTGAATTCTGGATAAAAGTCGATAAAACGCTTCGCTATCATGGGCGGCAGGTTTTACGTTCAGCACGCGATGCGTGGTGGGGCATACGCCATTTACCTGTGGAACGCCCTATTTTCGTCATCGGCTGTAGCCGAGCGGGCACCACCTTGGTGTACAAAACATTCTCTGAATCAAAAAGTTTAGGCACGCTTCAGCGGGAAACGCATGATTTCTGGACGGATATGCATCCACTGGCCAGCAAACACTGGGATACCCATGCATTAAGCGCACAAGACGCCACCCAAAATGACAGGGATACTGTAGCCCGCTATTTTTATACCCATACTGGTAAAACAAGGTTTATCGACAAAAATAACCAGAATGGCTTATGTGTATCCTATTTATATTCCTTATTTCCTGATGCCCATTTCGTTTACGTAAAACGCAACCCCGGTGACAACATCAACTCCCTAATCGAGGGTTGGAACAAACCAAGGGAATTCGCCACCTGGTCAAATTTATTACCGGAACAAATCACTGTCGAAAATGGACGGCATACGCAATGGTGTTTCTTCCTGGCCAATGGCTGGCGTGACTATATCAATGCATCTGTCGAGGAGGTCTGTGCATTCCAATACAACGCGATCAACCAGGCTATCCTCGATGCCCAGCGCATTATTCCAACGGCACAATGGAGCGAAATTTTCTACGAAGATATAGTGCGTCACCCAACAGAAAGTTTCCGCAAGCTATTCGAAGCTAGCGGCTTACCTTTTGATGCGCTACTACAAGCGCATTGCGAGAATGTGTTAGACACTCCTTACAACGCCTTCTCCGAAATCCGCTTGGATAAATGGAAGGATGGCCGCAATCGCGAAAAAATTGAACGAGTACTGGCTAAAGTTGAAGCGACCGCCTGTGCCATGGGATATAAACTTTGAGTCGTATCACCCGGGTATTCCATTTATTCGGCTGGGGCAGTGTAATCGGCTTATTATTGCTGGGGTTGGTAGAAGCCTGGCTACACACAGACGACTTCATGTATCGCTACCGTTCAGTGTTCGCCACGGGACGCGCCATGGGTAAGCTACATTACGTAAAAGCACATAATCCAACACTGCTGATATTGGGAAATAGCCGGATAGATAATGGTTTTATCCCAAAGATCTTGTTGGAAGATGGTGCGGCAAATGTCTCCGGTTTCAATATGGGTATGCCGGGCGCTAACGCGGGCATTCTTTACGGCGTAGTCAAACGTTTGGCGGATGATGGCAACCTGGGCACAAAAGGCATACGCACTGTAATTATCGGTCTGGACGAACATCTGTTACAAGCCGAGGATAGTCTAGGGTATGGTGTGTTTTACAGTGACCCCGCATGGCTATGGCGCAATCGCGATTGGCGTGGAATGCTGGCGCACAACTTACGCCTATGGGGTTTCTCCGCTAATCTGAAGCAATTGCGGGAGCCGGGCAAAGCACTGGGATTTTTTCAGGCAAGTTTTACCAATACCGAACCTATCGGTGGTGGTGCAGCAATGTACTTAGGCTATCGGGCTGGTTTTGGTGGCTTGCAGGATGCAGGACAGATACGCCGGCAGCAGGAAAGTTTTGATGCGCCCCCCGACGGGGTTCAGATCGACGCGCTATTCGCCACAATTGCCCTGTTGCGACAGTATGGCGTACAGGTGGCAGTGGTATATCCTCCACTACTAAATCGTGAACTTTTGTACCTCACGCCGCAGCTACCGGCGGCGCGCCCCTATATCGCCGTGGCTGAGCGTTTGAATGCCCAGGGTGTTCCGCAATTGACACTAGAGACAGGTATACAGCGCAACCCAGCAATGTTTATCAATTCCGGTCATTTGAATGATCACGGCGCGCAATATCACAGTCGCTTACTGGCCCGGCAATTGCGGGCCATCTGGCCAAGCTTGTTTGTCAAAGGGAGGGGCGCATGATTTTCAGCAGCATGAGCTTCATAATGTTTCTGATAGCGGTGTTATTCCTCTATGCCGCCACCGATAACTACCGCCAGCGTGCCGCTATCATTCTGGTAGCGAGCTTGGTGTTTTATGGGTCGTGGAAACCCTCCTACCTGCTTTTGCTGATAGCCTCGCTTACCCTCAACTATGGCTTTTACCGCATCCTCCAACATAGCCCCTCCCGCGCCTGGCTCAGCCTGGCTTTAGTGATTAATCTTGGCGTACTGGTTTTTTTCAAATATCTGGGGCTGTTTTTCCAGACCCTCATCACCATGGGTGGCTATTTCCAATTCCCCGTACCTGTCGAATCACCCAGTTGGGCACAATGGGCACTGCCACTGGGAGTTAGTTTTTATACTTTCCATATGCTCTCGGTGATGATAGACGTGTACCGGGGCGATTGGGTACGCCCGATCAGCTTCCGCGCCTGGAGCATGTATGTCACCTTTTTTCCACATATGATTGCCGGCCCTATTCTACGTGCCAGCGAATTGGTGGAACAACTGGAAAAACTCGAACCACTAAAATTGGATGCGGTACGGCTGGGTGCGCTAATTTTTATCGGCGGACTTATCAAAAAAACACTTTTGGCTGACAATCTAGCGGGGCTTGTGGAGCCACTATATGCTCACCCGGAGCAGTTAAATTTTTTCACTTCTTGGCTCGCCACACTGGCCTTCGCCTTGCAGATTTATTTCGATTTTTCCGGGTACAGCGAAATGGCCGTTGGTCTCGCCCGCATGTTTGGTGTTACCCTGCCACGCAACTTTCTCTACCCTTACATCAGCCGCAGCGTGAAGGAATTCTGGCAACGCTGGCACATTACTCTGTCGCGTTGGCTCAGGGATTACCTCTATATTTCATTGGGCGGTTCACATTGCTCCTTTCCACGCAACATGGGCAATCTCATGATTACCATGTTATTGGGTGGTTTATGGCACGGCGCGGGCTGGAATTTTGTGTTCTGGGGTTTCTTGCATGGAAGTTATCTGGTAGGGCATCGTTTGTTACTGCATGCTTACACTTGGGCCGGCGTCACGGCAGGTTCTATTACTGATCGCACCCTGTCTTGGCTGGGCTGGCCCCTTACCTTCATTTTAGTATGTTTTACCTGGGTATTTTTCCGCGCCAACACCTTCCCCGATGCTTGGCACATTAGTGCAACTATGCTGGGTCTGACCCAGCCCAGTGGGGCAATTCATGTTATTCGCCTCTCGGAACAAATGATCATCGCTGCAGCCCTATTGGTGGCACTGCTGGAACCACATATCGTGGCGTGGTTTCAACGGCAAGGCCCCCTCAATTGGTGGCGGGTAGCCAGTCCTGTGCGTGGTTTTGCATATGCGGCGCTGGTACTGGCACTAGTAGTGTTTGGCGGCGACACCCAGAAATTCATCTATTTTGATTTCTAAGATTACGATGCAAACTTGGCTGTATGGAGTAAGTATCGTTTGGCTGTTAGCCCAAGTAGGGTTGCTTTTCGTCTATCGCCATACGCTGGCCGCTTATTGGCGGGAGCCGGTGTTACGTTATCCAGTACTGGTTTTTGAAAGTGACGATTGGGGTGCGGGGCCACTAGAACAGGCACAAGCGCTCGATGCGCTGCGACAGATACTAAAAAGCCACCGGGATCAGTCTGACCATTATCCGGTAATGACTTTGGGTCTTATTCTGAGCATCGCGGATACTCAGGCCATGTCTACGGCAAAAAACCCCGATTACATTCGGATCACTCTCGACCATGCCCACTTCGGACCCGTGTTGGTTGCACTGCACGCGGGGATAGATGAGGGCGTATTTGCCCCACAATTGCATGGCTTAGAGCACTATTGGCCACCCTCAGTCATAGCGGCGGCAAGGGCGGACGCACCCGTAGCTGCGTGGCTAAAAACAAATGGCTTAGCGTATAGCGAAGACTTGCCTTCCCGCTTACAAAGCCGCTGGATTGACGCCACATCACTTCCCTCTCAGCCACTTTCTGAAACAGACATTTATGCTGCTGTAGCGGAAGAGGTTAAAGTTTATATGCAAATTTTCGGCGCAAAACCTGCAATTGCGGTACCCACCACTTTTATTTGGAGCGACGAAGTAGAGCGTGCCTGGGCCGCCCATGGCGTGCGCTGCGTGATTACTCCCGGCACCCGTTACGAAAGCCGCGATATGCAAGGCCGCCCAAGCGGAGACGGCAAGGTAATCCTGAACGGTGAACACGGGCAAGGAAATGTGATGTACCTGGTACGCAACAATTATTTCGAACCTAAACTCGGTCATCTTGCCGAAAAAGGACTGGCCGGCCTATCATTGCAAACACAATGTGGGCGCCCAACTTTGCTGGAAACACACCGTTTTAATTTTCTGGGTAATCCGGCCCAATCCAAGGCGGCCCTGGCAGAACTGAACCGGCTGCTAACGGAAGCACGGGCACGTTATAGCGAACTGCGATTCTTATCCACGCAAGACATTGCCGATGCGATTGCGGATCAGGATACGTCGCTGATCGCAACCACACCGCGCGCCCGGATACACGCTTGGCTCGCGCGCATCAGTCAAATATCACGCTTTTGGAAACTTGCGCGGCTCACTGGATTGGCGGTACCACTATGGTTGTTAAAAAAATGGGCAGCCTGAGCGCGCCGCGTTTTTCTGTCATTATTCCTGCTTACAATGCAGCAGGCACTCTGGCACGTGCACTTGATTCAGTACTAACCCAAACTTGGGCAGCATTTGAAGTTATCGTGATTGATGATGGCTCCGTTGATAATACGGCGGCAGTAGCCGCAAGTTATGGGGAAAAAATTCGTTACTTGCGCCAAAACAACGCCGGAGTGTCTGCCGCACGTAACCATGGCGCACGCATAGCGAGTGGCGACTGGCTGGCTTTTCTTGATGCCGACGACTGGTACTACCCCGACCGGTTGAAATGGCACGGCGAATGGATTACGCGCGATCCAATATTGGATTTTCTCACCGGTGATTATGAATATCGTGATATCCATGGCGCACTGCTAAGCTGCTCCATGCAAGGCAAGGCGTCTGGTCGCGCCATGCTGGCCAAAGCTGCGGGTTGCCGTGAGGTAGTGATGGAAAACGCAGAGTTTGAAACTTTCATTGCCGACCATTTTGGCGATACCCATACCTTGAGTTTGCCACGTACCACTTTTCTGGAGTTGGGGGGCTACCCAATGGGATTCAAGGTTTGTGAAGACGTACACCTTCTGACCCGCCTGGTAGCGCGCAGCCATCGGGTAGGCGTAATTTGCGAACCATTGGCGGTCTATCTCATCCATGCCGCCAGTGCGACCCGTGCTGACCCGGTGCGGGCGCAGTTCGAAAATGTGCGTACCCTGCTTGCGCTTGGTAAACTCGCAGGCAGTCTGCCACCCGTGGTGCGCCGGGGTTATTTTACCCGGCTGCACCAAGCGCGACTGAATTTGGGTTACGCGCTAATAAAATCAGGGCGTCATTTTTCTGCCGTGCGCGCCGTGTTACCTTCACTAATCGAAGCGCCAAGCCTGACCA
Organism: Candidatus Nitrotoga sp. CP45; assembly: GCA_003402375.1. Taxonomy (GTDB): domain Bacteria; phylum Pseudomonadota; class Gammaproteobacteria; order Burkholderiales; family Gallionellaceae; genus Nitrotoga. The sequence continues at coordinate 57,988 of QFXJ01000023.1, forward strand.
GCATGCGTAATTTATTGTCCATCATTAAAGGCTGACATGTCGCGTTATCTGGTACTTACCGAGTTATTTTTACCTACCAAAGGCGGTACTGCCGTCTGGTTTGCTGAGGTGTACCAACGCCTGTCAGGCAAGGAAACCCACATTGTCACCGCCGATGTACCCGATGCGGCGGCGGTGGATGCGATACATTCCAACACCATACATCGTATCCGCATGCGCCGGGTGACTTGGCTCCGGCCGGAATCGTTGGGCATGTACGCTAACCTGCTTATCAAATCCTTATGGTTGGCGCTTACTCACCGCTTCACCGCTATCCATGCCGGTCGCGCCCTGCCGGAAGGCATTACCGCCTGGCTAGTAGCACGGTTGACGTTACATCCGGTCGTGATCTACGCCCACGGCGAAGAACTCACCACTTGGGGACACGGTGGCAAATATAAGGCAATGCGATTTGCTTTACGGCACGCTGACCAAGTTATTGCGAATAGTGAATTCACCCGCGATACACTCATCAAAATGGGCGTAAAACCTGCCAACATTACACTCATCCATCCTGGCGTAGACGTGACCCGTTTTCGCCCAGGTTTGGAATGTACAGACTTGCGTCAATTAGCGGGCGTAACAGATACCGGCAAACTAATCTTGTCGGTAGGACGGTTATCACGGCGTAAAGGGTTTGACCAAGTGATTCAAGCACTCCCCGCACTAATGCACGCCGGGCTGGATATACAATACGTACTGATTGGAATTGGCGAAGATTACGATTACTTGTTAAATCTCGCACTTAAACACGGTGTATCTGAACGTGTCCACTTATTAGGCCACGTTAGTACTGATGACCTACCGCGTTGGTATAATGCCTGTGACGTATTCATCATGCCTAACCGTGAGATCAATGGTGACACTGAAGGTTTCGGCATGGTATTTATCGAAGCAGCGGCATGTGGCAAGCCCGCCATTGCCGGACAAACTGGCGGCACTGGTGCAGCGGTAGTGGATGAAGTGACGGGTTTCAGGGTGGATGGTACAGATGCCGCTGCAATCGCTACTGCATTACAACGCGTCCTGGAAGATAAACAGTATGCCCAGCAGATTGGGAACCATGCATTAGCAAGAGCGATCAATCAATTTGACTGGTCTATCGTGGCCGAAAAAACCCGACAACTGCAAACGAAATAATACTTGGCCATTGCTGCATTTCAATCGTATTGAATACAAGGATAAATCAATGATAAAGCTAATCAAATTATGGATTACATTGCTATTCACAATACTGGCAGTGTTTGGATTGCTTGGAGTAAACCAGGCATCCGCTGTTGCGGGATATTCCGCGACCACGGCAGAGTTATCCCTACTTCCACCTTTTTGCCAAGCTAAATTAGGTACCAACCCAGCAGACCACAAACTATACTCCGGAAAAATCGGGCCGGATTGGTTACACATCCACCATTACTGCGTTGGACTCAATTTTACTAATCGGTATAAACGGTCTTTTGGTAACAAAGGGGACCAGCAATTCTATTTGCAAAGCGCGTTGAGTGAATTTGAATATATGTTTACCCACTCGTCACCCACTTTCTGGATGCGGCCTGAAATGCATGTTCAGAAAGGCAAATTACTTGCTAGCGCTAAACGCACTGTCGAAGCGGTAAACGAATTTGAAATGGCGCTAAAAGACAATCCAAAATATCTGGAAGCGCATGTTGCACTTAGTGATCTTTATAAAAATACTGGTCAACCATCAAAATCCATTACGGCATTGGAACAAGCATTGCAGCTTGCGCCAAATAATAAAGCCTTACAAAGGCGATATAACGAACTAACAGGTAAAGTCTTTACGCCACCGCCACCGCTACCCACAACAGTCGAGCAGACTGCACCAACCCCTCCTACGCCAATACCTGTTGAGCAAGCCGCTGCGGTAAGCGGGGTTGATTCGACTACTACGCAACCAGTTCCCGCTTCATCTCCAGTTCCCGCTTCATCACCCGTTGTCGTGCCCGAAAAAATTGGCACGCCTTCCAACCCATACTGCCGCTTTTGTCCGCCAGAAGAATAACAATGTCCCATCTGTGCAGTTGAATCTAAAGGATCATTTAATCCAGGCACTCCCCGACCTTAACGTTTCTTCCCACCCAAGCCAGTAACTGTTGTTTCATGGCTTCTGCCAGTTCAGCTTTATCCGCGATGCGGTTATGCTGGCAGGCGGGGTCCGTTTCTAAGTCGAACAATTTATATAGTGCACCGCCTACCACAGGTTGGTACACCAGCTTCCAGCGCCCAATACGGATCATTCTGTCCTTGGCCTCAAGCACAATATCACGGTATTGCGGTTTGATTACCAGCGCGCCGCTGGCCTTATCGGGAACTTCCAATAGCTCTAATAGATTGGCGTAACGCAAATGGTCTTCGTGCATACCTGGCAGGTCGGTAATCCAAATACCCGTTTCGTTGAAGGCGGGCAGCCCTAAATCAATTTTTTCACCACGTACGATAGCCGCCAGGGAGACGCCTTCCATCGTCCCTGGAATGGCGAGCCCGGCCAGTTCCAGCAAGGTCGGCACGATGTCCACACTGCGCACAATTTGTTGTTGTATACCGCTACTGAGAGTAAGTGGGGCACGGATGATGAGCGGAATGCGGGCGGAAAAATCGCCTACCGCGCTGTTTCCTTGGCCCCAAGTGTCGTGCTCGAAAAACTCCATGCCGTGATCAGAATAGACAACAACAATGGTATTGCTTGCCAAGCCACACTCATCGAGGTGGCGCAGCATTTTTCCTACTTCATCATCAAATTCGGCCACGCAGCCATCATATAAATCAAAGATTTGATCAAGGTCAAATTCCTCTTTGGGTGCGCCCTGCCGACGGATAATCTCAAATGGGTCAGTCAATCGCGCCATGGCGAACTTGGATTCACCATCATAGGCTGGATCGGAAAATCGTGCATACCACGGCCATTCGGAGGCAAATGGCGGGTGCGTAGTGGAATAAAAAACATTGAGAAAAAACGGCTGGACACTATCCGCTAAACGTGAAACTAAACGTCGGGCATATTTACCCATCGGTTGTGTCAGCGGCACGCCTCCCAGATAATAAATTTCTGGCAGCAACAGTCGTCCCAACAAATTGTGCGTAAACAGTGACACAAAAAGGCGTAAATCCTTAGGCCCTTGCCGGATCAAATATTTTAGGTTCCACTGGTCTTCTGGCAGGTCGGTGTAATCGAAACCGAAGGAAAATTTGCCCATATCACCGCCGCACCAATCCGAGATTGCAGCAGTACGGTAGCCCTGCGCCTTAAGCATATGGGGCAGTGCATCGACTTTCAGTCGGGTAACATCGTCTGCGTTAAAATTATCACGAATGCCGTGGGTGTGTGGCCAAGTGCCTGTCATCAGCGAAATCAAACTGGGAGCGGTGCGGGCGCAGGGCACATAACAATTGGCAAACAACACCCCCTGCTCGGCCAACTGATCAATATTGGGCGTGAGAGCGCGTCTATATCCCAACATACCCAACCGATCCGCACGCAAAGTGTCTGATCCGATCATTAAAATATTAGGCGGCGCATTGTCCGCGCGCTGGGGTATTCGGCGGATTGGCCGTGCCTCAGGCAACCAGGCCGCCCAAGTAACTGTGCCCGTAAAAAATAGCGCGGCAGCCCACAACGCAATGAGATCGGCTATTTGATTTTGCTTGGACAATTGCCATGATGCGGCGAGCAGCAACAATAGCGTGGCAAAAACACACACAAACTGCATCAGATAAATGCGTTCTGGCGTCACCCAACGCCACAGCCCATAAAAACGGCTTATACGGTAATGCATGGAGGCGGCAAGCAGCCCCGGATTGAAGCGCAGCTTGCGGATAAATTGCAACATAACCGCACCCAAAATGCCCAGTACTGCCGCGAATGTTGCAAGACCACCTGACCATTCACCGCCCAAACTTACATTCAACATGTGATACAGCAATACTCCTGCACTGCCAGTAAATAGCATGATAAAAAATGCCCAGGCAGATAGCCGAGCCACTGCAAACAGGGTGTAGTGCCGGTAATGGGTGAGCACTTCTTTCTGAATGCGTGGCCCAGTTTGAGAAAAATCCATTAGCGATTTTGCCAACAGTGCCAACGTACCTACGCCTGCGACAGATAACGCGGGCAACCCACCCGCCCAACCGGCACTGTCGCTGGTAAACCAGGCAATCAATCCACAGGTAATAGTGGCAATCGCCAACGCAACAACAAGCAAGATGTGACGGTCAGGGGGGAACGAAAGACTTTTAACCCTATACCCCGATTCCCGACGGCCTTGCAGCTCCCCCAAGGCGGCGGCGGTCCGCATCCAGAAGAAACGCCGTTTGGCCCATGATCGGCTGAACACGCTGTGAAACCCATATTCCGCCAGTTTGCGCCACATATACAGGGGTATCCGGCCATTGCCCTGAATGCGCGAGGTAGAACGGGTGCGTTGAAAACTTTTTTTCAACAGGTAGCTGAGTTTCAAGCGATCAATATCTACATAATGATGCTGAATGATGTTCGGCGCGTATTGGCAACGTACTCCGCGAATCATGGCGCGCAATACATATTCGCTGTCCTCGCCGCCACCCAAATCGTGACCGTGCGGCCCAAGCTCGGTTGAAAACTGCCCGGCAAGTGCAAACACATGGCGCCGTACCACAAGATTGCCGCCCCCAGGGATAGGGCCTTCTTCCGCCGTGATTGTTTTGGGTTGATCGCCCTGGTTATAGCGCGGCACCGGTAGCGGATAAATTCGGTACGGTCCTTCGTCATGCACCCAGCTTGGTTCAGTTCCATTCCAATCAGGCAAGATGCGGCCACAATACAGTCCCGCATCGGGCCAGCTTTGTGCGGCATGGGCAATTGCAACCAGATAATTTTCGTCGACCCGATGGTCATCATCGACAAAGGCAGTCAGTTCAGTGTCGATTTCTGGAATGGTCCGATTGAGCGCATGCGACTTACCCGGTGTGGGAACTTCAATCAAACGGAGTGGCAGCCAGCTTTTGCTGACCTGTTGGGACTGATACGCCCGCATGCGAGACGCCGTATCATCAGTGCAGGCATTGGCCGCCACCAAAATTTGTACCGGCATGGCGGGGCGCTGTGCGGCATTGAGTGAGGTCAACGCCAGTTCCAGCAAATCTGCGCGGTTGTGGGTGCAAATTAGGATGGTAAGCGCGTCACTCATGCTGGATCGCGCAACCAACCCCAAAAATACCCAACGAAATACGCTGCGTTCATTTCTTGCCGCAACGAGTGGTGTGCACCTTGTTTAAAACGCTGCATGAATGCCCGCCCGTACGCTCGCGCTAATTGCGGAATGAGATAAAGCGGCGGAATGCGCGAGGCAGCGCCCCGCTTCCGTGCGCCTTCCATACGTCCTTGACGAAAGTGTAGTTGCAAAAAATACGTACGGCGCAATTTCCAAGGCTCGATACGGTGATGAATGATTGCTTTAGGCGCCCAGCGCACAGTTTTTTTCAAATTGATCAAGCGCTGGTAGAGCTCTGTATCCTCACCCCCAGACTGGATATTACCGCGACGCCCCAAATTGCCATCAAATCCACCCGCGTCCAGAATGGTTTGCCGGTGAAAAACTGCATTGCCAGTGAAAATAGGGGTAGAAATTTGGGTAAGCGCCCGTTCTACAGGACCATAATCCAGCTCACCCAAAAACCCCAATAACTCATCTGTCAGCCAATCAGGACGGCTATTGGGCAAAAGTGCGCGTATGCGGCCACCAATGGCAGCAGGATGATAAGAATCAATAATCTGCTCAAGATTCACCAACCAGTCAATCTCAGGGGTCTCGTCATCATCCAAAAACACCACGTATTCACCTTTTGCTTCCGCGAGCGCCCGGTTGCGGGCATGGGCCACGCCCAACCGGTTTTCCTGCACTACCCGGCAGTCGATATCTAACCGCTGCCAGCCACCTTGTGCAAGCCACGCTCCAGTGCCATCTGGGCTAGCATTGTCCACAATTAGAAGCTCCCAAGCGCCTTGGGGAGGATGCAGATCGTGCAACCCGATGAGCGTTTGTTTGAGCGCCGCCAGATGATTGTGGGTGCAAATGGATAACGTCAACTTCATCCCAGTCCCAGCCGGATTTGTAATTGTTTGAGATAATATCCAGCCCAAGCTATAAGACGGCCATCATTGCTGCCTAGCGTAATTTTTCTCAGCAGCATGGCTGACGTGTCAGTGCCGAAAACATCCAAGCGACGGATACGGAAGATGTCCACATCAGGGCGGTTAAAACCGGGCTGTACTGAAAAGGCTGCCTCAAAACCTGCCATTTTTACAGCGGTCGCCTCCCGCTCGCTGAAACGGCCATAGGGATAAGCGAAATATCGGCATGGGATATCAAGAAGGTCTAGCTCAGCCTTACAACCTTCTGTTTCATCAACCAATTCAGCGTCATTCAGTGCAGTGAGATCCCTGTGGTTGCGGGAATGGCCATGAAAACTAAATCCTCCTTGCGCCATCTCTGCAATTTCAGTTCGGTTCAAAAGAGGGTAGATATTCCCTTCGGGATTTTCATTTTTAGACCACGCATCCTTTTGACCGATCAAATTACTCACCAGAAACATGACCGCTGGCCAGTGGTATTGACGCAAAACCGGCCAAGCATGTTCATACACACCTTTAAAGCCATCATCAAAACTAATCAGAAAGGCCTTCTCCGGTAAAGTTTTTTTACCCTGCCGCCAAGCCATAAAATCATCAACAGAAACAGCCTGCCAATTAGATTGCGCCAACGCACTCATGTGTTCCGCAAAGCGTTGTGGGCTAATGCAATATTTGCGTTCCCACATATTATGGGCATCGCCCACGCGGTGATACATAAGAACAGGAATTCGTTGGGCTGTGTCCATTATTGATCCGGCCACGTTTATCCGTGAATCACGATGCATATTTTACTCGTGAATCTTGAAAGTATTTTTTGACGCGTTCAGGTGAGTTTTCTAGCGTTTTCATATGCTCGGTTGCTGCCGCCTTTAACTTTGCTTTTGTGCGTACTGG
>QFXJ01000024.1 GCA_003402375.1 Candidatus Nitrotoga sp. CP45
CTGCATAGCGCTTGATCGCTGCGTTTACGGCATACCAACTGAGACCACAGTGTTCAACTATTTGCATGACTGGCATTCCCTTGCGGTGCATGCGAATAACTTGCTTGCGCCTCTCGTGGAGCACCTCCCTTGTTTGTTTTCTTGCGTCGTCTTTTTCCATACGCAATGATACATGTCTTGCTCAAAAAAATCACGGATAATTCGTGCCGAGTCTATAGAAGTTCAACTTTTTTTAGCCGCGAGGATAGCGCGATGGATGCTTAGCGGCAGCAGGCTCGGCAGCATGCGTAATTTGGCAGAAAACGAGCCGTGGCCCGCGAGTAGCGCCTTACGGAAGATGGGCCGCGCATTTTCGATGTCACCCTGCCAGTGCAGGGTATTACCTTGTTGAATCAATTTATCCCAAGTAAGAGAATCAATTTTATCTGGCCCAAGCTGCTTTGCAATTTCGGGATGTCGGCGAAAAAATAGTTGTTTCGCCCTAAAGGTATCGAGCGCAGCTAACGCCTGGTTCCGGGTAGCCTGCACGCCGTCATGGTGATGATACCGGGCGAGCACCTCGGGCACGCGGATAATAGAGCCGGTGACAGATACTTCCATCCAGAGCAGATAATCCTCGGCAATGGTGAGACTGGTGTTGAATCCACCTGCCCCAATAATAGCGTTACGCTGAGTGAGGCAAGCATGGATGGGCCAGCGGCAACCCTCCAGCAAGGTGGCGACCTTGTCCGGGCTTTCGTAATCAGGTGGGACAAATGGCTCTCCGCGCGGCCCGGGCAAACCCAGGTTTTGCCACCCACAATAGGCGAGAACGGCCTTGGAATCAGAAGCTAGCGCCGTATGCATTTTCTCCAGGAACGCAGCGCTCCACGTATCGTCGCTGTCGAGAAAAGCGATGAAGGCGCCACGCGCTTCTCTCAGCCCTAAGTTGCGCGCGCGGCTTACACCGCGTTCCGACAGGGTAAGCACCCTAAGACGGGGGTCGTTCACTGCGCCGAGAATTTCAGGCGTACGATCGGTGGAACCGTTGTCCACCACGATAAGCTCAAAATCGCCAAAAGTCTGCGCCAGCACACTGTCGATGGCGGCCTGAATATGCCGCATGCCGTTGTAACAGGGCATGATGATGGAAACGGTAGGATTCATGACTGATCAGCGCTGTGATGCAAGTTATAGGGAATGGGATCGATCATTGCCTGATTCTACTCATTTTAAATAGTTGGTCCATTGCAATAACCTATTTTTGAGCCGGGTTTGCAAGTTGGCGCGCTGATCCAATTGCGTTGCCCTATCATGAGCTTCACGAATTTTCTTCAATAAACCCAATACAAAATCGGCTGCGGGGGCTTTTTCACCTGTACGGGTTTTATGCAGCACGCTTTCGGTTATAGCGAGAAACCCTTTGGCATATGCCTGTGCAGAATACTTATCAAGCACGCTTTGCCTACCCCGTTGCCCCAGCATTTCAGCTAGTGCCCCATCATGTAGCACACGCAACACGGCCTGTGCACAGGCGCCTTCATCTCCCAATGGTACCAGCAGACCATCTATTTCGTGCTCGATGCATTCGCGCAAGCCAACGCAATCCATTGCAACCACGGGCTTGTTTAATGACATGGCTTCAAGCGCCGCCAAGCCCTGTCCCTCAAATATCGCCGTGGAGAGGAATACATTACTTTGCGCAAGCAAGGCGGGCACATCGCTTCTTGCCCCTAACACAAATACCCGGCCATCCAGCCCCAACTCTTTGATCTGCTTGGGTAGTGCCTCCGCCAATTCACGGGCTTCGACCGGCCCAACGATAACGAAGCAAACGCTTGCATGCGTATCCGCCACACGCCTAGCCACCCGAACAAACGTGGCGAAGTCTTTTTGTGCCGAGATGCGCCCCACACCTAATACAAGCGGGACATTTACGGGCAATCCCAACTCTTCACGAAGGGGCTTACACGGAAGGGGCTTACACGGCTGTCGCGCGCGGATACCCAGGTCGTCAACATCGATACCGTTATACAGCGTGCTAACTTTCTCCGAAGGAAGCCATTGCAACAAGCTGGCCCGCACATCCTCCGAGACCGCAATGACATGATGACCCAGCTCGCCCAACAACCACGCGTAAGCGGCAGGTCCCATGAAACGAATATAACGCTCCAAGTCGATTTCAAAGGGGGCATGGATATGCCAGACCACAGGCACATTTGCCTTACAGGCAGCGATGGCTCCATCGATAAGGTGACCCGTATTCAAGTGAATAAGGTCAAAATTACCCTCACGCAACCAGCTCTCGATCATCTCCGCGCGGGTAGCCGCATACGCTAGATAGGCCAGCTCGGCAGGCTTGCTTGGCCCGGTACAACACCCCAAAAGGGCAACCCGGTAAGGTACGCCCAGTTCATCCAGCGCTTGGGTAACATCGCCCCGGTCGGGCACCAAAGCGCTGACATCTGCCCCGAGTTGACGCAAAGCGCACAGCAGGGTCAGGGTGGTGCGGTCCACTCCGTTGACCAAATTTGAATAATGAAAAACATGCAGGATTTTCATGTGTACAGCCTTATGGCCTTACGGAATTTAGTATAACCACGCAACAATAAACGCCAAGGGCCACACAGTGAAGCAACTAAAGCATTGCGTTTGCGAAGCACACCGATTGCAGTGGCCGGATAGTGTACAAGAAGATATTTAAACACGGGGCGAAATAACGCCATGCGTGAAAAGCAGGCAACAAACTCCGCGATCAAGGAGGCGTTTCCCGGGTGGATGCACAATTTATTTTCCAGCAAACGGGCATCAAGTTCGCGCACTCGTTGCAACCCTTGAGTTGCCGATAATTGCGGCCAAACCCAAGAGGTGGGAATACTGCCCAAGCCCGTGTCCAGATACCACGTAACCAATCGCCGTATCAAGGCATCCATAATGTTGTTGGCGAGCCCAACTTTAGGGGCAAACTCGATATTACGTAGAGGTAATACCAACGGTTCAGTACAGCCTAGCAGGCTGCGGGCAATGGCCCAACTTGTTGCCGGCACAATTTCCTCAATGGCAAGCGGAAGGGCACAGATCAATTTGCGCCGAAACACCATGCAACTCAAGTTACCCCTATCTCTGCCCAATAAGGTCTGCCGTGTCCAGAGCGGCTCAGGGCTGGGGTCTTTGACGGCGTTACCATTGCAATCAAGCGCGTCCGGGTAATACACATCCGAAGGCGCGTAGACCAACGATAAATTCGCGTCTGACTGCAATGCGGCCAGACTTTGTGCAAGAAATTCGGGATGATGCCGGCATCCCGCTGCTACACAGGCAATGAACTCGCAACGTGTCTCCGACAATGCTTGGTGCCAAGCTTGGGTGATTACAGCGGCTGTCGGCAAAACGCGCAGCCTGGGGTGCAGCAATGAAGCAGGTACGTTCGCTGCTGTGCCATCCGTGGAAAAAACAATAATCTCGGCATTCTCCGGCAAGCCATCAAGGCTGGCCCGGAAGCGGTCTATCAGTTCATGATCCCCTGCTTGGGTAGGAATAAGCAAAGCCAGTCCAGGAGAAGTGGCAGTTGTCGGAACAGGGTTTACGATTTTATCGGGAGCCACCACCACGCGGCCCGCCTTGCCAAGAACTAATTGCCCAAGCCAGAAAAAGCCATCCCGCCTTAATAAATCAGCCAACTGTTCTGCATAATCTTGTTCATTGCATAACCAGTTTACGCAAGCGGCTTCCAGATCAGAAACAAGCCCACGCGCCGCAAGCTCACGCCATCGGAGTAAAGCTGGACTAGGTGCAGGATCAGACAGCAGGTGCGAGACTCTCTCGTCAAACCAGCTCCCAGCGGGAAAAGTCCGCACCAAAGCCAACGCAAGCTGGTTTGCACGATTACTATCCTGTGCCGTCATTTTCATAAAACCCTTAGCCCGGATGCTCATGCAATCTTCCGTCTGCGGGCCCGCGTTGCCATGCGTGGCACCGCTCGGATTCAATCGCCAGCGGGTTAGCAAGTAAGGCAGGTTGGTCATGCGATGCCCTGCGAGCAGAAGATTAAAAAATAGACCGTAGTCCATGCACCCTCGCCTGATCTTGTTGTCATAAGCGCCACAAGCCAGGACGATTTCTTTGCGTGCCATGATAGTAGGGTGATGCATGGCGAAATAAGCGAACATGAGGGTAAACAGATTATTCGGGTCAGTGGGCTGTCGGTCTATTCCCAGAATGTCACCCTGGGTATTCATGGTGAACCATTGGCTGCCTACCGCTGCGATATCTGCATGCTGATCCAGATAATCTGCCTGGATGGCGAGCCGCTCAGGCACCATGGTGTCATCACTGTCGAGGATCGCAACATAAGGTGCGCGGGCAAGTTTCAAAGCCTGGTTGGTAGCACCGCCGATCCCCTGATTTTCCTGCCGGTAAACAACCACACGAGCGTCTTGGTCGGCGTAATGTTTCATGATCTCTGGTGACTGGTCGGTACTACCGTCATCCACCAAGATGAGTTCCAGGTCAGGCATGGTTTGCGCCAACACGCTTTCGATGGCTTCACCAACATAAGCCGCACAGTTATAGGCGGCCATCAACACGCTTACACGGGGGTTAGAATCGCCTGCCCATTGCGGCGAATCAGGTGTTTCAGCTTGCGGCTTCATCCGGCTTCGCTATGAGCTTCTTTCTGACAGAGGAAGGGCAATCACCAAAACGGCGGCAAAGGTAATCCATAACGCCGTAAAGCTGTGCCTGATAATAAGGCTGATGCCGCCGCCGGTTTATCTCACGGACATAGCGCGTGGTTTCCCAATAGAGGCGCTGAACGAATCCATATTTACCAGGCTCACCTAGCGAAAAGCCGGGAAGTAGTTGCCGCAAAATTTTTTGCGCAACCCGCATGCGCCCGCGCAAAGAAAGATGCCTGCGCGCCCAAAGCAACTCATTCCGGATCATGAAATACTTCCACAATGGCGATTCTGCGCCACCGAACGATGCTGAAACTTTATGCCACAATTTGGCACCTGGTACGGAGTAAGAGGGATAACCAGCCCGCCTTGCCCGATAGCACCAGTCCATCTCCTCAAAGTTCAGAAAAAATGCCTCTTCCATCATTCCTATTTTTTGAACCATCTCAACACGACAGAACAAAGCACACCCAATGACATAATCTACCTCAAAGGGCTGAGCACACAACGCCCCAGTATCGCGTTCCCCCTGACCAATGAACATGATCTCCGAGGCGCTTCTATCCCATTTACCACCCAACGTCCAAATAATGTCCGGTTGGGAATAGTAATAACTTTTAGCACCGAAAATACCTGCCGCCGGATAAGCGGAAGCCGCATCAATAAATGCGTTTAAAATGTCCGGATCCACAACCGTGTCATTATTAAGCAACAAAATGAACGCGGGTTGTTCGCTCAATGCATGCGCTATCCCGGCATTATTTCCACCAGCGTAACCGAGATTTTTTCCAGTTTCCAACAGTTCCACATCAGGAAACACCTGCCGGATCTGCGCCACGGATCCATCGCTGGAACCATTATCGACAACCAGTATGCGAAAGTTGGGATAGTTGATTTCTTGGACCGAATGTAGACATTCGAGCGTATCCTGCCATCCGTTCCAGTTGAGGATAATGATAGATACGAGGGGCATATTAAGGATAGGGGAAACGCTCGCCATGTGTGCTGCCTTAAATGCCTAAGATGCGCTACAACTGAAAGTTAGCAAACGCGAGATGCAATTTAGTGCTCAACACTATCACTTAACTCTCCACAGAAAATGCTCGCCTAAAATGCGGCGTATTTTTTTAAAGAAAGAGGGTTGTTCACAGGGTTGCTCATCAACGAACGGGAGCAAAGCCGGATAAGATTGGAGAAACGTGGCCCATTCAGGCAATAAGCTTGGGTTCCCCAAGCGATTGGCTGCGTCAATTGCCAACCAACGGGTGCCGCGTGTCCTTTTCCCAAGTTCTTGTGTCAGATCAAATGGTGGGTTGCGGTTCATGGCTATCTGCCGTAATGGCGCATAGATCGGAAGGAAAACAAAATCGTGCAGCATGGATACGACGTCCAACTCAATCCCATAGCCGTGCTTGGCATTCTTGGCGGTAGTACTGCCGCCGTGCAAACGAAACGTTGCCAATGGTCGTGGAACGAAGGCAATCCCGGTATGCACAGCAATTCGCGTCCAAAATTCAAAATCACATATTTGGATGAGCCTCGGGTTAAAAAATCCTGACTTTTCAAATACGCTACGGTGAAACATAACAGCCGTCGGTTCGCCCACAAAATTAACGGCTAGGTTGTCTATTACAGCCTTGCTGTATGCTTCAGCTGAGATCATAGCTGCGCCCGGAAAAAGCGTCGAGAGCGTAGGAATGTTGAGAAAATCCTGCTGGGTGCTTTCACTCACCCCTTCCTCGAAAGCAAAATTTCGCTGACACGCAATAATTGAGCAACTCAACGTGCTTGCATCAAGCATGGCTTCTAAACACTCCGGTTCAATCCAGTCGTCTTGAAATACAAATTTTATCCATTCGCCGCGAGCTAATTCAATGCAACGGTTCCAATTAGCTACAAGCCCTTTGTTCATTTCATTACGAAACAGCCTTAAGTGCGAGTCTGAATGTAAGGCTGAATATTCCTGAAGAAATTCCCATGTAGCATCGGTGGACTGATCGTCAACGATAATTATTTCAATATCTGTCATAGATTGAGACACTACACTGTCCAAACATTCCTTGATGTGACGAGAACCATTAAATGTTGGGATGCAGACGCTCACTCTGGGACGATCATCTGGCGGACAGGCGTGAGACTCAGAAATGAGGTTCAAATGCAACGCAGCCAGATATTGATTCCAAATGTCGATTTCTTCCTTGTTGAGCGACAGATAATTGGGGACGCGTTCAAGTACAGAAATTGTATGTTGTATCTGACGTGGGCGGTTGCTGGCCATCCCCCCTGCATGTTGCCGGTAAAGTGCATGGATACCATCACAAAATGCAAATTTCTTTCCAAGAGAAACTAGCCGCAACCAAAGGTCATAATCCTCACATGCTCCTAAGCTGAGATCAAAGCCGCCTAACTTTTCAATGTCAATACGACGAGTGAGCGCGCTATGAACCACAATAAAATTCCCTGACAAGAGGCTGCGGAGTATGTCTGAGGCGCCATATTTTGCTTTAAAGTGTGCCGGCGAATTCATCCACACAGTCGTATCGCTGTCATTAAAGAAAGCAAAATCGGAGTAGATAACTGCGACATCACTTCGATCGTCAAAAAGTGTAATTTGTGAATCTAGCTTATTTGGCAGAATTAAGTCATCTGCATCCAAAAACTGAATAAATTCACCGCATGATTTTGCAAGGCCGGCATTTCTCGCTCCAGATAGTCCACAATTTTTCTGCTCCACGTAATGTAATCTTGGCTCCTTCTCGAGAAGTTTCGATGCCACATCACGAGTGTCGTCTGTCGAGCCATCATTGACTATGATAGCCTCCCAGTGAGAATAGGTCTGCGCTTGCAAACTGGCGATGCAATCCTGTAAGAAATGAGCCTGATTAAAGCAGGGGATGATTACGGAGACCCTAGGCATGATCGGTCCTAGTTTGTAGCACAAATAGCATGAGCAAATTGTGCATAGGCGTGTGCCGTCTTTTCGGCCAGGGTTACATTGGCCCTTTCAAGTTCGCAAGAAAGCTCAGTGCGTTCCACCATAAGCCGGCCTATCCGTTCGGTCAACTCAGATGCGGAAGCAAGCGAGGTATCAATGCACAGCTCTGGATGACCAAAAAGGCCGAACAGCCCGGACTGTTTCTGCCGATAGTAAGCATTGCGAAACAATCCGATCGCGGGCACGTTGCTACTCAACGCAAACAGGAGGAAGTGATAGGACGTACCGACGCAGATCGACATACGGCTGATTAGTGCTCTCAGTTCAGCCGCGGATCGTTCATTGCGGACGACGGTAATCGGCGCTCGATCACCGATTATTCTTGCAAGATTTTCGGCACTTCTCCGATCATCGTCCGCCGAGTCATAGCTAATTGGAATAAACACCAAGCGCGCTCCATGACGAATGGCTATCTCGGAAAGTGCAGTTGCTAGTTTATCCAGTTGTCCTTCATGGAACGACGACGAGTAGGATGTCGCATCGCGAACATTGACGCCGATGAGAAGTTCAGTGAGAGGTATGCCTTCTGCTTCCAGAAGAATATTGAGTTCCGCATCAGATAGCTTGGGCAGTAATAGTGCGTTATCGCCTGATTGCCAGATACGACTACTTTGCGCACCAAGTCGTCGCATAATATTAGCCGATTGATCTGCATCTCTCACACCAAGGTAGGTGGCAGCACGAAAAAACAACGACGCAACCAATCGGTCGAGTACATGCTCGAAAGGACCGACACCTTGGCTAGTCATGAGAATGGGTTTACCTGCCAGTCGGGCAGCGATAGCGCAGGCAGTTTTTGGATAAACCCAATCGTGCCACCAATAACTATTAAATGATCCACTGCCGTGAACTATCACTGCACTTGCCCGCGATAGCTGTACAAAAAATCCCAGTAAATTTGCATTAGTAAATAATCTAGCAACCCGGAACGATACGAAACGAAAAAGAGCAAATCGGATTACAAACCATGCCATCTCTATGATTGCGATTATGCGGCTGGACCTTGATGAGAACTGGGATGATATATCGAGATCCGGAGAATGTCGGCACTCAACATCAAACACCGTTCGCGAATGCTTAGGGTTCCACGAATAAAGTATGGGAGCGATGTTGGAAGACATTTCGCGAAGCCCAATAAATAAGCCTTCCATCATGGCTAGGTCACCACGATTGTCGTGGGTTACACCTCCCAACACTAATACTTCTTGCTTTGCGGCGTGTGCGTTGAAAGATGAGGGATGTGTCGAAATTGGAGGGTGTTTGGTCATAAGGCTTTAATTGTTTTGTGTGTTTGAAGATCCATCATCTACGCTATGGAAATGCCAAGTAGTTGGCACATCGACAAGCCCAACTTCTGGCAGTTTTGTAACATCATATCTACCGGCCGTCACCAATACTGGCATGATATTTTCCGCATACCAGAGCATCTGTCTGTACTGATCGAGTAAAGCAAGCCGCAGGCTGTATGAAAATGGCCTCAAAGGGATATCGGACAAGCGGCAAATTACTTGATGCGAGCCTGCCTCAAGATTGGGACGAATGTCTGGGAGCGCATTGCTCACTGATAGCACATGGACAAAATCAGAGGTATGCAGTCCCACAACGAACTCGGGGCGCACCATTGGTTTGTCACACTCGAATGAAACGTGTACGGTGAGTGGTTCATGCATCCCGGTGCCCTCACTCCTTTCTCCTTTCTCGTTAATTAATTCAATTTTTTTCACCCGTATGGAACTGGTACCCTGTTGCGAGGTAATTTCTCCTTCGAGATGTGTGTGCCTAGCTAATGTGCGTTCTTGAGCTTCCCGGAAGAAGATGCCGCAGACCTTACGTGGACTACCATCCTGTGACACGTGGCCATGGTCTAGCAGCATAACACGAGAACAAATGCGCTCCAGTTGACGGATGTTATGCCCGACGATGATGACGGTACGCCCTTCCCGCTTAATAAGGCTTTCCATTCGCTCCATACATTTCTGTTGAAACGTCAGATCGCCCACCGCTAGCACTTCGTCAACAATTAGAATATCCGACTCCACACTGGTGGCAATGGAGAAGCCCAGGCGAACCTGCATACCCGAAGAATAGCGCTTGATAGGGGTATCAATGAAATCTTCCAGTTCGGCGAAGCCAACGATATCGTCAAACTTACGCTTTATTTGTACTTTGGAGATGCCAAGTATGGCGCCGTTGAGATAGATGTTTTCCCGCCCGGTAAGATCGCCTACCAGACCGGCACCCACCTCGATAAGTGGCGCCACTTTGCCCTTGACGGTGATGCTACCGCTGGAGGGTTTTGAAATATTGGCCAGCAGTTTGAGCAGCGTGCTCTTACCAGCACCGTTGTGGCCGATGATGCCAACAACTTCGCCTGGCTCGATGCTGAAATTGACGTCATCCAACGCCTTGAACGGGGCGCGCTCTTCAATCGGCTGGCCTGTAAGCCGCCTCCACTGATTAAATGCAGTGGTTTTCAGGCTCTGCAATTGGCCAAGCTGGTATTCTTTGGTGACGTGGTTGACTTCAATGATAGGCATGTTCAGATAACATCCGCGAAATAGGATTCCGCCCGTTTGAAAAAGGCGTAGCTTAATGGAAGTAGGATCGCAACCAAAATTATGCCGGGTACCATGGCTGTCAGATCGGGCAACTGGTTTCTCAGTACAACACTCTGAAACGCTTCAATGATGCCGGCCAGAGGGTTCAGAGTATATAGGGTATAAAGCAGGTTCGACCACTCACCGGCAGCTTGTTGCTCCAAAAGTTTATCCTTCACCAGCTGCAATGGATAAATTACTGGGTATGCGTACATTAACAAGGAAAGCAGCACTGGTAGGGCTGTTCCCATATCCCGGTAGTAAACATTGATTGCTGCGCCGGCAAATGCGATGCTTAAGGCTGCCAGAATAGTGTAAAAAATGATGATAGGTACCCATAGCATGTACATGCTGGGTATAAATTGAAACCAAATCATGAGCCCGGCCAAGATGATAAAGTTGATGCCAAGCTCCACAAGCTTAGTGACGACTGCCGTTATGGGGAATATCTCGCGAGGGAAATAGATTTTTTTGATCAGGTTGGCATTGCCCACCACACTCCTTACGCCCTCCGAAGCAGATTCTTGAAAAAAAATCCAGGGGATGAGTGCAGCGAAGGTTAATAGAGGATAAGCGATGTTGCCACTGTCAATTCCGACGAAGCTCTTGACTAAGGTAAAAATCAGCATAAGGGTGAGGGGCTTTACTACAGCCCAGGCAATGCCCAGATAAGCCTGTTTATATCGCAACGTGACGTTCTTCCATGCAAGTACAGTCAGCAGCTCGAGGTATTCGACAATATTTTTTACTACGAAAACCATATGCTTTATTGCTCCTATTGCTCGGTTGATGGAATTCTAATTTGAATTGTTCATATTTTGGATGTCGGTCTGACTAGCACTGAGTCCATTGCCCATATATTCGGCGACACATAGCAAATCATAAATACATTGTTCAATCAGGCTTCAGAATTGCCCCTCTTCTTATTCATTGTGGGCTACAAAATTTCTATTGAAAATACTCGCAGTCATTAATTTATTGAGTAAGCTTTTTTAATGTTAGTTAATAATTAATCAAATGAAAAAAAGAAAAAAGCTTTTGATTTTAACATTTTAATAGAACCCGGGCTACTTAGGGTTTGTGGGTGCCCAGACATGGGAATGGTTCTTATAAATTTTTACAGTAGCGTACTTTTATGAAGCTTGGATTAACAACCCAAAAGAATGCTTGATTGACCTTTTAGGGTAAGTGCTGAAGGGTATAAAATGGATCCAATAGCGCCTGGGGCTTATTTTTTCCCCATATAGAATATTGATCCGACCAAGATATGTTTGAACTTATCTAACAGCCAAGTTTAATAGCAACAGTACCTTCTGCTCAACCTCACATGACCGTAACAATAATATTGTCGAATACTGGACCGTATGCATTACCCCTTTGGAGTTACTTTGAATGCTAAAACAATTACTTTTTACTTATTTGCTCGCTCTTGTAATTGCACTGCCTGTACGTGCCATGAGTGTGTTACCACTTTACATGGATGAAATCGTTAACGACGCCGCTATCGCATTTCAGGGAAAAGCTCTTGAGGGCCACAGCGAACGTGATCCCCAAACAGGTTCAATTGTGACTTATTCCACCTTTGAAGTGCAGGAAGTTCTCAAGGGTGAAGTTGGAGCCACACATACTATTAAGCAAATCGGCGGCAAGTTACAGGAGGGAATAAATCAAATAACAGGCGTGCCTACTTTTACAGTCGGGGAGAGTTATATCCTTTTTCTGTACGGAGTTTCGGCATCTGGATTCTCAAGTCCTGTGGGTCTTGAGCAGGGGAAATTTAATATTATCCCGGTATCAAAGGGTTTTCATGTAACCAACGGCCGAGATTTCAAAGAAATGACATTGGGAATTCCTGATCACTTGGTGCCTCCCTCAGCTCTAACCAAAATGCGGAAGGCACCGGGGCCTATTAAACGGCTTGATCTTGATGAATTTAAACAGCTTGTGCGTCAGCAAAGGGGAACCGCTAAATGATATGCCTGAGAATCATGCACGGGTTTATAGCTGGGGCGTTAATCACGTTTGCGGCTTCTACGTTTGCTGGTGGCCCTTTGGTGGTTTGTTATCAACTCGCTACTAAATACCCAGGTGCAGGCAACGTATCGCTTAACTATGATCAAGGAACTCTTGGTTCCCGGACTAAAGAGCAAGCAGATGCATTGGTCACAGAGGCTGTCTCCCTATGGACTAATGTAGCGACATCAACAGTAATGCTCTCACGCGGGCCAGATCTTTCTGTGGACGTTACCTCCAGTAATTATTTGGCCTACTTGTATAACTTCTCGGATGGGTTGAATCCCGTCATTTATGATACCGATGGCTCCATTATTGATTCCATGTTCGGTGTGGGGGCAAAAAATAGCGTCTTGGGGTTTGCTGGTTCAGCTTGGAATAATAACGGCACGCAGTGTGAATATAAGGAAGGCCGAGCTGTGATCAATGGCTACATATCGGTAAGTGATACGACTATGAAAGTCGTACTTGCCCATGAAACTGGCCACTTGATCGGGTTGGATCACACTCAATTGGATAATTCACAAGGGCTGGTGAATTCAAATTATCCATTAATGTATCCCATTGCCTACCGGGGCTTGACTTCTCTCCACGAAGACGACACTGCCGCAGTCAGTGCCCTTTACCCCACCGCAACAGTAGCTAGTGTATATGGCCAGCTTACAGGAGTATTCACCCAGGCCAACGGCACGCCTATCCGTGGCGCCAATATTTGGGCTAAAGATATAAACACCAATAAAGTATTTAGTTCTGTATCAGACTATCTTAGCCAAAATACCGGCTACTTTAAATTTATCCTACTCCCCGGCATCTACACACTGCACGCCGAAGCAATTCATACAGGATTTACTTCTGGTTCCAGTGTCGGCCCCTATTCGGAAACATCCTCAGATCTTTCTTTTCAGCCTCCACTTTATAATAACGGCGTGGCGATAGCTCCGATGGTGTTCGGAGGAGGGGCACCGACGCAGCTTGTTATCGCGACTGGTTGTGCTTCTTCGGCTATTTTCAAGATGGATGGAACTGGATCGGTCGGGGGGAATTGTGGTGCAGACAATTTGTCACCTACTTTACCTACTGGGCTTTCTGCCACACCCGTTAGTTCTGCTCAGATAAACCTAAGCTGGGTGGCCTCAACGGACAATGTGGGCGTAACTAGCTACAAAGTTTTTCGTGGGGGCACTTTAGTTGGAAGCCCCGCTACAACGAGCTTTAACGATACGGGTTTAACTGCCTCGACCAGTTATAGCTACACATTAGCGGCGTGTGATGCTGCAAACAACTGCTCAGCGCAGTCAAATCCGGTTTCGGCGATGACGATGCCCACAACCACGAGTAGTAACCTCGCGCTGGCGAGCGTTGGGGCAGTGGCTTCTGCTTCATCAGTTACTGACAGCAGTTATCCAGCTTCGGCGGTCAACAACAATCAGCGCACTGGTGCGCCTTGGGGTAATGGCGGGGGCTGGCGTGATGGAACATCAAATACCTATCCAGACTGGGTGCAAATTAACTTTAATGGTACGAAGACTGTGGATCGCGTAGTGATTTACACACTTCAGGACAACCTCACTAACCCCATTGAACCGACCGACACGCTCACTTTTAGCGCTTGGGGCGTAACCGACTTTACAGTTCAAGGCTGGGATGGATCCACTTGGATCACGCTTGCTACGGTAAACGGAAACAATCTTGTTAAGCGCACTGTAAGCTTCGCTGCGTTCACTACTAACCGAATTCGGGTCAACATCACCGGCGCGCTTTCTGGGCACTCTCGCATTACCGAAATCGAAGCTTGGGGAAAATAAGCAAATAAATCTAGTTGGCTTATTTCTATAGCAGGTTCTTGGTTATTTCGTTATCTTTCGGAACGCATTTGCGGAAATAAAATTACATCGGGGATGCTGGAACTGTTAATGAGCAGCATCACCAGCCGGTCTATTCCGATGCCTTCTCCGGCAGTGGGCGGCAGGCCATATTCCAGCGCACGAATGTAGTCGCTGTCCTTGAACATGGCTTCTTCGTTACCGGCTTCCCTCACGGATACCTGCGCATCAAAACGCGCTTCCTGGTCTTTCGGGTCATTTAACTCGGAGAAGCCATTGGATTTCGCGCCCAGCCATTACAGCTCAAAGCGCTGAGCGAATTCCGGGCCCGTAACGCTTGAATGGGGGACGTTCGTCAATCGATTGTCCGATAAATCGCCGCCATTGATTAAATGCGGTGGCTTTCAGGCTCTACATCTGGCCGATGCTGGTATTTTTTGGTTAGGTGGTTGACTTCGATGATGGGCATAGCGGTTAGTGATTATTAAATGGCGGATAGCGGTTATTCAATTTACTTAATTTGTGATACGTTTACGCCAATATCCTGGCTCGCGGTGAGTATGCATAAGCGAGATGATCAGTATGTAATCGATTTCAGCCGAGTAAAGCACTGCATAAGGAAAGACCCGGGTAAGACATCAGCGAATATCCTCTTCAAGCACCGGCCAACGGTCAGGAGCTTTGATAATCTGCTGGATGACTTTTTCCACCGCCGCAATGAACCGAAGTTCCAAGCCAAACTGACACCCTGCGTAATAGCGAGCGGCATCTTCGTATTCGGCCAGTGCCTCTGGGTGGAACTCAAATCTCATCGCGAGACCGATTTCCGAACGTGATCCAGCGCCTCAAGACCCGGAATGGTTTTAACCAGGCCAGTCCTAACATTATCACGGCGGGCGCGCGCTTCAGCAACCCAAAGCTGCCGTATATAGCCGTCCTCCAAGGGATCAAGGCTTTCAACAAGGCGATCAGCAAGTAAAGCCCGTGCTTCACTAGGAAGGGAAAGCGCTTCCTCAGCGATTTGTTCAATTGAGAGGCTCATTTTCAGGACTCCTGGGGGTTAATGATGTAGGTCAATGGGGTTTTTTAATACCAATTCTAGGTTTTCGCGGTTAAAGCCGCGCCTGCATGCCAGAAGAATAACACTTGATCGGAGTATCAATAAACTCTTCAAGTTCGGCGAAGGCGACGATGTCATAGAATTTGCGCTTAATTTCTGCTTTAGCGATGCCAAGGATGGCGCCGTTGAGGTAGATATTTTCGCGTCCGGTAAGATCGCCCACCAAGCCCGCACCCACTTCAATCAACGGCGCCACCTTGCCTTTAACCTGGATGCTGCCGCTCGAGGGGTTTGAAATGTTGGCCAGCAGTTTGAGCAGCGTGCTCTTGCCAGCACCGTTGTGGCCAATTATGCCGACAACTTCGCCTGACTCGATGCTGAAATTGACGTCATCCAGCGCCTTGAACGGGGCGCGCTCTTCAACCGGCTGGGCCGTAAGTCATGGTCCTTTAGGCTCTCCAGATAAGCTTCTATGGCCTCTCGGATATTGGCTAGTGCTTCAACTCGTGTCGCACCTTGGGACATGCATCCAGGAAGGGCGAGAACCTCCGCCACAAGCATCCCGTCTTCGTCTTGCTGGATAATATGACACGGTATTTCATTTTTGCCTCCCTCAATCAATGATCAAATAGGGTCAGACATTCTTCGGCACGTCCAGGATGAACGGATGTTTAGCTGACTATTTCTTCTAGCCGAATTTTTCGCTCAGACAATTCTCGTAGCAATTGTTCCGCCAAGTCGTTCAAAGGATTACCCCCTCTCAACTCGGCTCTTTCAATTGTAGTTTTAAGTTTATAAATATCCGATTGTTTTTTTTCATACAATTCTTGCTGAATTTCATCCATGCGGCGACGTAATTGCCCAGTACGGCGGATAGTTTTCAAGACTCTTAATTCCACGCCCTGATCAGCAATTTCTTCCGGATCCTCAATCTCCTGCATCCGGGGATCCTGAATGAACTCCAGAACCAGTTTTTCAATGGCCTCCTGGTCACCGCGCTCGTAGGCAAGGTTCACTTTTATCATTAATCCGTGGCGGCGCAGGCGCTCGGGCTCTGAGGTGGCGCGGTCGGGGTGCATCATCATGGCGGCGCGCCGGAATGCCTGTTTAAGTTGCGGCGTAATAACCAACGGTGGAGGTGGCTGAGCCTCTATCAAACCCGCTTCTTCAGCTGACTTTCTAGCTTGTTCCTGCGCGGCTTGTGCATGGACTTGAGCATCCGCATCATCAGGAGACAATCCCGCCTGTGCGTTAGCAATTTGCGCGTCCAGCTCATCTAACTGAGCGTAAAAGCGCCCAACCATTTCATAATAACGGCGCTGGAACTGTGCTGTTTCTGCTTTGGCTGTTTCCAGTTCTAATTCAGCCGAAATAACCTGCTCTGCAAGCTTAACCTGATCACTCACCAGACGGGTAAGCTCCTGATCTAAAGTGGGCTTCATTCTGGTTCTTTCCAGCTGAGCGTGAATTCATTAAGCCGCTCCCACGCAGCGCGATCTATTTGCTCTCTATTGCTAATCCCGAGCTCCTTCAATTGCTCCAGCGCCCTAGTATCACCCTGCTGTCCAGCCTTGCGATACCAAGACGCCGCCTGCTGGTCATCCTGTGTCACACCTTGACCATTGTGGTACATCAATCCCAGATTGAATTGCGCTTCCGCATGTCCCTGCTCTGCGGCTTTGCGGTACCAAGATACCGCCTGCTGATCGTCCTGTATAACGCCCTGGCCGTTGCTGTACATAATGCCTAGCGTGTATTGCGCTCGCATATCTCCCTGCTCTGCAGCCTTTAGAAACCAAAATACAGCCTGCGGGTCGTCTTGGGTAACCCCCAGCCCGTTGTTATATAAAAATCCTAAATTTAGTTGAGCCGACGCGTGCTTCTGTTCTGCGGCTTTGCTATACCAGGACACAGCCTGCTGGTAATCCTGTGTTACGCCTTGGCCTTTTTCATACAAGAATCCCAGATTGAATTGTGCCTCCGCGTGCCCCTGTTCTGCGGCTTTACCATACCAGAAGGCAGCCTGTTGATAATCCTGGAGCACACCCAGACCTTTGCTGAAAGAGGTTCCTATTGCATATTGCGCCCGCACATGTGCCTGCTTTGCGGCTTTCAGATACCAAAACGCGGCCTGCTGATAATCTTGTGTAACGCCTTGACCTTTGCTGTACATAATACCTAGTGCGTATTGCGCCCGCGCATGTCCCTGCTCTGCAGCCTTCATATACCAAAATTTGGCCTGATCGTGATCTTGCGCAACCAATTGGCCGCTGTTGTGCATAGCTGCCAAATTGAATTGCGCTCGAGCGAGCCCCTGCCCTGCGGCTTTGCGATACCAGGACGAAGCCAGTTCGTAGTCCTGTGTGATGCCTTGACCCTTTTCGTACATATATCCAAGAGCTTGTTGCGCCCAGGCATTTCCTTGTTCTGCACCCATGCGGTACCAAAACATAGCCTGCCCATAGTCCTGCATAACTCCTTGCCCGTTGTAGTGCATAACACCTAAAGCATATTGCGCCCGCGTATGTCCTTGTTCTGCGGCCTTGAGATACCAGGGCATTGCCTGCCGGTAATCCTGTGTCACGCCCTGCCCGTTGTAATACATGGCTCCCAGATTATATTGGGCCTGTTCAAGCCCCGCTTCTGCCGCCTTCTGATACCAATAGAGCGCCTGCCCGTAGTCTGTCCCGGCCACTTCGCCAAGCCAATATAGCCTACCCAAGTCATTCCATATTTCAGGGTCATTTTCATTTTGATTGGCTATACACCAGTCGAAAGCCAGCCTTGCGTAATGCTGGGCGTGTTCCTTGTGAACGGGGAAGCTCCGTCCACCATTGTGGAGAAGCGATAAGGGGAAATAGGCTTTGCCATATTGTTTATCCGCCAATTGCGTGAAGGCATCCAAGGCATCTTTCAGATCGTCTAAATCACTACGTGTCCAGACGATACCAAAGCCTGATTTATCGCCAAGCTCTGTGATGTGGTTACAGACATCCCGCGCTTGGCGATAAAGTGCGCCGAAGTCTTCTACCAATGACGGATCTTTACTACTCATAATTGCCGCCATTCCTCGCGCGACAAGACTGCCGTGTTGCCCTGTATGCACCACGACTTCCTGTGTGGTTACTTTGGCTGGAAGATTTTTTCGTTCGGTCATAAACATGTACTCGAATAAAGCACCCCGCAGCAAGCTACGGGGTATTAACTACGCTTTTCAATCCGCTGGTTTTCAACCAACCTTCACTCCAAGGAGCGGGTAATTGAACCCGTAGAAATTAAAGGCCGGTCTATGGGGGATAGTTCTTGGCTGGCATTGGCTTTGCTGCCTGTTATCTATACAGGCAGGTGCCAATTGGAGGCTCGATAGTGCCGTTCCACTTTATGTGCCACAGTGCGTCTGTTTGCTACTGCGTCAATAAACATTTTCATGGCAACATTCACGCACACAATGCTTCCGCCCGGTTTTTAAATAGTGATACCGATACTACTGCCGATGGAAATACCGTTTGGAAGATCAACCCCGCACGCAAGCACGTCCAAATTCATGCCACTATTTATAAACCTTACCTATCTGCCAATTCGAAAACATTTTCGATGCCATCTCGCGTTGCTCTGGCGTCAAAGTGATTGAATCACGTAACTTTTTAGCATTTACGTTACCGCCATATTCGACCGCCAAATTAGACCACACATAGGACAATAACTCGTCCTTCCGCACCCCAGTACCTAGGTAGTACGCCAGAGCGAGGTTGTACTGCGCATCAGTATTTGCATGTGCAGCCGCTTTTTGCCATAACCCCGTGGCTTTGACAGCATCCTTTGGAACACCTTCGCCAAAGTAATACATTGACCCAAGATTTAACTGCGCATCGGGATACCCTTGCATCGCCGCCTTCTCCCACAACTCAAGTGCTTTAGCAACATCCCTAGGCACACCTTCGCCTCTGTTGTATATTGCCCCGAGGGTAAACTGTGCGTGGGCAAAGCCACGCTCTGCCGCATTCTGCCACCATTCCAAGGCCTTGGCGGCATCCTTCGGTATGCCCTTACCGTCGCGGTACAGCCAACCGAGATTTAACTGTGCATCGGCATTCCCCTGCGCCGATGCCTTCTGCAACCAATCTACAGCTT
Source organism: Candidatus Nitrotoga sp. CP45 (assembly GCA_003402375.1). GTDB lineage: Bacteria > Pseudomonadota > Gammaproteobacteria > Burkholderiales > Gallionellaceae > Nitrotoga. Next base: position 19,275 of record QFXJ01000024.1, read on the forward strand.
TGACATAATCCTTAGGTACACCGTCGCCGTTGACATACAACATGCCAAGGCCAGCTTGTGCCTTGACATGGCCCTGTATCGCAGCTTTTTCATACCACTCTGCGGCCTTGCGTGTATCCTTGGCCAAGATTTTATTATCCCCACCGGTATCGTACATCCACGCCAGATCATACTGTGCGTTTGCATCACCAGATTCCGCAACCATTTTCAATTGCGCAAGATTTTCTTCTGCCTCCTGATTTACTGATTGTGACATTGACTGACCATACGCACTTACCGCAACAGTAAGCAACAATGTAAAAAGCAATTTTCCTGTAATGCGCATATAAATGTGTACCAATGACATTTTTAGACCTCATTCAAATTCATCATGTCCGCCGACTGGCGAAGTGTTAATGGAAAAACGGTTTATCGTACTATTGATTCAGCCAGATTATGTTTGAAGTCCGTTCGCCTTGAGCCTGTCGAAAGGTGAATGGCTTCAACAAGCTCAGCCGGAACGGGGTTTATACTTAACCATGCCGGATCAATAATGAGTATTTCTGCATGCTGAATCAACAGATATATTTTTTTAACCCTGGATTGACGTTCGCACAAAATTACGAAGCAACCGGCAGAGTCGTTTTGTGAAGTTCAGATGGAATAGACTTAGAAAATTAACCTAGTACCAAGGCTGTTTTACGAATCAATTACATTACCGACTCAACACTTGTCCTGGTTTCCAGTTTGCGGATAGCCGTTCCGCTTCGGCGCGTTGAACAGAATTCAAGTTAGTTAAATCGCGTAATTTTTTGGCATTTTCATTGCCTTGCATAGCAGCCAAATTGTGCCATGCATAAGCCAACACTCCGTCCTTGGACACGCCTTTACCATTTTGATACATCCATCCGAGGCTGGTCTGTGCTTGGGCAAGACCCTGCGCTGCCGCTTTTTGATACCATTCCACGGCTTTAGCAGCATCTTTCGTTACGCCTTCGCCTGTGAGGTGTATCGCCCCGAGTTCAAACTGAGCCTTAGGATACCCTTGAGCTGCCGCTTTCTTATACCACTCTGCGGCTTTGATAGGATCTTTAGCCACACTAGTCACAGTTTCACCACTGCCATACATTGCCCCAAGTTCAAACTGAGCCTTTGGGTACCCTTGAGCTGCCGCTTTTTGATACCACTCCACGGCCTGATCGGCATCCAGAGGTACACCAATACCATTGGCATATATCCATCCAAGACGGGTCTGGGCACCTGCATCACCAGCTTCTGCTTGCTTTTGCACTTGCTCCAAACTATTTGTTGCGGTCGATACCTCTGCTGCTAAAACATAGCCATTTAATGTTAAAAGCAAGATCACAAACTGTACAATTATTTTCATTTTGGCCCCATCGTTATTACGTTATAGAAAATGCTGCGGCATGCACTACCTTCTCAACTTGGTTTGAGTAAGTTGCTTCAATATAGTTCGCAGGCAATAATTGTCAAGAGCTAATTACATGCCTGTAGCAAGCAAAAAAATGTTCCTTTTTGAGAAGGTTTAATGAGAACCGATGCTACGCCAGCTATGACGTACTAAGCACTATTCTTAAAAACCATTCTCTTATCTATGAATTAGAATAATAGAGTATTGGGAATGGTACGCATAAAAACAGCTCCTGAGATACCATACAAAGCAGTGGGTTAAATAAAATGCCTCTATTGCCGCTCAAATTGTCTTTATTCTTTATATGTCAAACGAAGTAACAGAAATTTTTGGCAATTGCGTACAATTATCGTCGATTGGCTTTGCTGTCATAACTGAGGATGGAGTTGTTACCTGTGCCAACTCCACATTCTGTGAAATGCTGACTATCTCTGCCACTGAGGCTATAGTAGGACGTTCGCTGGTGGAACACGTCGCGTTGCATTTTCACTCGACCATTGCCGACCTATCCCAAGCGCTTAAGTGCCCAGACGCCGCCAACATTCAATTACGCCTAGAACGTGATTCAGAACCACTGGCACTGCAAATTGCCTCTGTCGACAGCGGTCGGCGTATGCTGGTCGCTGCCAAACTCCCCAAATCGGCTGAATCCACGTCTTTGAATATCTTTTCGCACCGTGACCCCTTGACCGGCCTCGGTAACCGCGCGCTGCTAGACGAGATCATCGCGGTCTGGCAACCAAGGGGATCTGAGGCCTCATCGCTGGCTCTAATTATGGTCGACCTTGACCGCTTCAAGCAGGTCAACGATACACTGGGGCACGGCGCTGGAGATACCTTACTGAAATTAGTAGCCAAACGTATCAAATCGGCCTCGCGCGAAAATGACACGGTTGTTCGAATGGGCGGTGACGAGTTCGTGGTACTGCACACAATCGGCTTGCAACCCATCGGCGCGGAATCGGTCGCGAAACGTATAATCGAACTCATGAGTCGTTCATTCCTAATCGATGGGCAACAGGTAAACATAGGCGCCAGCGTCGGTATAGCGGCTCTCAATTTCGGTACCGATAATATAACCGATCTGCTAAAACACGCTGACCTTGCGCTCTATGAGGCCAAGGCTGCTGGTCGTGGCACCTTCATGTTTTTTGAACCAGCGCTTGCAATGCGAGCAGTGGAACGGCGCAACCTCGAAGTCGATCTGCGCCGCGCATTAGGACTCAAAGAATTCATATTAATGTATCAACCACAAGTCAATATGACTGATGGTGCCTTACAAGGCTTCGAAGCACTAATTCGCTGGCAAAATCCAGCGCGAGGTTTCGTGTCGCCGTCAGATTTTATTCCGTTAGCCGAAGAGATGGGCGAAATACATGCCATCGGCGAGTGGACGCTGCGCACTGCCTGTAAGGAAGCGATGAGCTGGGACGGCAATTTCTCTGTGGCAGTAAACGTATCGCCTATCCAGTTCGAGAACGGACGGATTGTCGACATCGTGCGCAATGTTCTTGCAAGCACTGGACTTTCACCTGAACGACTTGAACTCGAAATCACTGAGGGCGTATTGATGAAGAACTTCGACAACGCGCTGAAGCAGCTCTGGGCGATCAAATCTTTAGGTGTCGGGATTGCAATGGACGATTTCGGCACAGGCTATTCATCGCTTAGCTATCTGAACAGTTTCCCCTTCTCCAAGATCAAAATTGATCAGTCGTTCGTGCGAGGGGAAAACTCTCCGAAGTCTCGTGCACTCGTACAGGCAATCATTAGCCTGGGCGAAAACCTTGAAATGAAGACGATCGCCGAAGGTGTTGAGACCAAAGAGCAATATGATCAATTGGCTGCGGGCGGGTGCTTGGCGGCACAGGGTTATCTAATCAGTCGTCCCATTCCCACGATGGCAATTGCCGATTTTATTTCCAATCTCAGAAACCAAGCCACGTTAAAAAGCGATAAAAATGAATGAACCATTGTATAAACTGGTATATATCAGTCGCAACGAAATCAAAGGTGACGACGCAACTATCCTTCATGAAATTGAACAAATTCTGGCATCTTCGCGAAGAAAAAACCCGATTGCGAACATCTCGGGCGCACTAATGTTCAACGCCGGCTGCTTCGCGCAGGTTCTTGAAGGGCCGCATGATGATATTCAGAATAGTTTCGAGCGTATCCAATGTGATCCAAGACATTCACATGTCGTCGTTCTTTCATTTGAGCCAACGTCAAGGCGCGAATTTTCAAACTGGTCTATGGCTTATCTTGGAGCGGATTCCACGGCGTCGGCCAAGTTCGGGGGCATTATGCACGAATCTGGTTTTGATGCAGAGCTACTGAAAGCTGATCGCATCTTCGACTTGCTTAAGGAGCACCTGCTCGAAGCCGAGTAAAATCCACTTTGAGTTTTAAGCCTGGAAAAATCGAGTCGAGGCTGCCAAGCATGCGCCAGCTTTGGGTCGTAAGCTGACGGCTGATTACAAATCACAAGCCTAACAATGGCGGTTTTTGTGTTTCCTGCGTAACGCCAGACGGGGTTGTACGCCGGAACCCTCGGAATTTTGATAATCAATTAGTGATGGAATATTTTGAGGGTAATTCTCATAAACCTTCAATTTTGAAACAAAAAACAAGTTTTTTGAGATTATTAATATAAATTCTCGCTAACAACGACAATGTGCCTAACGCAAATGGCGTAGCACAGGTCTACTGAAAAAAATGGGTATATCCATCAACTGAATAGCGCGCGCAGTTTCCCAACATCAGGTTGGGGAATCACTCCCTTTTCGGTAATCAGCGCTGTAACCAATTCAGCAGGTGTAATATCAAACGAAGGGTTGCGTATCTGCACGCCCTGTGCAGCCCAGTGGAAATCTCGGAAGCCTTTTACCTCGTCTGCATGACGTTCTTCGATGGGAATATCCATACCGCTTGCGATGGACATGTCTATCGTAGAAAGCGGACAGGCCACATAAAATGGAATGTGGTGACGTTGTGCCAGCACGGCAACCATATAAGTGCCAATCTTGTTAGCAACATCGCCATTCGCGGCTACACGATCCGTGCCGACCACGACGGCATCCACTTCGCCGCGACTCATCATGAAGCCGGCCATATTATCGGTGATAAGGGTTACCGGGATTTTTTCCTGCACCATCTCCCATGCGGTCAGGCGCGCACCTTGCAGGAAGGGACGCGTTTCGTCCGCAATAACGGAAATTTTTTTACCTGCTTCCACGGCAGAGCGAATGACACCCAACGCAGTGCCATGGCCAGCTGTAGCCAGCGCTCCGGCATTGCAGTGGGTCAATACACGGGCACCATCCCGCAACAACTCGGCACCGTGCGACCCCAGAATACGATTGATGCGAATATCTTCGGCAAAAATCTCATGCGCCTCGGCCAACAGGCGCATCGCTACCTGCATATGGGATTCACTCGCTACGCTTTGCCATACTTGCTTCATGCGGGCTAACGCCCAAAACAAGTTGACCGCAGTCGGTCTGCTTTGAGCAAGAGTATCGAAGCCTTCATTCATGCCGCGCTGGAAAAATTCATCCGTAACAGCGCGTAAACGCAGTGCCTCCAGCGCCACGCCGTAGGCTGCCGCTACGCCGATGGCCGGCGCGCCACGCACTACCATGCTGCGGATGCCTTCGGCCACAGAAGCGGCAGAATCATATTGCACGTACTTAAACGTTGCAGGCAAAATGCGCTGATCTATCATTTCCAGCACACCATCCGACCAACGCAGCGTTTCAACTTTCATCATGACACCTCAAAAACGATAGCCCAGGCATTCAGTCACCCTCAAATTCGCACAGCGCAAACACACTGTAGCCTTTTTTCTCTAAGCGCTTACGTCCGCCGATATCCGGTAGATCAATGACAAAACAGCATTCAACAATTTTGCCACCAATCTTCTCGATCAGTATGGTGGCCGCCTCCGCCGTACCGCCGGTAGCAATTAGATCATCCACAAGCAATACCCTTTCGCCCGGAGAAATCGCATCAGCATGAATTTCGATACGGTCAGTACCATATTCCAATTCGTAGTCGTACCCTATCGTTTCTGCGGGCAACTTACCTTTTTTACGGATCGGCACAAAACCTTTACCCAAGGCATAAGCCAGCGCCGCGCCTACTATAAAACCACGCGCTTCGATACCTATCACCTTGTCGATTTCCATATCAGCATAGCGACGCACCAACTCGTTTATGGTGATCCTGAAACCAATCGGATCCTTAAGGAGGGACGTGATATCGCGAAACATGATATTCGGCTTGGGATAGTGCGGAATGGTGCGAATACGAGATTTGATAGGCATATATCTTCAGTGTTGTTAGGTGTGCTTTTTGTAATCGACGAATTTTTCTTGTACGTCGTGCATTTGTTGCGGCGTAAGAATGTGCGGTTCACCTGCCTGCAAAGTGCGCCAATACAATTCACACAAAAACTCGACCTCAATGGCTACCGTCAACGCATCAGCCAAATCCGAACCCAGCGCAATCATGCCGTGGTTAGCGAGCAAGCAGGCTTTTCGGCCCTCCAGCGCGGACAATGCATAATCTGAAAGCGTCTGTTCGCCAAACAACGCATAGGGTGTGCAACGGATCATATTGCCTCCCGCTGCGGCAATCATGTAATGCACGGCCGGAACATCCTTGCGCAAACAGGCCAACGTGGTGGCAAACGCTGAATGGGTGTGGATGACAGCGCCCACGTCGGGGCGGTTGGCCAGAATGTCACGATGGAAACGCCACTCGCTGGTGGGCTTACCACCGCACAAGGTATTACCATTTAAATCCATGCGCACTATGTCTGTGGGTGTCATATCCGCCACCGCCATCGCAGACGTTGTAATCAACATGCCATCACCGTAACGTACAGAAGCATTGCCGGACGTGCCGCGATTCAAACCCTGATCGAGCAAACGCTGGGATACATCCAATAATTGTAAGCGCAGGCTATTTTCATCGGATGGCATCATGACTTACCCTTCAACACCCGGCCCGCAACCGCATCCAGCTTTTCAATCATGGCTACATCGCGCACTTCCGGCGCAGTAATAAGCGCGAATTCCAACGCCGAGCGACAACTACAAACATCGGCCAGAGCATCAGTGCGCACTTTCGGAACGATGTGCGTTACCAGCGTTTTCGCCTTATCAGCATTTTCGGTGAGCATCTTGATGATCTGCCCGACCGTGACATGCTCATGGTCGGGATGCCAACAATCATAGTCCGTCACCATCGCCACGGTGGCGTAGCACAACTCTGCCTCGCGAGCGAGCTTGGCCTCGGGCATGTTGGTCATGCCAATTACATCACACCCCCAGGTACGATAGAGATTCGACTCAGCCAGACTGGAAAACTGCGGCCCTTCCATAACTAGATATGTACCGCCACGAACGACAGGGATATTTGCCTCTCTCGCGGCCATCTCAATATGATCACCCAATCTTTTGCAAACGGGGTAAGCCATAGAGACATGCGCCACCAATCCCGTGCCAAAAAAAGACTTATTGCGCGCAAAAGTACGATCGATAAATTGATCAACAATCACGAACGTGCCCGGCGGCAAGTCCTCGCGCAAGGAACCAACGGCGCTAACTGAAATGACATCGGTCACCCCAACCCGCTTCAACGCGTCGATATTGGCGTGAAAATTAATTTCGGTCGGAGGAATTTTGTGTCCGCGACCATGACGGGGCAAAAACACAATATTGTGGCCGTCCAGATCACCAAACAATAACTCGCTGGATGGCTCTCCAAACGGCGAAGTCACCTTTTCCCAGCGCTTGTTGGTCAACCCGGCAATGTCGTAAATCCCGCTGCCGCCGATTATGCCGATTCTTTCTGGTAGATCAATCATACTTGTCCGTAATCGTTTTATATTTACAAGTGAATTGAAACAGGAAGTACAGTTTTATTCAAGACAATGAACTCTTGCCCACGCTATCGCCTTTAACAAACGTTGGTATGATACCCATCCATTACCTACTTGAACTCTGAACTCAATATGAAACTTGCGGTTGCACAAATCAATTGCATGCTGGGTGACTTGGCGGGCAATTCTGCCAAGATCCTTGCTTATGCAGAAAAGGCCAAGCAACAGGGAGCCGCTTTGCTGCTTACGCCTGAGTTAAGCTTATGCGGTTATCCTCCAGAAGACCTGCTGTTACGGGCCGGGTTTTACCGTACCTGCGATCAGGCATTGCATGAACTTGCGCAACAAATTGGGGGAATCACCGTGGTAGTGGGGCATCCGCATGAGCTAGACGGCAAGCGCTACAACGCTGCCTCGGTGTTGCGCGACGGCCAGATTATCGCCACCTATCATAAGCATGAGTTGCCGAACTACAGTGTGTTCGACGAAAGACGCTATTTCACGCCCGGTAACTCGCCCTGCATATTTGAAATGCAGGGCGTTAAATTTGCACTTAACATTTGTGCTGACATCTGGAAGGATCATACAGCGCAACGTGCATACGAAGCAGGCGCGCAGGTATTGCTGGTGCTGAATGCCTCACCGTATCACATCGACAAACAACCATTGCGCTATAAAACCATTCGTGATCGTATCGGTGAAACCGGCTTGACGGTTATATATGCCAACATGGTGGGCGGACAGGATGAGTTGGTGTTTGATGGCGCTTCGTTTGCGATGGATGCACATGGCACGCTAACGCATCAGTTCGTTTCTTTTGAAGAAACGCTAGCGCTGATTGAAATCCACGACGGCAAATTAACGATTGGCGAAAGAATCCCTGCTCTCAAACATGAGGACAGCATCTATCGCGCGCTGTGCCTGGGAGTAAAGGACTATATCGGCAAGAACCGCTTCCCAGGTGTGTTATTGGGCTTATCCGGTGGTATCGATTCGGCGCTGACATTGGCGGTAGCGGTAGATGCGCTGGGTGCAGACAAGGTGCACACGGTAATGATGCCATCGCCCTATACCGCGAAAATCAGCCTGGATGATGCGCGCGAAATGGCCGTCCTACTCGGTGTGCGCTACGATGAATTAGACATCAAGCCGACGTTTGACGCTTATCTCACTACATTAGATGATATGTTCAAGGGGCTAACACCCAACACCACCGAAGAAAATTTACAGGCCCGCATACGTGGCAATTTGTTGATGGCCTTGTCCAACAAGTTCGGCTCTTTGGTGCTGACGACTGGCAACAAGTCTGAAATGACCGTCGGCTATTGCACTCTATATGGCGATATGGCGGGCGGATTTGCAGTGCTCAAAGACGTCAGCAAAACCTGGGTATATCGTCTGGCCTCCTACCGTAACAGCTTGAGCCGGGTAATCCCGGAGCGCATCATCACGCGACCGCCCAGCGCAGAATTAAAGCCCGACCAGACCGACCAGGATAGCTTGCCACCCTACGATGTGCTTGATGGCATAATGTCTTATTATGTGGAGCAGAATTTAACCATCGCTGAGATCGTGGCACATGGCTATACCGAGGCGGATGTGTATCGGGTGGTGAATATGATCCGCGTCAACGAATACAAACGCCGCCAAGCTCCCGTTGGCGTGCGTATTACCGACCGCGGTTTTGGCAAGGACTGGCGCTATCCGATCACCGCGCGTTATCAGGACGGCTTTTAGATACGCTATACTTTAACAACATCTATATATTTCGAGGACAGTCATGAAAAAAATCGAAGCCATCATTAAACCGTTCAAACTCGATGAAGTGCGTGAAGCGTTATCAGAACTTGGGGTCAGCGGATTAACTGTGACCGATGTGAAAGGCTTTGGACGACAAAAGGGACATACCGAGCTGTACCGTGGCGCAGAATACGTGGTGGATTTTTTGCCCAAGATCAAGATCGAAGTAGTCGTTATTGCCGCTATGCTGGATGCCGCTGTGAACGCCATTGTTAAGGCAGCACATACAGGGAAAATTGGCGACGGCAAAATTTTTGTTACTTCGGTGGAACAAATCATCCGAATCCGCACAGGCGAAACTGACGAATCAGCAATTTAAGGTTTTTATTCGTTACTTTCGCAAATATATTCAAAATATCAAGCTATTGATTCAGCCAGATTATGTTTAAAGTCCATTCGCCTCGAACCTGCCGAAAGATAAATGGACTTGGTGTAGTGAAGTGCTTTGAGAAGCTGCATCACTGGCATGGATCGACCCGTATTATGGGCACTCTGCAATACATTTGTGACACAGCAAGACTAGTGATCAGAATCGTTGACCCGCACATCCACCAGTGTATTTAGCACCCATCCAGAACGTTCATCGCTGGTCTGCACGTGTAGCCAGTCACCCAGATAGGCATGGGCAGTTAACGCAGAGTCTTTTTTTAGTGCCCCAAGCTTAATGGCACTACCGAAGGGCTCTCGGCGAAGATTGATATTGCTTTTGGCGCGTAACGGAACGGGAATACTGAACGATACCATCGCAAGACGCTGATCTGATGCCTTGCGGGTGCGGTTATCCTTCACCATTCCAATAAATTCCCGTGTTTGAGCGGCATGGTCCATAGCAATGCCGTAGTTTCCTTTGGCGTAAGACGCCGTAGCGGCCCCGAGTAGACGTTGTGCCTGCAATATTTGTTCGGGCGCTGTGATCTGGGATGATTTTAAACTTGTCATAGCCACTTCTGCTTCCGCGATAGACGAGGCGGCGCCAGGCTGTGTGGCTAGACGCCGCAACCTAACCTGGTCGCGAGTTACCTGGCTAGTAGTTTCCTGTAACGCCTTGGCCTGACCCTGCTGACGGACGTTCAAATTTCGGATCAGCGCCTCTTTTTCCGCCAACAACTGCTGTAAACGTTCGATTTCTCGTTGCTGCGCTTCGCAGGGTTCATTCGGCGGTATCGGAGCCGCAACCGGAATCGGTTTTAGGAGGGTGCATCCCGTAATGTTCAAGCCTGATAGCGCTATAACTGTCCCGCATAGCATGCGTCTAACCCAAGTCTTAAATAAGACACATAGTTTGTCTGACTGTATCCATAATCTTGTCACTTTGTCACCTCTGCAGTGTGATTCGTAGCGTACCAAACGCATATTATCGGCCAAAACTACTTGCCTCAACGAAGTTCCTATTATGATGTACAAACGGCTACATATCCTCCTGGCAAATAGCAAATTACGGTTAATCAATAGCAATCATACATTCACTTACAAACACTGCACTTCAGCGTTGAATCCGCCTGGTAATTTATTCGTATTCTTGGTAATCCATCCGTATTTAGGAATACGATAACTCCAATACAACACATCCAACATCAGTACTGAATGATCCATAAACCTCTCCTGAAGGTGTCCAATAATTAAATCGTTGGCACCGACTAAACGATAATAATTCAAAAAAACCTTTGGAGGAGTGTTGGCTAAATATCAATCGTGGATTTTTGGTTGTACCAGTGTAGCGCACGAAAACGATAGTATTGTTATAATCACAAACTTATTATGCTCTACTCTAATTGAAGGAATAGCATGGGATTTCTAGCAAATAAACGCATCTTGATTACGGGCATGATCAGTAATCGTTCCATCGCATATGGTGTCGCACAAGCCATGTGGCGTGAAGGCGCTGAAATGGCATTTACCTATCAGGGTGAGCGCATACGTGACCGGGTGTGCGAACTAGCGAAAGAATTCAACAGCGACCTAATATTCTCATGCGATGTAACGAGCGATGCTGAAATTGACCAGTTATTTGTTGATCTGGGCAAACATTGGGATAAATTCGACGGCTTTGTGCATGCAATCGCCTTTTCCCCACGCGAGGCATTAGCTGGTGAATTTCTTGATGGATTTAACCGCGAAGCTTTCCGAATTGCGCATGATATTAGTTCTTACAGTTTTCCGGCGATGGCTAAAGCCGCATTACCCATGATGGAAGGCCGCACCGCTGCGCTGCTGACACTAAGCTATCTCGGCGCGGTGCGCACCATGCCACACTACAACGTGATGGGTCTGGCCAAGGCCAGTTTGGAAGCCAGTGTTCGTTATTTGGCGATGAATCTTGGCCGCAAGGGTATCCGTGTCAATGGCATTTCCGCAGGCCCGATCAAGACACTCGCTTCGGCGGGCATTGCCGACTTTAATAAACTATTAAACTACAATGCAAAAAACGCCCCATTGAAGCGTAACGTTACCACTGAAGAGGTAGGTAATGTTGCGGCGTTCTTGTGTAGCGATTTAGCCAGTGGCATCACCGGAGAAATCACCTATGTGGATGGTGGCTTTAACACCACGGCACTTGGCACAACCGAGCCTTAGCCTTACTCTGTCATTAGACATATCTCTCCCCACACACGCACAACAAGAACATCGCTGAAACGCGCGCTGGCGATAGCTTGCGCGATGAGCAATTGCAGCATTTAAATAGAGCGGTATTGCTCTCGGTGGTGGACTTGACAATGTAGATTTTCTCCAAGGGCGACCATCCCCAGCCCGGTTGGGCTGAACGAAATGAAGCCCGACATCTTGGTGACCTTGATCGCTCTTTCCTTGGTAAGGATCAATAAGGCTTGGAGCCTAACCGAATCGGCCTGTAATGTAATCTTCTGTTTCCTTGCGCTTAGGATTGGTGAATACCGTGCTGGTATCGCCGAATTCGATCAGGTCGCCCAGATACATATAGGCAGTGTAGTCTGATACGCGCGCTGCCTGCTGCATATTGTGGGTGACAATAATGATAGTAAATTCTGCTTTCAGCTCATCGATCAGCTTTTCGATATGCGCAGTGGAAATCGGGTCTAGCGCAGAAGTAGGTTCGTCGAGTAACAGTATTTGCGGTTTGACAGCGATCGCGCGCGCAATACACAAGCGTTGTTGCTGGCCGCCGGAAAGTCCGGTGCCGCTCTGCTTCAGTTTATCTTTCGCCTCTGTCCAAAGCGCTGCTTTCCTCAATGCCCATTCCACGCGTTCGTCCATATCATGGCGGCTAAGGTTTTCATAGAGTTTCGCACCGAAAGCAATGTTGTCATAAATAGACATTGGGAACGGGGTAGGTTTCTGGAATACCATGCCGATCTTGGCACGGAGTGTGTTGAGATCCTGCTTTTTGTCGAGAATATTTTCACCATCCAGCAGAACTTCACCAGTAGCTTTTTGCTTCGGATAGAGTTCATACATGCGGTTGAAGGTGCGCAGCATGGTGGACTTGCCGCAGCCTGAGGGACCAATAAAGGCGGTCACCATTTTTTCCGTAATAGTAAGATTGATGTCCTTGAGGGCGCGCTCCGCTCCGTAGTAAAAATTCAGGTCGCGTACGACCAGCTTCGGAGTAACAGTTTTCTCAGCACTCATCTGCCTACATCCTTAATAAGTTGTTGATTTCTGGCGAAATAAGACTCGCGCCATTATGTTAAGCGAGAGCACGCTGAAAGTGATGAGCAGTGCACCAGCCCAGGCGAGACTCTGCCAGTCCTGGTAGGGGCTCATGGCAAATTGGAAAATAACTACCGGCAGGTTAGCCATGGGCTGATTCAAATCGCTGCTCCAGAATTGATTATTCAGCGAGGTAAACAATAACGGTGCGGTTTCTCCACTAATGCGCGCCACGGCCAACAGTACCCCGGTGATAATGCCAGCCCGTGCGGCGCGCAAAGTAACCAAATTAATCACTTTCCATTGCGGTGCACCCAGCGCAGCCGCCGCTTCACGCAAGGTATTCGGTACCAGGCGCAACATATTTTCGGTGGTGCGGATAACGATCGGGATGACTAAAATGGATAATGCCAGCGCACCGGCCCAGCCGGAGAAGTGCCCAATCTTGATGACATACATTTCATATATGAACAGACCGATTACGATAGATGGTGCAGAAAGCAATACGTCGTTAATGAAGCGCGTGGTCGGCGCCAACCATCCGCGCTGGCCGAATTCCGCCAAATAGGTGCCCGCCAGTATGCCGATAGGCGTGCCTATCAGTGCAGCGAGAAAGGTCATCATCAGGCTGCCAGCAATGGCGTTGAGCAAGCCGCCGGCGCTGTTGGGGGGTGGCGTCATCTGGGTAAGCACTGCCATGGACAGTTGAGGCAGACCGTTTGCCAGCAGCGTCCATAAAATCCAGCCCAACCAGAGCAGGCCAAACAGCATGGCCAGGGCCGAAATTCCGAGACCTATGGCATTAATCAGACGGCGGCGTGCGTAGAGTGTCAGCATAATCAGGTCGTAGATCCCTCGCGTTTAGTCAGCATGTAGAGCATATAACGCGCCAGCGACAACACGATGAAAGTGATTAAAAACAGGATTAGCCCGAGTTCGATTAACGCTGAGGTATATAACTTGCCCACTGCCTCATTGAATTCGTTGGCCAACGCGGAAGAGATGCTATTACCCGGCATCAGTAGCGAAGCACTCAATTCATGTGCATTGCCAATGACAAAGGTGACCGCCATAGTTTCGCCTAACGCACGCCCCAGGCCGAGCATAATGCCGCCAGCTACACCGATCTTGGTATACGGCAGCACTATATGCCACATTACTTCCCAAGTGGTCGCGCCCAAGCCATATGCAGACTCCTTGAGCAGCGTGGGAACAACCTCGAATACATCGCGCATTACTGAGGCAATAAAGGGAATGACCATGACGGCCAAAATGATGCCTGCGGTGAGCACACCTATACCCATCGGAATGCCTTGAAACAAAGGCCCAAATATTGGAAGCGGACCCAGTTTTTCAATGAGCCAAGGCTGAACATACTCCGCAAACAACGGCGCAAATACGAACAAACCCCACATGCCGTAAATAATGCTGGGGATACCAGCCAGCAGTTCGATAGCGATGCCCAGTGGACGGCGTAGCCAGCGTGGCGATAGTTCAGTGAGAAAAAGCGCGATGCCAAAACTGACCGGGATGGAGATCAGCAATGCGATGGCAGAGGTTACCAGCGTGCCAACGATCGGAACGAGTGCGCCAAACTCTTCAGTGACCGGATTCCATTCCGCGCTAGTTAAAAACCGAAAACCGAATGCCTTAATGGAGGGTAAGCTACCGATTATCAGCGAAACCATTATGGCGACAAGTAGCACGAGCACTGTAAATGCAGACAAGCGAGTGATATTGCGGAACACAATGTCCAACAAATTATGGCGCTTCATATGTACTTCACGTAAAAACGTCGGCATGATTTTTTAAAAGTGCTCAAAATTTGAGGGAGCCCGGCTCCCTCAAATTGTATCCAACAAAAATTACCTCTTGCAAACACGCGCTGCCAGAACAACTTAAATAGACTATTATTTCCAGAGTATCTTGCCCTTGTTATCCTTAAGCTGTGCTTTCCAGGCGGCGCGCACCAGTTGCTGAACTTTTTCCGGCATGGGTACATAATCCATAGCCTCGGCCATTTTGCCGCCATTGCTGTAAGCCCAGTCAAAAAACTTTAATACCTCTTGTGCTGTTTCAGGTTTGTCTTGGGTCTTGTGCATCAGAATGAAAGTAGCACCGGTGATGGGCCAGCTTTCTTTACCTGGTTCGTTAGTCAATAGTTCATAAAAACCTGGAGCCTTGTCCCAATCAGCATTAGCAGCGGCAGCCTTGAACGAGGTGTCATCTGGTTTGACAAACTGACCGTCATGGTTCTTCAATTGTGCGTAAGTCATTTTGTTCTGCAGAGCATACGCATATTCCACATAACCGATGGAATTTTTTATGCGCTGCACATAAGATGCCACGCCTTCATTGCCTTTGCCGCCAGTACCCGCTTTCCAGGAGACGGCAGTGCCTTCGCCGACCGCAGATTTCCATTCCGGGCTAACCTTGGACAGGTAGTTAGTGAAAATGAAGGTGGTGCCAGAACCATCGGAGCGATGTACAACGGTGATGGTTTCATTGGGCAATTTAGTACCCGCATTCAGCGCCATTAGCGCAGGGTCATTCCACTTGGTAATCTTGCCGAGGAAAATATCGGCCAGCACCTTGCCATCCAGTTTGAACTGCCCGGCTGCAATTCCGGGTACGTTGATTACAGGCACCACACCGCCCATCACTGCCGGGAATTGCATCAAGCCGTTCTTTTCCAGCTCTTCGGGTTTCAACGGCATATCTGAGGCGCCAAAATCTACTGTCTTGGCGATAATTTGTTTGATGCCCCCGCCGGAACCGATAGATTGGTAGTTCAGGTTGATACCGGTTTGGGTTTTATAAGTATCTGCCCATTTGGCGTAAATTGGATAGGGGAAGGTGGCGCCTGCGCCGGTGAGGTTAATGGCCGAAGCATTAACTGCCAACGACATAGAGGCGGCAAGCCCAAATATATAAAAAAAACGATTTAGTTTGGTCATATTCTCTCCAAAAATTAATTTCACTACAGAGCAACTTCCCTAACTATAGCCATTTTTTATTACATAATTATTACACAGACTAGCAACCTGTCGGGTATCCCCCCATTAAAAAATTAAAAAAGAACAAATCATCATTACGAAATCCCACATATAATCATTTACAAACAACGTGTTATTAGATGTAAGCCGACAGGCCTACCCCTTAAAAAAATCCTGGGGCGACAGTCCGTTAGTATTTTCATTTAAACCATATTGCCACGAACTGTGTTCATCACAGAAGTACATGATCATACCCGTTCGGTCAATTACGCATGGTGTCACGCCCTTGGCTGTTAATGAAAATCTTACGTAACGTCGGGAACGTCCCTCTTGTTTCCAAGCGAATAGACAGAAAGTCACCAGAAAAACATTGAATTGCGAGATAAGATTTCCAAGACTATGTCTTCCGCAAAGTCAATACACCGTCACACCGGTTTTACACAGCTCGAAAAAATCAGAATTTTTATGGCCGTTATTTCAAAAGCACACCGCTAGCTGTTTCGACATCACGCACTGCTGACGCAGACAATAACAAATGATCGCCCACTATCTGAAAGAATACTTCGTCGCGCTTAACCATGCCCAACTCACTACGAGCGCGTTCCTCTACGGCTTCAGTACCCTGCTTTAAATCGCGCACCTCAGCATCCAGCACCGCATTGCGTGTTTGAGTTTTTTGATTGATATGTTTCTGTTCCTCAACTTGGCGATCAAGATCCCAAACCTTCAACCAGCCACCCTTCCCAAACCACAGCGGATACTGCACTAGCAGTAGCAACGACATCAATATCAGAGAGACCCAGCGCATCTATATAAATTTAAGATCAAGCGCTAAGACTATGCCAATTGGTGGTATGCATCACGTCCAGGATAATATGCGCTATCGCCCATGTCTTCTTCAATGCGTAGCAGCTGGTTATATTTCGCCATGCGATCAGAGCGTGAGAGTGAGCCTGTTTTTATCTGCAGGGCGTTGGTACCCACGGCAATATCGGCAATCATAGTGTCTTCAGTCTCACCAGAGCGATGCGAGATCACCGCGGTATAGCCCGCGCGCTTAGCCATCTCGATGGCAGCGAAAGTTTCAGTCAGCGTGCCGATCTGGTTAATTTTAATCAGGATAGAATTAGCCAAGCCCTGACGAATTCCTTCGCGCAATATCTTGGTATTAGTTACGAAGACGTCATCGCCTACCAGTTGTACATTTTTACCTAAACGCTGGGTCAGCAGCTTCCAGCCAGTCCAATCATGCTCACTCATCCCATCTTCTATGCTAATTAACGGATATTTGTCGACCCAATTGGCAAGATAATCAACAAACTGCGCGGATGTCAGCTTGATACCTTCTGATTCCAGATGGTACAAACCGTCCTTGTAAAACTCGGAACTAGCGCAATCCACACCGATAGCCACATCCATACCGGGCACATAACCTGCTGCCTCTATCCCTTCGATAATCAACTGTAATGCAGCTTCATTATTCGGCAGGTTGGGGGCAAAGCCACCTTCATCACCAACGGTAGTAGGCATGCCCTTGTCGTCGATCAATCCCTTGAGCGCGTGGAATATTTCCGCACCGCAACGCAACGCTTCGCGGAAGCTGGCCGCACCAACCGGAATAATCATGAATTCCTGCATATCAATGTTATTGTTGGCGTGTGCACCGCCGTTGATGATGTTCATCATGGGCACGGGCATTCCCATTCGCGCCGCGCCACCCAGATAACGGTACAACGGCAAACCGGATTCCTCCGCAGCGGCCTTGGCCACCGCCATGGATACCGCCAAGATAGCATTTGCACCGAGACGAGATTTATTTTCGGTACCATCCAGATCAATCATAGTCTGATCAATAAACGCCTGCTCGGCGGCATCCAAGCCAATGATAGCTTCGGCGATTTCGGTATTAACGTTCTCCACCGCTTTCAACACGCCCTTGCCGTAGTATCGTTGTTTATCATCATCACGCAGTTCGACAGCCTCTCTGTCCCCGGTGGATGCTCCAGACGGCACCGCAGCGCGCCCCATAATGCCTGATTCCAGCAACACATCCGCCTCGACCGTGGGATTGCCACGGGAATCCAAAATCTCACGCGCTATAACATCTACAATTGCACTCATAACTCATTCCTTAATTCACTAAACATTGCTCAAATCCATGTTTTCTTCGATAAAACCTTGTTTCTTGACTGTCTCGTCCAACATTTTCAAGGTATGCAACAGTTCCTCCAGGTGTCCAAGCGGAAAGGCATTCGGCCCATCCGACAATGCCTGCGCCGGATTGGGATGCGTTTCCATAAACAGCCCGGAAATGCCAGCAGCTACCGCCGCTCGCGCCAGCACTGGCACGAATTCGCGCTGCCCGCCGCTCACTGTGCCCTGCCCGCCCGGCAACTGCACCGAGTGCGTGGCATCGAATACAACCGGACAACCTGTGTTACGCATTACGGCTAAAGAACGCATGTCCGATACCAAATTATTATAACCAAATGAGGCACCGCGCTCACACACCATGACGTTATCCAAACCGCTAGCTTCACGCGCCTTTACAACCACGTTTTGCATGTCCCATGGCGATAGAAATTGCCCTTTCTTTATATTCACCGGCCGTCCAGCACTTGCCACGGCATGAATAAAGTCGGTCTGACGGCACAGGAAAGCAGGCGTTTGCAGAACGTCAACCACTGCGGCAACCGACGCGATTTCCTCAATGCTGTGCACATCGGTTAACACCGGCACACCAATTTGAGTCTTCACCTTGTCCAGAATTTTCAGGCCCGCATCCATTCCAAAGCCACGAAAGGATTTGCCAGAACTGCGATTTGCCTTGTCGTAAGATGACTTATAAATAAATGGAATACCCAGCCTCAGACAAATCTCCTTTATTTGCCCTGCAGTGTCCAACGCCAATTGCTCGGACTCAATCACACAAGGTCCTGCAATTAAGAACAATGGCTTATTCAGACCGACTTCA
Organism: Candidatus Nitrotoga sp. CP45; assembly: GCA_003402375.1. Taxonomy (GTDB): domain Bacteria; phylum Pseudomonadota; class Gammaproteobacteria; order Burkholderiales; family Gallionellaceae; genus Nitrotoga. The sequence goes on from QFXJ01000024.1 coordinate 37,973, forward strand.
AAATTACATAATTTCATATGGCCGCTATTTTTTCTACAGAAAGCGCTGCCTCATGGCGTTCAATAGCCGCTTCAACAAACGCTTTAAAAAGGGGATGACCTTCGCGCGGGGTGGAAGTAAATTCAGGATGAAACTGTACGCCAATAAACCACGGATGCATAGTTTGCGGCAACTCCATAACCTCCGGTAAAGCCTCGCTCGGCGTGCGTGCAGAAATCACCAGGCCAGCTTTCTCAAGAGCGGGTACATAGTAATTATTAACCTCATAGCGATGGCGGTGGCGTTCATTGACTTCAGCACCATAGATAGTCGCAGCCAAAGTGGCCAGCTTGATCGGGCAGCGTTGCGCACCCAAACGCATCGTACCGCCAAGATCAGAATCTGTACTGCGAATTTCTACCTTGCCATCGCTGTCCCGCCATTCAGTAATAAGCGCCACCACCGGATGTTCTGTTTCTGGATTGAATTCAGTGCTATTTGCATCCAGCATGCCTGCCACGTGGCGAGCATATTCAATCACTGCAAGTTGCATGCCCAAGCAAATACCAAGGTAGGGCAGTTTATTTTCACGGGCATATCGTATCGCAGCAATTTTCCCCTCGGTGCCACGCTTGCCGAAACCGCCCGGAACTAAAATCGCATCGAGACTCTTCAGACCATCCGTACCACCGTTTTCGAGCACTTCTGAATCAATATACTCGATATTAACGCGCGTCGAAGTGTGTATGCCCGCATGGCGCAAAGCTTCGATGAGAGATTTATATGACTCAGTCAATTCAACATATTTACCAACCATGCCTATAGTAACTTCATGCTGCGGATGTTCTAATGCATGGACAAGCTTGGCCCAGACTGACAAATCAGCAGGTGGAAGATGGGACAATCCCAATTGCTCGCAGACGATGCGATCCAGACCCTGCTCATGTAACATCTGCGGAACTTTATAGATGCTGTCCACATCCCACATTGAAATCACAGCCTCTTCACGCACATTAGAAAACAATGAAATCTTGGCCCGCTCCTCATCAGGAATCGGTCGATCTGCGCGGCATAGCAAAGCGGTTGGGAAAATGCCAATCTCACGTAGCTTCTGTACACTGTGCTGGGTTGGCTTGGTTTTCAATTCACCCGCGCTGGCAATGTATGGCACCAGTGTCAAATGTACATAGGCCGTATCACTACGTCCGTAGCGCAACCCCATTTGCCGGGCAGCTTCCAGAAATGGCAACGATTCAATATCCCCTACTGTTCCGCCAATTTCGACGATGGCCAAATCGGCATTGCCATCATACGAAGCCGCCGCGCCACGCTCAATAAATGCATTGATTTCATTTGTTATGTGCGGAATGACCTGCACTGTCTTCCCAAGGTATTCGCCGCGACGTTCCTTACGGATCACGCTGTCATATATTTGCCCTGTTGTAAAATTGTTAGCCTTGCGCATCTTGGCTGAAACGAAACGTTCGTAATGTCCTAGATCCAGATCCGTTTCCGCACCGTCCTCTGTAACGAACACTTCACCGTGCTGGAAGGGACTCATAGTACCTGGATCAACATTTATATAAGGATCCAGCTTAAGTAACGTTACCTTAAGGCCGCGCGATTCTAGAATTGCCGCAAGCGAAGCTGCGGCAATTCCTTTACCTAAGGAAGACACCACGCCACCGGTAATAAAAATATATTTAATCATAGGGTGCGATGATACCGCAAAACCTTATTGCTCTCAAAACGGGAGATATTTTAGCCATAAAACAAAAACCCTCTCACGGTGGAGAGGGTTTTTGTTTTATAAGGAGTCTGACGATGACCTACT
>QFXJ01000025.1 GCA_003402375.1 Candidatus Nitrotoga sp. CP45
GATTGCACTGCTTTACGCTGCGCGGAAAAGCCAAGGTGGATGGGCAGTGGAAACTGTACTGCCTGGTACATAATGTTGAAAAACTAGCAAACCACGGTTATGCGAGATAAGGATGCCAGGATGATGCATCCTCGCCTATGTATCGCATGCATATGCCTGTCAAACTAGCTTGGTCTGCAATGAGGATGTTCGAGAAAAGAACAGGGAGCAGGAAATGAAAATGACGGTTTGGTTTGAAAAATTTCTACCCAAAGCTGAATCAGGTGTTCAGAATGGGGTTTTTCTACAGCGTCGTTAGGCGTCGAAAAATGTAATCAGAGACCTCCACGAAAATCACTACTTGGGCGACTCTTGCAACAGCACTCATTGCAGCAATTGCCCTATTCTTTGCGTATTCGCAGATTGAGGCAGCGAAACAAATTCAGCGTGAAGCTTCCGCGCGCGAAGCGTTCAAGGAGTACTTGAAGCTTGCAGTCGAAAAACCCGATCTCGCTGATGGCAGATTTCGCGCTGCCATTAAGAGCGGAAAGGATTGGTCAAGCTATACTTGGTTTGTTAGCTATTTCTTGTTCAGTGCGGAGCAAGTATTTATGACCTTCCCAAATGACAAGGAATGGCAGGCCGCCTTAACCGATCAAATGTGTTATCACTATCCATACCTCAAGGATATTGCTTTTCAGAAGCGGATAAAATTGCACTACGCAAAAGACTTCGCGAACTTCATCGATTCCTCTCTCGCTCAATGTCCAAAATAGTGAAATCGACCGTGTACTTAGCTTCAGCCGACCTCCGCAAGACACTTCTTGCCCTGCAAGGTCGCGATCTGGCCCTACGGGAAGACTTGCAGGCAGAAGGCGCTCTTCGCGGCGGCTACCACCCTCGCATGGAAGAAGTACATCGCGACAACGCGCGGCAACTGCGGGAGTTGATCGAGCGCTTCGGTTGGCCGAACGAACGATTGGCCGGCTCCGACGGAGCAGAAGCCGCTTGGCTGATCGCCCAGCATGCAATCGCCGAACCGGACTTCATGCGCTCCTGTTGCACCCTGCTTGAGCGCGAGGTCGCTTCCGGAACCGTACCGAAGTGGCAATTGGCCTACCTGGACGACCGCGTCCGCGTCTCGGAGGGAAGGTTGCAGCGCTTCGGTACTCAGTTCGAGTTCACGCCTGAAGGACCTGAACTGTGCCCGGTCGAGAATCCAGACTCGTTGGATGCGCGGCGGCTTCAAGTGGGCTTAGGGCCCATCGCCGATCGCCTAAAGAGCATGAAGAGCTCACCGCGCCCTACTGCTGAGGAGTTCGAAGCGCACAAGAGGGAAGAGATAGCATGGCGGGTCAAAGTCGGCTGGACTGCTCGCGGCGACGCCTAACCTGGCGCTCAACCTCGCTTCTTTCAGTCGCTGGACGCTGCGCGATAAAGCCGCGCAACGCCAGTTAGCTCTACGTTCGCCACCAATTCCATTCGAGAGCTTCTCACAAAAGTTGAGGAGTGTACCCTTCCTACTGAGATGGTTCGTTTAGGAAGTTTTCCACCGGAACGGGCTGCGGAAGTTTCGTATCATATGGCTCTGCTTATCGAGGCGGGCCTTGTTAATGGCCAAGTGAGTCAAACCATTGGTCCAGAGATTAACGATTTCTTCAGTCAGCGCCTTACCTGGGAAGGGCATGAGTTTCTTGATGGAATTCGCAGTAATACCGTTTGGCAGAAAACAAAGAAGACTTTTGTCGAACAAGGTGTATCAATGACATTCGATCTAGTCAAAGCTGTAGCCAAAGAAACAGCCATTAGCCTCATGAAGACGGCACTTGGCGGCTAACCTTGCGTTCAAGAGGGACGCGCTAAAGCGCGCCCCTCAACTTTACGATTGGCATGACTTGCAGAACTCGGAAGCCGAAATGGAAGCTGAACTTGAGGAGGCTAATGAAAGGACCGCTGTACTTATTTCCCTCGCTCAAGCCTTGTTCGGGCCAATATCCTCAGAGTGGAAATACGATGGCGTTGCGTTTCATGATCATCCACCACATCTAAATTACTCGCCGGCCTCAAACACTGTGCAGATTGGGCTGAGTCTCAAGGCGGTAGGTGATGCATTTCAACGTGATTTCCAGCTTGCTCATGAGGTCTGCCATCTGCTCTATCCTTCAATGGCATTAGACGCCCCGGGAAAACCTCAAACAAATGTCATTAACGAAGGGATTTCCACGTATTTTTCCGTCATTGTCGTTGGCGAGTGCCACGGCGAAAAGGCAATGGCAATCGCATTGGAAAGTCTCCAGTCCTCTTCGCAGAGCCTTTCAGCATGTGCTGTCTCTTCTCGGGAAAGACCGTGACGCGGTGAAGAAAATTCGAGAGGTTCAACCAATGATTAACGATCTCACGGAGAGCGACTTGCGTGCTTGTAGTCTTACGCTTTCAGATGAGGAAATTCAGTCGTTGATCGAAGACTTTTGAGAGGCGTATAGCGCGGTAGGTTGTGCTGAATGAAATGAAGCCCAACATCTCATCGAAAATCAAGATAATTTCATTTATAAATCGTGCTAGGTCTATGGCGACTGTTCGGAGAGTGTCAACTGCCGAAAATAAGATCATCACATTTCGCGGAATAACTAAGCAGCCCCGCAAAAAATCACCAGACCAGTACGATTTTTTAATGAAAAAATATTTTTCTCTGTCCACAAATGCAATAAAAATATGGATAGTCATGTAATTACGACACAACTACTACTGTAGAAGATTGGGATTTGCGCTCTGACCGGAACGGCAAAAACGTTCGTTTTTGAGAATGCCGCGCATAAAGACAACTTCATCGGGCAAATAGCAGATTTAGCGAAACGACCAATAACATCCTTGCAATCTTTCCACGCTTTGGATAAATTACAAGGATGTTAGACAGACAAATTACCTCAGCAGTCAATGATGCGCTCATTCGGCAAGCGGCTGTTGCCCTGATCGGCCCGCGCCAAGTCGGGAAGACAACGCTTGCACTTGCCCTCGGCGAACAACGAGATGCTCTCTATCTTGATCTGGAAGATCGGGATGATCGCAACCGCCTGAGCAATCCGGCCCTATTTTTTGAAGCGGTTGAAGACAGGCTGGTGATCCTTGATGAGATTCACCGGATGCCTGAGATATTCGAGACGCTGCGCGGCGTAATCGATCAAGGCCGCCGCAAAGGTAAAGGTAAAGGGCGCTTTCTAATTCTTGGCTCGGCAGCAATAGACCTCTTGCGGCAATCGGAAACCTTGGCCGGTCGGATTGCTTATATCGAGATGACGGCATTGACGGCAACAGAAGTGGAAGATAGCCGCGCGGCGCGGGATCGGCTTTGGCTGCGCGGCGGGCTTCCCGATGCGTTTCTGGCGCGCGATGACCGTGAAAGCCTGGCGTTGCGCAAGGATTTCATCCGCACCTATCTTGAACGCGATATACCGATGTTCGGCCCGCGCGTTCCGGCTGCAACGATGGAACGGCTATGGACGATGCTGGCGCATTGTCAAGGCACCCTGCTGAATGCGTCGCAACTCGCGCGCGGGCTGGATGTCAGCACACAATCCGTTACCCGCTATATTGATTTGTTATGTGATCTGCTTCTTGTGCGACGGCTGCCGCCGCTGCACGCCAATGTCGGCAAGCGTTTGGTCAAATCGCCCAAGGTTTATGTGCGCGATAGCGGTCTTGTTCATGCACTGCTTGGCCTTGAAACTCTCACACAGCTCAGCGGTCATCCCGTGATTGGCCAAAGTTGGGAAGGTTTCGTGATTGAAACACTGCTAGCGGCCACGCCGTGGCGCGCGAATGCCAGCTTCTATCGCACGGCGGCGGGCGCAGAGGTTGATCTGGTGATCGAAAACAAGAACGGTCATCGCTGGGTCATAGAAATTAAACGCGGACTAAGCGCCAAGCTGGAACGGGGCTTCTATCAGGCTTTGGAAGATTTGAAGCCAGAACGCGCCTTTGCCGTCCATGCCAGTGATGATCGCTATCCCATTGCGGATGGTATCGAGGCTATCAGTATCCGCGAACTCGCCAAAGAACTTGCCGCGGCCTCATCGTAAACATTGGTTAAAGCTACAATCCGGCTGATACGGTTGGCTTGGAATAACTTTCCTGAACAGAAGTGGGTTCGATTAGTATGGTGGCGTAGGCAAGTTGTAAAGCGATATGGTTTTCGAGATTATGTTCCTCAATGTATTCAATCACCTCTGGCAATTCTGCTATTTCTTTTGCATGAAAATTCTCCTCTTGGGTCATCGCGTAATCTTCAAGTGAAGGCTCGCTGAGTAGGTATTCTCCCAAGCAGCTCCGGGGAATTAGCCTTCCTTCGCGGATATTTTCCATGTCAGCCAATTTTGTAGTGTATATGGGCATGGTCTTGCCCAATTTTTTGAACAACAGGCGAGCTATTGCTTTTAGCTAAATGCGGGTAAGCCAATATCCCCAATCCCAACCATCGCCATAGACGTGATATCGATAAAAATATTGATCCTCAAACTCGACGATTTTTTCAACGATCACCACAACAAGCGGTTGTTCGCTGGAGTTGTTCCCGTCCAGCACTTTGCTGGTAACAAGTGTCTGCACATACCAATCATCAAGATGGATTCGATTACAGTTCAACGTTGCAAGGTGCTCAAAAAAGCTGTCGGCTGTTTATAGCAGGAACGACATTCATAAGTTCTGTCATTTGCTCCTTCAAGCCATGAGATGCAGATTCCAAAAAGTTGTGCGGTTTGATCTAGTCTCGGGTTGGTGCAGCGAGAAGCTTTTCTGAAGATTGCAGATCGCCAAGTTTTACTTGCGGTAACAATCGGGGAATTTGCGAAGCCTCTATACCATGATCCGAAAATGCCTGAAGAAAAGTAAGTTCACTTAAACATAACAATTTGCTGATGAGTGAAGGCCGATGGTTTTTGTCGTTGCTTAAAACGTGAATACCGGGATTTATGTGCCGCAAGACAACTTAAAGCATTGACCGTTGCAAAATACAGCTCATCTAAATTTCTTGTAAGCGATATACCGCAGATATTCCCGGACTACCTTCACTAATGGCTCATCCACACTCCAATCGAACCTATCTTTGGTATTTCCATCGTTGACAACCATCATGAGATGTTTTGGCTCAACTGTATAAAAAAGCCTAGAAGGCAATCTAACCGGTAATTGTTTCTTGTCCATAATCCACCACCAATCTGTTTATAAATGAAGCCTCATGAATTTTATATCGACTTCAAGAAAGCATTATTTAGCCATATTACAAATCAGATATCCCAATGCTGTCGTGCGCGAATAACCGTAATGAGTCGAAAACGGTCAATGGAATACTTTAAGTACGGTGAAAAATAAGCGCAGCTAAATCGTAACTTGATGGTACTGTTTTAGCCTACTTGAGGCTTAACGTAGCTGTAAAAAAGATTGGCATGTCATGTATATTGTTGATAATGAATTAATTTTAATTTGGCTTCTACGAACCAAAGGGTCAGGCGCGCATTGGCATCAATTCCGCATCAACCTCTACCTTGTCAAGATAATCTGCCCACTTTTGCATAAAGTCGCGCCGCACCTCAGGATATACGCCTAGCGCCAGACGCTTTTCCTTACCGCCGAAACGATACTTGAGGCGCCAATACTTTGAGCCGTTCGGCATTACCTCAAGATACATGCCCCCACCGTCCGCCATTTTGTAGGATTTGGCTTCAGGCTTTGCCTTCTTAATTGCCACGTCAGTTAGCTTGCTCATATTCTCACCTCACTGGGGGCATCGAATTTTGTTATGGGGGCACAAACGTATATGTATGCCCCCAAATAACGCAAGCTTGCTTGAGATCGGTTGCTACACTGGAGGCGTAAAAAAACCCATCAATGCTATACACAACGCGGGTTTAGGAGATTATTTTAGACTGGTTGATAACGTGTTCTGGCGGAAGCTGTGAGATTCGAACTCACGGAACATTGCTGTTCGGCAGTTTTCAAGACTGCTGGTTTAAACCACTCACCCAAGCTTCCGAATTTTGAATACATCGTACTAGACATGCAAATTTGCACAGCGCAACTAAATAGACCATATTCAAGTTACGCCACATCCGAAGTGTGGTGGCGCATGATACCCGAAATCCCTTACTAATTTAAAGTCACTTTTTAACTATCGAACATTAATTAGCTCTCATCCCCATAAACACCCGAATTTTCAGGACTGCCCGCTGAGTATTTGAATCAGTCGCTGTATATCGAGCACTCTCTTTCACTATAAGCTAGCGAATATGCCGCCTTGGTTCGCCCATCCTGTTTTTCACCGGATTTGGCACGAACTTCCCCGCACCATCAAAGCCAACAGTTTTTCTCCAATATCCGGCAAACAGTAAAATACTGCTCCATACTGATTTCTCCATGGTTCGACACGTTGAATTTACGAGACAATGCCATCCACCCGTATCAATAACAACTTACGCTGTACTACGCCAGTGAGGGTTAGGGGTGTATCGCCTGAAAATCGCATTTAACCCGCCAGTTTGCGCTTTAAAATTTCATTCATCTGCGCAGGGTTGGCTTTGCCTTTGCTGGCCTTCATGGCGAGGCCGACAAAAAAGCCAAACACTTTTTCCTTGCCGCTGCGATATTCGGCGACTTGCGCTGGGTTGGCGGCGATAATCTCGTCTACCATTGCCTCCATTGCGCCGACATCGGACATCTGTTTTAACCCTTTTGTTTCGATAATGGTATCGGGGTTGCCGCCATCACTCCAGAGTATCTTGAAAACTTCCTTGGCGGCGGCGTTGGAAATGGTTCCATCTGCAATACGTTTAAGCATACCGCCTAGCTGCCCGGGTGAGATTGGACATTGTGTAATATCGCGATCTTCGCGGTTAAGTGAGGCGCTTACATCACCCATCAGCCAGTTGGCGCACAGCTTGGCTTCCTTGGGGACTTCGTTTAGCGTCGCTTCGAAGAAATCCGCCATTTCTCGTGATGAGGTCAAAGTGTCGGCGTCGTAAACAGATAGGCCGAGATCGGCAACATAGCGTGCCTGCTTGGAGAGTGGCAGCTCGGGGAGCGTGCCGCGCACCTGCTCGATCCACTCATTATCAATCGCTAGCGGCAGCAAATCAGGATCCGGGAAATAGCGGTAATCGTGCGCGTCTTCCTTGCTGCGCATCGCTCGGGTTTCACCTATATCGGAATTAAACAACACTGTCGCTTGTTGGATAGTACCGCCGTTTTCCAGTGTATCTATCTGCCATTGTGCTTCGTACTCAATAGCCTGCTGTAGGAAGCGGAACGAGTTAAGATTTTTGATTTCGCGGCGTGTGCCTAATTCAGCCCCCGGGCGACGCACGGAGACATTGGCATCACAGCGGAACGATCCTTCCTGCATGTTGCCATCGCAGATGCCGATCCAGCGCACCAGGGTGTGCAGCATTTTGGCATAGGCCACTGCCTCGGCGGCAGAGCGCATGTCCGGTTCCGAGACAATTTCCAGCAGAGGTGTGCCAGCGCGATTGAGATCGATGCCTGTCATGCCATGAAAATCTTCGTGCAACGATTTTCCGGCATCTTCTTCAAGATGGGCACGGGTCAGCCGCACCACTTTTTTATACGTTTGTCCTGCGTTCGCTGTCGGAACCTGAATAGTCAACGAGCCTTGTCCAACTATTGGTAAATCAAACTGACTGATTTGATACCCTTTAGGCAGGTCAGGATAGAAATAATTCTTACGTGAAAACACGGAGCGTGGCGCAATATGCGCGCCGACCGCAAGGCCGAACTTGATAGCACGCTCCACTGCGCCACGGTTTAGCACCGGTAATACGCCAGGTAGCGCCAGATCCACCGCGCAGGCTTGAGTGTTAGGTTCTGCGCCAAATGCGGTCGAAGCGCCAGAAAAAATTTTGCTGCTAGTCGAGAGTTGGGTATGAACTTCCAGCCCGATAACGATTTCCCATTGCATGGTGCGGTTCCTTACACCTCGATATGTTGCGGAGTGCGGGTGTGCCAGTCGGTCACCTGCTGATATTGATGTGCCACGTTTAGCATGCGCGCTTCATCGAAATAATTGCCAATAATTTGTAAGCCAACGGGCAGACCATTGCCGCCGAAACCTGCCGGGATGGACATGCCGGGTAGGCCTGCGAGATTCACCGCGATGGTATAGATGTCGGAGAGGTACATCTGCACCGGGTCATCGTTTTTCTCGGCCAGATTGAAGGCCGTGGTGGGAGTGGTTGGACCCATGATGACGTCACATCGCTTGAATGCTTCGACAAAATCCTGCGCGATCAGGCGGCGAATTTTCTGTGCCTGCAAATAATAGGCATCGTAGTAACCGTGTGATAGCACATAAGTGCCGATCATAATGCGCCGCTTTACTTCTTCACCGAAACCTTGCGCGCGGGATTTTTCATACATGTCTGCAAGGCTGGTGTATTCCGGCGCGCGGTAGCCGTAACGCACACCGTCGTATCGCGACAGATTGCTGGAGGCTTCCGCCGGAGCCAGTACGTAATACACTGGAATGGACAGACGCGAGTTGGGCAAGCTGATGTCTACCACGCTGGCACCTAGTTTTTTATATTCGGCAATGGACGCTTCAATCGCTTGCGTGACATCTGCGCTCAAACCTGCGGCAAAGAATTCTTTAGGCAAACCGATGCGCAGACCATTCAGCGGTTTATTTAAATCTCGTGCGTAATCTTCGGTTTCACGTTGCAGGCTAGTGGAATCACGTTCGTCGAAGCCGGCCATCACATTCAGCAGCAGCGCCAAATCTTCTGCGCTACGCGCCATTGGCCCGGCCTGATCCAGGCTGGAGGCAAAGGCAATCATGCCGTAGCGGGAGACGACGCCGTAAGTTGGTTTCAACCCTGAGATGCCACAGAGTGCGGCTGGTTGGCGGATAGAGCCGCCCGTGTCAGTGCCGGTGGCTGCTGCACATAAGCGTGCCGACACCGCTGCTGCACTGCCGCCGGAGCTGCCGCCAGGCACGGCGTTGCGGTTCCAGGGGTTTTTTACAGTGCCAAAGTAAGAAGTTTCATTGCTGGAACCCATAGCGAACTCGTCCATGTTGGTCTTGCCCAGATTTACCGCGCCGACGCGGTTGAATTGCTCAATCACATGCGCATCGTAGGGGGCAATAAAATTAGACAGCATTTTCGAGCCGCAGGTGGTGCGCCAGCCCATTGCACAGAATATATCTTTCTGGGCGATGGGGATGCCCGTGAGAGCGTGGGTTTTTGATTGCGCCAATTGGACATCAGCTGCACGTGCCTGCACCAAGCTCATCTCTTCATTTACCGTAATATAGGCATTGAGTTTTGAGTTGAGTGCGGTGATGCGGTGGAGATATAGTTGCGTTAACTCAACGCTGGAAATTTTCTTGCTGCGCAACGCGGCGCCTAACTGTAGCAAACTGGAATTAAGCATGGTCTTGGAACTGGATAGTTATTCGATGACTTGTGGTACTAGATACAATCCTTTTTTAATTTGTGGGGCTGCAGCCTGAAATAGTTCACGTTGATTGTGCTCCGTGACCACATCCTCACGCAAACGTTGGGATATATCCTGAGCGTGCGACATGGGTGCAATCCCATTCGTATCGACTGCCTGCATTTCGGCGATCAAGCTAAAGATATTCAAAAGCTGGGTGTGCGCAGTTTGCGCTTCTTGTTCGGTCATCCCTAACCGAGCCAGTCGAGCAACCTTATAGACATCGTTAATACTGAGTGACATAGGACTGAATTCTTTATCTTTATTAAAGGTACCTTAATAGGTTATCATTAATAGTCTTGCCAGACTAATTTTTTACAATAGCGGGCACATTTTTTCTATTTCGGGATTCATCATGTTTGGATTTTTTGACAGCTATTTTGCTAATGATTTAGCGATAGATTTGGGCACTGCTAACACCCTGATCTGGGCGCGCGGCAAAGGCATCGTGCTGGATGAACCGTCGGTAGTGGCAATTCGCCATGGGAGTGGCCCAAACGACAAAAAAGTGATCCAGCAAGTTGGTTTGGCGGCCAAGCAGATGCTCGGGCGGGCGCCAGGCAATATTAATGTCATACGCCCAATGAGGGACGGCGTAATTGCAGACTTTACTGTAACCGAACAAATGCTTAAACAATTTATCAAGAGAGTGCATAAGTCTGGCATTTTCAGCCCTAGCCCACGCATCGTGATTTGTGTGCCGTGCGGCTCAACCCAAGTAGAGCGGCGCGCTATCCGCGAATCCGCTTATGGTGCGGGGGCGCGTCGGGTAGAGTTGATTGAAGAACCTATGGCAGCAGCAATAGGCGCTGACCTACCAGTAGAGGAACCGAACGGCTCAATGGTAGTCGATATCGGCGGTGGCACCACCGAAGTAGGCGTGATTTCGCTAGGCGGTGCAGTTTATTCCGGTTCCATACGCGTCGGTGGCGATAAATTCGACGAGGCTATAATTAACTACATTCGTCGCAATTACGGCATGTTAATCGGTGAAACCACTGCGGAACAGATCAAAAAAGAAATTGGTTCGGCATTTCCTGGAAGCGAAGTGCGTGAAATGGAAGTAATGGGACGCAATCTGGCAGAAGGCGTACCACGTAGCTTTACCATTTCCAGCAATGAAATACTGGAAGCGCTAACTGACCCACTTAATAATATTGTCAGCGCAGTAAAGATCGCGCTTGAGCAAACACCCCCTGAATTAGGTTCGGACATTGCCAGAAAAGGTATGGTTCTGACTGGCGGCGGCGCATTGCTGCGTGATATTGACCGCTTATTGATGGAAGAGACTGGCTTACCCGTGTTAATTGCGGACGATCCACTTACCTGCGTAGTGCGCGGTTCCGGGAAGGCTCTTGACCGGATGGATAAATACAGTGGAATTTTTACCAACGATTAAGTATTCAGGCTTACCAACGTGGGGATAACATTAAATTAATGCAGTCTAGCAATTTCCTTTTACTCCGATTTTACTTCCATAAACGAAAGAAAGTAGCGTTGGTGTTATAACTAAAAAATTGCAAGCAGAAATGGCTGTTGAAGCACCCTAATGGAACAAAACCAGCCCCTTAATTTTTTTAATCGAGGTCCTTCACCTGCCGTTCGGCTGGTATTTTTTACGCTGTTCTCATTACTGTTATTGTTTGTGGATGTACGGTATCGATATCTGGAATCCATACGTAGCGGCCTTTCAGTCTTGGTGTACCCCCTACAACGGCTAGTCACCGCGCCTAGCAAGTTATGGCATGAGGTTGATGATTTTTTTTCCTCCCACAATAGCTTAATTCGCGACAATGCCGAATTGCACCATCAGCACACTTTAGACGTTGCGCAATTGCTGCAGCTGGAAACACTAAAGGCTGAGAATCAGCACTTGCGTAACCTTCTCATGGTACAGCAGCGCGCCGATTATCCAATGCAACTAGCCGAAATCATGTACGTTGAGCGGGACATATTTAATCGAAAAATACTATTGGACAAGGGCGCGCAGGCAAAGGTGCTGGCAGGCCAGGTAGTCATGGATGATAGCGGCATCGTCGGCCAAGTTACACGTGTTTATCCTTGGATGAGCGAGGTCACGTTAATTACTGATAAAGATCACGCGGTGCCGGTACAGGTGCTGCGCAATGGCTTGCGCGCAGTAGTGTTTGGCTCTGGTGACACCGGGCAGCTGGCGCTGCGCTATATGCCCATCAGTTCCGACATTCAAAATGGCGATGTGCTGGTAACTTCCGGCATTGATGGCACTTATCCAGTCGGCTTGCCGGTAGCCAAGGTAATCCATGTCGAGCGCGATCCCGCCTATCCTTTTGCGCGCATTCTATGTGCCCCAATTGCGGGGGTGGATAAGCGGCGCCAATTGTTGATCTTGTCCGGACTACTGAAATTACCGGAGCGCCCAGAAGTCATTGAGGAAATCGCGACCGACAAACCCAAAAATAGCAGACGGGGGGGGCGGTGAGTGACCGCATTCTAAACGACCAGGAATTCCAGTTGCCCGTCAGTCGTATTTTCATCGCAGCCAGCCTATTTGTTGCGCTGTTACTCGATTGGTTGCCGTGGCAAGGTATCTGGCTGGTACTCCGTCCAGATTTTGTCGCGCTGGTATTGCTTTATTGGTGCACACACAAACCCTATCACGTCGGTATTAGCATTGCGTGGACGGTAGGCATACTTGCCGACGTGGCAGATGCAAGTCTCTTCGGGCAACATGCTCTGGCATACTCGGTATTGGCTTTCAGTGGCATCGTGTTGCATCGCCGGATATTAATGTTCAATTTACGCCAGCAGACCCTGCAAATTTTCCCGCTGTTATTGCTTGCCTATGCGGTGTATGCCGCCGTGCATTGGCAACTGCGCGGCAATATCTCATGGGAATACTTCATTGGTACTGTAGTCTCAGCCTTACTGTGGGCACCAGTAACCATATTGTTGCAAACCTTGCGTCGTCCCCGTGCTGCGTCTGACCTGTTATGAAACGTCACATCGAGTTTAAAGACACTCAACGTGAAATCCATTATTTTCGAGTGCGTCTGGCGTTAAGCTTAGGGTTTGTATTACTTCTACTGTTAATACTGCTAGCGCGCTTTGTTTATTTGCAAGTAATACAGCAGAGGCACTATCAAACTCTGGCAGAAAATAATCGCATTTCCATCGTGCCCATTGCGCCCAGCCGTGGCCTGATACTCGACCGCAACGGCGTGATTTTGGCACATAATTATTCTGCTTATACTTTAGAGATAACCTTAAACAAGGTTGTCGATCTGAAGGCGACAATTGATGAACTTGCAAAGCTAATTGATATTCAACCCGGAGACCGCAAACGCTTTAAGAGATTACTGGCCGACAACCGTAAATTTGAGAGCCTGCCAATACGCAACCGTCTAACGGATGATGAAGTGGCGCGCTTTTCTGCGCAGCGCTACCGCTTTCCCGGCGTGGAAATTAAAGCACGCTTGTTCCGTGAATATCCGTACCACGAGCAGATTTCTCACTTAGTTGGTTATATCGGCCGTATTAATGAGGGTGAGGCTGCGCAGCTCGAAGAGGATGAAATGGCCGCTAATTATCGTGGCTCTGATTACATCGGTAAGACTGGCATCGAGCGGAGTTACGAGGGTGAGCTGCATGGTAAAACCGGTTTCCAGCAGGTTGAAGTTGACGCAGGCGGGCGCGAGGTGCGAGTGCTGTCGCGCACCCCGCCCGTATCCGGCAACAACTTGGTACTAACGATAGACGCCAAGTTGCAGGAAATTGCCGAGCAAGCGTTCGGCAATTATCGGGGGGCGTTAGTAGCTATAGACCCAAGTAATGGAGAGGTATTGGCCTTTGTCAGCAAGCCAGGCTACGATCCAAATCTGTTCATTGATGGTATCGATGAACAGAGCTGGAATGAGCTGAACAACTCGCCCGATGTACCACTCAACAACCGCGCATTGCGTGGCCAATATTCACCCGGCTCCACCATCAAGCCGTTCATGGCATTGGCTGGGCTGCATTACAACAAACGCGCACCCGGCTACACTATTAGCGACCCCGGTTATTTCAGCCTGCCCGGCAGTCGTCACCGATACCGCGATTGGAAAAAGGATGGGCATGGCAGCGTAGACTTGTTTAAATCCATCGTCGTGTCTTGCGATACTTATTATTACGGGCTAGCCACCGAATTGGGCATAGACAACATCTATAGTTTTTTTTCGGAATTTGGTTTCGGTAAAAAAACCGGTATCGATATGGAAGGCGAGGTTTCCGGCTTAATGCCGTCCCAAGAGTGGAAACAAAAACGTTACAAACAAAGATGGTATGCCGGCGACACGGTTTCAGTTGGTATTGGCCAGGGCTACAATTTGGTTACGCCGCTGCAATTGGCCTATGCTACTGCGACGTTGGCCAACGATGGAGTAGCCTACCGTCCGCATTTATTGAAAGAAGTGCAAAATTCGCGCACTAGCGAGAAACAGGCACTGGCGACAACGCTAGAATCCAATCTCAACCTCAATTCGGAGCATCTTGCGCTGGTGAAAAGCGCGATGGTGGCGGTGACACAGCCCGGAGGCACCGCCGCAAAAGCGGGTGCGGGTGCACCCTATACCTTCGCTGGCAAAACCGGTACAGCGCAGGTAATCGGCATTAAGCAGGGTGAAAAATATATCGAGAGCAAAATTCAAGAACGGCATCGTGACCATGCCTGGTTCATGGCTTTTGCGCCTTCCGATCAGCCCAAGATCGCATTGGCAGTGCTTGTTGAGAATGGCGGACACGGCAGTTCCACCGCCGCGCCAATTGCACGCAAGGTGTTGGATTATTTCCTACTGGGTAAGATGCCTCAGCCCTTGCTAATAGAAGATGACGCCGAAGGAGTAGAACATGATTAAGCGACGTCTCTGGCAAAATTTCATCGCGCACCTTGACCCCATCCTACTGGCTCTGCTTGGATTACTTCTGTTGATTAGCTTAGTGGTGATATATAGCGCCAGTGACGGTAATTGGTTCCGTGTGTTAGCACAAATGACAAATATACTGGTAGCGTGCGTTGCCCTATGGATTGTGGCCAACATGCCGCTTCATTATCTTATGCGAGCCGCCGTGCCAGTTTATCTGCTAGGTCTGGTGCTGCTGATCGCTGTGGCGTTTTTCGGAGAAATCACTAACGGTGCCCGGCGCTGGCTAAACATTGGGGTGACGACCATCCAGCCTTCTGAACTAATGAGGATAGCTGTACCGTTGATGATGGCTTGGTATTTTGAAAAACACGAGGCTATCTTAACCTTAAAAAATTATTTCATCGCAACCTTACTATTATTGCTGCCGGTGGCGTTAATTGCGCGCCAGCCAGATTTAGGTACAGCCATTCTGATCGCCGCTAGCGGATTTTATGTGCTATTCCTTGCCGGCATATCTTGGCGAGTCATATTAACCTTCTTAATAATTTTAGTAGCAAGTATGCCACTTGCGTGGTCCACGCTACACGACTATCAGCGCCACCGCATTATGATGTTACTTGATCCGGCACAAGATGCACTTGGCAGGGGCTACCACACTATTCAAGCCATTATTGCGGTAGGGTCGGGGGGAGTATTTGGCAAAGGGTATCTATCTGGCACTCAGTCCCATCTCGACTTTCTGCCCGAACGCACCACGGATTTCATTTTTGCTGTGTACTCGGAAGAGTTTGGCCTGCTCGGAAATATGGTGCTATTAAGCTTGTATTTGTTCGTTATTATGCGTGGTTTCGTTATCACCGCCCATGCATCGACCTATTTTACACGCCTTATGGCCGGAAGCATTACGCTCACTTTTTTCACTTATGCCTTTGTCAATATGGGTATGGTAAGCGGTATCCTGCCAGTTGTAGGCGTGCCATTACCGCTCATTAGTTATGGCGGCACATCCATGGTCATTTTGCTGCTTGGTTTTGGTATTCTTATGAGTATTCATACCCATAAGAAACTGGTCCAAACTTGACGAACCACGTTTACGGTTAAAGCATAGTGAATTCATGGTTTGATTAATTTTGAACCCGACCACTGTATTTAGAATACAACGGTTTTTCGGTTGTGAAAACTGGTAATTACATATAATAAGGATTATTTTCGTTTATCAAAAAGAATGTCATCACTCTGTAACAATCAGAATGTAAAATGACGTAACATATTGTAACTGCTATGTAATAGCGACCAGAGTAAAAAAGTGACGATACCGATATTGAAATATTGCACGTTTCAAATGTTATGATTGAACTTGTCAAGATTGCTCTGCAGAGACCCTACACTTTTATTGTGTTAGCGCTGCTAATCATCTTGTTCGGCCCGTTAGCGGCGCTGAAATCCCCTACCGATATTTTCCCCGATATTAAAATCCCCGTAATTGGCGCAGTGTGGTCTTATACGGGATTGCCGCCGGACGATATGGCCGGACGCGTAATATACAGGTATGAACGAGCGCTTAGCTCAACTGTAAATGATATCGATCATATTGAGTCCCAATCGTTACCTGGCTACGGCATCGTCAAAATATTTTTTCAGCCAAATGTCGATATTAGAACGGCTACGGCTCAGGTTACGTCTATCTCGCAAACAGTTTTAAAGCAGATGCCTCCCGGCATATCGCCACCGCTAATTTTGAATTACAACGCGTCAACGGTACCGATTTTACAACTGGCACTATCAAGTCCATCGGTACCTGAGCAGAAATTATTCGACTTGGCCCAGAATTTTATTCGGCCACAGCTGGCATCGGTTCCCGGCACGACTATTCCTTCACCTTATGGTGGTAAATCCCGACAAATTCAAATTGAATTGGATCAAAAGGCGATGCAGTCGAAGCGGATATCCGCCCAGGATGTGCAAAATGCGCTGGCATCGCAGACTCAAATTATTCCAGTTGGGACACAGAAAATCGGTGGCTATGAATACAGTGTCAGATTAAATAATAGCCCGGATGCAATTGACGAAATTAACAATTTCCCCATCAAGGTTGTTGGCGACAGTGTAATAACTTTCCGCGATATTGCGAGTGTTCGGGATGGAAACCCGCCGCAGACCAATATAGTGCGCGTGGATGGTGAACGTGCCGTACTGATGACCATTTTAAAAAATGGGGCTGCCTCGACATTGGATATTGTGGCACGAGTGCGGCAGCTATTGCCAAAGCTATCTGAGAGTATCCCGTCAACGGTACGGCTTGAAGGCGTTGGCGATCAATCCGTGTTTGTAAAAGCTGCAATTGTTGGTGTTGCGGAAGAAGGGGTGATTGCCGCAGCGTTGACCAGTTTGATGATTTTGCTTTTTCTGGGGAGTTGGCGTTCTACTGTAATTATTGCTATCTCGATTCCGCTTGCAATCTTGAGTTCTATTGTAGGGCTATCAATTATAGGTGAAACACTCAATATTATGACGCTGGGTGGGCTGGCATTGGCGGTTGGGATATTGGTGGATGATGCGACGGTCACTATCGAGAACATTAACTGGCACTTGGAACACGGAAAAGATGTAAAAACCGCCATCATGGATGGCGCTCACCAAATTGTAACGCCAGCTTTTGTCTCCCTGTTATGCATTTGCATTGTGTTTATCCCAATGTTTTTCCTGGAAGGGGTGGCGCATTACTTGTTTGTTCCCATGGCGGAAGCAGTCATGTTTGCGATGATCGCATCATTTTTGTTATCCAGGACTTTGGTTCCAACATTAGCAATGTATTTACTGAAACCTCATGCATTGGGAGTAGATCATTCTTTTCATGTTAATCAGGCAGGGCCGCGCTCTAAAAATCCGCTTGTTAGATTTCAAGAGTGGTTTAATCGCGGATTTAATGAAATTAGGGATGGATACTATGGGATACTGGTCGCATTTATGTCCCATAGAAATAAATTCGTCGCTGGATTTTTATTCGCGGTGGGCATTTCTTTTGCCCTGATTCCGTGGTTAGGGCGAGATTTCTTCCCCTTAGTGGATGCAGGACAAATAAAAATCCATATCCGTGCGCCCGTTGGAACAAGGGTTGAAGAAACGGCAAGGATGTTTGATCGGATTGAATCAGATATTCGCCGGGCTATTCCGGCAAATGAGCTGGCAAGCGTTATCGATAATATTGGCCTTACCGTAAGCGGGATTAACCTGGTGTACAACAACACGGGAACGATAGGCCCGCAAGACGGGGATATTCTGATAGCCCTTCACAAGGGACATGCACCAACCGATAGTTATGTGCGCCGCTTACGTGAATTTCTGCCGCAACAGTATCCGGGATCGACCTTTTCTTTCTTACCTGCGGATATCATTAGTCAAATCTTGAATTTTGGTGCGCCAGCGCCAATTGACGTCCAGGTTATGGGTCCGAATAAAGAGGAAAATTTAAAATATGCACAAATCCTTCAGCGTGATATCGCCAAAATTTCTGGAGTCGCAGATCTAAGAATTCAGCAAGCTTATAACTACCCTCAGTTTTTAGTCGATGTGGATCGCATTCGGGCAAAGAAAGTGGGTATTACCGAACGTGATGTCACAAACAGTCTGGTCGTTACCTTGGCAGGTAGCGGGCAGGTATCCCCGGCATATTGGCTTAATAAATCGAACGGTGTTGCATACTCAATCGTAGCCCAAACCCCGAACTTTAGAATTCAAAGTTTATCAGATCTTGAAAACATACCGGTTGTGGGGAGCGAGGCACGCGACCCCCAAATTCTAGGAGGGCTTGCGACCATTACCCGAACCAAAACGGCTGCGGTGGCGTCACATTATGCGGTACAACCAGTTATCGATATTTTTGCGACACCCGACAGGAGAGATTTGGGCGGAATTGCAAGCGATATCGAGAAGGTGCTGCAATCCCACGAAAAAGAACGGCCAAAAGGCGCAACGATTACGCTCCGTGGACAGGTAAAAACCATGAATACAGCATTTAGCGGGCTATTATTTGGTCTGCTAGCAGCAATCGTTTTGATTTATTTGCTGATTGTAGTGAATTTTCAATCCTGGAGTGATCCATTTATCATCGTTGCCGCCTTGCCAGCTGCATTGGCGGGGATAGTATGGATGTTGTTTGCAACTCATACTACCCTATCTGTTCCGGCATTAACCGGGGCGATTATGTGCATGGGCGTAGCCACCGCCAACAGTATTCTGGTCGTGAGTTTTGCTCGCGAACGATTAGCGCATACCGGGGATCCAATCAGAGCGGGACTGGAAGCGGGATTTGGCAGGTTTCGTCCGGTATTGATGACCGCGCTGGCCATGATCATTGGTATGGCACCAATGGCATTGGGGCTGGGTGACGGTGGCGAGCAAAATGCGCCTCTTGGCAGGGCAGTCGTTGGTGGGTTAATTACCGCGACTTGTGCCACTTTGTTTTTTGTTCCAGTTTTATTTGGCATGATTCACGGGCGGCAGCCGCGCATAATCAAAACTGAGGGAGCAATTCAGCATGGATGATATTCATTCCCCGCTAACCGTTCGACGACCGGCTAAACACCTGTTAACTATTATTATGGTGATCGCCGCTGTTGCTGTCGGGATCTTTGTAGGTGGGTTCAAGCAACGGATGGATGACCAGAAAATTCTTGCGGCGACGACGGCAGAACGGGCCCAGATTACCGTTGCGACGGTAGCGCTAGAGAGTCTGAGAGATACTGAAAAATTGATATTGCCGGGCAGCTTGCAAGCTTATTATTCGGCACCTATTTACGCGCGAGTAAGCGGGTATTTAAAGAGTTGGAAATTGGACATTGGAGCTGATGTCAAGGCAGGGCAGATTCTCGCTGAGATTGAAACACCTGATTTAGATCAGCAACTAAAACAAGCAGTAGCAAACATGGAGTCCGCAAAGGCAAACGCAAAACTAGCTGAAACGACAGCGCATCGCTGGCGTAATTTATTGAAAACTGATTCAGTGTCGGTTCAGGAAGTGGATGAAAAAAATGGCGACTATGCTGCCAAGAGAGCTTTTGTGATGGCGGCACAAGCGAATGTGGACCGTTTGCTTGCTTTGGAATCATTTAAACGGATTACCGCTCCCTTTGATGGGGTCATAACCAGTCGTCATACAGACATCGGTGCATTGATTAACGCAGGTCATCAGTCGGGAAAGGAATTGTTCACAATTTCAGATGTTCACAAATTGAGATTGTACGTCACACTTCCGCAGAATTATGCAGCCCGCATAAAACCGGACATGGTAGTTCAGGTTGATGTACCAGAATATCCGGGGAAGCATTTTTCAGCAAAACTTTTAGGGACTTCTGAGTCGGTCAATGAGAGTTCAGGCGCAATGTTAATGCAGTTTGAAGTGGATAATTCGTCCCATGAACTACTCCCGGGTGAATACGGTAGCGTGACCTTTATATTTCCTGCTAATGAGAAATCTTTACAGATTCCTGCCAGCGCGATTCTGTATAAAAAAGAAGGTCCATTTATTGCTGTCGTAGCAGACAACAAACGGGTGATGTTTAAGCGCGTTGAAATTCTGAAAGACTTAGGGACTTCACTTGATATTGCAGCGATACTCAATGCAAATGAGATGGTGATCAATAATCCTCCCGAGTCACTGATGGAAGGTGATCTGGTTAAATTAAAAATAAGTCACAGCGCCGAGAAAAAAACGATGGCTCCATCGACTATTCCTAACACAGCCTCCAAAACAAAGTCACAATCATGAAGTACTCGACTATCGCATATCGATTGCTGTTGCCATTGTCTGCGCTACTCATGCACGGCTGCTCATTTACCACACCTTATCAACCACCAATAGTCGTCCCTGTTAAAGACGCTTGGCGAGATAATTTATGGAAGGAGGCACAACCTTCTGATGAATTACCAAGAGGATCTTGGTGGCGATTATTTGGTGATAAAACACTGAATGAACTTCAAGAAAAAATGGAGCGAAACAATCCTACCCTTGCAATTGCTGTTGCACGATTTGATCAATCAACTGCCTATGCCAGGCAATTAGGAGCGGCCCAATTCCCCTCGCTTGATGTCGATTCAGGCATCACACGAAACAGGCAATCTGATCATAGACCGCTGAGGAACCCTAATCAGCCTGGATTCTATAACTCAAATACGGTTAGTACGTTGTTAAACTACGAAGTGGATCTTTGGGGGCGTGTAAGGAATTCTATCGCTGCGGGCAAGGCGGCTGCCCAAGCTTCAGCAGCAGACCTTGAAAGTGCTCGCTTGAGTTTGCATGCGTTACTTGCCGAACACTACATCAGGTTGCGAAATGTTGACGCGCAATCAAATTTACTTGGTAAAAGTATTCAGACTTTTGAAAAAAACCTTACTTTTGTAGAAAATCGACATTCTGGAGGCATCGCATCCGGGCTTGATGTCGCAAGAGCCGAAACGCAAGTAAATATTGTAAAAGCCGAGCTTTTCGAGTTAAAAATACAGCGTGCGGTATTTGAACATGCTATCGCCAGTTTGATCGGTGAATCAGCTACTGCATTTACGATATCTCCGATAGTAAATTCAGATTTAATTCAGCCCCCTAAAATTCCGATTGGATTGCCCTCCATGTTATTACAGCGACGGCCAGATATTGCGTCGGCCGAGCGCAAGGTAGAGGCGGCGAATGCCAGTGTGGGCGTTGCCAAGGTTGCTTTTTTCCCAAGTATTTCGCTTGGTGGCACCTCGATCGGATACCAAAATACTGGTGCGTCTGGCTGGCTTACTGCGCCGAATCTTTTTTGGTCTATTGGGCCCAGAGCCGTTCTCAATATTTTTGATGGGAATTTAAGGCGGTCTCAGGTTGACCAGGCTAAAGCAGTTCTGGATCAAACGGGGCATGAGTATCGTGCTGTAGTTTTGCTGGCGTTCCAGCAAGTTGAAGATGAGTTGGCGCGCCTTGAATTCTTGAAACAGCAAATTATTGAGCAAACTGCGGCTACGATTTCTGCACACAAGGCCGAAACGCTTGCCAACTACCGATACCAGAATGGTGCGGTGACCTATCTGGAAGTATCGACCGCGCAAACCATAGCTTTGCAGGCAGATCGAGGATTGCTGGCGCTCAGAGCTCAATCTTTGGTCGCTAGCGTGGGACTCATTCGTGGGCTGGGGGGAGGATGGAGCAAAAAAACGTAATTCAACAGGTTGTTCAATAATCCATAGAAAATTAATTACCAATCACCAGTTTTAATCCATCAACATGATTTATTGGCAATATTTTGCCCGAAAAGATGTGGTACATTGAATAGGCACGGTTCGCATACCTATTTAAGAAATTTATTTGGCACTCCTGTTTCAAGTTTAAACAAATGTCGATGCCCATTTTTTAGCGTGGGCTACACATCAGAAGTCTGGGTTGAATAGACTTGGATAGATTACGCTATACTTCATTCACTCAATATCCTTCATAAAAATAAAAATATATTTAATAATGAAATGATAAATAAGGAGCTATACAAGTGAATAAACAAACTGGACTGATACTGTTTGTAGCAATCATCCTCACCGCATGTGGCAGCGCACCTCTACACAAGGACGAAATGCGTAGCACACCTGCCCCCGTAATCGAAGCACAAACTACCCCACTTGCTCAACCTAAGCGTGGCGGTTATTGGGAAGGTGACGGGCCTAGTGCCAATGCACCAGCCAATTTAGATGCCATCCCTAATGCAGTACCGCGTGTTGAACCATTACACCGTTTTGCCAACAACCAATATACTGCCCTAGGAAAAACGTACACGCCTTTAACTATGCCTAGTAAATTTAAAGAGCGGGGCATTGCTTCTTGGTATGGGAAGAAATTCCACGGCAAGCGCACTGCCAGCGGCGAAGTATATGATATGTATGGTATGACTGCCGCCCACCCTACGTTGCCTGTGCCCAGTTACGCGCGCGTAACTAACCTTAATAACAAAAAATCGGTAGTGGTGCGCATAAATGACAGAGGCCCATTTCTGCGTGAACGTATCATTGATCTTTCGTATGTCGCGGCGCATAAACTTGGCATTGTAGATAATGGCAGTGCTGAGGTATTGGTGGAAGTAGAAAGCTTGGTAGCAGACAGTAACAGTAACATCCAAACTCAGCCTATCGGAATAGCCGATTCGGTAATTGTTACTTCCTTAACGCCAGCCGCCGCACTACCTGTATCAAGCGAATCCGCAACAAGCTCAAATGTGTATTTGCAACTGGGCGCATTTCGGTCACAACAGAGCGCTGAGAGCTTTCTTGCGCGCATGAATATTGAATTTGAGGGTAGTGGCAAACACATCGAGTTGTATCAGAAGAACGATGACATCGTACGCGTACATAGCGGCCCTTATCCTACACAGGATGAGGCACGCGCTGTCGCAGAAAAATTGCAATTGCGCCTGGGATTCAAGCCTTTTGTGGTTCTTCATTAATACGAGACAAGTTTTATTAATAGATCCAACAAACAGTGGCGGATTCAACTCTGAAGTGCAACTTTTGTAAGTGCCATTTCGCCACTGCTTCAGCATACAACCCCTCTTCAGTTGCTTACTCAATAGCCTAGCTCTTACAATTATTCGCGGCGCATCCCATTTGGAATTTTTTCAACACTCCATAGCAAAAACGTCGCACACGATGAATTCATACCGCCAGTTTGTCATTGCCGATACAATTTATCACCACGGTTTCGCTTAAAATAACCTGCAAATCAGTCAAAATATGTAGTTGTTCATCATTCAATTGACTACCACGCCTCGCATAATGATCAATTATGGTCACCTGTTCAAATTTAAACCATATATTGAATAAGGTTAACTCTAGAAGTTCCACCACTTTTGTGCCATTATCCACCATGGCTTTCTGAATTGTTTTGGCTATATGTAAGGCAATCATTGCCATACTCTTCTCAAAATATATTTTAACTATTAAAATCAATAAATTAAATTATTTTTATGGGGTTTTTTTAACTCCGAAACCTTATGAAATAATAAAAAATTGGCCTAATTTATTGAAATTTGAATGTAAGTAATGTAGCAATGTGTATCAAAGTGCGACACTGATCATTAAGGATTTTTATAGAGTTGGCCATTAAGTCGAAACCCAATTATTCTTTCAATAGGCTTAGGATAAAAGCTCACTGTTTAATGGTCGACTTTACAATGACGGACAGCAGTAGACACATGTATTTTATAGAGTAGTCACATGCTGACTAAATCAGGAGTTCTGGCTTTTATTGAAACAAACTAAATAAAATGAACATGCTACATAGCAAAGATTACATAGCAAATAAGTGCGGAATATTCACGGAAGTCGCTAATGACATATATTCAACTCCTTTTTGGACGCCTGAATATTGTGCGGCTCTGATTAAGGAGCTAGATTCGAGACCGGAATTATTTTATGCGCACAATCCAGATGGATACTCCGCTTCCGAGCTTAACCTTTATAATTTAAGCAGGATATTTTCAATAGACATTTGTAAGCAAATTATGAACAAATGTCTCCCTTCTCTTCTCTATGTATTCCCACTGCTAAATATTTTAGGATTTACCTCTCCTTATTTTGTACGTTATGGACCAAATGATGTAAAAAATATGAAGCTGCATCACGACGTCTCTCTGGTGTCTATGCTTGTAAAGCTCAATGATGACTTTACTGGGGGCGATCTTGTTTTTCCTCGGCAAGATTATAATAATAAAGACCTTCCTGTTGGACATGCTCTTTTTTGGCCGGGACAGGTTACGCACCCTCATCAAGTTCTTGACGTAACATCGGGAACTAAATTCTCATTAACTGTTTGGGCATGGCCTGTTCCATGGACTTCTGAATATGGAATTGCAGTTGAAGAATTAAAATAATGCGGATTCACTTTCGAAGTGCAACACTTAATGGTGGCTTACAGAGCCAGCCATTAAGCTGTGATAGGTCTCAAATGCGCAGACGTATTTATCGCTATTCAAATAAATCAAAAATATCCGTACAAATACGAGCACCGTTTAGCGTTACGGATGAGTGGTCACTTGCTCCAATTGATAACAAACATAAAATAATTTACTCAACATGATTTTACAAGAAACAATAGACGTGATTAAACGTGGTTGCGACGAGCTACTGTTGGAAACTGAGTTAAATCACAAACTAGTACTCGGTCGTCCTTTGCGCATCAAAGCCGGATTTGATCCAACCGCACCGGACTTGCATCTTGGACATACTGTATTACTCAACAAAATGCGGCAGCTACAGGAACTTGGTCACCATGCTCTATTTTTGATTGGTGATTTTACCGGCATGATAGGCGATCCGACTGGCAAAAACTCGACTCGTCCACCACTATCACGTGAACAGGTATTAGCAAATGCTGAGAGTTACCGTGAGCAAGTATTCAAGGTACTAGATCCAGATAAAACCGAAATTGTTTTTAATTCTACTTGGATGGACAAATTTAGCGCGGCTGATTTAATTAAGCTAGCGGCTACCCATACTGTTGCGCGTATGCTGGAGCGTGATGACTTCGGCAAACGCTACAAAAGTAATCAGGCCATCGCTATCCATGAGTTTATCTACCCCCTGATACAAGGTTACGATTCGGTGGCGCTTAACGCTGACCTAGAATTAGGGGGTTCAGACCAGAAATTTAACCTGCTCATGGGGCGCGAGCTGCAAAAACATGATGGACAGCCTCCGCAGTGCGTGCTGACTATGCCGTTACTATTGGGGTTGGATGGAGTAAACAAGATGTCCAAATCTCTTGGTAATTATATTGGCATCACCGAGTCACCACAGGAAATGTTTGGCAAATTAATGTCTGTTTCAGACAAATTAATGTGGTGTTATCTGGAGTTGCTGTCATTTGAGCCGATGAAGACCATTGCCAAATGGCGCACAGAGGTAGAGCAAGAACGTAATCCACGCGACATTAAAGTATTGTTAGCACAAGAAATAGTTACGCGTTTTCATAGCCGAGCCGCAGCAGAAAAAGCGTTGACTGAATTCGAGACGCGATTTAGACAAGGCGTGCTGCCAGAAGACATGCCGGAAGTATCGGTTTCCGCTAATACAGGGATTATCGGTATTGCTCAATTACTCAAACAAGCCGGGCTAGTAGAAAGCACATCAGAAGCTTTGCGTATGATTACTCAGGGTGCAGTAAAACTTGATGGCGAACGGGTAATTGACAAAGCCCTGCAACTACAAACAGGCGCAGTGGTGGTAACTCAGGTAGGTAAGCGTAAATTTGCGCGGGTGACGGTGGGCTAAGATGAATGAGTCATTTTAATTTAGTATCAGTTTTATTTAAGCTGCCCGCGTTCAATGCTGATACCTACCATGCGGCTATCACGAATAGCATTTAATTTGGCAACGCTGATTTTAGCCCATGGCACATTGAAATCGGCCAGCAGAATCTGGGCAATACGTTCTGCAAGTGCCTCTAATAGATTGAAGTGCTGACTGCTTAGCGCGCTTTGAATGCGACGCACAATTTCGGAGTAATCAAGTGCATCGTGTATATCGTCACTCTGACAGGCACGAGTATTCGGCAGGGCAATCTCCATATCCAGCTGTAGAATTTGCGGAACGCGCTTCTCCCATTCGTAGACACCGATGAGCGTTTCGACTTTAAGTTCGCGTAAAAAAATAATATCCATGAAAAAGCTGCTTGAGTTTGATTGGCGTTTGCTTATTTTAACAAATTCAAAAAAAGAGTTTGCCGCTAGCGCATTTTAAGGTATTTCAAATGATTATCTTTGTTTTTATTATATGTGCCTATTTATTGGGTTCGATTTCTTTCGCGGTGATAATGAGCCAATTGTTTACATTGCCCGATCCACGCACTTACGGTTCGCATAACCCGGGCGCGACCAATGTGCTGCGTAGCGGAAATAAATGGGCTGCGATATTGACATTGTTGGGTGATGCGGCGAAGGGCTGGCTGGCAGTGTGGTTGGCTCAGCATTTTGGGTCACAGGCTGGTAATTCGCTACTGATTGTGGCAGTGGCGCTTGCAGTATTCATTGGTCACCTTTTTCCTGTTTTCCTGCATTTCAAAGGTGGCAAGGGCGTGGCTACTGCATTGGGTGTGCTGCTGGCACTTGATGCGTGGTTGGGCTTGGCGGTGTTGGCGACTTGGATATTAATTGCAATCGTGTTCCGCCTATCTTCACTGGCGGCATTACTGGCGGCCATGGGTGCGCCTATCTTTGCTATGCTATTGGCTTTGCCGTCTGAATATGTACTGGCGGTGGTAGGAATGTCATTATTGTTGATCTGGCGTCACAAGAGCAATATTCAGAATTTGTTGGCAGGCAAGGAAAGCCGCATTGCCAAAAAGAGAGGCAATCATTTGGAATAGTTGAGTTGTCGCAAGTCCCAGCGCGGATTGACGTTGAAACGATAATCGCTTTTCGTTTCTTGCTCTTCCAGGCGCAGCGCAGCAGCAAAGGCAATCATGGCACCATTATCAGTGCAAAATTCAAGATCAGGGTAGAACACTCGAAAGTCGTTTTTGCTGGCAGCTTCGTTTAGTTGCACACGAAGTTGTTGGTTTGCACCTACTCCGCCAGCGATCACTAATTGATTAAGTCCAGTTTGTTTTAGTGCAGCCAACGACTTGATGGTCAGCACTTCCACGATTGCTTCTTGCGTTGCATAAGCAATGTCGGCACGAGTTTGTTCATCTAATGTGTGTTGACGAGTTAGGGTTAGAACTGCGGTTTTCAATCCGCTGAAGCTGAAATCCAAATTGCCGCTATGTTGCATGGGGCGCGGCAAATGGAATCGGCCTGGCCGGCCTTGATTAGCCAGCTTAGCCAGTTCGGGGCCTCCTGGGTAGCAAAGGCCAAGAAGCTTGGCGCTCTTATCGAAAGCTTCACCAGCGGCATCGTCCAACGTCTCCCCTAATAAGGTATATTTTCCTACACCATCCACGCACATAAGCTGGGTATGTCCACCGGAAACTAATAGCGCTATGAAAGGAAATTTCAGTGCCGTGTCAGATAATAGAGGTGACAACAAATGTCCTTCTAAGTGGTGTATGCCAATGGCAGAGATATTCAGAGAATACGCCAGTGAACAGGCAACACTTGCGCCCACCAATAATGCACCAGATAAACCGGGGCCTTGGGTATAAGCGATGGCATCCACATCTTTCAGACGGCATTTTGCTTCATCAACTATCAAGCGTATTAAGGGAAGCATGCGACAAATATGATCGCGTGACGCCAATTCTGGCACTACGCCGCCATATTCGTCGTGCATGGCCACTTGGGTATGTAATGCATGAGCCAGCAAACCACGTTCAGTGTGATATAAGGCTACACCGGTTTCATCGCATGAACTTTCAATACCCAAGATCAATTTCATAATGGTAACTATCTTATAGTGAGAGCGATATTGTAGCGTTTTGCAAGTATTAGTACTCACTATGCACAACATACAGAGCGCAAAAAGCATCCGTTGAACAGTGGCAGCTTCAAATTTCAGCAACAGAAAATTTATGCACGATTCGGGTTAAAATGGCAACAGAAAAAATCCGCGCTAACAACATCTACCACCGTAGCCGACGTGTGCAGAGCCGCGTAAAATATCATCCCTACGGCATACTCTGCCCTCTAATTATATTGATCAATCATGGCTAAAGGATGTATCGTCGTCGGCATATCTGGCGGAGTGGATTCTGCTGTTACCGCACTACTTCTGAAACAAGAAGGTTATAAGGTCATTGGCCTGTTTATGAAGAACTGGGAAGATGACGACAACGACGAGTACTGTTCCTCACGCCAAGACCTGATAGATGCAGTTTCCATTGCCGACACCATAAATATCCCTATCGAAACGGTAAATTTTGCAAAGGAATACAAGGATCGCGTATTCAGCCATTTTTTACACGAATATGCGGCTGGACGCACTCCCAACCCGGATATCCTGTGCAATTCTGAAATAAAATTTAAGGCTTTTCTGGAACACGCTGTCAATATGGGGGCGGATTTCATTGCTACTGGACATTATGCGCAAATTCGCAAGGTGGCCGACAACTATCAATTACTAAAAGCAATAGACCGCAACAAAGATCAAAGCTATTTTTTGTATCGCTTAAATCAGACACAACTGTCCAAAACAATGTTCCCGCTAGGCATGTTGCTAAAATCACAGGTGCGCGAAATTGCACGCCAGCACAAGCTATCTAACTACGCAAAAAAAGATAGTACTGGAATCTGCTTCATCGGCAAGCGTCCGTTCCGCGAATTCCTTAACCGCTATCTGCCTGCCCAACCCGGCCCGATGTACACACCCGATGGCCAAATAGTCGGGGAACATATGGGCCTATCGTTCTATACTATTGGCCAACGTCAAGGCTTAGGTATTGGCGGGCAGGGCCTGCCTTGGTTCGTGGCGGCCAAAGACATTGCGAATAATCACCTGATTGTGGCTCAAGGACACGATCATCCAGCTTTGCTATCCACATTTCTTGATGCAACAGAGCTACACTGGATCGATAATCAAATGCCTGATATTACACGTGACTACACCGCTAAGATCCGTTACCGCCAAGCCGATGTAAGCTGCCACTTCAACGCAATATCTGACACCCTTGGTAGCATTGAATTTAATGAAGCACAATGGGCTGTTACCCCAGGGCAGTCGGTGGTAATTTACAATGGAGAAATTTGTCTAGGTGGCGGCGCCATTGCACATAGTCGGTAACAACAGAAGACAATTCGAACATTTTTCTTTAAGGTCGCCAGTTCATTACGTGGTAGATTTAGCTCTACAGTACAACTTTATGGGGCATATGGACGCACCAAAGAAAATTACAGACTTCGATCCACTTCGCATCCTTAAAGCTCGTAGAAGCAAGTTTTGAACAAGAATAACAATCGGCTTGAGTTCAAGTATGCGCTGTTAATTTTTTTTCACGTAAAATTTAGCTATTTTTCCAAGGATTACCTCAATGACACTAACCACGCTCACCGCACTTTCTCCCTTGGATGGCCGCTACCACAGCCGGATGAACTCCTTGCGCACTTATTATAGCGAATTCGGCCTGATTCGCTATCGCGTCCTGATCGAAATTGAATGGCTCAAAGCGCTTAGCTTAGAGGCAGGGATTCCTGAAATCAAACCCTTCTCTGTCGCAACCCTTGCCTATTTCGATCAACTGATCGCGCAATTTAGTGAAGCTGATGCAGAACAAATCAAAATCATAGAACAACGTACAAACCATGATGTGAAAGCGATCGAATACTGGTTGCGTGAAAAGCTCTCAAACAACCTAGAAACCAATAGCAAGCTAGAGTTTATCCATTTCGCCTGCACTTCAGAAGATATTAACAACCTGAGCCACGCACTGATGTTACTCAGTGGGCGCAACGAAGTTATGCTGCCCACTCTAGACAAGCTTATCACCTGCTTACGTGATCTTGCCCATCAACTAGCAGACCTACCTATGTTATGCCGGACTCATGGACAAACTGCCACACCGAGCACACTTGGCAAAGAAATGGCCAATGTAGTACACCGCCTACAACGTGCGCGTACACGTTTAGCCAACGTAGAAATATTAGGAAAAATCAATGGCGCTGTAGGTAACTACAATTCTCATTTGGCGTCTTACCCTGAGGTAGATTGGGAAACTTTCGCGCAACGCTTTGTCATGGCTCGTGGAATCACTTTCAACCCATATACCATTCAAATCGAACCACATGATTACATGGCCGAATTATTCGATGCTTACGCGCGTACCAACTCCATCCTGATTGATCTCAACCGCGACCTTTGGGGCTATATTTCATTGGGCTATTTCAAGCAAAAAGTGGTAACAGGTGAAGTCGGCTCCTCCACTATGCCACATAAGATTAATCCAATTGATTTTGAAAACTCAGAAGGTAACCTCGGTTTAGCGAACGCCCTGTTACGCCATCTATCTGAGAAGCTACCTATCTCGCGCTGGCAGCGCGATCTAACCGATTCCACCACACTTCGCAACATGGGCGTAGTGCTAGGCTATACATTGCTGGCTTATGAGTCATGCCTAAAGGGATTGAACAAACTGGAAGCAAATCCACAACGCATGGCGGAAGACTTGAACAATAACTGGGAAGTATTGGCCGAGCCAATCCAAACCGTAATGCGGCGCTACAGCATCGAAAATGCCTACGACAAACTTAAACAACTAACACGCGGCAAAGGCGGCATCAACCGCGACAGCTTGCATGCTTTCATCCACACATTAAATATTCCGGAAACAGAAAAACAACGCCTATTTGTATTAACACCAGCTACCTATATAGGTAAGGCCAGTGAGTTAGCAAGGCGTATTTAATCTAATAGTTTCACTTGTAATGTTTTGTCTATGGGAGGTGCGATGATACCGCAAAACCTTATTGCTCTCAAAACGGGAGATATTTTAGCCATAAAACAAAAACCCTCTCACGGTGGAGAGGGTTTTTGTTTTATAAGGAGTCTGACGATGACCTACTTTCACATACGGATGTACACTATCATCGGCGCGAAGTCGTTTCACTGTCCTGTTCGAGATGGGAAGGAGTGGGACCAACTTGCTATGGTCGTCAGACATAACTGTCGACTAACTGGCTACCCGAATCAACAGGTAATCAATCAGCCATCAACTGGAAGAAGTAATTGGTTTTGATTGCCACGCAACTTGTAATATTTAATGTTATAGGGTCAAGCCTCACGGGCAATTAGTATCAGTTAGCTTAACGCATTACTGCGCTTCCACACCTGACCTATCAACGTGGTAGTCTTCCACGACCCTTTAGGGGGATCAAGTCCCCAGGGAAATCTCATCTTAAGGCGAGTTTCCCGCTTAGATGCTTTCAGCGGTTATCTCTTCCGGATTTAGCTACCCGGCAATACGACTGGCGTCATAACCGGTACACCAGAGATCCGTCCACTCCGGTCCTCTCGTACTAGGAGCAGGTCCCTTCAAATTTCCAGCGCCCACGGCAGATAGGGACCAAACTGTCTCACGACGTTTTAAACCCAGCTCACGTACCACTTTAAATGGCGAACAGCCATACCCTTGGGACCGACTACAGCCCCAGGATGTGATGAGCCGACATCGAGGTGCCAAACTCCCCCGTCGATATGAACTCTTGGGAGGAATCAGCCTGTTATCCCCAGCGTACCTTTTATCCGTTGAGCGATGGCCCTTCCATACAGAACCACCGGATCACTATGACCTGCTTTCGCACCTGCTCGACTTGTCAGTCTCGCAGTCAAGCATCCTTTTGCCATTGCACTATCAGTACGATGTCCGACCGTACCTAGGATACCTTCGTACTCCTCCGTTACTCTTTGGGAGGAGACCGCCCCAGTCAAACTGCCTACCATGCAATGTCCCCGATCCGGATTACGGACCTAGGTTAGAACCTCAAACACATCAGGGTGGTATTTCAAGGTTGGCTCCACGACGTCTGGCGACACCGCTTCAAAGCCTCCCACCTATCCTACACAGATCTGTTCAAAGTCCAATGCAAAGCTACAGTAAAGGTGCATGGGGTCTTTCCGTCTAGCCGCGGGTAGATTGCATCTTCACAAACATTTCAACTTCGCTGAGTCTCGGGTGGAGACAGTGTGGCCATCGTTACTCCATTCGTGCAGGTCGGAACTTACCCGACAAGGAATTTCGCTACCTTAGGACCGTTATAGTTACGGCCGCCGTTTACCGGGGCTTCAATCAAGAGCTTGCACCCCATCATTTAACCTTCCGGCACCGGGCAGGAGTCACACTCTATACGTCCACTTTCGTGTTTGCAGAGTGCTGTGTTTTTATTAAACAGTCGCAGCCACCATTTCACTGCAACCCCATCGAGCTTCAGACGCGAAGTCTTACACTCTACCGGGGCGCACCTTCTCCCGAAGTTACGGTGCAAATTTGCCGAGTTCCTTCACCCGAGTTCTCTCAAGCGCCTTAGAATTCTCATCCTGCCCACCTGTGTCGGTTTGCGGTACGGTCTCTATACAACTGAAGCTTAGTGGCTTTTCTTGGAAGCTTGGTATCAGCAACTTCGCGCCAAAATGGCACTCGTCATCACGTCTCAGAATTGACCCCCCGGATTTACCTAAGAGATCTCCCTACACGCTTAAACCAAGACGTCCAACACTTGGCTTGCCTAACCTTCTCCGTCCCCACATCGCATTGTATTGAGGTACAGGAATATTAACCTGTTTCCCATCGACTACGCATTTCTGCCTCGCCTTAGGGGCCGACTCACCCTGCGTCGATGAACGTTGCACAGGAAACCTTGGGCTTTCGGCGAGGGAGCCTTTCACTCCCTTTATCGCTACTCATGTCAGCATTCGCACTTCTGATACCTCCAGCAGCCTTCTCAAGCTGCCTTCGCAGGCCTACAGAACGCTCTCCTACCATATGTACAAGTACATATCCGCGATTTCGGTGCATAGTTTGAGCCCCGTTACATCTTCCGCGCAGGACGACTCGATCAGTGAGCTATTACGCTTTCTTTAAATGATGGCTGCTTCTAAGCCAACATCCTGACTGTTTTAGCCTTCCCACTTCGTTTTCCACTTAACTATGTCTTGGGGACCTTAATCGGCGGTCTGGGTTGTTTCCCTTTCGACACCGGACGTTAGCACCCGATGTCTGTCTCCCATGCTCGCACTTCTCGGTATTCGGAGTTTGCAATGGTTTGGTAATCAGCAATAGACCCCTAGCCATGACAGTGCTCTACCCCCGAGAGTGATACATGAGGCACTACCTAAATAGTTTTCGGAGAGAACCAGCTATTTCCAAGTTTGTTTAGCCTTTCACCCCTATCCACAGCTCATCCCCTAATTTTTCAACATTAGTGGGTTCGGACCTCCAGTGAGTGTTACCTCACCTTCATCCTGGCCATGGATAGATCACTTGGTTTCGGGTCTACACCCAGCAACTATCGCCCTTATCAGACTCGCTTTCGCTGCGCCTCCCCTATTCGGTTAAGCTCGCTACTGAATGTAAGTCGCTGACCCATTATACAAAAGGTACGCAGTCACGGAACAAGTCCGCTCCCACTGTTTGTATGCATGCGGTTTCAGGATCTATTTCACTCCCCTTCCGGGGTTCTTTTCGCCTTTCCCTCACGGTACTGGTTCACTATCGGTCGATTACGAGTATTTAGCCTTGGAGGATGGTCCCCCCATATTCAGACAGGATTTCTCGTGTCCCGCCCTACTTGTTCCAACCCTATTTCCACTCCTGAATTTTCGCGTACGGGGCTATCACCCACTATGGCCAGACTTTCCAGACTGTTCCACTAATTCAGAAGCTAAAGGTTGCAGGCTCCTCCGATTTCGCTCGCCACTACTCTCGGAATCTCGGTTGATTTCTTTTCCTCCGGCTACTTAGATGTTTCAGTTCACCGGGTTCGCTCTACCTGACCTATGTATTCAGTCAGGAGTGACCCTTGCGGGCCGGGTTTCCCCATTCAGATATCTACGGATCAAAGCTTTATTGCCAGCTCCCCGTAGCTTTTCGCAGGCTTACACGTCTTTCGTCGCCTGTAATCGCCAAGGCATCCACCACATGCACTTATTCACTTGACCCTATAACATTAAACCCTCAGCTTTTTAAAGACCAAAGTTCTCGTTACAAGATTTTTTTCTTACGTTTGTGACCGCTTCCATCCGACTTGAATGGTTACGGCTTGATACAATCAAAACCCATGTTTTTCATGCACATGCATTAATCAGGTTTCCCCATTAACACCTGTACGTGAATCACTTTCTTACTTCTTCCAGATTTTTAAAGAACCACAAAGAACTACTATTAGCAAAAGCCAATATCAAAACAAATAGCTTGGATATAGGTTCTTACCTTGAACATAATAAAAGTAATGTTAAATGGTGGAGGATGACGGGATCGAACCGACGACCCCCTGCTTGCAAAGCAGGTGCTCTCCCAGCTGAGCTAATCCCCCATGCTTGGTGGGTCTGGGTGGACTTGAACCACCGACCCCACGCTTATCAAGCGTGTGCTCTAACCAACTGAGCTACAGACCCTATTAAGCGTGAGAAGCGAGAGGTCAGGCATGAGAATCAAAACCCCAGTCCTACTCCAGCCACCTCACTACTTTAGTTTAGACAACCGATGAGTGTGGATACGTACGCCAAGGCTTCTCTAGAAAGGAGGTGATCCAGCCGCACCTTCCGATACGGCTACCTTGTTACGACTTCACCCCAGTCACGAACCCTACCGTGGCAACCGCCCTCCTTGCGGTTAAGCTAGCTGCTTCTGGTAGAACCCGCTCCCATGGTGTGACGGGCGGTGTGTACAAGACCCGGGAACGTATTCACCGCGACATGCTGATCCGCGATTACTAGCGATTCCGACTTCATGGAGTCGAGTTGCAGACTCCAATCCGGACTACGATCGGCTTTCTGAGATTAGCTCCCCCTCGCGGGTTGGCAACCCTCTGTACCGACCATTGTATTACGTGTGAAGCCCTACCCATAAGGGCCATGAGGACTTGACGTCATCCCCACCTTCCTCCGGTTTGTCACCGGCAGTCTCATTAAAGTGCCCAACTAAATGATGGCAATTAATGACAAGGGTTGCGCTCGTTGCGGGACTTAACCCAACATCTCACGACACGAGCTGACGACAGCCATGCAGCACCTGTGTCCAGGTTCCCTTTCGGGCACCAAGCCATCTCTGGCAAGTTCCTGGCATGTCAAGGGTAGGTAAGGTTTTTCGCGTTGCATCGAATTAATCCACATAATCCACCGCTTGTGCGGGTCCCCGTCAATTCCTTTGAGTTTTAATCTTGCGACCGTACTCCCCAGGCGGTCAACTTCACGCGTTAGCTGCGGTACTAAGGAAGTCTCCTCCCCCAACACCTAGTTGACATCGTTTAGGGCGTGGACTACCAGGGTATCTAATCCTGTTTGCTCCCCACGCTTTCGTGCATGAGCGTCAGTATCGACCCAGGGGGCTGCCTTCGCCATCGGTATTCCTCCACATATCTACGCATTTCACTGCTACACGTGGAATTCTACCCCCCTCTGCCGTACTCTAGCCTTGCAGTTACAAATGCAGTTCCCAGGTTAAGCCCGGGGATTTCACATCTGTCTTACAAAACCGCCTGCGCACGCTTTACGCCCAGTAATTCCGATTAACGCTCGCACCCTACGTATTACCGCGGCTGCTGGCACGTAGTTAGCCGGTGCTTCTTCTTCCGGTACCGTCATCCACACAGGTTATTAACCCGTGCGTTTTCTTTCCGGCTGAAAGAGCTTTACAACCCGAAGGCCTTCTTCACTCACGCGGCATGGCTGGATCAGGCTTGCGCCCATTGTCCAAAATTCCCCACTGCTGCCTCCCGTAGGAGTCTGGACCGTGTCTCAGTTCCAGTGTGGCTGGTCGTCCTCTCAGACCAGCTACGGATCGTCGCCTAGGTGAGCCTTTACCTCACCTACTAGCTAATCCGATATCGGCCGCTCCGAAAACGCGAGGTTCTTGCGAATCCCCCGCTTTCCCCCTTAGGGCATATGCGGTATTAGCGTAACTTTCGCTACGTTATCCCCCATTTCCGGGTACGTTCCGATATATTACTCACCCGTTCGCCACTCGCCACCAGGGTTGCCCCCGTGCTGCCGTTCGACTTGCATGTGTAAAGCATGCCGC
The DNA here is from genome assembly GCA_003402375.1 of Candidatus Nitrotoga sp. CP45. GTDB lineage: Bacteria > Pseudomonadota > Gammaproteobacteria > Burkholderiales > Gallionellaceae > Nitrotoga. The sequence goes on from QFXJ01000025.1 coordinate 36,037, forward strand.
CAGCGTTCAATCTGAGCCAGGATCAAACTCTTCAGTTCAATCTCTATGCTTATTTGATCTACCCTCTCAGGTAAATCGATCTCACTCAAAGCGAATCAATATTTCATTTTTCGACTTCGTGTGAGGTACTGCTTTTATGTCTTGAGTTATGACAACCATGCAAACTAATTCGCCTGATCATCAATACCTTAACGCATGTACCCACACTCGTCGGTTGTCTGTAAACTTTTAAAGAACGGGCTGCCGCAGCAGCGAGAGGGGCGCATTATACAGAGCAAATAACGATGGTCAAGCATTTTATTTGTATAGCGTGTAAATATGCCTCCCGAGCTTGTAACACATATATTAACACTTGCCTGATTTAAGGCCAGATAGCGGTAATCTTCAAGGCCAGATAGCGGTAATGGCGTCCAACGACCCTAAAAGAACGGTTTGCCTTTAGAATTGCCAGTAAATGTAGCAATTAGCTTAAGCGAGCCTGCATTCTCTGTCGGCTGTAGCATATTCCAATGTATTCGATGATTTCCTACATTACATGTGATCGGGCACAGTCGCATCGATGGTAGCGCAGCTCATTTTTGAGCACCCCCAAGAAAGTTACCGTCAGCGCATTGAGCTTCTAATATTACCAACCGACCTTAGCGACTTGACACTGTTAGAATTCGCATGACGGCAATGGGCAACGCATTTTAGGTGCTCCTACCTCTCCACATGTCCTTTACTTAAATTGCACGTAATATGGCATTCGTGCAACAATCTTGCGCCTGTACCTCCTGAATTTTTGATCATAATTTACCCAAACATCATGACTACCGAACCAACCATACCTCAGCAAGACGAAAATCAAATTATCACCGAGCGCCGCGCCAAACTCACTACACTTCGCAAAGAAAGCATAGCTTTTCCAAATGATTTTGAGCGCAAAAATCTGGCTGGTGATTTGCATGATGCTTACGGCGCAATGAGCCACGACGAACTGGAAACAGTCCATATAAACGTGGCTGTAGCCGGGCGCATGATGTTAAAGCGCGTAATGGGCAAAGCCAGCTTTGCCACCGTGAGTGATATGAGCGGACGCATCCAGCTATTCATTAACAATAGCGATACAGGCGAAGTAGCGCATGATGCATTCAAGCACTATGATCTGGGTGACATTCTTGGCGCAACAGGCGTACTGTTTAAAACCAAGACGGGTGAACTTTCTGTTCGTGTGACTGGGCTGCGTCTGTTGACTAAAACACTCCGGCCACTACCGGAAAAATTTCACGGCCTGATCGACCAGGAACAAAAATACCGTCAACGGCATGTGGATCTCATCACCAATGAAGACACGCGCAAAACATTTATCATTCGCTCCAAAGTAATTCAGGCTATACGGGAATTTTTCATACGCCACAATTACCTCGAAGTCGAGACGCCGATGATGCATTCCATTCCAGGCGGCGCATCAGCCAAGCCCTTTATCACGCACCACAATGCCTTGGATATGCAACTGTATCTGCGTATCGCGCCGGAGCTGTATCTCAAGCGGCTGGTGGTGGGTGGGTTTGAGAAGGTGTTCGAAATCAACCGCAACTTTCGCAATGAAGGGCTTTCCACGCGACATAACCCCGAGTTCACCATGATCGAGTTTTATGAAGCCTATCGAGATTATCGTTATTTAATGGACTTTACCGAAAAATTGTTTAGTGAAGTAGCGCGCAAAGTGCTAGGTACCACTGTACTATCGTATCAAGGACGTGAACTCGACTTAGGACAGCCATTCCATCGACTGACCATGGCACAGGCAATCCAAAAATATCATCCGCAGTTTTCTGACGAACAGTTGAATGACCGCAATTTTCTAATCAACGAATTACAAGACCTGAAAGCCAAATACAGGGCAGCGGATGGCGTGGGTGGACTACAACTTTCGCTGTTTGAAGAGCTGGCTGAGCATCAGCTATTCGAGCCAACTTTCATCGTTGACTACCCAGCAGAAGCTTCACCACTGGCGCGCCGCAGCGATACTCGCCCGGAAATTGCCGAGCGTTTCGAACTGTTTATGGTTGGACGCGAAATCGCTAATGGCTTCTCAGAGTTAAATGACCCGGAAGACCAAGAGGCGCGCTTTGATGCACAAGTAACCGCTAGGGAAGCAGGAGACGAAGAAGCCATGTTCAAGGATAGCGATTACATTCGCGCGCTGGAATATGGCCTACCACCCACAGCCGGAGAAGGAATCGGGATAGACCGGCTGGTAATGCTGTTTACCAATAGCCCCAGCATCCGCGATGTAATTTTGTTTCCGCAAATGCGTCCCGAAAAACAATACAACAACGACTCAATGTGAGATAGCGTGGAATAGCGTGGGAAATCAACTTTGCAACCTGCCGCTAAAAAACAAATCCTCTCATCTTGCAACAGATACTCAATAAAATACTTACACTTGTGAAATCAAATATTGATATATTTTTTATAATAGTTAGAAAGACATCGGTAAACTGCATGGTAAAACCTAGAGCCGCAGCTTTACAGTTTAAATACGTCATACGTCACGGTTCTTTTATGCATTTAGTCCTGCAAGCGGAAAGGAACATACGAGATTGTGGACGTCAAAAGCGGTTGCAATGACCGTAAAACTTTAAATAAATATTGTATAGCAGGGCGTGCAAAGATGAATGAAACAACAAGCTTGATATTAAGACTCACCAGAAATATTCACACTACAAAAAAAGTCACGCTGTAAATTTTTAAACTTACAAAACAGTAAGGGGCCCGTACAAACGGCCCCCAAAACTTTCGTAAACCCATATTCTTAGCTGTATGCTAAAAAATTTTAGTCGTCAGAATGTCCATTCTCCTCTTCACCGAAAAGCTTCTGCGATTTTTTCCAAGCTTGTGTACCAATTTCACGTCCTACTTCACGGGATTCCAAATCGCCATCTATAAAGTGAATGCCACCGAAACGCCTAGAAATACCGGCTTCATCAGCCGCGTCACTAAATGTCGCCCAGTACAAGACCGTATTCTTTGCTGGTACCAAACCTGGCTCAACACGTGATGAGCCAGCCGGAATCGTAACGCTACCCCCAAAACTGTCGTTTTTCGTAAACAATTTCAGTGTCTCAGCAGCTGCGGCACTAAATACGCTGTGTCCAGATATGTACTCTGAGAATGGTGGCGTTACTACATCTGCTGCTTGATAAGGTTTCCAGTTTGCACCATCAATTGAGCCCTGCCAAGACTGTACGGTTTGCCCTGCAAAAAGCAAATTAATTGCGGTGACTGGCCTTACATAATCAAAGAAACGCTTAGCATCCCAACTCGCAATACTAGCGTCAAATACTGCATTGCACATGGCGAAGAACATTTTGACATCTTGGTCTACCGTATGATGGTCACGGTCAGACACGAACTCCGCAAACTGGATCCAATGCCCAGGAGGAAGTTCAGACGATGGACCATCAGCCCAATATTCGGCGATGACTTTTTTCTCATCAGTTAGATGAGCGCTGTATTCCAAAACCTGCAACGCTTGGAGATCGTACCGGGCTGGCTCAGTGTAAAAACCAGCGGGTTTTGGCAAGACTTTACGGTATTGGCTACCGGATTTTAAGGCGTATGGAGCCACATTACCCCAATGCGGCGCAATAAATTTTTGTACGTTAGCACCTATTTGCAATGGCTGCCAACGGTTGGGATTATTGATCGTTGTCGGTGTATTGACTGGTGCATAACCAGTGTAATCTGAATATGCGCCTGGATTCAAATCGCCCAATTGATTAGAGCCGTCGTGATGGCGAAAATCCAACACTGCTTTGGCTGCGGAATGACCTATGCCAGCAGGGGTTACAACGTTAACACTATTATCGTTAGCGTCATAACCCAAGGTCGCCATTAAAGCATTAAATTTTGCCACTTCGGTTGGAAAAAGATCGGACAAGCATTTGTGGGCTGCATAACTATAGACTCGGCCCGATTTATCCGTGAGTCACCCAGTTTAAATTGCTCATAGAACTTGTATTTATTGACTTGCACGAGTGTCTCTCATACATGAGTCGCGGATAAATCAGGCCGGATCAATAATTGCTTTTTCTTTATTGGCAACGGTACGCTCACTGCTGGGAAGGCGAGTTTTTTTGACAAAATGCGCACCTTTAGCTTTATTGTCATACGCTGTCCAAGCATCGTACATACAGGTATGGGTAATTGCCAATGATCTAGCAACTATCGGCGAGCCAGGGTGAGTAGTTCGTATAGCATCCAGCGCAGCTTCATTCCATTTGGTTACTACAGTATTGCCAGCTGAGAATGCTGTTTGGGTAACCGCAAGCAAAACCATTGATGACGCATAACTTATTGTTTTTATTATATTAATTAATTAACCCCCTATTATATTTTAATTAAATTACCATTTTTCCGCACACTTCAGCATGTGCAGTCTTACGTCATAATTAACTCTGAGTTACTCAAGGTACCCAAAGCTAAATTATCGTAATCGTTTTTCCAACCCCATATATCAGCCAACATTTGAAAAAACATTCGCAAGATACAACCTCAGCCCCAAGTCAATCAAAGACACCAGATATTCCGGCAGGTGTAGACACTTTGTTATTACGCTTTGCCAAGCGTAATAACGGTGTCATGGCGCCGTTATTACGCTAAAACTTTCAAAACCGTTTGTAAAACCCGCTTCAGCAGCGCGGCTTGTAAATCGAAATCTGGATAATGCGCCGGCGTGGTGGCAGTTGCTTCTCCCAGCAGTCCTTACGCAGAGTCAAAGACCGTGATAAAGCCTGCCATCTCCGCGCCATAGTGATGCAGGTTGCCACTGCGCGAACGATGTTGCCCGATAAATTGTCGCTTCAACAGCCGGAAAAACTCCTTGCCCACAAGTTACTCAATAACCGGATACACACCTGCAAGTGCGTCATGCAGATTGCCGCGTAATTATTACGATAAACTTCGATGGCGCTTGTATCGATTCGCGACGACTGCTCCTCGCTTGCTGGAGCAGTCATTATTGGCTCGGAAAAAGGAACCAAACGACGCTTAGTCGAAGAAAGCCAAATTTTCTTACAACTAAATACACGAACTTAAATTTATTTTCTTAATGACCTCATGAAGCTCGAATTGCATCCCCGATCGACTCGGCATACCTACGTCATATCCAATGCAAGGACCCCGAGACGGGTAAGACACAGGTATTTCTCACCAACAACTTTTTCCGGCAACCACCATCTGTGCGCCTATAAGAGTCACTGACAAGTAGTACTGTTTAACAAAGGGATCAAGCAGGATATGCGTATCAGGAAGTGCTACGGCAGTTCAGAGAATTCAGCGAGCTTGCAAATATAAATAGTGAAAATCAGCAATTAAATCATTTAAGTGTGCCACTAAAAAATTCAAGTTTCTAAGCAAGGCAAGGCATGAGTAAAAAATTTTAGCGCTACATATTGTCGATATATAAGCGATATTTTTTTGGAGTAACGCCGTATTGTGATGAAACGGGGTAAGCAGGCAAGCCGCAAAGCGGCTGCTCGCAAAATTGGATTTTTAGAGGGTTCTTAAGTTAAATGCTAACTTCCCCATCTGAGCCACACTCGAAGCTGCCGGAAAGCTTCAGCATCCAGGCTGTCCGGCAGAATGATGACGCTACGCGCTAAGTATGACCCTTGCGGCAGCACATTTAGTATGGTGATAAAAGGAGTAACCAGACTATCGGCCAATACCCGCGTAGTTACTTGATCCCCATTGCGCGCAACCAGCAGGATCATGTCCCCATCCAATAGTAGCGTTTTGTTAGAGGATAGCGCTAACAGCCAAGCATCATGCCATACGTGATACAGCAGGCTGACTAACACAAGCAAGACCAGCAGTATTTTCGCCCATAACGGCAAAATTAAGGGAACCAAAACTGCAAGCGCAGCGCCATGCGAAGCAACCAATGCGATTGTAAAATAAATGGAAGGTTGGAGATTAAATTGCCGTTGCATGGTTACTTCCTGGCAATTCGAAATACCTGCACTGAATAATCAAAGTTTGGCGCCTATTTCAGGAGCGCACTTTATTTTTAAACTGTGTTGGACTACGACGTGCGTCTTTATTGCCATGGGGCGCAGCACTCATGTTAGTGCCTATTTTTTTGTTTTTATGCCCTGTATCCCTAATTCCATTATCAAATTTTCCGGCCTTGCCTCCAGTCCATTCAGCGACTTTTTCCGTAACAGGTTTCGATTCCATGTCCACCCAGTCAAGAATTTGACTAACCTCTCCTGTGCCAAGTTCTGCCAGCGTGCCCCGCTTCAAGCGAGGTGGCAAGTTAACGATGCCGAAGCGCACACGTATTAAACGGCTAATGGGCAAACCTAACGCCTCGAAGGTACGACGCACAATGCGATTACGCCCTTCCTTCAACATCAGGCGATACCAGTGGTTGTAACCCTCCCCTCCTTCGTCGGTAAGCCTCTCGAACTTAACCGGGCCATCCTCCAAGGTGATTCCTTCCCTCACCATCTGCTGCATCTGCTCATCGGTCATACTGCCCTGCACACGCACAGCGTATTCACGTTCCACTTCAAAGCGTGGGTGCATTAATCGATTAGCCAGATCACCCGAGGTCGTAAAAATCAACAGACCACTGGTATTAAAATCGAGCCGTCCAATGGCAATCCATTTCATGCCTCTCAACTTAGGTAACTTGTCGAACACGCTCGCACGCTTTTCCGGATCATCGCGACTAACAATCTCGCCTTCCTGCTTGTGATACAGCAGTACACGGGGCAAATTATTGTTACTTGTTTTAATGTGCACAATGCGCTTGTCGGCACGTACCACATCGTCCTCAGTCACACGCATACCCAGCGTCGCCACTTCTCCGTTCACCGTGATGCGCCCAGTGGAAATCCATTCTTCCATAGTACGACGGGAACCCAAGCCGACTTGCGCCAATACCTTCTGCAAGCGCTCGCCTTGTCGTTCTGGTTGCTTTGCCTGTTCGTTCATCCCGTCACCTCTCGTCTTTCCAGCACGGCTTGCGCCAGCGTACCGCTATCCACATGTTCCAGTTCGCCCCCCACGGGCAGCCCGCGCGCGATGCGCGATACTTTGATGCCCTGCGCACATAGCAAGATAGTAATGTAGTGTGCAGTGGCATCACCTTCTACGGTGAAATTAGTGGCGAGTATCACTTCGCATGTATTTTCCTGTGCCCGCCTAACCAGCCGATCAAGGTGCAATTCACGCGGGCCGATGCCATCCAATGGAGAAAGCCGTCCCATCAGCACAAAATACATCCCGCGATAGCACTGCGCCTGTTCCATCATGAGCAAGTCGGCTGGCATCTCCACCACACACAGCAGGTTGGCGTCACGTTTGGGCGAACGGCATAAAGCGCAAATTTCTTCTTCGGAAAAATTATTGCACTTGGCACAATGATGGATGCTTTCCACCGCATGTCCTAGCGCCCGTGCCAGCCGCAATGCACCTGATTTGTCCCGTTGCAACAAGTGGTATGCCATACGCTGTGCAGATTTTGGTCCAACACCAGGCAAGCAGCGCAAGGCGGCTATCATTTCTTCCAGACTGGAAAGCGTGTTCATCCAGGTACTAAAAACATTAGAGTGTTCAGAACGGCAAACTCATGCCGGGCGGCAGATTCATGCCCGCTGTGAAGCCACCCATTTTTTGTTGGGTCACTGCAGCAACCTGTTTCATCGCATCATTCATTGCAGCGACGATCAAGTCTTCCAGCATTTCCTTATCGTCGGATAACAAACTGTTATCCAGCATCACGCGGCGTACATCGTGGGCACAGGTCATAACTACTTTTACCATGCCAGAACCAGCTTGACCTTCTACCTCGACTGTAGCCAGCTCGTCCTGTGCCTTTTTCATGTTTTGTTGCATCTGCTGGGCTTGTTTCATCATCCCGGCCAATCCGCCCTTCATCATGTCTATACCCTCCTTAATTTATTGTATTGATTTGATCGTTTCTTCAAGTATCTGAGCGCCTAATTGTGCCTGTGCTTCACGCACAAATGGGTCTTGCATAATTGCCTCAACTGCGTGTTGCTGGCGTGTCTGTTTCACTTGCTGTTCAACTGCGGCTGGAGTGGCCACGTTGTTCACACCTAACGTAACCGACAATCGCACTGGCTGGACAAAATAATCAGCAAGAGCAGTCTGCAATTTTTCCTGGGCCATTTTATTGGTCAACAAATGTTTGTGCTGCGACGCTAAAACTAAAGTTAACCGTCCCTCAACATAACTTTCCAGCGTGCAATGTTTCGCCAATTCACGCGCCATACCTTGCACATTCAGTTGTGCCAATAATGTACTCCAATCAAGCGCTACCGAAGCTGTGTCTACCGGATTGACTGATGGTGAAATAGTCTGAATAGGTTGCGGTTGTAATTGCGGCTTCGGCTGTGGCGCAGGTATCGCGGTAGCCTGAGCCATAGACGACGACATCGTTACTTCAGTTATGCGTGGTTCCGACATCGCCTTAGCCCCAGCTGGCCTAAATGCCAACATGCGCAACAACGTCATGGTGAAACCAGCATACTCATCAGGCGCAAGGTCAATTTCATTTCGCCCGTGTATTGCAATCTGGTAATACAACTGGATTTCCTCCGCGCTAAAACTCTGCGCCAGTTCCAGTAAGCGCGTTCGCTCCGGCTCATCTTCTGCGATGGCTTGCGGCACCGTCTGCGCCAGAGCAACACGGTACAACAGAGTCGCCAAGTCTTGCAAGGCAACATCAAACGCCAAACTGCGGCTTTGCATATCGTCAGCAATACGCAGTAAACCGACTCCGTCTCTCGCCAGCAACGTTTGCAACACGTCATACAGATAACTCTGATCAATCGCACCTAACATATTACGGACCGTCGCCTCATCGATTTTTGAATCGGAATAGGCAATGGCTTGATCGAGCAAGCTTAGCGCATCGCGCATACTGCCCTGCGCCGCACGGGCAAGCAATGCCAGCGCAGCGATTTCAAACGTGATGTCTTCCTGCCCCAGCACATATTCCAAGTGTGTGACGATTAACGCGGGCGGCAACTGTTTCAGATTGAACTGCAAACAGCGCGACAACACAGTGACGGGGATTTTCTGCGGGTCAGTTGTGGCCAGAATAAATTTGACGTGCGCGGGCGGCTCTTCCAATGTTTTTAACATTGAGTTGAAAGCCGCCTTGGAAAGCATATGTACTTCGTCAATCAGATAAACTTTGTAACGTCCCAATGTTGGCAAATATTGCGCGTTATCCAGTACTTCGCGCATATTATCTATGCCTGTATTAGACGCTGCATCCAATTCAATAAGATCAACAAAACGACCACTGTCGATTTCCGTGCAAGCGCTACAAATTCCACACGGTGTGGCGGTAATGCCGCTGATACAATTCAAGGATTTTGCAAAAATACGTGCAATGGTGGTTTTACCCACGCCGCGCGTGCCAGTGAACAAATAAGCGTGATGTAAACGATTTTGTGTCAGCGCATTGCTTAATGCCTGCACAACATGCTTCTGCCCCGCCAATTGCGCGAAGTTCTTAGGTCGCCATTTGCGTGCTAGAACAGAAGTTGCTGACAAAATTTACGTTGTCTCAAAAATGGTAGGCAAGGCGAATTTGGCTAAAATTAATGCCTGGGTTTGGGGATTTAATTGAACCATTAGATAGATGCTGAAAACGATAGCCCAGATCAAACTGCTTCCGATCACCGAACCGCAGGCCTGCACCAAGATGATCACCAAATTGAAAAGCGGTACTAAATCTACGGTCGGCATTGATATGAATATCGGAAATCAAATGAACTCCAATCCCTGCTTCCAGGTATGGCGCCAAGCCGGAAAGATTTTTCTGTTGCAGGCGAAACACTGGAGTAAAACCAATATCAGTAATGTTGTGATTATTGCCCGCATTGTTTTGGCCGTTCCAACGTCCAACTGAAGCTTCCCAATAACCAGTCACCAACCAGTTGCCATCGGTAAACCACTTCTTTTCCCAATCCCATTGGGCGCCGATACGCGCCATATTGGTTTTATCACCACTGCCAATCTCAGCAGAAATACCATCTACGGCCCACACATTTACATTTAACAACATCGCACCGATTAAAACACAGATTTTTTTCATTATCATCGTTCCATCTTCGAATAAGGAGGCGAGCCTTACCCCCGGCACTTGCAATAAATGGTTATGGCTGCTTCCTTCCGGATCTGACCAGGTTCACCACCTTGTAATGCGGGGAGGCCCGCCAATTCTTTCAAGCAACCTAACAGTCTGTTACGCAATACCAAGGCAGCGCTACTAACACCACTAAAATCCCCACATCACTAATTACACAATGAGCATCCCAGTTTCGTCTTTATGCGTTTCGCCTTAGCAAAAAACTTATTGCGACTATTAAGCCACTTATTATTATTTTGTCATCATACTATCAAATGAACTAGCTGACAAAATTCAGCCATATCCAATATGGCATGGACTTGAATTAAGAGCTGTATTTCCAACAAAAATGGGCTTGGAGCGAGCAAACCGAAAACCTCAAGACTATAGACTCGGCACAAAAAAATTTGAATTTTTTTCCGTGTGCCGCAATCGAAAACGCATAGACTCAAAGAAGATGCAAGATTTTAAACATGGGAACAGTTGCACAAGCGGCGAAAAGATTTCGCATCATAAAGGGGAATTGACGTGACCCCCATATACCGAGCTAAGCGGGCTTTCCTATCCGACCGTATTGGGTGCCATTAATCGTTATGGGTAGCACGAAGAAATAATCCTTACACTCAATAATTTGCGCATATCACAATAAACCTGTCAAGAATGGAAAGAGAAACATAAAGACAAAATCAAGTTGCGCTGTCTGCCCAACCACAGTACCTGGAAGAACAACTTAACGCCGATTCTTGAAATATCATCGCGTATATAATCGGAAGTATAGGCACAAGCGAAGCATCGGGGCTGTATGCCCTTATGCACATAACCACAGAGCTAACAACGGGAACCGTCGAGACATCTTGATTACCTGTTCAACGGACTTAAAGGGGTTTCCCAAAAGCCATCGAGACAGACTATACGAAACGTCCGTGCATCTACGCAATGACATAGCCTTGCACAATATACCCTTCTAATACCATACAATTATTAGCGTGCTGCATTGGCCAACGCAGCTAGAGTGTCGGCTCCCACATCAGCACTGTAGTAGCCCAGATTTGCGCCTGTCTCATCTACACTCACCTTCGGCATCAGTCCGGCAGCTAAAAGCGATTCATTCTTGGCAACACGATGCACGTCGTGAGGATCAGTGATACCTGTATTACTATAAATGTTAGAGGCTACGCTACCATCTTTCTTTTCCGTACCTTCGTCCAACGTGTATATAGTGCGCTGATTAAGCAGGGATGTGGCATGAGAATCATATTCATTAAGCAAGAAAACAAGTATGTTTCTACCGGATACTTCTTTCTGGTTAGTCGACTTCACATGCAGGATTGCACTTTGTATCACGCGGTGAAAAGCAAGCGTAGGTTGTGTATTAATTTCGTCGCTATCGGGTGCGATTGGTGTATTTTTATCAACAAAATCAATCAATAAAATTCGCAATTCTTCAATGTCCACTCCACGAGACTGTAATATCTCTATCGCTGAAGGATTATCCAGCATTGCTAGCAGCAAATGCTCCACTGAGAGGATTTTATGCCGCTTAGCACGCGCTTCAATGATTATTTGCCGCAGGTTGGTTTCAAGTTCTTTCCCGAGCAAATCTGCCCGATAAAGCTTCCACATTGATGTTTCCTCCAGTTAAGTTATAGCAAATATCATTGCTGATTAGCGCACATCGAAACCTGTACTACTTTAGCTTCAGATCAGTGCCTACCTTTTGAGTATATTATGAAAAAATATGGTGGGCAAATAAAATATCTAACGAGTAAGATTAGACTATGGTAGCGCAGCGAGCCACAATTTAAACCCGTTGTTGGTCAAGCCCGGCGGAGTTGTGAACTTTGTATGGAACTACTGTAGTACAGTAGTGCGTCAATCAGAAGTGTCCTTATTCAATGTAGCACGAGCGTAGGCGCTTAGCCAACCAAGCCTTGCTCTGAGTGCTTTCGGGTTACGTAACTATCCACGACAACCAGGTGCAGCCCCTTGGTCTTTAATATCTTGCTAATCAATCATCTTAAGAAAAACTTCAACCACCCCTGATGCCGATAAAGTGGGTCAGTCATTGACAGCACCTTGCCATCCAGCGTATTCAGCGCAGCATTGTATTTATAATCATGCGCATTAGTTCTGGCCTCGTCCGCGCTTGAGAGAGGGTAGGTCAGGCTGCGTAAGGTCAAATGTCTGAATTTGTGTTTTTCTATCACAATACAGCACCAGCGCGTGCCCGGGTAGATCGAGATACAGGCCGACAATGTTCTCAAGTTTTGGGTGTATCGGTTTTGGGTGTATCGTTGGGAAGCTTAAAAGACACGACCCGATGCGGCTTGAGTCCATGTATCTGCCAAATACGGACAACAACAGAAGCGCTGATGCCCAATGAGCAACCAAGGTGCAGGGCTCTCTAATACACCGCACCTGCAGAAGTCTTTTCAAACGTGATCTGCAACGGCGGCAAAACAGAACAACGTGGTTGCCTAGGCTATCTTGCTACCAACAACATTAGCCATACTACGATATGGCCAAGTGAAGTTTGAAGTGAGGCGCGTGTACCATCAGCCTGAGGCAGGCGCAGGTAACGATCGAGGGATATAAACTCGGTACAACACAATGAAGCAGCTTATACAATTGATCGTGTGCGATATAGACGGACTATCAAGGCAACTTGCATCGCTAGCAGCGATCAGGTGCGCCCTAATAGCATAATTCTAAGTAGCGTAGCTTACAAAAGCAGCTTATCTTACAAAGTAAGCCAGCACCAACCTAAAACTACTTAATTTATATGGGGTGACTGATGGGGCTCGAACCCACGACAACCGGAATCACAAGACGCAGCAAAAATATAACAATCATTTTTAATCAAGTCCTTGCCTCACTCGCAATGATATTAAGAAGCCACAGAAGACGCATAAATACTTGAAGATACTTTTAACTTGGTTACGTTTTAGCTACGGTCGAGAAAACCTATAAATTGCCGGGGTACCCGAAGCGATTAGCACGCCCGCCCCCAGGGCTCTTCGCCTACATTCTTATGTTAATAATTGTTAATTTTTACAGGGAGCTATTAACTATTTATTGCACCAACACGCTTCCATTTATCGGTGAAAACAGCCCTTGATCTCCCTGGGTTCGATGTTTTTATAGCATACATAAACGACAGTCGAGGCTAATTTTTAATACCAGCCTCCTAAAATGAAATTTCAACAATCTATGAAGAAGTGATAGTTTGGACAAAATTAATCAGATTGAGTATAACTTCCTTAACAATAGGAACCTCCTCGCTAAATCAAGGGGAATCAAATCGAAAAATAAACGATATTTGGTCATTTTGGGTAGTCATATTAATGGTTTTCCGTGTTGTTGAGTTTTCCCACCCATCAAACACATGTACATTATGATATTTGAAATCAGGCAGTAAACAACTATTCAATTCCTTTATCAATTTAACCCTGTATGCATCTGCTGTCTCATCATTTTTAAACTGTCGACTACAATAAAGTTTTTTATTCGTTATTTCACACCTATAGCCATCAACTATCTTTTTGGGATCAAATGAGGTTCTCTTCAAAAAATCGATTCCCACCGAAAAAATCATTTCCACGGTTCTGCAAAAAGGATGTTTTTGTATTTCTAACGGGATGTCTACACACTGCGCAGCAGCCAGAACCCTTTCTGGACCTGGTAAATGCAAATTCGTGGAGGCAGGCATATCTTTAATTAGTGTTAATGCTTCAACGAAATCTGACCAAGACTTAATCAAACCAGCTTTACGCATTTCGCTGACAGCATAGCAATCAGCATTGCTCTCTTGTTCAAAGTTACCTAGCCCAATTCCCAAGGGTAAAGCAACATGTGCACATTCATGATAGAACAAAAAAAATGCACCAGCCCGTGGCAATTTCTGCAGGTATGTAGGACTTATCATGATAGATGCACCATTCTTAGGATCAAAGTGTGCATATCCGCCACCACCTAATGCAATAGCGTTATCAGAAAGAAGAAGCGGAACGAGGGTCCCATTATTGGCTGTGCAAGTGACAGTAGCATCATAAATTTTGGTAGACGATATCCATTCTTGAGCGTTAGTGAACAAAGGCATTAAAAAAATTAAATACAAAATACAATTTAATAATTTTCTCATAAGAACCTGTTCATAAATTTGCACGCACAGATAATAGTTTGCAAAGGATTTAATTTAATTACTTGAAAAATCATATATATCGTATCACATACATTGATTTTATCTTCCTATATTTTCTAATAGTTCACCCCTGAAAAATCATACATTAAGCACGGGGATGAGGCACAAGGTAATAGTCCAAGATTTTACGAACCATTGGATCCTAAACCTTACTTTCCATCGTCGAGCTGAGCAATTCAAGGCTGCATCGAGGCTTTGTTCATCAAATTGGCTGTGGTTTGTTATACTTCGGTGCAAGTGGTGGAATACCTCAAGGCATGTCAGAAGGCAGTCAGGTAGACTTATTCAGCAAGGTGCTGCGGGAAATGCTGGTGGCCAAAGATTCTTCATTAGCAAAAAGCTATTTTAACATTCTACCATCTAGGAAAGTTATCCGGCCTGAGCGGATACGATGCAGAAAATAAAAAGGCTATCTGAATAATCAAGTGCCCAGTCCTAGGCCTGACTTGGACACTTGGAGCGGGTCGAATCCCTGTTCTCTTGTGGTTCGTAGGATGCTCAAAAACATTAATCATCTTCATTAAAAAATGCTTATCTGTATTCCCCAAACATTATAACTGTTCCAAAACAGCTCCAGAAACTCACCCTCAAATGCAATAGTGGTACGGTTTTTACTAAAGCCCTTCAGGCATTAATTTCTGCAGGAAGGCTATCAATAAAAAAAGCGAAGCTTTCATTTAATGTTTTGCAAATCTTTATCGATGACCTAGATTTGAATTGTCTTGTGAGTAGCATATATCCAAGATAGTCCTTTGTATAATCAACGCCTGCTTTTTGCAAATTAAAGTTCAGTGCAGCTTCACAATTTTTTTTCTTTACTTTATGAGCATGGATTTTAGAGTGCAATGGAAGCAACCAACATTCAATACAATCTACAGCAATAGCAAAAATTATCCGCTCTTGGTACTCCGCATACACATCGGCCCCAATTTTAGATCGAAGTAAAAATGTAACATCATTAATGATCTGTTGGGGCTCTCTGTCTTTTCCATTTGATGTTAATTGAACACCAAAATTTGGGTGGTCGCCACAGTCTGTGTCTATATGTATTATTACAAACTCGTTAAATAAAAAAATTTTTTTAAAATCTTCTAAACATAAGTATTCCAATACTCGTTCCCATCCACCAGCCGCACTTTGACGATTTTCATCAGTGGCATCACGTGCGGGTTGAATTGAAGTTATGTCAAGATCATCCTCATAATGCCCATATAAAATATTCTCAATAGTGACCTGATCGGTTATTCCTTCTGAAATTAGGGCAAAATTATTCAAATCTAAAACCCTTTAGGGAGGCCACCTAACATTCCTTTAATAAACATTTCTGAGAGTCGAACCGGGGATTTTAAATCCGTATTTACTGGTTTAAATACTTGTTTGAGTTTTGTAGAACCATTCCTCGAGCGTGAGACAACATATAAAGTTTGTTCATCATCATCTAAATTTAGACCATCAAGAATAGAGGGATTATGTGTAGTAAAAATCACCTGCTTGTCGTACTTTTTTGCCATTTCAACCAATATCTTCATTAGTTTTTCACACAATTTGGGGTTCAAAGAGGCATCAATGTTATCAATTGCGAAAAATTTTGGTGTGAGGTCACTTGCAAATAATGTGAAATAAAACAGCAGGAATAAAAAACCTTCGTTGGTACTTAATTGATCAAAATAAGAGGTTTCATTTTGAACATACCGGTCTTTTACCTTCATGGTTTTTGATGGTAAATTTGAATCATCAGACAAATGGAAATCTTCAAACCATCCCAGTACCTTTAATCTAGCTTTAATTTCATTCAAAACTGGATTGCCCTTTACTTCAGATATTACGGATATTAACTTGAGTAATCCTTCACCATTAATTCCCAGTGGTTCAACCTGTCCTTCACGCTCAAATGTTTTTAATGAGGAATTTTCAGGTGAAAAGATAAGAAACTTTTCCAGTTCTTTTTTTAGTTGAGACCTTTGTTTTACGGAAGATATGAGGGCCCGACCTAAAAGCTCATTTTCAATTTTGAAAGATAGTGGGAAAGGCTCTTCCCCTTTGTTGCTCATTGATTTTTTAAGCTTTCGATTTATACTAGACTCTAAACTTTTAATAAATTTAAAAAAATCTTCTTTTGCTTCTTCGTCATTCTTTGTAGCACCATCAGATAGGATCTTCAAAACGCTAACCAAGTCATTGACGTTTACTTTATGCTCTTCCGTAACGCTCCATTTAGCGTAAGGTTGATTGTCATTAGTGATTTTAAATTTCTCTGAGTCGCCAATATTATTTGTGATACTAGTTTCGATAGGTTTTGATGAATTCACATCATCAAATGCTTGGCGCATAAAAGCTGGTTGAGTAACTCGTATCCCTCGTGTGGTGAGGAATTCATTATCTAATTTGTTTTCAGATGCAGCACTTATCAGAGCAATAGCTTCCAAAAAATTGCTCTTACCGGCACCATTTTCACCAATTAACACATTAACTCGGGAAAGCTTTATTTGCAGCTCACCAATCGATTTAAAATTCTTTATATGTAAATCAGTTATCACAGATCTCTTCTCAATCTTGGCAAAACCATTAATTAAATTAAAATACTTGTTATAGCGTTGAAGCAACGGTTTTACACTAATTATTTCACTAACTTTAACAATTGTTGAAATTCAATTGGGCACTCAGGGAAACTCATGCTTTCTATATAATTTCTTAGTGCTTAATCCCTCTTCCGCTGCAAACAATGCTAGTCAGCTTACAGAGCTTCCATATCAGTCTATCGCATGTTATGAAAATCTAAAACAAAATTAGAGCACAATTTCATAATTCATAAACCATTCGTGCTGCCCGCACCAAAGGCTCGCGGCGCAATATCAGTGCAGTCCCATTTATAAGATTCATTATTTATAGTTGCATGGTATCCTCAACGACATTGATAATGCGGGATTATAACGACAATACTATATGGAATGCACTCCCCCCCTAGCTTCAATAAGCTCTGGAAAAATTTCACCGGAAAATCTAAAAAAAATCCGGTAAATATTGTCACTGAACGTTTTCTCCAAGCATTTAAAGATCACGGTGTTAAACCCTCGCAAATCCCCCGCTTGATGCCACAAATCAAGTTAGATCATCTTCAGTCCGAAGCAACTTTACTCGCTGCCCTCACCCCCGAACTACTAGATCAAACCGCAAAGCTTTTTGGTATTAGCATCAAGTGGCTCGAAGGTGCTAGTGAAAAAATATACGAATATCAGTCGTGCTATAAACAGCCAGAAATTTTCTTTAAGTTGTTTTGTGCCATACAAGGCGGCAAGTGGATTGATGACATAGGCATCCCATTTCGAGTTCTTGTTTCTAGCAAAAAACTAGACGGATCAAGCGAAACTTACCAGCCACTTGTTCCTGTCTTAGTGGAAAAAATCGCACATCTAGGTGATGAGCCAATTTACCGTTACATCGTATTTAATGATGGCTTTGATTGGAGCCATACACCAGCGCGTATCCAACTAAAGGCAATGGCAAGGATAGCCTACCTTCACGGCGGAACAGTCCCACCTTTGCTTATGGTCAAACCAGAAATATTAGAACGTATCCTTGAACGAAAAATGATTCCTCATAATTATTTGCAAGGTGGCTTGGTGTCCGATCCTTCCTTAGAAGATTTTGCCATGTCCGCAGATTGTCCCATCTCCAAAGAACTCGCAGAATTACCAGACGTTTTGAAATACATCGAAGAGCACAATCTCAACGAATTGTTTTCAAAAAAATCACAACAGTATAGAGAACCTATAACAGAAACGCAGGCTCTCCCTGAAGTATCGCCAGCCATTACGAAGCCAGCTCAAGCAGGGAAGCGTGCTCAGAATAGCAAAGACATATGGATGCCCGTTCGAAATACTGTTCAATCATGGTGGGCTGAAGAAGGCGATTTGTTACACATTGCCCAAGCTATCAGACGCATCAAAAACATGCCACATCTCAAAGCTGCCGCACTGTCTGACAGTGCTATTCGCAAGCATATTGCTGACCTTGCACCTTTAAACGTGCGCGGAAAATCAGGACGTAAGCCTAATTAACCCACCTAAATTTACATCTCAATTACTTTCAACATATTGATATTAAAACATAAATAATTGAGACGAATTTAAGCACGTCTCAATTGCGACTATCCAATTTTATCCTCTGCTTTTGTGCAAGATTATTCGTGCTCCCTCAACAACACAGGAGCACAAAATGAAGACTAAAGATAAACTTTTTGATAGAACCGCCGGAGCCGCATTTCCGAAAATTGGAGCGGATGCGGGCGACAGCACGCAACGCTCCGGGTTTCGGGAATGCGGCGAGGTGGCAATAGGTCTCGTTCCGACCATGCAGCATGGTGGTGATTTCGCTGCACCTGAGGGTACGCAGTCTTGTAACACAGTACCCTCAAACGACAATATAGATAAATTTAAGCCTCTACGAGTTGGTATTGATAGTCTGTATTTGTCTTACCACGGACAACTTGCCGAAGATTGGGACATTAAACTGTCCGTGTTAAAAGAAACGGCTCAATCAGACGACGATGCTGAACAGGCTCTCGCCCAGGTTCGTATCGGTGCGCACATTTTCGAAGTCCGAGACAAAGGGATGCCGCGTTTCCCCTATGTGCTAGTGGACAACTGCTTTTTTATTAAGCTCAATCGCAAGCAATCTAAAACCCTGCCGATGGCGCATGTGCAGATTTCCAGCGAATATCTCGCCACTGTCGGGGTGGAAGCCGCTGAAAATGATTTGCGCGTGGTAATCAATACGCTAGGACTTGTCGAGGGTATAGCAAGTGTCAGCCGTGCCGACTTGTTTTTAGATTTTGTCTGCTTTGAAAATCTCGCCCTGATTGAGCAGTCTCATTGGGTCACGCGAGCAAACTTAATGTCTAAATATTACGATTGCCGCTTAGAAGAACCTTTCACGGGCTGGGTAATCGGCAATGGTGGCAATCTACATGCGCGTCTGTATGAGAAAGTCATTGAAATCGTCAACAAGTCGCGCAAGACCTATCTCTTTGGGCTGTGGCAAGCGAAGGGTTGGCAGGCTGGTGAGAAGGTTTGGCGCATGGAATTCCAAACCGAGAAACAAACGCTCAAGGAGTTGGGCATACTTCGTCTGTCAGACTTGCTTGGACAACAAGCCTCACTGTGGCATTACCTGACCCACTGGCTGCGTTTGTCCATTCCCAACCCCAATGACTCCAAGAGGGATCGTTGGCCTAACCATCCGCTTTGGGATGCCATTGCTGGGGTGTATGCCCAACCCTTCGATCAGCCTCTCCTGCAACGATTCAGACCAGCACGATTGCCCGCCGATGAGAGGTTGTTTGTTCACGGTCTGGGCGGCCTCACCTCGTTTATGGCGAGCCGAGGCATTGAGGATTTTGGCGAAGGCCTGGGAGAATATCTAACACAAGCGACGGAATTTCATGCCATCAAGGGTGAGCCATTCCACAGCTATGTAGGACGCAAAGTAAAAGCCAAGGCCAGAAAGTACAACACCATCCACCACCAAAAAAACATGATTGTTGCTGCACGCGAGCTGAAAGATGCCGCCGACGCATACAGACGCGAGAAGGATGGAGATGATGGAGACGCTTAATCTTGAACAAGCTGCCGCGTTCCTACACCTGCACCCCGTCACCCTGCAACGTATGGCGCAACGAGGTGCAGTTCCAGCAGCCAAGCTGGGCAGACGGTGGATATTCCTTGATATTGACCTTGTGGCAAGCCTACGTGCACAATACCCATCGCGGGTGATGCAGGGTGAACATGAGGAGGTAAAATTATGTCGCTCTACAAACGCAACGATTCTTCCGTCTGGTGGGTCAAGCTACACCACAGCGGAAAAATCATACAGAGAAGCACTGGGACTGCCGACAAGGTAAAAGCTCAGGAGTATCACGATAAGTTGAAATCGTCATTGTGGGAACAGGAACGGCTAGGTGTAAAGCCTAGCTATTCTTGGCAACAGGCTGTCGTAAGATGGCTGGAAGAAACAACGCATAAATCTTCACGAATAGATGACCTTTACCACCTGCGCCAATTAGATAAATATTTGGGCGGATTTAATTTAGTAGATATTTCACGAGACAAGGTAGAGTCAATTATCACCATCCGATTGAAAGATGGCGTTTCCAATGGACGGGTTAACAGAATGCTTTCAGTTCTGCGAACTATCTTACGGAAGGCTGCTTTTGATTGGGAATGGATAGACCGTTGTCCAAGAGTGAAGATTTTGCCTGAACCAAAAAGGCGAGTGCGTTGGTTAATACATGCTGAGGCCGAACGTCTTATTTCAGAACTGCCAGTACATTTGGCAGGAATGGTACGATTCAGTTTAGAAACAGGTTTACGACAAGCCAATGTAACAGGGTTGCAGTGGTCTCAAGTTGATTTGGTTCGTCGTTGTGCATGGATTCACCCTGACCAAGCAAAAGCGCGCAAGGCGATTGCTGTTCCGTTATCTAGTGCTGCCGTACTGGTATTGAGAGAATGGATTGGGAAGCATCAGACCCATGTATTCAGCTTCCGAAACAAACCAGTGATGCAACCTAATAATGCCGCCTGGAATAAAGCATTAAAGCGTGCTGGTATAGATGATTTTAGATGGCACGACCTACGGCATACATGGGCAAGCTGGCACGTTCAAGCGGGAACACCGCTTCATGTGTTGCAAGAGTTAGGCGGTTGGGAATCAGCGGAGATGGTCAGGCGTTATGCACATCTATCTAGTGAACACCTGGCCGAATACGTTGATAGGCTTTCTGGATTAAAACTGGTTGGGGGGTACGATGTGGCTACAGTACTTGTAACTCAAGAGAGTTAAGTTAACCTAACTCTTTGTATATATGGGGTGACTGATGGGGCTCGAACCCACGACAACCGGAATCACAATCCGGGGCTCTACCAACTGAGCTACAGCCACCACGGGGTAAAACTCGACAAGATATGTCATTGGCGTGCCCGACAGGAATCGAACCTGTAACCCCCAGCTTAGAAGGCTGGTGCTCTATCCGGTTGAGCTACGGGCACAATTCCTGTAAAGCCATTTGACTCTGCACTATTAAGATATATGGTCGGGGTGGAGAGATTCGAACTCCCGACATCCTGCTCCCAAAGCAGGCGCGCTACCAGGCTACGCTACACCCCGAAAGCGGAGGACTATACCCTGCATGCGATAAAAAATCAATCATGTTCGGGTTATTTTGCATTGTGCTCAATGAAGTGTTATTTCTGCACAAGCTAAATAACGGAACATTATTTGATGCCTCTTGCCAGCAAAAGGTGACCATTTTATGCAACATAATACCCCGTTATTTGCGGGCAATTTGTGGCAGCGCAAGTTTCAAGTAATAAATCATTGACCACAATGTCAATACAGCAGCAAGATAAATTAATAATGTACCCAATGTATTAGCAGGCAAACCAACCAACGAGTCATGACAAAGCAGCAGCAATATGGCGATCATCTGAAATACAGTTTTCACCTTGCCCAGCATGGAAACTGCGGTGCTCTTGCTTTCACCAAGCTGCGCCATCCATTCACGTAAGGCAGAGATGGCAATTTCACGGCCTATAATAATGAAAGCAATGACCATATCCACATAGCCAAGCTTTACCAGCACAATCAATGCAGCAGCCACCATCAGCTTATCCGCGACTGGATCGAGAAATGCGCCAAAAGCAGAAGTCTGATTGAGCGCGCGCGCCAGATAACCATCTAGCCAATCTGTAAAAGCGGCCAATGCGAATATCACCGTGCTAACTAAATGCTTGTGGTGCAAGGAAAGTATTGTGTCAGGCAGGTAAAACACCCCAAGAAACACCGGTATGAGCATAATGCGAAACCAAGTCAGCAGATTTGGGATATTGAGAGGCATAATCAGTGCAATTGTTGATAAATTTTTTCCGCCAGCGCCAGACTAATACCCTCTACCTGTGCTAACTCTTCCAAACTGGCTTGGTACACGCCCTGCAAACCTCCAAACCGGGCGAGCAAATTACGCCTGCGCCTCTCTCCTACCCCGCTAATCTCCTCCAGCATGGAGGTTGTGCGCGTTTTACCGCGCTTGGCGCGGTGTCCACTAATAGCGAAACGGTGCGCCTCATCACGCACCTGCTGGATCAAGTGCAATGCTGGATTGTCCGGCAACAATTGTAGCGGTTTTTCATGCTGCGGAAACAACAATTGCTCTAACCCGGGCTTGCGCTCCACGCCTTTGGCTACGCCCATTAACGGGATTTCCATCAGACCTAGTTGTTCCAACACCTGACAAGCCACACTTAGCTGACCCGCGCCGCCATCTATCAAAATCAAATCGGGACGCTTGCCTTCCCCGAGCTGTAATTTTTGATAGCGACGAAACAAGGCTTGGCGCATGGCTGCATAGTCGTCTCCCCCAGTAATACCGCTAATGTTGTAGCGTCGGTACTCCACAGTACGCATAGCCAAATTATCGTACACAACACAGGAAGCCACAGTTGCTTCGCCCATGGTGTGGCTGATGTCAAAACATTCAATGCGTGACAATTGAGGTAGCGCAAGCACTTCGCGCAACTTCTCCAATCGAGCAAGCTGCCCAGCCTGCTGGCCTGCTTGCTGGTGTAATGTCAGCAGAGCATTTTTCAACGCCATATCCAACCATTGGCGCCGCTCACCACTGACACTGTGACGTATCTGCACTTTATGCCCGGCCTGCTCGCCAAGTAACTCTTCCAAAGTATTTGCTGCAAGAGACGTGCTGGTGAGAATAAGCGGCGGCACGCTATGGTTTAAATAATGCTGTGCCAAAAAGGCATGTAGTACTTCGTCAGGTGCCTGCCCTTCGGCATTTTGCGGAAAAAAGCTCTTGTCACCGAGATGCCTGCCACCGCGCACCATGGCCAAATTCACGCACAGCACGCCATTCAACTCAGCGACGGCGACGATGTCCGCATTCGTTGCACGACCGCTTTCCATGAACTGCTTTTGCTGCACTGTATGCAGCGCATGCAACTGGTCTCGTAGCGCAGCGGCTTGCTCGTAATGTTGGGCCTCTGCCGCTTGCTCCATACCTTGGCGCAACAAGCCTTCCACCTCACTCTGCTTGCCCTGTAATAGCAAATTCGCATTGCGCACATCGATTGCGTAATTCTGCTGGCTAATCAATGCAACACAAGGAGCGGTACAACGATGAATCTGATGCAACAAACAGGGACGAGTGCGATTGGAAAATGTGCTGTCCTCGCAAGTACGGATGCGAAAAACTTTTTGCAGCAACTGTATGCTTTCCTTAGCGGCATGTGAGTTTGGGTAAGGCCCGAAGTATTGATGGTGCTTACCAGTCGCGCCACGATAATAAGCCAGGCGAGGAAAACCATGTCCGGTCAGGACGATATATGGGTAAGATTTATCATCTCTAAAAAGTATGTTGTATCGTGGTTTTAATGTTTTTATTAAGTTATTTTCCAGCAGCAGAGCCTCAGCCTCAGAGCGAGTGACCGTCACCTCAATACGTTCAATATGTGACACCATCAAGCTGATGCGCGGTGAGATATTTGTTTTCTGGAAGTAAGATGCGACGCGTTTTTTAAGCTGTCCAGCTTTGCCGATATAAAGCACTTGCCCTTGGCTATCCAGCATACGGTACACACCAGGCAGTAAGGGCAGACTGGCAACAAATGATTTAAGATCAAATTCGGTTGTTTGGGTCAAGGTTATTATTTAGATCACGGCTATGCAAATATAGAACAATTGCGCTGAAAACGGCATGAAACATGGCCTCGGTCAGGCGCTTGGTCTGGGTATTGTAGCGGCTGCAATGGTAGCTGTCATACAGCATGATGCCGTTCGGTAGTGCATGCCGTATGCCGTGCGAAAATTTATAGTCTTTTATTTTCAAATCCAGCGCACGTAACACCGCAAGATGGGCAATCGCCCCTAAAGCCAACACGACTGAGCCTAAAGGTAAAGAAGCCAGTTCAGCCACCAAATATTGATTGCATTGCCGCACTTCGACAGGTTCCGGCTTGTTCTGCGGCGGCAAACAGCGCACAGCATTGGTAACGCGGCAATCGCTTAAAATCAGTTCGGCATTAGCATGGCCTGCTCCATTCAAGGGCTCGGATTGACTGGCAAAACCAAATTGATGAAGTGTGGAATACAGCAATTTTCCGGCAAAATCACCAGTGAACGGGCGACCTGTGCGATTCGCTCCGTGCATACCGGGTGCCAATCCCACTATCAGAAAACGCGCCTGCGCATCACCGAAGGATGGCACCGGGCGAGCATAGTAGCCTGGATACGTTTGGCGAACCTCAACTAGAAAGTTCACCAAGCGTGGACATAAATGGCAGGCGGTAGAAAATTCCATTCGCTATCTATCCAAATAATTGATACTTAGCAAAAAAATAAAATACACTCAGTCCTAAAGTACATGAAATTGTTAATTATTCTACCCATAGCAGCAACTCAATTGTAATAGCCTAAATTACCTTCGCTGTGACCATTGTATGCGATACATTTAAACTCAGTTTTTCCACTTCCACGTTTCCATATATACACTTTCAATTCGTCGGCTCTCGACGACAATAGTATTTGCACTATTTCAAATAGTTAGATTTGTTACAGGTTTTATGTTGCCATGTAACGACACAAAAATTTTAATTTTTTAAAAAAAATTGAAATTAAATATTAATTATTTGTTTTTATTATAAAAAAATAATGGCATGATATATGCTTCCTTTATCAACACAGCAATATTGCTGAGCTGATAAAGGAAGTTAAAATGAATTATCCTTCAAGAATACAAAATACTCCGGCCCAATCAATCGCTCTAGTTTCTATGCTGTTAATTGGCGCGACTGGCATTGTTCAGGCTGATTCCATTACCAAAGAAAATGCGCCATCTTGGGCAGCTTACGACACAAACAACGATAGTTTTGTTAGCTTGGAGGAAGCCACAACCAAGCAGATGCCCGCTCGTGTATTCAAAGAACTGGACGCCAGCCATGACGGTAAATTAAGCAAAGATGAATTTACTAAATAAAGCCGGCAATTTGCAGTAACCTGAGTTAACTTCTGTTTTTTTCATAAAAACTCCCCTTCTGGTGCGTCAGCTCCCCCTGACGCACTTTTTTTACGCCATCTGAATGTATTTTTTATATTTGACGAGCAGCTAGTTCAATGTGTCACAGCTAACGATAGTTCGGCATAGCGCATCCCAAATATACTGCGTGCAATAATTCAAAGCCCAACATTTGCATGGCAGTGGTTGAGTCGCCCTATCGCCCGCTGCACTTACCCCCCCTAAGCAACGAACATCTTGTGGTCAACGACTTCCAGACATTCATCAAGGCTAACACATGACCCTGAATCATACTTCGCTACTCTTGCCCATTTTTTGCATAGTGCTTGCGGCGTAATTTGGCACAGGTCTCCTCCATAACATTTTCCTACATAAACATGCCAGTAGCTCGCCTCATGGCACCCGTTTTTTTTGGCAAGCCGAATTTGACCCAAACCAGCTTGTTTCAACCCATAAATCTGGTATCGTTGCCAGCTGGTGGGCTTGGGTAAATTTCTTACTTATACCCCTTTTACTGGATCGTTTAAGTGGCTCAGAATATTAACGCGGCTTGCCGCCTAAGCTCTATTATAAAAGTTACACTCCAATGTTGAATCCCCCATTTATTGTTATGGAGCCAACGAATGAAAACAAAAGCTGCAGTCGCGTGGAAGGCCGGTGCCCCGCTGACGATTGAAGAAGTTGACCTTGCAGGTCCCAGGGAGGGTGAAGTGCTGGTCGAGATCAAAGCGACCGGAATCTGCCACACCGATTATTACACGCTGTCGGGTTCGGATCCGGAAGGTATTTTCCCGTCGATTCTAGGTCACGAAGGCGCGGGCATTGTGGTAGATGTCGGCCCGGATGTTTCCTCTCTTAAAAAATACGATCATGTCATTCCCCTATATACCCCGGAGTGCCGCCAATGCAAGTACTGCCTGTCGCGCAAGACCAATCTTTGCCAAGCCATCCGCTCGACCCAGGGTCGCGGCTTGATGCCTGATGCTACATCACGCTTCTCGATTGATGGCAAGCCTATTTATCACTATATGGGAACTTCGACTTTCTCCAACTACATCGTAGTTCCTGAAATCGCATTGGCTAAAATCCGCGAGGATGCTCCCTTCGATAAGGCTTGTTACATCGGTTGTGGTGTGACGACTGGTGTTGGTGCCGTGGTTTTTTCAGCTAAAGTCGAAGCCGGCGCAAATGTGGTTGTGTTTGGATTGGGCGGTATTGGTCTGAACGTAATTCAAGGCGCAAAAATGGTGGGTGCCAACAAGATTATCGGGGTTGACATCAATCCTGGACGAATCGAGATAGCACGTAAGTTCGGCATGACCGATTTCGTGAATCCGAAAGAAGTTGGAGATATTGTCAATTACATAATCCAATTGACCGACGGTGGAGCTGATTACTCTTTCGAGTGTATTGGCAGTGTCACCACCATGCGGCAGGCACTTGAGTGCTGCCATAAAGGCTGGGGCCAATCGTTCATCATTGGCGTTGCTGCTGCCGGGCAAGAAATCAGCACTCGCCCATTTCAACTGGTCACCGGTCGCGAATGGAAAGGATCCGCTTTTGGCGGGGCACGCGGCCGTACCGATGTACCGAAAATTGTTGACTGGTACATGGAAGGTAAATTGAATATCGATGATTTGATTACCCATACATTGCCGTTGGAGCGCATCAACGAGGGTTTTGATTTGATGAAGAGCGGTGAGTCGATCCGTTCCGTCGTGCTGTATTGAACGGGCTGCGCCATGCTTGAACTGATCAGCGAACACGCATGCTTTGGGGGAGTACAGCGGTTCTATAGCCACCAATCCGAAAAAATCAGCTTGCCGATGCGGTTTTCTGTATTCCTGCCACCGCAGGCTCGGGAAGGCAAGGTTCCCGCCCTGTTTTGCCTGGCCGGTCTAACCTGTTCGGAAGAAACTTTCATGATCAAAGCGGGTGCCCAACGTATTGCTGCGGAGCAGGGGCTGATGCTGATTGCGCCCGATACCAGCCCGCGCGGCGCCAATCTTCCGGGCGAAGCAGACAGCTGGGATTTAGGGGTCGGTGCAGGTTTCTATCTCGATGCGACAGAAGCACCATGGGACAAGCATTACCGTATGTACAGCTACGTGCTAGAACTATATCAATTGATTGTGCGGGAATTCCCCGTGCATCCTTCCAATATTGGCATTACCGGGCACTCGATGGGCGGGCACGGGGCGCTTGTCCTGGCGCTGCGCAATCCAGATCTTTTTAAAACGGTATCGGCATTTGCGCCGATCTGTGCACCGAGTAAATGTCCTTGGGGTGTTAAAGCATTTGCTGCATATCTGGGCAGCGAACAAGAGAACTGGCAGCAATACGATGCCAGTGCGCTCATGGAACAAAGCCATATGCCATTTCCAAACGGAATACTGATTGATCAGGGGTTGAGCGATAAATTTCTGTCCAATCAATTGTTCCCTCAAGCGTTCGAAGCAGCCTGCCAAAAAGCGCAGCAACCCTTGGAACTGCGCAGGCATGCTGACTACGACCATGGATATTATTTTATTTCGACATTCATCGAAGAACATATTCGATTTCATCACCGAACATTAGATGGGACAACCCCATAACAATATCGATCGTATCTGCCCAACTCATTCACAAGCCATTAAAAATTTTCTTGGTGAATATCTTATTAATTTATGAAGCTGTGATTGCCATTGGCGCAATGGCTTGATACAGTGCAGTGTTTTTTCAACTAAAGGGAGTCATTAATTATGAATAAAGCAGAGTTGATTGATGTAGTAGCTAAATCTACAAAGAACCCAAAGACAAATGTCGAGGAGATACTAAATGCGCTAATGGCTGCTGTACAAGCAACATTGGTAAAAGGCGATAACGTGCAGCTGATTGGTTTTGGCACCTTTGCTGTCGAACAGCGCGCTGCTCGGATAGGACGGAATCCAGCTACCGGAAAAGAATTAAAAATACCGGCCAAGAAAGTTGCGAAATTTAAAGTCGGCAGCAAATTGAAAGACGCGGTTGCTGGCGTAAAAGCTAAAAAGAAATAATCAACGCAGTCAAGCGTGCCCCCCCAAATCTGGGGCACGCCATCTCATCATTTCTAAATTAATATTTCCACCTGATTTGCGGCATCACGCTTTAAACCCTGAGATTCACGTCTTTCATGTTTATTCTCAGGTTGCCTGTTATAGACCGGCCAATAGCAGATTAAGTGTAATTTTGATTGACATCCATTCCATAAGAGCTATGGCGTTTAGTTTTTTAGTTTCCCCATGCCTCGATTTCGGTAATACGGGAATGGCTGGAGAGCGCGCTGGTAACGTTTACCCGAATCCGGTCGGTGGTAAACGCGGCGAAGTTGACTATCCTCTTTACAAGATTATTTCCGCTTACCGTGGCAAGCGTGATCCAAGCCGATCCATTCCAGCCTTGGACTGTAAAGCCGGTTACACCTCAAGTGCTAAAGTTAGCGTATCGGTCGGTTCGATCGGGTTAGTGTAGTTATCCTGAAGCGTGTAAACCACTACGCGATCAACAGTCTTCGTACCACTAAAGTTGATTTGCACCCAGTCTGGATAGGCATTAAATGTTGCATCACGCCAACCTCCAGTACCCCAGGGTGTACCGGTACGCTGGTTGTTGTTGACCGCCGAAACCGGATAATCGCTGCTAGTGCTTGATGACGCCGAAGCCACTGCCCCAAAGCTGGGGAGCGCAATGTTACTACTCGCTACAGGTATTGTCGTTGCCGAAACGGAGTTTGACTGCGCTAAGCAGTTGTTGGCAGCATCACATGCCGCTAAGGTGTAGTTATAACTGGTCGAGGCGGCCAAACCCGTGTCGGTATAGCTCGTCGTGGCCGGGCTTCCAACCAGACTGCCCCCACGATAAACTTTGTAGCCCGTTACGCCCACGTTGTCCGTCGAGGCCGTCCAGCTTAGGTTTATTTGGGTAGAACTAATAGGCGTAGCAAAAAGACCTACAGGTACAGTAGGTGGGACATTGTCTACACCACAATTCCACCCACCGATCCAGTTCCATCCAACTTAAAAGTGGCCGATACCACACATCCAGCCGTAATAACAAACTGTGATGGCAAATTCCCCCCAAGCACAATTGGAGCGATCGGCACCCCGTTATTGTAAAGTGGTGGCTGAAAATAAAATCCAGAAGATGTTTCCGAATAAGGCCCAATACTAGAGCCAGCAGTGAACTCAGTCTGAATTACTTCAGCGTGCAGCGTATAACTACCAGGAGGCAGCAACAATTTAAAGTAACCGGTACCCTGAATATAGACTCGGCCCGATTTATCCGTGAGTCACCCAGTTTAAATTGCTCATAGAACTTGTATTTATTGACTTGCACGAGTGTCTCTCATACATGAGTCGCGGATAAATCAGGCCGGATCAATAAG
>QFXJ01000026.1 GCA_003402375.1 Candidatus Nitrotoga sp. CP45
CTCGGCCCGATTTATCCGTGAGTCACCCAGTTTAAATTGCTCATAGAACTTGTATTTATTGACTTGCACGAGTGTCTCTCATACATGAGTCGCGGATAAATCAGGCCGGATCAATAAGATAGTCGGAGACAACACTAAACACTTTATTGGAATTTATTTCCTTAGCCCAAATGTTGGCACCACGGATAGGCGTACCATTGACTTGGACGAAGCTTCCAGTAAGTTGACCATAAACGCTGTTCAATGTTGCATCTGGATAAAGAGCACTCACTGCGGCAATATCGTCTTCATGTAAAATAGTGTAACTCCGGTAAGCAATGGGGTACATTAATGGATAATTTGAGGGGTACGACGTCACCAGCCCTTGTGAATTATCCAATTGCGTGTGATCCAAACCAATCAAATGATCAACTTCATGGGCAAGGACGACTTTCATGGTCGTATCGTTTACGGAAATATAGCCATTGATAACAGCACGGCCTTCCACATATTGACACTGTGAACCGTTATTGTTCCAAGCCGAACCTGCGAAACCAAGTACGCTATTTTTTGCACCCACACCGAATATGGAATCAATAATGGAACCATCGGAATCGTAATTTACTGGGTTCAATCCATCCAAAAATCATACAAGAACGTCGCATAATTACTGGCAGCAATATCCACCAGCAGATCTGCCCCGCGCGCAAGAGCCACTGTTGAAGTCGCCACATTAGTCCACATGGATATCGCTTCGGTAACTATTGATCCGGCCACGTTTATCCGTGAATCACGATGCATATTTTACTCGTGAATCTTGAAAGTATTTTTTGACGCGTTCAGGTGAGTTTTCTAGCGTTTTCATATGCTCGGTTGCTGCCGCTTTTAACTTTGCTTTTGTGCGTACTGGCACTTTTGTACAAATGGCATGTTTCAAATCCGCGTTCAAATGTTCTTCCAGATTGAGCTCCGGGCTGTAGCTTGGCAAAATAAACAACCATCCTCAAATTTAATTGGTGACTCCAAGCCAATTTCATGTACAAAAAGTGTACTCAATGCGAAATTTAATAACCCCCCAAATCCAAATAATCCACGAAACCAGAATTAGCACATGGTTTATTAAAAATGCTAGGATGCATGCTAAACAAAAGAACTTTTTATTAACTTAATGCTGCGGGCAATTTCACTAAATATTAGGGTTACTGGCAACTAATGATACAAAGACACAAACTCTAAAGCAGAATTAAGCAATTCCTTTCGGAATTGAAATGTACGGGCTCGTAAATTAACTAAATAGCAAATAAATAATTTTTATGGCAAATGGCACGATCATATCGTACTCAGTGCCAGTCAGATCGATACCCTGAAATGGGAGCAGCTCAAATTATTAATCTATCAACAGCGCAAAGGGAGCAACAACACGCATGATTACAGTAGTAAAAAATCTTGTCGAATACCACGAATTGATGACAGTACTTGCCTGGAAAAACGTCACGCTGCGCTACAAACAAGCATATCTGGGCATTGCCTGGGCTGTAGTCAAACCGCTCATCCTTATGCTGATTTTTACATTGGTCAAGAGCTTCGTTGGTATTGATAGTGGCAACATCCCATATCCCCTCCTAACCTTTGCAGCGCTCATGCCCTGGATTTTCTTTCAAGAATCTGCATCTGAGGGCGTAAGCAGTGTGGTGGGTAATGCCAACCTGATCAAAAAAATCTATTTCCCGCGCGAGATATTCCCCATAACGGCAGTCGTCACCAAACTTGTAGAGCTTGGTATCAATTTTGTCATTCTAGCCGGGCTTATGATTTGGTTTCAATATATGCCCAGCATATACATGCTATGGGTGCCATTCATCATTCTTTACACAATCCTGGCAGCTCTGAGCATCGCATTTGTTGGCGCAGCAATTAATGTTTACTACCGGGACATGGGAACCGCCCTGCCTGTTCTGCTTTCCCTACTTATGTATGCATCTCCGGTGATCTACCCGTTGCAACTCGTAAAGGATAAACTTTTAGAGCAACAAGCTGCTGGTGAGTGGTCCAACCTGCTCTATACCCTGTATACCCTTAACCCCCTAGCAGGTATCATTGATGCATTTCAGAGTGTAGTACTGAAAAACCAGCCGCCGGATCTGATGGCCATGATACCTGGCATGATTTTAGTTGCGATCCTACTCCCTCTAAGTTACGCATTCTTCAAGCGGGCGGAGTCTTATTTTGCAGATGTAATTTAAAGGCAGCGGATAGAAGTTAAATGATCTCCGGCAAAGCCGGAGACTTATTGGACAGCGGCCAATAAGCCGTGAACCCTCTCCAAAACAACTATAATCCTAGTTTATCTGGCCGTAACACTTTCCCTCTTGATTCCGATATACGCTCTAACCCAACTACTTAGAGCGTGTTTACGATCTGAGGAATATGCCTGAAACTATAGGGATGAGAGAGAAGAAATACGCCAGCGACATCAGTCGGGAAAAATTTGCAGAGATAGAGCCACTGCTGGTCAGCGTGCGGCGA
>QFXJ01000027.1 GCA_003402375.1 Candidatus Nitrotoga sp. CP45
GATAAGGATGCCAGGATGATGCATCCTCGCCTATGTATCGCATGCATATGCCTGTCAAACTAGCTTGGTCTGCAATGAGGATGTTCGAGAAAAGAACAGGGAGCAGGAAATGAAAATGACGATTTGGTTTGAAAAATTTCTACCCAAAGCTGAATCAGGTGTTCAGAATGGGGTTTTTCTACAGCGTCGTTAGGGAAACGCTGATTTATCCTTCTGTTCTAATGATTCTGGATCATCGATTTTAGAAAATACTCCCGGGGTTATTCGCAGAGAAGTCAGGCCATGCAAACTTGTTTTTCCGAACCGGGATACACAGCAGAAAGAAACAAACGCACGCAACCGATTCCTGACTGCGCTAAAAATAATAATTCCGTGGACATTTGCTGTCAGGTTAGCCGTCAAGAAAAAAGCGATAGGAAATTAAAATTGACTCAATCCATTATTCACCCTGATAATCTGCTTATGACCTCCCTAAAAGCCGTTTCACACAACAAAGCTCTGCTAAACGCACACCCTCGAGTGGTGTGGCGTATGAGTATTGTGGCCTGGAGAATTAGCATTTAAGTACTATCAAGATTAGCAGTTTCCGAAGGCCACAGAGTATTTCTGTGGCCTTTTTGTTTTTATATCGTTTGGAGTACCAGTATGTCGCTTCCTGCCGCGTTTGTTTCAGTCATTCTTATCTGGTCTACTACACCGCTTGCCATCAAGTGGAGCGCAATAGGGGTCGGCTTTAGTTTTGCAGTTCTCTCGCGCATGGCAATAGGCGCGCTGTTATGTGCTGCACTGCTGGCTATACTGCGCATTCGTTTCCCATTGCATCGTAAGGCGCGTCTGAGCTATCTGGCCAGCGGATTAAGCATGTTCGGTGCGATGGCACTGACGTATTGGTCTTCCCAGTATGTCAGTTCCGGCATGATCTCCGTACTATTTGGTTTGTCACCGTTAATTACCAGCTTGGGAGCGGCTTTGTGGCTAAAGGAAGAAGCAATAACTCCAAGCAAGATAGCAGGTATGTTGCTGGGCCTGGCTGGTCTGGTTCTAGTGTTTCGGGGTGGGCTGGATCTAGGTGATGGCGCAACTGTGGGTTTGGTCGCACTGTTCATTGCGGTGGTAATGCAATCTCTCGGTTTGGTATGGATCAAACGGATAAGCGATGATAGTCCACCGCTGGCGATGACGCTTGGCACTTTGATTGTGGCATTGCCGCTGTTTTTATTGGTATGGTGGCTGGCTGATGGGCACTGGCCTGCTTTGTTGCCCGAGCGGGCAGTAGCGGCTACTTTGTACTTGGGAGTATTCGGATCGCTATTAGGCTTTACGCTGTATTACTACATGATCAAACATATGCAAGCAGGGCAAATAGCTTTGATTACGCTCGTAACACCGGTGCTGGCATTATTACTTGGCCATGGCTTGAATAATGAGACGGTGTTGCCACATGTGTGGATGGGTACAGCAAGTATTGCGCTCGGATTATGCCTGCATCGCTGGGGAGGAAGGTGGCTAGCTTGACAGGTGTTGCAGCCGGATGCTGCATACACGATCCCTGTTTTCCATACCTCACACCAGTAGCCATCCCATATTTTTTGGGAATCATTCACTTCGTTCACCATTTTTAATCTCACCTAGCAGCAGCCGGAAGCCGCCGCGCTTTCGTGTTGTGCGATTTCATGTTGCGTAAAGGGAATGTCGCTACCGCATCCGGCAAAAATTCCATAGTGCCGGCTAAAATCGCCGATGAACTCGAAGTGTTCCCTGAATCGGGAATCATGCAGCATGTGCCAAGTGTTGCCACACACCGGGAATATCCGCCCGGCTTCGATGTCGTGATGATTATCGAGGATAAAGCGATGCGGATGATCGGGTATCGTGCCGCGATAAATCACCGCCTGGCCGTAATCTTCGCAGGCGGGTTCCAGCCCATCCAACTTAAACAACCTATAAGTGGCCGAGAAAAAACGGATGTTACCGGCCCGCTCAGCCAGCTTGGCATCGGTAATATCGAGCGGTTTATCCTCAACCAGTCTGGGATCAGCAAAGTCATGGCGCTTGGCAAGATTGATGAAATCGTTCCAATACAGCGCCCCACCCAGGCACTCACCGTATAGCACGGAATCATTGCG
Organism: Candidatus Nitrotoga sp. CP45; assembly: GCA_003402375.1. Lineage (GTDB taxonomy): Bacteria > Pseudomonadota > Gammaproteobacteria > Burkholderiales > Gallionellaceae > Nitrotoga. Next base: position 2,127 of record QFXJ01000027.1, read on the forward strand.
CACCGTGTCTGGCACTCTGCGGTCGGCATAGACATCCGAGAAATAGAATTCGCCGCCCGGTTTGAGCAAGCGATGTACTTCGCGCAGCACTGCATCTTTGTCTGGCGAAAGATTGATCACGCAATTCGACACGATGACATCAAAGCTGCCGCTTTCTAACCCAAGTTCATCGAGTTTTTCAATGTAGCCCTGTTTGAAAATAACATTGTCGAAACCGAACACTTCGGCGTGGTAGGCGCGATAATTTTCCGCAACGGCAAGCTGTTCTGCGGTCATATCCACACCCACCACCTGGCCGTTCGCACCAACCAGTTGCGCCAGCGCATACACATCGCGCCCGGAACCGCTGCCCAGATCAAGAATGCGGCAACCTTCCAGCAGCGGCGGGCAAACCAAACCGCAGCCGTAGTAGCGCGACATCACTTCAGGATGAATGCGCGCCAGCAGCGGCTTGAGCCAGTTCGGCACTTGCGACGCATCGCAGCAGGCAGAAGTTTTCAGGTCATCGGAAGTTTGCAGCTGTTTGCCGTAATAGTCTTTAACGATTTCATGCATGGTTGTTCCTTGAGCGATTGAATGACAGCGTGCGGTTAACCGCACTCAGATAAGCATTTTTTGTACTTTCAATTAGCAAAACACATCGCATCTTTTTTAACAAACTGAAAATCAGCGAAACCGGCATGAGCGCGTTCGCCGGTATTGTCGGTGTCGGATGCGACGGAAAGCTGGACCAGACGCGCTTGCTCTGATCCAAATTCAGTAACCATATCCTTTTGCACATCATGCCGTGCAACGACCCATTTTCCTGCATTGGCGGCACCGGATTCGGCCACAATCATGCGCGTACGGTCGGTATAGGCATTGGGCTTACGCATACCCACCGGATAACGGTTATCCCACACATAATTAATCGCGGCATCGGGCACCGCATCGCCATAGATGCTGCGTGCCAGCTTAAGTTTGATGCGTGTGGCAAAATTCAGCGCGGATTCAGGCATGGCAAAAGAGACATACACGCGCGCGGCATAATCATCCCCTTCTTTAGTGGTCATATCGGCCTTGACCAGCGGGGCATCCACCCGCCAGCGCCAGCACAGCACCGGCGTGCGATTCAAATCCACTTCGACCGGTCGCGCCAGCAGCGCCATACTGCGCTCTGCGATAGCTTCGATGGCCAACACATCGTCCCATCGGGTAACGCGGTAACGGGTGGGCGGTACTTTTTTATTGAGCTGTATTACTTGCCACGGGGACGGGACGTCTACGGACTCCATAGTGAAATGATCGAGCCTAACTTCATCACTCGCTTGGGCCAGCAAAGAAAAACTTCCCCCTATCAGCCACATTAAATTTCGTATCTTCATACAAACACCATTTTTGGTGACAAGAATTTCAAATCCTGCGGCGCATCCACATCATGCAACAACTGCCCGATATGCAGCGTCCAGCCAAGCTGCCCGATGCGCGCGATGGTGGTGCTGGCAACCGCATCGGTACTCCACGGCATATCGCTGAATAGCACTGCACTGTAGCGCTTGAGTCCCAGCAACGCATAGCCGCCATCAGCGGTGCAATGGATGACTGCATCGTGTTCGTGCAATGACTGGGCAGCCTCACGCAGCAAGGTGGCAGATATTTCTACGCAATCTGTCCCTATCAATAAAACTGCTTCTGCATTTTCAATGGCGCGCTCTGATGCACGCGCCAGTCGCGCACCGAGATCTCCCTCGCCTTGATCGGAAATCTCAATGCCAATCGGAAGTGTTATACCTTGCCAAGCGACATCGTCAATCTTAGGCGTGCCGCATAACTCGACCGTGCCGATGCCAGCGGCCAGCGCTTCGGACAGCGTATTGGCCAACATCTGCTGCGCCAGTTTGGCCGCACCCTCTGCCCCCAGTGCGGGAATCAGGCGCGTCTTGGCGAAACCGGGCTGCGGGGCTTTGGCGAATATGATGATGCGGGTGGATGTCATCGGTACAACCTCACCAATTCCCCCACATCCGTGCCGCGCCAATACGCCCAGCGCAAACGCCACATCAGCAGAATGGTGCGCCACACCCCGCGCGTCTCCCAACGCCGGCCGGATGTTGTAACGCAATGCGCGATGCAGGCAGGACGCGAGAACGCCAGCAACCGTTTGCTTAGCTCCACATCCTCCATTAATGGCTGGTCAGGGAATCCCCGCAAGTGCTCGAACACAGCACGCCGCACGAATATTGCCTGGTCGCCGGTAGCAATTCCGGTCAGACGTGAACGCCAATTCATCAAGCGACTGACCACGCGCAACATAAAAGGACGACCGGTAATACACACATCGAAGCGCCCCCAGCAATACGCTTTATTGGCCAAAGCTTGTTCGATGTGGCGTGTTACGCCTTGTGGCAGGCGCGTGTCGGCATGCAGAAATAACAACACATCACCACTGGCCTGTGATGCGCCGGCATTCATTTGTTTTGCCCGGCCGCGGGCAGTGCACAGCGCAATGAATCCAACTACTTCGCACAACATTGCTGATCCATCAGTGCTACCGCCGTCGACAAATATGATCTCGCAACCCGCTCGCTGAAATGGCAGCAAGTGCGCGAACAATTCCGGCAATTGCTCCGCTTCATTGAGCATCGGCACGATAATGGATAGACGCATCGTTCAGCCTCGCTTCCATGCGTGATAGCGCTTCATCCACGCCAGCACTTTTTGCGGCACATGGGCGCGTTTCCATTCTCCGGCCGCATATTTATTTGCTTCAGCCAGCGTCGGATAGATGTGGATGGTGCTAAGTATCTTGTTCAACCCCAGCCCGTGTTTCATCGCCAATACAAATTCAATTATCAAATCGCCAGCGTGCTCGCCAACGATGGTGACACCAAGGATTTTATCCTTGCCGGGCACGGTCAGCACCTTAACAAAGCCATACGCCGTGCCATCGGCAATGGCGCGATCGAGATCATCTATGCCGTATTTAACGACTTCATAAGCGATACCTTGCTCACGCGCTTCCTGTTCGTTGAGTCCGACGCGCGCGACTTCCGGATCAATGAAAGTTGACCACGGCACCACCGAGTAATCCGCCTTGAATTTCCAGAAATCACCAAACAGCGCATTCACCGTGGCATACCATCCTTGGTGGGCGGCGGTATGGGTAAACTGGTATGGCCCGGCCACATCGCCCGCCGCAAAGATATTGGGATAAATGGTTTCCAGATAGTCATTGGTGGCCACTGTGCGCTGGGTTTCAATCCCCAGTTCTTCCAGGCCGTAGCCTCTCAGCCGCGCCACGCGGCCTACCGCGCACAACAACGCGTCGAACTCGATACGGCGCGATTTGCCATCCTGTTCAACCTCGATGTATTTGTGCCCGTCTTCCTGCCCGCAGCGCACAGCCTTATGGTCGGTCAGCACATCCACCCCATCTGCGGTGAGCGACGCGCGTGCCAACTCGGAGACTTCGCTATCTTCGCGAACCATGATGCGCGCCCCCTTCTCGATCTGGGTGACGTGCGAGCCCAACCGCGCGAAACTCTGAGCCAGTTCACAACCAATCGGGCCGCCGCCCAATACCACTAAGCGCGCAGGCGCCGTGTCCAACTTGGCGAATGTTTCCCACAGCGTGTCGCTGGTAACGTAGCCCACCTCATCCAAACCGGGCAGCGGCGGCACGAATGGCTGCGCACCAGTGGCAATGATGACGCTGCGCGTGGTAAGCACTTGATTCGTGCCATCGTTCAATTTGATTTCCACCGTCCACGGGTCAGTGATGCGCGCATAGCCTTGCAGCACTTCCACGCCCAGGCCGGTATAGCGTTCCACGCTGTCGTGCGGCGCCACGCTGTGGATGACCTCATGCACACGCGCCATCACTTTTTGAAAGCTGAACTTTGCTTCGCTCGCCTCCAGCCCGTAATGATCGCCGTGGCGTATCTGATGAGCCAGCTTGGCACTTTTGATCAATGCCTTGCTCGGCACACAGCCGTAGTTGAGGCAATCGCCCCCCATTTTGCCCGCCTCGATCAGCGTCACCTTGGCCTTGACCGCCGACGCGATGTAGGCGGACACCAGCCCACCCGCTCCGCCGCCGATCACGATCAGATTGCGGTCAAATCGTGCAGGGGGATTCCATTTGCCATAAACGCGGCGGCGTTGCAGCCAAGCCGTAATTTTTTTGGCGATCATCGGAAAAACGCCCAACAATACGAACGAAAAAAATATTCCCGGCGACAAGATGCCGGACAGGCTTTGCAATTGCGCGAGCTGTGTCCCCGCATTCACGAACACCAACGTGCCCGCCAGCATCCCCACTTGGCTGACCCAATAAAAAGTGCGGGTGCGCATCGGCGTGAGCCCCATCAGCAGGTTGACGAGAAAAAATGGAAACACGGGAATCAGACGCAGGGTAAACAGGTACAAAGCCCCGTCTTTGGCCATCCCGTCGTTAATCGCTTTCAACTTATCGCCGAAGCGTTGCTGTACGGTATCGCGCAACACAAAACGCGAAGCGAGAAAAGCCAGCGTTGCACCGATGCTGGAAGCGAATGACACCAACAGCGTGCCCATCACCAACCCAAACAACGCACCCATAGCCAGTGTCATGACCAATGCGCCTGGCAAAGAAAGCGCAGCGGCGATTACGTACAACACAAAACCGACTGCCGCGACTAACCACGGCGACTGCGCCTTGAGTTCAGCAAAATCATGCTGGCTCTGCTTGAGCGATTCCAGCGTCAAAAAATGTCCTAAATCGAAGACAAAGAAGCTAACCAGCAGCACCAGGATCAGCAGCACAAGCAGCGCACGCTTCATGCTGCGGCGTTTTCTTCTTTTAATGCGCCGCCGCAACTACTGCCCTGCCCGGCAGTGCAGCCGTAGCAGTGGCCGGCAACATTGATCGGATGGCCTTGCAAATCTTGCAGCAGCAGATCACGCAAATGCGGACGACCCTGGCCGGGGATGGCTAGTTCCAACTGCTGGTTGAAATCGCAGTCGTAAAGAAATCCCTGCCAATCCACGCTAACCAGGTTGCGGCACATCACCGTGTCAAGATTGGCAGCGGCGAAGTTTTCTTGCAGTAGGTGCAGGTAATCGTTGAACTGGCCTTTAGAAACCAGCATTGAACCGAAACGCTGGATCGGCATATTGGTGATGGCGAACAGCTGGTTGAACACGATGCCAAAATGCTCGAACAACTCGCGCTGGTAATCTGCTTGCAACGCAGTTTGATCTGGCGGCAGCGAAGCGCCCTGCGGATTGAACACCAAGTTCAGCGTCAGGCCGCTGCCGGGCTGCCCGTAACCCAACACATTGAGTTTTTGCAGTGCGGCGATACTCTTGTCGAACGTACCCTTGCCGCGCTGCTTGTCCACACTGTCCAGCGAGTAACAGGGCAGCGAGGCGACAATCTCGACCTGCTGCGCAGCGAGAAATTCGGCGAGATCTTCCTGTCCCGGCTCGAACAGAATAGTGAGATTGCAACGGTCAATCACCTTGCGCCATTGCGCACGAGCGGCGCGCACCAGATCACGAAAACCCTCATGCAATTCCGGTGCGCCGCCGGTCAGATCGAGCGTGTGCAAGTCGCGCGCCGCCAACACCTGCGGAATCAGCGCCAACGTTTCACTATCCATCATCTCGGTACGATTCGGCCCGGCATTCACATGGCAATGCACGCAAGCCTGATTGCATTTGTAACCCAGATTGACTTGTAAAATTTCCAGCGTATGACGACGCAAGGCGGGGAATTCAGTTGCTTGTAACAAAGGCAGAGTGGCGTGCATGACTTATTCCTGTGAAATATTTTATCTATTGCAACTGCACCAGACCGACAATGCAATACGTTCCTAAATGGTGGTCGTTTCCGAAACCAGATTACTTACAAAGTAAAACTTCGCAGCTTGGTAGATTGGGCTGAATGAAATGAAGCCCAACATTACAGGAGGGGATAAACAGATGCGTTACCGATGCGGCGATGTAGCGGAAAGCACATAAGGCCGAACTCACGCGGCGAATGAAAAGACAAACACCTTCGCTGCCTGCCACCAAGCCAAGCGTGAGCGAGATGTTGGGCTTCATTTCATTCTGCCTAACCTACCGGGCTTAAATATTTTGGTAGGGTTGAACTCACCGGATTATTTTGGCTAATCCAACCCCGTAGTTTTTTATTTGGTCGATGATGAATAAGGTAAGGCAGACTTATGTACGATAATTCTTAGTTTCCCGTCTTTTCCTTTTTTAAAAACCCAAGTTTTATCTACCATCACTTCTTTACCAGTCTTGTCAGTAACCCACACATTACCCATTGTTATAGCTACCGAACCATAAATTTGTATACCTTCATTATGATCACCTACGTTATCGTATCGAGCCTTTACCCATGGCGTAAGTGCAAAACCTTTGTCATTCGGATAATCAGGATCACCACCAACAAAATAAGCCAATGCGCCTTTTTTATCATTTCTAAATGTTTGGTCGCCAAAAGCCAATGTAGGCTTAAAAAAAACTTTTCCGTAATCATAGTTGTAAGCTTCTGAAAGCACTTTTTCAGCATAAGCCTTGTAATCGCCACCTTCTTCTTTTAATTTTCCTATTTTTACCAAGGCATCGCACCACGCTTGTTGTGCTGCATTTACTTCATCGTAAGTAATAATAGAATTTGCCCCTTCTTCGACATAGACTAAGCCTAATTCATCAATAACTTGTTGTACTGTCTGACTTGTTTTTGAACCCCCTGTTAGAGTTTCTTGATTTTTTGGAGTCGCGCAAGATGTCAATAAAATTGCCGCCCCCAGTAAAATCAAAGTCTTTATATTGGTATTCATATGCTTTCACCTCTTAATTTAAGATTTATTAAAGTTTTCCGACTTCGTAATCATTTCGTAATAATTTTGTAATCGTCTGTTTTAATTTCAGTTAATCAATCTTTGAATTTTTTTCAACACCATTTTATAAAGCCATACAGCAAGAACCCTTAATCACAATATTCATGCCTGTCCCCAATTATGGCAGTAAAAAGGATAGGAATTTCAACCGCACAAATCAAAGTATCCATGCCCGCAGCACATCGGTCAATTTATCTGGGGTCGTTCCGGTGGAACGACAGTCGGGTAGTTCGGTGCTGGGACGCGCGAGAATGTCCAAGGCCGGCCCCGCCAGAATACGTGCCGTGCTCTATATGGCTGCCGTCGTGGGAACACGCTACAACCCCACACGTCAAAGCTGTTTATGAACGCCTGCTTGCCCGAGGCAAGTCCAAGATGTCCTCCCTCGGTGCCGCAATGCGCAAGCTGGTGCATTTGTGCTTTGGCTTAATCAAAACTCAACAGCCGTATCAACACGATTATTTGAAAAATGCTTGACGTTAGAGACGGTATCTACCGGGCTCGTTAGGCCGCATAACCTGCAATTGCGCCGTACACCATAAGTAGCACACCAAAAAACTGAACCTTTATTCCGCCAGTAGAAACTTCATCCATTTTGGATTCAAGGCTTCGTAATGCCACCTTGCCATCCTGGATTTGTGCGTTCATTTCCTTAGATTGGCGGTCGATTTTTTCATGTAGATCCTTGGATTCCTGCTCAAAATCACGCTTTACTTCATTGATCTGCTCTTGGAGGTACTCGAGTTTTTCGTCAATACTTTGCGGATTACGGCCAACAGTAACTTTTGCCTTCCCTCCTGATATGACCATCGCCGCTCCTTGCGCCTCAATTACAACAGACCTTTTGAGCAGCGGGAATTCTTTGAAGTAATCGGTAAGTATAGAAAAAAGCGATTTCTGCTTTATGACGCCAATATTAGAATCAACCGAATACAGAATTAGTAGCCCGCCTACCAACTGGGAAACCAAGGAGGCTAATTTATTGATGAAGTTAGCCCATTGCGAAAAATAATTGAGCAGCAGTAAATGCGCACAAAAAAGGAAAACAAGGACGAGTAATGGCCATGCTCGCCACGACCACTTAATTAAATGAAGCAGTGTGCCCACGATTGTTGCCCAACGAATAGCGTTTATCTGCCGCCCTCTCCAAACTTGTTAAACCCGCGTCCTTTTTGGCGGCGAATACACCTCGTAGAATTGAACCACCGGAGAACGGAACCTATGAGGATTGTAAGGTTTTGAAGTGTGCCGTCAACCAAATGTCATGAGGGGGCGGCAATGGGTGACCTATTTTCCATTGCGCTCTCCGCCGATAACAACTCAGCCCGGCAGTTAAGCTGAATTGCATTTGAGACATTTCCATATGGTGCTCAATGGATGTTTATGTTTGGCGTTTGCTTAATTCTTCGCGAACCTTATCTATCATCCTTTCCGTTTCTTCTGGGGAAAGATTGAATGCTCTACCAAGTTGGTCAAGGGTTTGATCTTCTTAAAAAAAAATCATTCCGTCGGCAAAAGCCTTGCGAAGCTCCGTTTCAAAAATAACTCTACGCCTTGCCATCTGGTTTGCAAATGCCGAAGCGACGATACCGGTTAGGATGGCAACCGTGCATACGCCGAGAAATGCGGTAAAAAGCGATATGACACGGCCAGGCCATGTCACTGGCGTGAAGTCACCATACCCAACCGTGGTCAGCGTGATTACCGCCCAGTAAATCGCGTCGGGAATGGATGCGAACTTCTCTGGTTGCGCTTCATTTTCAGCAAAATACATTAGTGAAGAGGTAATTAAGATTGTGATCAGCAACAGATACAAAGTTGCGGCAAATGAACGCCGCTCGTCATAGATGGCCTGCACCAGATCTTCTATGGCGGTGCTGTAATGAGAGATCTTGAATACACGAACCAGTCGAACCGCACGGACAATACGCAAATCCAGACCGGGAATGAGCACTTGCAAGAAATAGGGGGCCAAAGCTATTAGATCGATCAGGCCATAAAAGCTCAGGATATAGGCTTTGCGGCCTCGCCACGAATTACCGTGGCCCTGTGGAAAGCGGGCTCCACTCGCCCAGATTCGTAGCAGGTATTCGACAGAAAACAAGATGATACTGAACCACTCGAAATAATCAAAATAGATACTCCACCGTTGATGTAGGGTGTTCACGGATCCAAGCACGACAGCAACGATGTTAAGCAAGACTATCGTGGCGATAAAGATGGAACAAAACCTGGCGGAAAGGTCGTGCTTAACTTCGCTTTCAAGTATTTGAAACAGTCGGACTTGTATGGGGCGAAGGTTCATATATGATTTTTTACATTAACACGGTAGATACCGTTTATAACGTCAAGCATTTTTCAGTTAATCGTGTTGATATGGCAGTTGAATTTTGAGTACACAAAGGACAAATGCACCAGCTTGCGCATTGCAGCACCGAGGGTGGATATTATTTTGGACTTGCCTCAGGTAAGCACAAATAAATAGGATCACCGATTGATTCCTTGCATTGATTCCGCAATTTCTTTCAATCATCATTTTTTTCCCACACCGTCTGGCGCGTGCTCGCTACCAACCACCAGCCGACCCCGGCCATGCCAACGAACAACGCCAGCCACAGCCAGGTGCCGGTGAGCTCCCAGTGAACGGGCTTCACCGTTGCGACTACCCAGATCAATGCAAAGATCGGCAACAACCTTGTATCTTTCATTCCGTGGTGGTTAGCTGCCATCACACGAAGCAGAGGAAGCTTGAGCCCAACCTTAAGGGCTACCAGGCTTGAAATTTAAAGCGAGGATCGTTTTCACATGGTTCTCCATCGTGGTCTCCATCCATTTTTGTATTTGGACAATTTCTGACAAAAAAGTCAGCTTCAGCTCTTGAATTCATTTGGTTACAGTGTTGCCTGCCATCACATTTAAAATGTGAAATTTCATCATTGTCTTTATTTTTACCAAACGATTTACTAGGCACTATTGTTAATGAACCGTTAACTGGTTCTAGCCTTTTACATATAGTTCCTTGTGGCACACTTCCGTATAAAACTTTACCATCTTCAGTAATGCACTTTAATTGTTTGCCTGATTCAACATTGGTTGTCGAATTTTGTACAAATGGCAAGTCATTTTGTTTATATAGTAAATTTCCATACCATCCAACAGCTAGAACTACGGCAATTACAATAATTTTATTCATCGTTGACCCCATTGGTTCTCGGATTGTCGCGAGCAATGTAACGGGCAGTTTTCAACAAATCTTTGCGCGCCCATTCAGCAAACTCCAATTGTGCTGTCTTCGCCATTACGCGCTGGCTTGTTCAATGGCCACTTGATCAATTGCTGCATTCGGAATTGGCGGGCGTTGGTCGCGTCGGCTGGTCGCAATCGCTTCGCGCAAAGTTGCGGCGTTCAGTGCCGTCATCAAACGCATATACATTGCCGCCGGAACCAAATAAGCCGCCGGGCGATTATGGTTCAACACGGCAACCGCTTCATCACCCGCCTGCTCGATAATGGCACTGGGGCTGCGTTTAAGTTCAGTGATGCTAACCGAGCGATTAGCCAATAATTGCTCCATGATTTCGTCTCCAATAGGCACTAAATAAGATACTGAACTGTGACCATTATTGTCGCAGCGGTCAATGGGAAGCGCCGCGCCAATGTCTCGCGAACAAATGCCCGCTTGCTCAGTTCTATTTCGGCTCGGTTACAAATCCTCTCCTCACCAACTTCGCCTTTGTCGCGCCGGACATCACCTGCGCCGCCCTACAAGATTTCTCCCCTTGGTCGAAATGACAATCCTTTAAGGTTACCAATAGCTAACCCGCAAGCTTTGTGCTAAATTCTGTCCAGTCTGGTCAGAATTAACGCCGGTATTAATGGAGGACATTATGCACAGGGAATGGCAACTACAAAAAGCGAAAGGCAACTTCAGCCAGCTTATCAAGCTGGCTGCGAGTGGCGATGCCCAAATAGTTACAGTACACGGAAAACCCACGGCGGTAATTGTTTCGGCTGAAGAATATGCCCGACTTACCCGCCACCGAACCAAGCTTTCCAGCGCGTTGCTGCGTCCCGACCTCGCAGCCGAAGACCTGGATATTTCCCGCAGCCACGACACCGGGCGCGACATTGATCTATGAGCTGGCTGCTGGATACCTGCGCGCTTTCCGAATACGCCAAAAAAGCCCCCGCACCGAAAGTTATCGCTTGGCTGGATGAACAAGACGAAACCAGCCTGTTCATCAGCGTCATTACGCTGGGTGAAATCGAAAAAGGTATCCTCAAACTGCACGCAAGCGACCCGCACCGCAGCCAGAAACTCACTGCTTGGCTGAGTAAGGTGGAGCAGCGCTTCGCTGGGCGCATCCTCCCACTCAATGCCGCTGCCCTTCACGTCTGGGCGCAAATCACCGCACACTCCGAATTGGCTGGACAACCTGTGCCAGTGATGGACGGCCTGCTCATGGCCACTGCCCAATGCCACGGCTTCACCGTGGTTACCCGTAACGAGCAGGATTTCACGATATACCCGCAAGTGTTTAACCCTTGGGCGTTGTAAGTCCTCTGTAGCGAAACCGTCGTTCCGCTCTCACTATTAAATAAAGTAGCTACAAGAAATCAAGAGAGTACAGGGGGCACAGTCTCAGGTACAAGGCCGAAACTCGCCTGGCAACACTGAATAGATTGACGCTTCCTTAACGGCTTACCACGTTCAAGTCCGGCTTCAATTCGGTTTCATCGATATAACCAATGGCGCCGGGTGTAGTTTGGACAAAGTTAATGACTTCGGCGGCACTCGATAGTTCTTTTGGCGGAATACCTTTGCCGATGAAACGGCGCACCGTCCAATAGGCGGTGTATTTGTCATCGTTCTGATTCAAGTAGCGCTGCAAGAAACGATCACGCAATGCGCTTGCCTTAAGATTCACTGCTTTAACATGCACGCCATCGATTTCGATGATCTTGCCGGTAAATATTCTTTGTACGGTACTCGCGTTTAATTTACTTAGGCCAGCATGGCCGATGACAACCACGTTGTCCGCATGCGCCTCGCATATCGTAAGCGCCAGTAGCGCGGAGACCAGTTTGAGTTTGAGTTTCATCATGGCTGCCTCCCTTAGAACGTAAAGTTGTAAGAGAGAGACAACACATTGATGCGTTGATCGCCGGATTGTCCACCCGGCGGCGCATCAATAAAACTGGATGCGATGCCGGTTTGCACGACAGACCATTCAGCCTTGATTTTGCTGTTGCTGCCAAGCGAGTAGGCGGTGCCGAGCGCCCATGTATTTTGGTCATACACCACCATCGCATCGACTAGGTTGCGTTCAAAAGCGTTGACTGCCGGAATAATTGTCTGGACGCCATTTACCGCCTGATACAGGCCGCGGTTTTTCGTGGTTAGCTTGGCGTAGGTCAGGTAGGGTGTCCAGTTGCCGATTTCTTTTTGCAGGCTCAGGTAAAAGCCTTTGCTGTCGGGGGAAAGGGTTGAGCCTTCGTTTTTGCGTCTGACATATTCGCCGATTGTGCGAAAGCCGTGCCCCAAATCAATGCTGGCACCTAAATTGGTGGTAACGGTTTGTATCTTAGATGGGCCGTCCGCAGCAGGGCAGTAATAGTTGCCAATGAATGCTGGCGGAATACCAATCGGTACGCAACCGCCAGTTGGCGCGGGCACGTACGTCGAGGGCCCCAGTGTGGTGCCGTTGCGTGCCGTGGTATCGGCGAAATGCATGCCCGCCAAAAAGGTGTTTCCGTCGCGATTTAAGCTCAGCCGCAGTCCTTTTGACTCGATTGCCAAGGGTGCAAAGAATTCACCCGCCGCACCACTTTTGGTGAGTATATTTCCGGGGTCACGCGCATAGAAACGCCACGACTCGTTGTCGGCATTCCCCCAATAGCCATCAAGAATAAATTCGTTCTCGTTGAGCTGCCAGGTCTTGGCGAACGATGCCCCAATAAAATCTACCGTAGACGCGGTGGCATAAACCTCAACCGGCAAGCGGGCGGACGCATAAGTCGTGCCTATATTGGCATTCTCGGAATGCAGGTAAAAGGGAATACGTAATTTCCCTACGCGAAACAACCAATCATCAGTTGGACGGTAGGATAAAAATGCCCACGTAATGGTTGGTTGCCAGTTTTGATTGTCACTTAGCAGTGCGGGCGGCGCTACTTGGACTTGTAACGTCGCGCTCCATTCGGGGTTGAATTGGGCATTTAATTGTGCGCCGAATAGGGTGTCGCGTTTGAAGCTGCCTTCGTTATTGATATAGCGCTGGTAGGTGTAATTTTGGTCGGATATGGCATAGCCTACGGTGCCATATCCCGACAGGGAAAAATCAACAGCATGTGTCGACAGGCTGGCCGTGCCGAGTGAGAGGCAGGCAAGCGTGCGCACGCTATTTCTAAGCCATTTTTGCATGGTCATTAGCATTATATGGGGCTGGTCCAGGCGGTCGCAGAATTTTTGAATCCAACGGCCCTATTGAAAACGCGGCGAATTATAACCGTTTGGCTTTTCCTTTTGGCTTTTCCGTTTGGCTTTTACTTGGCAGGTTTGCTCAATACCCAGGCTTTGGACATTTGCAATAACCATTTAGCTCTACATAGGCTTTGCCACTTACTGCGCCGCCGATGGTGCACGCGCCTTCCCAATACACCGGGCCGACCCAGAAGCTGTGGTTACCGCGCAGCTCCTGGTCTTGCACGGCAGGCTGCACGGTAAAGGTCTCGTCGCCGATTACCACTGTCCAGCCAGCGGGATAGGTGCAACCAGTGGTGGGGCTGGTCCAGTAACCCAGTATGGCCACGTCGAATTGATGCGCTGCGAGATCTGTGGTGCGCCCCTGTGCGTCAGTGATGGAACCGGATTTTTCTACCATGGCATCTTCGCCGTTAAAATCGAATAGCATGATTTGGCGGTTGTCTGCCAGTTCGATGGCAAACCATTGCCAGCCTTTATCGATCGCTTGAAACAGCTCGCCATATTGGCGATCAAACCAGCTGGTTCCGGTGACTTTGTAAGACTTGCCTTTAATGCTCAAGCTGCCAGCCGTCGCCATGTGGGTGCGCGAGTAGTAGTAGGTGTAGCCGCCAAAAACATAGGGGTGCGCGCCGCCGCCGTAGTGCAGCGCGGGTGGCTTGGTTGATTGCAGATCAATATCCAGGACGTAATCGCCAATTGCGCTGTGCAAGTGGTCCGTGCCATTGCCGCCCACCGCGGTGACGGATTTGTCCGCGCCGTTGCTGAGATTGAAGCCATTGGGGGTTTTGTTGGGGAGATGGAATTCGACAAATTCCTTGAATTCAAAGCGATTGCCGTTCACATCGGTGATGGCCGCTTGCACCAGCTGATCGCGCATGAATAGGAAAGCATCGAAGCTAAAAAATACCACTTCAAAACCGAAACGCTGGCCGTCTTCCGTTTCCAGATGGCCCGTCCAGTACCACCACTGTACCTGCTCGGTGGGTAAAAATGCATCGTCTGCGGGCAAGCTTACCGGACCAATCAAACCGCGTTTTGGGCTAAACCAGCACATAAAAATGGCCGCCACCAAGAGTATCCACGGTAGTAACGGTGGGTATTTCCAAACCATCAGCGCCAGAATCAGTACGATGAGCCAAGGTAATTTTTGCCAAATTGCGCGCATGTTTAGACGTTCCTCGAGATGAATTATTTGTGATGCCAAGACTTTACCTGATTGCGTCCAGATTGTTTGGCCAGGTAGAGCGCCTGGTCAGCCAGTTTGAGCAATTCCGCCGCTGAGTTTGTTTCGCTCTGGGTGTTGCAAGCGACTCCGATGCTGATCGTGATATGTGCTGCGGCTGATGAGTGGGCGTGGGGAATCTGCATGGCGGCAATAGTCCCGCGCAAGGATTCGGCCACGTTGCGCGCGCCTTCCAGACCGGTTTGTGGTAGTAAAACGACAAATTCTTCACCGCCGTAACGCGCTACCAAATCCGTCGGATGGTTCACTTCTGCCTGCATGGCTTGGGCGACCCGCGTCAAACACTGATCGCCCAAACCATGACCATAATGGTCGTTAAACAGTTTGAAATAATCCACGTCCAGCATTAACAAGGACAGCTCATGTTGTTGCCGTGCCGCACGCTGCAGTTCGTTATGCAGTATCTCGTCAAAACGGCGTCGATTGGCGACTTGGGTCAGTTCATCCATGAACGAAAGGCGTTTTAACGCATCCGTTTGCAGTTTGAGTGCAATGTGGTTGCGCACCCGCGCTTTGATAATCGGCGGGCTAATCGGTTTATGAATATAGTCCATTGCGCCCAGCGTCAGTCCGAGTTCTTCATCTTCGGTTTGGTTGCGGGCGGTGACAAACAACACGGGAATATCACAGCTGTCTGGATTGGCCTTGAGGCGTTTGCAGACTTCATAGCCATCCATTTCCGGCATCATCACATCCAGCAAAATCAAATCCGGCGAGCTGGCCGCAACCAGCTCCAAGGCTTTGGCGCCACTGGTCGCCAACTGGATACGGTAATCCTCGCGCAAGATACTGCTCAACAGGCTCAGGTTGTCGGGCACATCGTCCACCAGCAAGATCGTTGCACGTTCGGTTTCGGCAAACATGGGGTTGTGCTCCGCTATGTTATAAAGGGCGTCTCTAAAGGGCACTTCTAAAAATTCAGATTTGCGAGCATCCCCTTCGGGGATTGCCTGCTTAACCCGTCTCGTTACAATACGTTGTTGCTCACAAAAAATGTTTCCTTACATATCAATTATATGCTGCGTCAACATTTTTTATTCGCGCCTAGTCTTGTTTAGAACTCTTAATTTTTAGAGGTGCCCTAAAGTTTCAAGTTTCCGGTAACAAAGCCAGGGCAATATCAAAATCAAAATTATCCAACGCCACCGAAATGCGATGTACGGTTTGCACTGGCAAGAGGCTTGCAAATGCGGGCTTGTGGGTTTGCCATAAATCTGCCGCCTCAACATTGCATTCTTCCAGCAATATTCTAAGTTGGGGCAAACAGTCTGGCCATTGGCCTGGTAGCGTGGCAGCCTCTGGAGGTGCGCCAACTTCATGCGGCGGCGATGCAGGCGCATGCTCCGACAGGCCCTTGAGTAAATGCCGCAGCGCCTCAGGCAATATCGGTTTGGACAGGAATAGATGGGCATTCAACCTGGAGACGGTATCGTGCATGGCATCCATATCGTAGGCAGAAACGATGACCGGCAAAGGCTGGCTGTCCGGGGGTTGTGCGTGCAGCGTACGCAAGACTTGTTCGCCATCCATGCCAGGCATGACCCAGTCCAACATCAACAGATGATAGGGGCGATTTTGTTGCTGCGCCTGGGCAATCATTTCTAGCGCAGTCTGCCCGTTCTCGGCGCTGTCGATGCCGGCCCCCGGTGTTTGGCCCACGCCAAGATGACGCAGCATTTTGACCAGCACCATGCGCGCTTCGGGTTGATCGTCCACGACCAAAACGCGCAGGGTTTGTACGCCAGGCAAGCTTGCCGTGTTAGCCGTGCGCTGTTGCGCGCGCAAGAGGCGGGCGGTAAAGATAAAGCGCGAACCGGCATCAGGTTTGCTCTCTGCCCAGATATGCCCGCCCATCAGTTCGACAAAACGCTTGGCAATTACCAGCCCCAAGCCTGTCCCCCCGTATTTTCGCGTGGTGGAGCCATCCGCCTGGCTAAACTCTTGGAACAAGTGTTCCATCTGTTCCGCAGTCATGCCGATACCCGTATCGCTTACGGTAAAGCGTAGTGTCATTGATTCTCCATCTTGCGCATCAATGCCCAGCGTCAACTTGACATGGCCGCTATGCGTAAATTTGATGGCGTTGGATAATAGGTTGATCAGAATTTGCCCTAGGCGCAACGCATCCCCAACCAAAGCGCCCTCTTCATCCAACAAATGGGGGGTGTCCACTTCGAACAGTAATTCCACTTCTTTTTCGTAAGCGCGTTGTTGCAACAAGGCCAGAGCATTGGAAACCACCTCTTCAACCAGGAAGCGATTTTGTTCCAGCTCCAACTTGCCCGCTTCAATCTTGGAGAAATCCAGGACGTTGTTGATAATGTCCATCAACATCTTGGCGGCGTTATGCACCTTGGAAACATAATCGCGCTGACGCGCATTCAGGTCTGTTTTCAGCGCTAAGTAGGCCATCCCCAAAATAGCGTTCATGGGCGTGCGGATTTCATGGCTCATCGTAGCCAAAAACATGGATTTTATTTTGGTCGCATTCTCGGCTTGATTGCGCGCTTTTTCCAATGCCAACTGTACGGTTTGGCGACGGCTGATATCGGCTTCAATTGATTGCGCCATACTGTCAAACGTCTCGCTCAACACGGCCAGCTCATCTACCGCTGAGTCCCGTACCAAATCCAGTCGGGTACGGCTGGTGTAGTCACCTGCCGACAATCGGTCGGCAGACAGCTTAAGCCATTCGATCGGCTTTAATACCTGGCGACGCACGGTATTAAAAGCTAACCCAACCAGACCGATGGTGACCGCCATGCTTGCCAACAAAACCATAATGAGCCGTTGCAAACGTGCGGTTGCTTGCTCGACCTCGCCCTGGGTGCGCTTGCTGACTTGTTCATTTAGTCCCTCTACCGCGTGCGCCAAATCGGCTTTCAGCCGGTTATAAGCCTGGCTGTAAACCAGCTTGCTGGCAAAGTCGAGACGAGGAGCTCCTTCAGAAACAAATGCGCGTTTGTCTGGATCATAAAGCCCTTGCGTAGCGGCAAAAGCGATCTGCTCGGTTTGTTTCATGGCCTCGGTGATCGCGAAAACCTGCGTTAATGTTTGGAGTTCCTGTGCGTTGAAACCCAAAGCGCGCATCCTGTCCGTTAATACATGGCGTTCAACTTGTTCGGGTATGACATGCAACATCCGCTCTGCAATCACATCATCCCAATAAATCGCGGGATTAAACTTGACGGGCGCGGATTTTTTACCTTGACGTACGGCGAGGATATCGTAGTAATAAAACAGATAGCGCGGTTCGCCGGTGGTCGTGTAGGCACGCACCAAACTGGCCAGTTGCTCGGTCTCTTGTTGCAATTCGTTGGACAGTTGAATGGACAGTCGCCGATGCTCTTGCACGGCCAGCATTTTGTTGTACGCCTGCTCAATCAGCACGACACACAACATATTTGCACCCAGTACCAGCAGCACTCCCACAGAAAACCAGGTTGAAAGTTTACGCAGTTTCATCGGTACAAACGACTGTCTACAGCGATAGGATCACAATGTTCAAGCATATTTAGTCACGTATGACCGCTTTCAGTATAAGGTTTCATCATCGTGCCACAAGTTTCACCGTCAGGCCATCAGGGTTCACCCTCAGGATAGCTGGATTGTATCGAATGCTCTCTGGCACTTCACTAGCCGCAAAATGGTGGTCATATCACACGGACAGCAGCCACGCGGCTGCCAAATGGTTTCTGGGGGACTCAGGGGGTTGTTAAGCACAGTACCGACTCAATCCCGGTTAGGGAGCATGCGCCGCAGCGTATTATCGCGCACAAAGTAATGATGATATAACGCAGCTGCGGCATGTAGGCCAATGAGAAAATAACCGATCGTGCCACCGGCTTCATGAATCTCTTCGATCACATCCGCCAAATATTTACTCTTATCGATAAGTGCCGGCAGATGCAAGCCGAAAAATGGTATCGGCTTACCTTCCGCGCTGAGTAACAGCCATCCCGCCAGCGGCATAGCGATCATCAGTGCATAGAGCGCTACGTGGATTAGCTTAGCTAATTGCATCTGCCACTTCGGTGGATCTGGCTCAATACGGGGGGCAGTACCCGTTATGTAAATTATTAGGCGTATCGAGGCTAGTACAAGAATAGATAAGCCCAACATAAAATGCCAGGTTTTTAAAGTCGCGCGAAGATCGCTTCCTTTGGGGAAAAACTCATGTAGCTCAATACATGCATACACTGCTACAAACATTAACAGCATTAACCAATGGATTCCAATAGATAGTGCTCCGTAACGGTCCGTAGTATTGCGTATATTCATCACTTCGCCCCTAAAGAATTAAACCTAACAGTTTTAAACGACTCCAGAATTTATGTTGATGAATGATAAGCGTCAGATTCAGTCTGATTCATTAGCATTAGTGAGAGTCTCAATATCTTCCTCGATCACCCTCTCTCCATGAACAGCTCAAGATGAGCAAGAAAAGCGCGCGTCTTGGCGGGCAGGTAACGGCGCATGGGCATCACTGCCCAGGCGGGGACGGCGGGTAAACACCACTTCGGTAATATCCGCACCAAACGTTTGCCGCGCACGTCTTCTGCCACGAAGCGATCCGGTAACGCACCGATGCCCGCTCCGTCCAGCAAAAGCTGTTGGATCATATCAGGTGAATTCAGGGTGAGCCGTCCGGGCGGAACCCCTTCCCAAACAGCCTTGCCACATATTAATTTCCAAGGCGTTGCGCTTCCTCGTGCTGAAAGTAAACGAACCGCCGAATGACGCTCCAACTCATCAGGATGCTTCGGTGCTGAATGAAGCGCGAGATAAATGGGGCTGGCGTAAAGGCCGAATCCAAGCTCGTTAATCTTGCGCGCCACCAGTGTTGAGTCGTTTTCCAGCGCACCCATGCGAATGGCAAGGTCAAAGCGTTCGCCGATCAGATCAACACGCCTTGAAGTCAGATCAAGATCAAGTTGTATCTCAGGATAGGTTTCGATGAAGGTGGCGATGGCGCGCGAGAAATGTTGCTTGGCATAGTCACCCGGCATGGAGACGCGCAATCGTCCGCGCGGCTGCACATCTTGACTGCGCACGAAATCTTGCGTGGTAGCGACCTCTTCTGCAACGCGCCGGCAATGATCCAGGAATTCTTGCCCAAAGTCGGTGAGTGTAAGGCGACGGGTGGTGCGCAACAACAGCCGCTGCCCAAGTGCCGCTTCAAGATTCGTCAAGCGACGGGAAACGGTGGCTTTGGGCATACTGAGGTGTTCTGCCGCGCGCACTAAACTTTCTTGTTCGACAATGGTAGCGAACAAGATGTAGTCGTCAGCGGAGATATTCTTTTGTTCCATTTGTGGAACAGTTTATCCCATGTTCATGGCTTTATCTATCTTTTCGAGCCGCCTAAAATGTGCCCACGTTACTTTATTAATGGAGGAGCCAACATGAACACCATCAACCAAACAATATTGCATCAATCGCGCGGTGTCGAGCGCATAATCGAAGGCGTTGCCACCTCGGACGGCGCAGGGGTGAAGCTAACCCGCGTGCTTACCGGCAAGCTGCAGCACCGCCTTGATCCATTTTTAATGCTGGACGCATTCGGCAGCGATAACCCAAACGATTACATCGCGGGTTTCCCGGATCACCCGCATCGTGGTTTTGAGACGGTAACTTATATGCTGTCTGGACGGATGCGGCATCGCGATAGCGCAGGACACGAGGGGCTGCTGGAAAATGGCGGCGTGCAGTGGATGACCGCTGGGCGTGGCGTTATTCATTCAGAAATTCCCGAACAAAAAGACGGTGTGATGGAAGGTTTTCAGTTATGGCTCAATCTGCCAGCGAAGCGCAAGATGGCCGAGCCGTGGTATCGCGACATCGCAAGCCGGGAGATTCCAGAATACGTAACAGCAGGGAACGTTACCGTGCGTGTGATTGCCGGAACCAGCAACGGCGTGGCAGGCGTTGTTACACGCGAGGATACCGAGCCAATGTATCTGGACATTCACTTGCCTGCGGGAGCTTCGTTCTCGACAGCATTGCCTACCACGCATAACGCTTTTATTTATGTCTATCGCGGCACGGTGAAAGTTGGTGACACGTTAGTGGAATCACATCGCATGGGTATCTTGAGCAACACACCGGAAGCCGATGGCGTGGCACTCACCGCGGCGGAAGATGCGCGTCTGATCCTGATCGCTGGCAGACCGCTGAACGAACCGATCGTGCAATACGGGCCGTTCGTGATGAACACGCAGGAAGAGATTCATCAGGCGATGGATGATTTTAGGAATGGGCACCTTGCCTGAGTCAAATAACTTTAAATTAATAAGGAGCATGACATGACTACCCAAAATATTTTCAAGCAGGTCAACGGCAATATCGTGAAATTGGTATCAACACCCGCTGTCAACGCGTTACTTGCGATCACCGCCAGACTTTTAGCGTCGGCAATCTTCATTAGCGCAGGATTCAGCAAGCTGGGGGCAGGTTACGCGGGAGCGCAAGGCTATATGGCATCTGTCGGTCTTCCCGGTGAGCTTCTTCCCTTGGTAATTGCGCTGGAAATAGGTGGGGGGTTAGCGTTATTGCTTGGTTTTCAGGCGCGCTTGGTGGCATTTGCATTGTCGGTTTTCTGCATCGTTTCCGGTGTGTTGTTTCATTCTGGCGCAGACCCGATGCAACAGATCATGTTTATGAAAAATCTTGCAATGGCAGGCGGATTATTGGCATTCACCTTATTTGGTGCGGGCCGTATGAGCCTGGACGGGGAAACAAAAGCTTATTGATCCGGCATGGTGAAATATTAATTCCGTACGGGCTGAACTTATCGAAGTCCGTTCGCCTTGAGCCTGTCGAAAAGCGAACGGACTTCAAACATAATCTGGCCAAATCAATAGTTTTAAACGTCAAACAACTTGCCCATAACTTAATTTAGAGAACATCCGCTAAGGAAAAACAACATGACTACCACCCTTTTTACCTCCACCACGCTTGGCAAATTTCAACTGAAGAACCGCATCACCATGGCACCACTGACGCGTTCACGCGCCATCGGCAATGTACCGAACGAACTGATGGAAAAATATTACCGGCTGCGCGCCGCAGCCGGGCTCATCATCACTGAAGGCACATCGCCCTCGCCGAACGGACTCGGCTATGCGCGCATCCCCGGACTATTTAACGACGCACAAGTACAAGGCTGGCGGCGGGTGACGGACGGCGTGCATCAGGCAGGTGGCAAAATATTTGTACAGCTGATGCATACCGGACGGGTTAGCCACCCCGCGAACATGCCAGCCGACGCCAAGGTGCTCGCGCCTTCCGCTATCGCCGCGCCGGGCGAAATGTGGACGGACAGCAAGGGAATGCAGCCGCATCCCGTGCCCACTGCAATGAACGAAGCCGATATTGCACACGCCATCGCCGAGTATGCAACCGCTTCCAAGCGGGCGATTGAAGCTGGATTTGATGGTGTAGAGTTGCATGCGGCGAATAGCTATCTAATCGATCAATTTCTTAACACAGCTTCCAATCAGCGCACTGACCGCTGGGGCGGCAGTATTGAAAATCGCATCCGCTTTGCCGTGGAAGTTGCCAAGGCTGCTGCCATTGCTATCGGTGCAGATCACATCGGAATGCGCATTTCACCTTACGGTGTTTCAAATGGTATGACTCCCGATGCCGAGATGGATGCGCTGTACGAACGCTTGATCGCCGAATTAAACAGCATCGGCTTGGCGTATATCCACATCGTCGATCACAGCTCGCAGGGCGCACCGGAAGTAAGCCCAGCGTTGAAGGCAAAAATACGTGCCGCGTTCAAAGGGAAATACATTTTGTCAGGCGGCTATGATTTGACTCGCGCAAACGCCGATCTTGATTTACAGCGTGGCGACCTCGTCGCATTCGGCCGTCCATTCATCTCTAATCCTGATCTGGTGGAAAAATTACGTAACGGTAGCCCGTTGACAGCACCAGACTCCAATACCTTTTATACACCGGGGGAAAAAGGATATACCGACTATTAATGGATCAATGGCTATGATGGAGCCATTGCTGCTTATCTTACAATTCGGCTGCTGACAATCATATTTCGTTCGTTAGGCTATACCTAATGGAAGAATACAAGAAGAATCCACGCTTCGTAAAATCCGCAACCAGTTCTACTGAATATAAGGGCTATGTATGAACAGCAATACCAAGACAGTGGCTCTGGTTATCGTCGGAGCTGCCCTGATAGCTATACTTACTTTTTTGTTCAAGGACAATCTCGCTTCTGCAGTGCAGTGTGATGATGGAATGCGCAATCCTGTAAATATGGATAATTTCACCACAAAATATTGGGCTTACTCTGCTGAGTTTGAAGCCAACATTGCAGAAAGGGGAGAGCTGTCTGAAAAACTGGACCCCACGCAGCTTCGAGCAGTATCTGATGCCTTGCAGCAGGCAAACGAATTCAGGAAATTCGTGGTGACTGGGTTTAATAGATGCGCAATGACGAAGCTGCAATACGTTGAATTCGGTAGCCGTTTTCAACAGTTGGACAGCTTGTCGCGGCGGATCGACAGTCTCGCGGCTGTTCCAAACCCGACTGATAGCGACAAAGCCGGGCTAACCCGGCTGATTGACGAATATGTCGCGTTTAGCCAGCGGCTAGTAAAGAGCTCCAAGACCAGTAGATAATCACCAGCGGGACACTCATCGACAGCGCATCCGTCCATTTCACGCCTGGAAAAAGAGTGCACGCTACCCGTTTAAACACGCTTGGATATACGAAAGGAAATTGTGGCCATACTTCACGAAATGGGTAGCGCCCACTTTTTTTAAACTCACATAATTTCGTGTGGTCAAGCTTTTGAATTTGCACCTGAATCCAATATTTAAGAGTTCACTTAGAGCCTATTAACGACCTTACTGAAATCCGAGACAATGTCCGAATGCGCAAGAAAAAACACCCAAGCGACATCAGGCGCGAGCAGGACGAGGAAGGAATAAGCCTGCTGGAGCGGGCGTTAAAAAATCAGATTGGCGTGGCCCGTACGAGACAGTGGCGCAACGCACAGCCGACGCTATTGATTGTGCGCGCACATAGCGGAAGAACACGTACACGGCGGGTCAGAAAGGTTATGACGCAGGCAAGAAGATCTCTGGGATTATAGACTCGGCCCGATTTATCCGTGAGTCACCCAGTTTAAATTGCTCATAGAACTTGTATTTATTGACTTGCACGAGTGTCTCTCATACATGAGTCGCGGATAAATCAGGCCGGATCAATAAGCGCCACATTGCGGTGGATACCCAAGGACTACCGCATGCAGTTGCGGTGACCACCGCTGAGGCCACTGATCGGAAAGGTGCCTTGCAGGCGATGGCACGGTGCAAACCAGGCCTTGCGCGGGTTGAACGTCTTCTGGCTGATGGTGGTTATGTAGGCCAACCATTTGCGTTGGCAATCGATGAAATACTGGGGGCATCGGTGCAGATCGCCAAGCGCAACGAACTACACACCTTCGCCGTCATCCCAAAGCGTTGGGTGGTTGAGCGCAGCTTCGCCTGGTTGGAGAAATGCAGACGGCTATGGAAGAACTGCGAACGCAAACTCAATATCAGCCTGCAATTCATCCACCTTGCCTTCCTGGTTCTGCTGCTGCGAAGATCGTGAACAGGCTCTTAGATGTTATTCCATCTATAACGATGGCCGATTTTGAGTGGTGGCAGTTTCGATCCGATCGGCACGCACGTGAATCACGACACTCTGTTCTTCGAATCCGGTGTAACCCCTGATCTGCTTTATCAGGCCGTTGTCGAGTAGGGAATCGGCCGCGAGCAACAAAGCGCCTTCGCGGCTGAACAGGTCGCGGCTCAGTACCATGCCCGGCCTGAGGGCATTTGGACCCAATGCCCACTCCTTCTCCGCTTTGTCGACGATCTCACTGTCATTCAGGCTAGCGAAGACATCGAGAACCTGCGGGTCATAGCGTTTGCCCCGCGACTGCTGGATGAAAGCGAGTGCCTCGACTGAACTGAGACGCTTGGCACTGAAGCTTCCGATCTGCAAGCCGTCATAGT
The DNA here is from genome assembly GCA_003402375.1 of Candidatus Nitrotoga sp. CP45. Taxonomy (GTDB): domain Bacteria; phylum Pseudomonadota; class Gammaproteobacteria; order Burkholderiales; family Gallionellaceae; genus Nitrotoga. The sequence goes on from QFXJ01000027.1 coordinate 26,764, forward strand.
CGTTGGCAACGGCGAGGATGCGAGCACCCAGCGGAATATCCGTGGCGCTTAGACCCTCTGGATAGCCTTGGCCGTCATAGCGCTCATGATGCGAACGCAACAAGCGGGCGGCGTTACGCAGGCCATCGAGCGCCATTAGAGCTAACTCTCCTTTGATCGGATGTTTCTTAAACAGGATGAGTTCTTCTGCGTTCATCTGGTTCACCGACTTTGCAAGCAGGGCGTCGGGCATGCCGATCTTACCGATGTCGTGGAGGAGGCCAGCGAGCATCACGTCCTGCGTTGCAGTTCGATCCAGCCCGATTTTGACGGCGATTCGTCGGGATAAATCGGCGACGCGGCGCGAATGTCCCGACCGTGCTCCCTCGCTCACCTCGATCAGGTTCGAGAAAACTTTGATCGAGGTGAGAAAGCTGGTCTTTAGTTTCTCGTTGGCAGCAGCAAGCGCATCATGGGCTAAGCGCAATTCAGCGGTGCGCTCTTCTACCCGGGCTTCGAGGCTTAGATTCAACTCGCGCAGTTCTTCGTTCTGCCGGTGCGTCAAGGCCTCGAGACGCCGCTTGTCGCGCTCTAGTTGCTTGTGTTCGAGCGCATGGCGCACGATCAGGCGCACGTCCTGGTCGTCCCAAGGCTTGGAGATGTAGCGGAGAATTTTGCCCTGGTTGATCGCCTCAATGGTCGAAGTGATGTCGGCATGGCCGGTGAGCAGGATGCGCAAGGTGTCTGGCCAACGGCTACTTACAATCTCAAGAAAACGTGCTCCGTTCATTTCCGGCATGCGCATGTCGGAGATCACCAGATCGACCTGCTCGTTCTCCAAGAGCTTTATTCCCGCGTCGCCGCTGGTGGTTGTCAGTACACGGTAGCCATCGTGGCGGAACAACCGGCGCAGGGCGGAAAGTATGTTCTGCTCGTCGTCGACGCACAACAGGGTTGCGCTCGCTCTGGCCGCGGTAGACGGCAGCAAAATGCTGGAATCGTTCACGGTGCTTCCTCTTGAATCGATTCATGTCTTTGCCGTTGCGGTAGAATGACACGAAAACTCGTGCCCGTACCCACCTTGCTGTTCACCTCAATGCTGCCGCCGTGCTTCGTTACGATCCCATAGGAGAGGGAGAGGCCCAAGCCAGTGCCCTTGCCGATTGGCTTGGTGGTGAAGAAAGGATCGAAGATGCGCTTCAGATTTTCCGGCGCGATACCGCGGCCAGTGTCAGCGACCTCAATCCAAACGCGTCGATCGTCGCAACCGCTTCGTAGTGTGATGATGCCGCGCTCGGCATCGGCTATTGCGTGAGCGGCATTGACCAAGAGGTTGAGAAACACCTGGTTGATTTCCGACGGCAAGCACTCAATCTCGGGTAAGGTGCCATATTCCTTGACCACTTCAGCTTTATACTTGATCTCGTGATTCACCACGTTAAGGGTCGAGTTTAATCCTTGGTGCAGGTCAGCCCACGCCCACTCCTGACTACTATTGACGTAAGAAAAATCTTTCAGATCCTGGACGATCTTACGCACGCGCGAGATACCCTCCTTCGACTCCACCATAAGCTGTGGAATATCCATGCGCAAGAAATCCAAATTAAGTTCGGCCTTGAGTCTCTGCAGTTCGACGTGTGTCACTGCGTCGGCCGGCAGTTCACTCTCGGTACTGGCATAAGCGTCGAGGATTAGGAACAGGTCGTTCAGGTAGGTCTCCAGCGCACCAATATTGGAATGCACATAGCCAATCGGATTATTGATCTCGTGCGCGACGCCAGCCGCTAATTGGCCGATTGAGGCCATTTTTTCGTTTTGCAGTAGCTGCTCCTGCGCCTCGTTAAGACGTGCATTAAGTTCACTCAGCTCAATGTTGCGCCGTAACAGAACTGCTTCGGCCCGCTCTCGATTCTGCACGTCCTCTGCCAACCGAAGGTTCACTTGCTCAAGTTCGGCGGTACGACTTTGGATCAACTGCTCCAAGTCGCGGTGCGCATGATGCTGCATTTCTTCAAAAAGCTTCTGCTTGGTGATGTCTCGAAAGGTTGTAATTGCGCCAACAACCTGCTTTTGTTCATTCATCAGCGGTGCTACGGTACAACTCAACCAGAGACCATGCTCACCCAAGGAAGGATGGAATATTTCGACATGGTACACGCCCTCGGACACCTGAAAATATCTCTGCAGATTGCTGTAATGCGACTCGTCGATTTCAGCTTCGCTGGCACCATTTACCACCAGGTCAGCCAGCACCCGACACTGCTTTGTGTAGAAGGCGCGCCAGTGATTGTTCGTTCCAACCATATCGGCCGCACTAATGCCTGTGATCATCTCACAGGCTTGATTCCAGTGCGTCACGACGCAATCGGCGTCAATAACGAACATCGGCATCGGATTTACATGGACGATCTGGGCCAGGATTTGCTGCGCATGCAGTTGCGCCGCTTCGGCACGTTTACGCTCGGTGATATCGACACAAGTGACGAGTACCGCCGGTTCCCCTTGGTACTCGATGTTTGCGACACTGCTCTGAACCCAGGTTTCGGCGTCGTTTTTGGTATTAATATGGTATTCGAAATGGGCATCCATCGCTTCGCCACGCTGACGCGCTTCGCCACGCTGGTGAGCCAGTTCGCGCGAGTCGGGGTGGGCGAGTTCCCAATACTCCATTGTTAGCAGTTCATCGTGCGTAAAGCCGGTTAGCCGTTCAGCTACAGGATTCGCATAGATCAGCTTACTGCCGCGGTGAAGTATTACGCCAGCAGCGACGGTCTCGGACAACACGTGGAACAATTGCAGGCTGCGTTGCATCTCCTCTTCTGCCTTTATCCGAGCAGTAATATCTGTGCAGATCGAGACATACTTATGGGGTTGCCCATTTTCGCCCAGAAAGGGTACGATCGTAATTGACACCCAGTAAAATTCGCCATTTTTGCGCCGGTTGCGAGTATTGCTTTGCCATACCTTGCCGGCACCTATAGTGAGCCACATGCCCTCGAAGAAACTCTTGGGATGGTAACCAGAATTGAGCATCCGGTGGTCACGGCCTAGGAGTTCCTCGCGGGGAAAGCCACTGATCTTAGAAAACAATTCGTTGGAATCGACGATGCACCCGGCGGCATCGGTGACGCTGATAATGGCATGCTGGTCGAAAACAAACTTGTAATTCTCCAGTTCGCGCTGCTGACTACTTGGCATAACGGCATTCATTTCATCCAGTTCAATTTCCATGCTGTCACCATTCCCTTTTGTTTAACTTAGTACCCACTCCGCGTCATTGCGCTGAGCATCCACCTCTCCCAGCAGACGTTTGAATTGGATCCAACCGATACCCAGCCTATTCCAAGCGACGCTGGATAAGCGCGGCACCAGATCGTCATTGCCACCCGGAAACTCCAGCGTATGCGCCATTACGTCGGCCAGATGTACCTGGTCAACCAGCGAACCTGCAGGCATATCCATTGGTTTATGATGGCTAGCGATCGCCACTATTATTTCAGCGGGAAATTTCCAGTGCACTGCTAGTGCCGCGCCAATTTGAGTATGGTCGAAGCCCAGAACTTCTTGCTCTGCTTCGATCGGGTGGCAATCGTGCTCGGCACGGTATATCGAGACGCTATGCGACTTCTCTGGGAAACGTGCCGCCAGAATGAGCCGACCGATATCGTGGAGCAAGCCAGCAGTAAAGGAATTTTCCATATTGGTGCCGAGCTCCCTTGCCAGCACGCGTGCGCAGAGTGCGGTACCGGCACTGTGCAGCCAGAAGGCACGCTGATCGTAGCCTGCCACTACCAGGGTCTGGAAGTGCGTCACCACTGCGGCCCCAGTCACCAGGGTGCGGGCAGCGCTTAGCCCCAACACTGTCAAGGCATCCGGTATCGTCGCTATCTGTCTCTGCAGGCCGTAAAAAGAAGAGTTGGCAACACGCAATAATTTAGCCGCCAGCGCCGGATCCCGCGCAATTCTGTAGGCGACCTGGCCGACATCCACTTCAGGGCGCTGCAGGTAATCCATGAGATCCCTTACCGCTTCAGGCAAGGCCGGCAGTCGGTCGAGATCGGCCACTACCATCTGCAAAGTGATGTCGCTCAATTGAGTTTCTCCAGCTGGTATTCAAGCACTGCCCGCTGCAAGGACTGCATGGTGGCATTCGAGCCGGCTCGTCTGAACAGGCGCTCTACCCGCCCGCGCAGCGCTTCACGCTGCTCATTGATCTCCACAACCGTAAGCTCGCTCGGCGCCAGCACAACTATCGCGCTTACTCCGCAACGACGCAAACTATTTATATGGGAAATGTTGATCACCGTGCCAAGTGGCAGCAGCATATTGCTGCCGCTCATCACTTTTTCGCCCAACACCATGCCAGGTAACGTTTGGTCGAGCGGAATTGTTTTGATCATTGCTGGCATGGCAAGAGGGGGGGCGGCATTAGCACCAGCAGGGTACCCCGCGAGCGCGAGTGCTCGCCCATGCTACTACAGCGCAAACGATAGCGGACGCCGTTGATACTAATGTCCGACTCTGCCGTCAGGGACGAACCCAGCGCCGCGAGGAGCGGCGCCGGCAGCGAGGCGTCCATATCCCGGCCCAGAAGCGGCTCACCATTGCCGCAGATCACGTTGGCAGCGATATTGGCCAAGGCGACAGTGCGTTCATCGTCGATTCCAATGATCGGCCAGGGAAGTTGCTGCAGCACTTCTTGCGCGATGTCGAGCAACGATTCGTCGCACATCACTTGAAGGTCCTTGTTCGCCACCAGCGTTTGCAGCTGCTCGTTGACCGCTGTCATCTGGCTGTTAGCCAACGCCAACCCTGTGTGCAGGCGACGGTTCTCGTCGGCCATTTCCTTGTTTCGGAAGGCTTCCTCGATGTTGGCACGAAGGATGCCGTCGTCCCAAGGCTTGGTCAGGAATTTGTAGATCGCCCCCTCATTGATCGCATCCGTTACCGCTTGTAGATCGGTATAACCGGAAAGCACCAGGCGTACCGTCTCCGGATGCAGTGTCTTTACCCGGCGCAGGAATTCGACCCC